>DEUB01000024.1 GCA_002362385.1 Lachnospiraceae bacterium UBA3273
TATTGTGCAATTAATATTTAGATTTTAATTAATTTAAAGTAATTTTACTTAAATTTAGTTAACTTTCCGGGTAATTATTATGACAAGGAGCAAAATTATGGAGAAATTTAGATTTTTGATGTCTGAACACTTTAAGTGCGACTGGAAATACCAATCGAAACTGGAAAATTTTCTGAATGATTTTTTACTCTTTCCTGAAAACGAAGACCTTTTGCCCGGTTTAACAAGAGTCAGAGCCCTTTCCGTCAGCCGGATAGGAGGCGCCTTTGGCTTGGATGTGGCTCCCATCCCGTTCTTCTGTATTCTCTATACCGAGGACGGGGCTTTAGAGTTGACCTTTGACGGGTTCCGCTATTCTCTCAGAAAGCACAGCATTGTTTTCCTGGATATGTCCAAGGGCTTTTCCTTAAACCTGCCCCAGCCGGGCCAATGGTCATTTTCATTTCTTATTATAGAAGGAAAAGACTTAAACCTTTTTTACCGCTATTTCTACCGGGATAAGGTAGCAGGCTTTTTTCTTCCGCCCATGTCCGGGATCCCCGCTAAAATACGCGCCATATACGATCTGATACAGAATTTCCCCTCCGACGACTCCTGTTACTTTATTTCCCACAAGCTTCTGACGGATATCATGACGGCGCTGATCACGGAACGCGGGACAAACCCCGTTACCAACGAGATGCTCCCCAATCATGTCATAAAGACCCTGGCCTACATTGAATCCCATTATAGGGAGCGCTTTACCCTGGATGATATTTCCGCATTCTTAAACGTGAGCAAATTCTCCCTGTCCCACGATTTTAAAAAGCATATCGGGAAATCCATTATGGATTTTGCCTGCGACAAGTGCATAACCAAAGCAAAGGAGCTTTTATCCACAACTGACGACAGCATCGGGGAGATCGGCTACCGGTTGGGCTTTTCCAGCGACGCGCACTTTATCAGCGTATTTAAAAAAAGAGTGGGTATCACGCCGCTTAAGTACCGTAAACAGCATAATATCCACTCCTACAATTACATTTTGATCGATTAAATTTTTTATGGTTCCGCCCCGTTCGTTTTCTCTTTACCGCTTTCGGGGGATGTGATTTCCTCTGTCCCGTTTTTAATATCTTTTACCGGCACGCCTTCTTCAGAAGCCTCCTGCGCCTTCTTTATGTATTTTTTCAAAGCAAACCGGTAGAGCACCGCAGACCCCATAGCCGCCAGCCCGAAGCCGTAGAGCACCATAAAAGCGTCTGCGGCAAAAAACTGTATGATAAAATAAATGATCACGCCATAATATGCTGCCAGAAACAGCGTTACGGGAAACTGCTGCAGGGCGATCAGAAAACTGTTGATAAGCGTTCTTTTCACAGGATTTTCAAAGGTAGCCTGCAGCGCAAATACATAAATAAGCCCCATAAACCAGATGCATGCCGCCCCAATGCTCACTGCAGACATAACGGCTGCAAAGGTCCCCGTAAGATTCGTCCAAAAATAATAATCCGTCCCTATGATGATACCGAAGAGCGCCATGATCAGATAAATTCCCGTAGCCTGCTTGAAATTTTCTTTGAAGACCTTTAAAAATCCCCGGATGATATAGCCTTCTTCTCCCTTTATCATTTTCATGGAAACAGAATGCAGGGCCGTTACCGACGCCCCTATGGTAATAACGGGGATACTTGTTATGACAAATATCAGGTTCAGCAGAAAAATATCGGCGATTTTGGAACAGACCCTGAAAAAGGGACTGTCCAAAGAAAAAATATTCCCCATAAGCGTTACCTCTCATTTCCGGCATTCCCGCCATCCGCATCCTTTACCGTTCCTCTTTCAACAAGTTCTCCCCGGATGACCGTCATCCCTCTCCGGTAATATTTGTTTTTGACCCGCTGCTCTATGATATGGATACAGCACCGTACCATTTCAGCCGAATCCACCCGATAAGTCGTCAGGGAAACGTTTTCCGGAATTCTTTTGGCATAATCATCATAGCCTACGACCGATATATCTTCTGGCACCCGGTAGCCCGCCTTTGACAATCTGTCTATCATTGCATAGGCAACCTCATCACAGTTGCAGACGAAGGCAGTAGGCATATGCTCCGGAAGCTTCAACTCCACATAATGCCCCCCTTCATCCCTGTCCGGGATAGTCCACTCGCTTATATATTCTTTATCCTTTGCGATCAGATATTTACGGTATCCCATGAAACGGTCCAGAATACTCCTGGTACTGTGATAGCTTCCCACAAATCCGATCTTCTCATGTCCCTTTTTAGCCAGATATCTCGTCAGCAGGAAACCGCCGTTCACATTGTCCCCCGTAATGGAATCCACATCGAATTCTTCATTTTCAAAATCAAAGAATATGACGCTGACCGGAGAAGCCACCAGCTTTTCCAGAAAAGCCGTCCCCATCTCCCCGATGACTACCACCTGGGATACAGAATCCATCCTCAGCATATTAGGCAGCACGCCGCCGTTTTCGTCCTCGGGCCTTATGATCTCTAAAATGCCGATATATCCTTTTGCCGAAAGCCCCATAAGCATCTTCTGGTAGATTTTAAAATAAAAGGAATTTTCATTGTCCCCCACGAAGCGCTCGGATATCACAATGCCGATGGTAACATTGACGGCATCCGTAATCTTCCTCCCTGCGCTGTATTCATATCCCAATTCCCTTGCCTTTAAGATGATCAGCTCCCGAAGCCCTTCGCTGACGCCTTCCTTTCCCGCCAGGGCCTTTGAAACCGTAACGATGCTGATCCCCATCTCCTTTGCAACATCGCCCATTGTCACTTGTTTTCTTGCCATATTCTTTCCATTTCCTTCCTATATTCCTTCTCTATTTTCATGTCCTGCCTCATCCTGCACGTTTCCCACAGGAATCAGCTTCCTCTCAGTCCCATACCCTTACTCAGAAAGCTTCTCCGCCTTATCCTGCGGGCTTCCTTGTGGAAATCATACCCTGCTCTGCCATAAAATCAAGTATCCTTGCGGCGTCCTTTTTGTGGGTCGCCACGGACGGATGTCCGCTGGCCATACCGTCTTTTTCCACATCGTGATAGGGCAGCTCCAAGGCATATATATCTTTAAGGCCCGCAGATAACGCCAAAGTTACCGCCTCTTTCACAAAGACGAATCCGTTGGTGCACAATGTTCCCAACACACAGATTATCCCTGCATCCGGATGGTAACCCTTTAACAGTTTCAAAAAGCTGACATAAGCCGAAACAAACCTTTCCTGCATCCTTTTTTCTCCCAGAAAGCCCGAATCATTGGTTCCCAGGTTCACAATAATAAACGCCGGTTCAAATTCTCCCGGCTCGATCTTTTTTTCCCTGTCCGCAAACCAGTTTGTATAAGGATAGAGCTTCGGCACATTGTTCTCCGGATTTCCCGTATACTCCACAAACATTCCGTATCCTGATGCGGAAATATAACGGGCATTCCAGTTCATTTCCCGCGCCATAAAAGCGCCATAGGAACGTTCCCCGTCCTCTTCCCTGATATCGTATTCGGAATCCGGTGCCCCTAAGACCCCGTAACCGCAGGTAATGGAATCGCCAATAAATTCCACCTTTATCCGTTCATCCGCCAGCGGTGTCTCTTCCAGGATCTTACCGTCTTTTATCAGGATATCGCACAGTCCCGCCTGGGACATGGCAGCCTCTGTTATCTTTATTACCTTAATATGGTGCGGCTTTTTGTCGGGCAGGCTGCACATCTTATAAAGCTTCTTCGTTTGATCCAAAACAACTTCCCCAAAAGGAGCACCGTCCACATATACCCGAAGGCCGGCAAAATTAACGGCTTCCCTTTGGTCGGTAACAAACTCCATATACACCCCGCTCCCCTTTGCGAGAAACGAGACGCTGCTGTTGGTGTAGGAGAGATAAAAGATCCCTTCCTTTTCCAAAATCCTTCCTTCGAACTGCAGGTATTCCTTATTCACATCCAAAGCCTCCGACATAATATCTGATTTCTATTTTTATTTTAAAGTAAATTCTCTCCAAATTCAAGTAAATTACTTAAATTAACTTAAAATTATAACTCTATCCAAAATTATTGTTAAACAGGA
Source organism: Lachnospiraceae bacterium UBA3273 (assembly GCA_002362385.1). Lineage (GTDB taxonomy): Bacteria > Bacillota > Clostridia > Lachnospirales > Lachnospiraceae > UBA2882. The sequence goes on from DEUB01000024.1 coordinate 4,069, forward strand.
GCCTGCGCAGAAAAGACGCTTAGACCGGGCGCTTATCCCCATAACGCCCGGAAACCGGAAATGATATCTGATTTTCTTGATAATATATAAAAGTTGGTCTATAATAACTCTTGGAACTTTTTATTAATATATTATTATTTAACTGATTTTTTAGAAAAATTTTATGTTTTATTACGACAGGAATCGAGAATCACTATGGATATTTTGAAACAGCTGATAGATAACCCTATTTTCGTCAGCGCCGCTTTAGGCTGGTTTGTCGCACAGGTTTTAAAAACGATCATCTATTTGATCGTCAATCGGGAATTTGTCTGGGAAAGACTTATCGGAAACGGCGGAATGCCCAGTTCCCATTCGGCTACCGTATGCGCATTGGCAACCTCCACCGGCCTTCATTACGGTGTGGGCGGTTTTGAATTTGCCATGGCTGCATTTTTTGCCATCATCGTTATGAATGACGCCATGGGCGTCAGGCTGGAAACGGGAAAACAGGCTATGGTCTTAAACGATATGATGGAGCTTTTTAAAGAAATGGGCCGTTGGGACGGCAAACACCCCATCGAACACCTGAAGGAATTTGTGGGACATACCCCCCTTCAGATCTTAATAGGGGCAATCTTAGGCATCTGTATCGCCTTTATATATAACGGCATCATCGCCTGATTCTTTCTTCTCCTGTATCTCGTCAATCAGATAGGGCGGCCTGTTTCTGGACGCATCCAAAGCTCTCCAGACATATTCTCCCAGGATCCCCATCATTAACATCATGCACCCGAAGGAAAAAAGCACAACGCACATCAGGGAAGCCCAGCCCAGTATAGGGGTGCCCACCGTAACCTTTTCCACAATGACCTCTATGGCCATCAAAAGGGAAACCAGAAAGAAAACAACGCCTACCGTAGACATAAAGCGGATAGGAAAATAAGAAAAACTCAGCATGGAATCCATGGCCAGTTTAATCTTCTTGGACAGCGTCCAGCGGGATTTCCCCACTTCCCTGTCTTTTCTGTGAAAATATACGTGGTCCGTTTTAAAGCCCGCCCACAAAACCTGGAGGGTAAGGGACGAATTCTTTTCATCCAGCATTTCCAAAACCTTAATGACCTGCCTGTCCAAAAGATAGCAGTCGCAGCCGCCCACAGGCATTTTATCGTTGACCAGTTTATGGATAATGCGGTAATACATGCTGGCAAAAAACTTCTTGACCGGATTCTCGTCCCTGTCAGAACGCACCGCCAGAACAACCTTGTTGCCCTTTTTCCAGCTTTCATACATTTCCAGAATGATCTCGCTGTCCTCCTGCAAGTCCGCCTGCTTGGTCACGGCGCAGTCCCCCGTGCACACGGACAGTCCGGCCAGAAGGGCCGCATGTTCGCCAAAGTTCCTGGACAGCTTTACACACTTTGTATGACCGTCCATATCCTTGATCCGGTTCATGATCTCCCAGGAATTGTCCCCCGAGCCGTCGTCTACAAAAACAAGCTCGTAGTCTCCTAAGGTTCCCAGGATCTTTTCCTTCATATCTTCATAAAGCATCATCAATGTGTCGGAATTGTAGTAAACCGGCACCACGATAGAAATTTTACTCATTTTCTTTATTTCCTTTGACCTCTTTCAAAAACATGTCGTAATCCCTGATGTATTCCGCCCCGTCATAATGCTCGCTGGCCAGTACCAAAAGAACGGAATCCCCGGAAAAATCATACATGTCTTTCCATACCATAACATCTATATAAAGTCCCATACGGGGCTTGTTAAGCTCTATGATCTCTGTCTCAAAGCCGTTGTCGACCTTTACCTTACTGGTGCCGCTGACATTGATCAGGACAAATTCCGTTTTCCGGTTGGCATGCTGGCCCCTGATAATATCGGGATCGCTTCCATACATATAAAACACCCGTTTGATATCAAAGGGAACGTCCATGCCGCTGCCCTCCGCCACTACCAGATTGCCTCTTTCATCTCCAAATTCATTAAAATTGATAATACGGTATTGCTCCTTTAGTTGCTTCATCTTTATCTCTTTTCCCTTAAAATTCTTATAGAATCCTTTTAAAATCCGTTAATGGCATCTATGATATAAGTCTGTTCTTCCTCCGTCATGCCGTTATACATAGGAATGGACAGCACCTCTTTGGCAAGCCTTTCGGTCATGGGGAAATCCCCTTCCTTAAATCCCAGATAACGGTAAGCCTCCGCTAAATGAGGCGGAATGGGATAATGAATAATGGTCCCGATCTCCTTCTCATCCAGATAGGCGATCAGTTCGTCCCTTTCCTTACAGCGGATCACGAACTGATGATATACATGGGTCGCTCCCTCTATAAACCGTGGCAGAAGGATCTTATCATTGTGAAGCTCTTTAAAATACCTTGCGGCAATCCTTCTTTTTTCCTCCGTCAGATCGTCCAAATGGGAAAGCCTTACCCGCAAAAGGCCTGCCTGGATCTCATCCAGACGGGAGTTCGTCCCTACTACTTTATTATAATAACGCTTTTCACTGCCATAGTTGCGGTAAACCTTCATATCCTTTGCGATCTGTTCATCATCGGTCACGATAGCGCCGCCGTCTCCGAAGGCTCCCAGGTTTTTGGAAGGATAAAAGGAAAAACAGCCGATGTCTCCGAAGGTTCCCGTCATTTTCCCGTTAAAGCATGCGCCGTGGGACTGGGCGCAGTCCTCTACCAGACGAAGCTTGTATTTTTTACAAAGTTCTACGACAGGCGCCATATCAGAAGCCTGTCCGTATAAATGGACCGCCAGGACCGCCTTGGTCCTGTCCGTGATCTTCTCTTCTATTTTTGCCGGGTTTATCTGATAATAGTCATCAGGCTCCACAAAAACAGGAGTGGCGCCGTTTATGGTAATCCCCATGACGCTGGCAATATAGGTATTGCCCTGTACGATAACCTCGTCGCCTTCTTTTATGTTCAAAACGCGGAAGGCCAGCCACAATGCGTCCAGCCCGCTTGCCAGGCCCACGCAGTATTTTGCGCCGGTATAGGCGGCAAACTCCTCTTCAAAGGCCGTTACTTCCTTCCCCAGCACATACCAGCCGGAGCGAAGCACCTCCAACGCCTTTTTCTCAAATTCCTCCTGATAACGGTAAAAGCCCCGGTCCATCCGGTTTGGCATAATCTTCATACAAGCTCTCCAACTTCCATTATAAAACTCCTTTTATTTTACCATTGCACAGTTTCCTAGTCAAACACTTCCGCAAGTCCGCTTCTTTGTGGTATACTTATCCGTAAAGACGGCAGGGCTTTTATATTTTCACGGCTGCTGCCAACAATATATAATATCACGTACAACAAGGATCCCTTATTTATGAAAAAAGTCAGCAAAAGCAAACAGATCATGATAAATATGGCGGCCAGTATGATCTCCACCCTGGTCAGCCTCGCCATCAGCTTCATATTGTCTCCCATCATCATCGACAAGCTGGATTATGAAGCCTACGGTTTTATGACCCTCGCCAACGATTTTGTCAGCTATGCAAACATTGCCGCCATGGCCTTAAATTCCATGGCAGGGCGTTTTATTACCGTCAGCCTGACCAAAGGCGATTATGACAACGCCAACAAATACTTTAATTCCACCATGTACGCCAATATTGCCATTGTAGCCGTGCTGTTTCTGCCCTGTGCGCTGGTGGTCTCCTTTTTGGATAAGCTGGTAAATATTTCGCCCGCTTTAGTTCCGGATGTAAAACTTTTATTTGCCCTGACCTTTTTAAATTTCATGGTAACCATTATCAGCACCACCTTTTCCACTGCTACCTTTGCGGCAAACAGACTGGATCTGCAGGCATTCCGTTCCATCGAATCCCAGATACTCCGTTCCGTTATTTTAATTGTAACCTTTTTCTTTCTGCCCATTCACGTTTCCTATATGAGCGCGGCATCCTTAGCGGCGACAATCTATCTGCTTTTTACCTATATCCACTATACCAAAAAGCTGATGCCCCAGATCGAAGTGAGCAAAAGGCATTTTTCCATTAAAAAAGTTCTGGAGATCCTTTCAGCAGGCATCTGGAATACGGTCATGCGTGCGGGACAGACTCTTACAAACGGTCTGGATATCCTCATTACCAACCTGTTTATCGGCGGTACGGAAATGGGCTATATCAGCACCTCGAAGACGATCGTTGTGGCGATCAATACTCTGTACGAGACTATAGCCGCCGTATTTACCCCTTCCCTGACCATCAGCTACGCCAAAGAAAACAAAGAAGAACTGTTAGAGGACCTGACGAGCGCCATGAAAATGACCGGATTTTTTGCCAATATCCCCTTATGCTTCGTAGTTGCCTTCGGCATACCCTTTTACACCTTATGGCTTCCGAACTCCAAATCCATAACCGACGCTTCGGTCATCAACATTATTTATGTTTTAACCCTGCTTACCATGTTCGGCACCATTGTGGGCGGCGTGATCAGCCCCTTATTCAATGTTTATACCGTAGTCAACAAATTAAAATGGAATTCCATTATCACGCTGGCAATGGGCGTCTTGAGCGCAGGCATCGTTTTCCTGCTGCTTGATACAACCTCTCTGGGCGTTTACTGCGTGGCCGGCACCTCCACCATTCTGGGGATCATCAAAAATATGACTTTTACTCCCATGTATGCCGCCCACTGTCTGAACATTCCCAGGAAATCCTTTTACCCTACCATTATCCGGTATATTCTGGTCAGCATCGCCATGGGCGCGGTATTTTTCGGATTTTATCTGGTTCTGCCGGCAGACAGCTGGCTCTGGCTTTTCATCGACGTCATCCTGTGCGGCATCACAGGCTGCATCATCAACCTTCTGTTTTTATTCGGTAAAAAAGAACGCGCCATGCTCACGGATATCGTGAAACGCACAATGCGCAGGGCATGACATATGCAGCCCGGTGCAGATAAAAAAGTAAGACGAACGCTTCTTAAGGATTACTGCATATAAGGCGCATATAAATTTTGTATTAGGGAGGTTTTTCATATGGCAAAAGTTTTAGGTGTGGTCAGCACCCCTTATCATCTTCTGGTTTTTCTTTTTGTAATGGATGCTTTTTTATCCGGCGATGAGGTGGATCTCATTGTGACGGATAAAACACCGTCCATGGAAGAGCTTTATAGGAGCGGCAGGTTAAATCCCTATTTCCATCAGGTTTCCTTTGCTGACGGCAGAAAGATCAAAAACCCTTACAAATCGGCTCCCGTTACCTTTTACGAGAGTTTTATCCATAACGGCACCACGGACGCCATCATAGACGCTCCCCTGCCCTGTTATGACAAGGTGTACTTCGCCTCTCCGGGAACCCCCGATGAGATCGTAAAAGAAATTGCCAAAACATTGATCAAAAAGAATAGAAAGCTGACCTTCCACCGCTACGAGGACGGCTTCGCCAGCTATACCAAAAAGCCTGTCCATATTATCAACACCCCTTCGGGAATCTCCATGTACAAAACCTTATGGCACTATGATATTTGTGAAATGGAAAAAGAAATTCTCTTATTTCAACCTCAAATGGCTGAAAAGAATGTGGATTTTGAAAAGATACAGATTCCCCAGACGCCGGAAAGGATTCGGAAAATCACGGAAATGGCAAAAGACATTTTCCGGTTCGAAGTCAAGGTTCCCGAACAGAGCGTTATTTTCCTGGGACAGGGAACAGAAAACGGTTCTGAAAATCCAAAAACATATCAGAGACTGATCCTTAAGTTACGTGATATTGCCGGAAAAGAGAATTTTATCATCAAACCCCATCCCCGGGGGACCCATGATGATTTTCACGGAGAACTGCCTGTTTATGAAGATTCCTGCCCTTTTGAATTAGCCATTGCTTCCGGAGCCATGGAGGAAAAGACCCTGATCTCCTTCTACTCCACAGCCTGTGTGGCAGGAAAACTGTTATTCCGTAGCAAATGCCGCATTATTTTCCTCTATCCCTTAGCAGAGGATTCTTTCAATGAAAAGTGCGATTATGAAGATTATTTTAAAGCCTTTTCCGAATTATGCGAAAACGTATATGTCGCCAGAAACTGGCAGGAAGTGGAAGCATTGTTGTAAACGCCTCCACTTCCCTCAAAATATATATCCGTCCCACCTTTGCCCTCCGGCTCAGTCAGGCCTTTAAATCCACAATGCTTCCCGCCGTCTTTACCCCATCTTTTACACTCCCCACGGCTTCCGTCAGCTTTTCCTGCTGCTCTTTCTGCTCTTCTATTTTTATCTGCAGCTTTTCTTCGACCTTCTTTTCCTGAAGCTTCTTTTCCTCAGCTTTTTTCTGTTTCTTTTTCTCTAAGATTTTATCTAACCAGCTGTCTTTTTTGTTTTTATCCAGGGCATATCTGCTGCGGCTTGTATCTCCTCCGCTTTCGGATACGCTCCATCCGCTGAGGCTTCCGTCAGCATGTATGATAAAGCCAAAGGATTTGATCGTTGCTCCGTTCTGGGTTTTATCAGGCATATTTTTGATTACCTGGTTGCAGTCATAGATCAACGCTTCATATTCCAGTCTTTTATCCGGGTCGTTTTCCATCTGTTTTAATATATTGGGTGCAATGCTGATGTTGTTCTTTCCGTCCCCCGAGAAAGGCTTTGTGCTGGTATTGAAATTTATGTCCGGATATTTTTCGGATAATTGATTCAGCATGGAATTTTCCGTTTTATCTTCCGCACAGGTATTTTCACTGACCTTTGATCTTGCATAGGCGTAAGCCGCCTCCGACACCCAGCTGTTTCCTACTTTTACCGCCATATGTTCATCCTCCTTAATTAAAATCGAAATCCTTTTCTTTATGGCTTCTGTTTTATATTATATCGGATTACATATGTAAATAATTAACCCTTACCCCCATTTATATTTATACAAAATTTGGCTCTTTTTCATTTAGTCATAGACTTGTAATTTCCAGACGGGTTAGAAGCATAATGCCTTTCAAACATTTCTGTAGAACGGTTTTCGTATTGCTCATACAAAATCTCAAAATCTCTATCTGCCATATAAATAATATCGTTCCCATCTATCAAACTCTCTATGCCCTTTTCTTTGCAAAGCAATAAAAACGTATTTCGAATAACGTAATACAACATAATTGAAATTTCAAAATAATGCAATATCGGATATACAGCCGTTTGTATACTGCCATGAGTATACGCATGGCATGATTTATATAATTTTTCTAACTGCTCTAATTCTAAAACTTCATCCTTACTTTTATCTTTAAGAAATGTGATAATACCATGAATAGAATATGGAAATTTTTTTACTGTATTATAATACCCGTCAATAAAATCCACCCAGCCAAAGTGAAGGTAATCAGCCTTGGCTTTTGAATCCTGACAATTACGTTTTTCAAACAATACATTAAATTCTTCTGGATACACCTGACAACAAGAATATTGAACCTCAAACATCCTAAACTTTTCATACCAGTCGTAAAATTCTGTCCGGTCATTTAATATCAGAAGTCTGAGATACATTTCAATGGCTCCTCGGCACAAGGGATATGCTGTTCCCAACAGATTACTCTCCAATAAAGACAAAGCTGAAAGCCCATTATAAATTACACCGTAATATAATTGCCAGCATCGAATTCCATTGTCAGCCATCAACATTTGGCTCATTTTAGATGACATTGTAAAAAGTTCATAAGGTAACGGATAATATAAGAACTCTTCTCCACAAAACAGCAGATTTTTTCTGAAAAACACACTGCCATAGAAACGAAGTTTAATTTTTTCTATTGTTTCAGAAACAAGCCGTTGCCTATATATTCTGCTCTTTTCATTTTCCCGTATTTTATCATTTGGAAGAAAAATCGAATGTGCCCTATGTATTCCCACTATCATTCTGCAAATATCATACTCGGGAGCCTCCCCTATTCCTGTGACCAGCCTCTCATGTAACCACTGAAAATCATAATATTTCAAAATATTTCCCACACCCAACTCCTTCATGACCCGTTCCTTAATATCTATCAAAAACCAGCCTTTTATCATTCCTTTAAACATACGCTTCAAGATATCATTATTTTGTTCAACAATCGCTTTTAAACCGGGTTCAAAGGATACCCCCATAAAACTTTTTTTCAAAAAAACGCCTTCTTTCTGAATATTTCTTATTTCCTGTGTGGCAAAAATGCTGTTCTATGAGGCTAGGGTAAAGTTTTTGTAGGA
>DEUB01000070.1 GCA_002362385.1 Lachnospiraceae bacterium UBA3273
TAATTAGGAATTATCCTTTATTTATCCTCCACCCACCTCCATCCCATTCCTCGGATGCTTCAACCTCAAAATCTCCTTCTGTTTTGCCATAGAAACACTTGTATAGATCTCCGTAGTCGTAATAGAGCTGTGCCCCAGCATTTTCTGGATATAACGGATATCAACATCCGCTTCCAGAAGCAAAGTGGCAAAAGAATGACGGAACATATGGGGAGTAATATGCATATCAATCCCTGCAATCTGACAGTACCGGACAATCATATACCGTACCGATTGTTCGGACAAACGCCCTTCCAAACGATTTACAAAAAGCCATTCCGTCCTGGCAAGCTCGTTTGCAAAAGCTTCCTTATATTGATAAAGTGCCGAAAGAACCTGCTCATTCCCGATCTGTATAATACGCTCTTTAGCGCCCTTTCCAAAAATCAAAACAGATTTTGACTTAAGATCCAGATCGGCCTGCTTCAAATTACAAAGCTCTGAAATCCGCATACCCGTTGCAAAAAGCAGTTCCATTACGGCAATATCCCGCAAGGCGGTTTTTCGCTTGTAAGGAGTGGAAGCAGACTTTTCTTCCCGGTATAAAGTGGAGAGAAAAGCTTCTATTATATGCAGCGGAATGGTCTTGGGAAGGCGGACCGGCTCCCGGAACTGAAGGCGAAGCTTATGAAAGGGATTTTCCGTAATGATCTCTTCATACTCTAAATAATGAAAAAAAGCCTTAATGCTGGCAATTTTGCGTTTGACGGATTTGGGCTGATACTGTTTGTGGATATATGTCAGATAGTCAGAGAGCATCTCTTTTGAGACAGGCAGGGTGTCTGTGGGAATAAATGATAAAAACTGCCGTAAGTCGATGCCATAAGCTTTCAGGGTCTTAAAATTCAGCTCTTTCTGGTCACGGCAGTAGTCTAAATAGTTTTTTTCTAATGCTTTTAAATTGTTCATTTTATTTTCTCCTTTGTGTAAATTAAAAAAGATTATAAAGGAAAAAGCGCGGGGAAAACAGAAAGAATGGAAAAAACATGTTTTATACCGTATAATGAAATAAATGTAAAAACGAGACAAAAGCTGAAAAAGCGAGGGAATGCAGGAAGGCATCCGGACATATAAAAGGCGAAAAGGAGAAAGATTTCCATGAACGGTATAATAAAAGAAGAAGGCGTTATGCTGCTAGTGTTTGCTGCATATATCCTGATCCTGTTTCTAAACAGGAAGTGCAAAAAGGCACAGTACATAAAGGCAGCAGTTATAGCGGCAGCGGCCGTACTGGTGGAAGCGGTGTTTGACATTCTGCCGTACTGGATAGAGACGGACTCCATCCTGATAGAATATTCTGTTATAAGGTGGATCGTTACCAATATTGTTTTCGTATCAGCCACAGGGATCATTTATAAGCTTTCCTGTAAAGAACCCCCAAAGCTATGGAAACTTTTGCACAAAAGGCTTCTGCCGGTTAAAATAGGCGTTCTGATTATGTTCCTTTTGGGAATCTGGCTGACGGTTCTGGACCGTCAATTCCTGCTTAATTCTATGGCGGCCATGGAAGAAGCACTTAAAAACGGAACCGCAGATATGATGCTCTTTTTTACCATGGGAGATATGCAAAGCGGCTACGGAGGAATTTTGAGATTTTTTGAAATATTGATTCCCGGATGCTTTATGGCGGATTTTATCTTTGGAAAGGATGCCTCTTGATGCCCTTACAGGCATTGAGAGGTTTTATTTTTTTGCCGTTTTATATTTTTTTTATAAATATTTCTGATTATCTTGTTGACAATGAAAATAGGTAGTGATATGTTAGGTACAGAAAAGATATTAGCACTCTATCCAAATGAGTGCTAACAAAAACAGAAAAACTGCATAGCATATTTGATATAAGAAGGAAACAGCAGTAAAACGACGGATGATGCGGGAAAGGAAGTGACGGCGTGGAACTGGATGAGAGAAAAATGAAGATCTTGCAGGCGGTTATCAAGAATTACTTAGAGACCGGCGAACCGGTGGGAAGCCGTACCATTTCCAAATACACGGATTTGAATTTAAGCTCCGCCACCATCCGCAATGAAATGGCGGATCTGGAGGAAATGGGATATATCGTTCAGCCCCACACCTCTGCAGGACGTATTCCTTCCGATAAAGGATACCGGCTGTATGTGGACACCATGATGCAGCAGATGGATACGGCAATGCAGGAAAAATCGAGGGAAGTTGAGGAGTTAAAGGATCTTCTTCTTGAAAAAGAAGAGAAGATGGACCAGCTTCTGAAATCCGTGGCAAAGACCCTGGCGGTCAATACCAACTATGCGTCCATGATTTCCAGTCCCAGCTACAGCGGCAGCAGGTTAAAATTCATACAGCTCTCCAGAGTGGATGCAAATCAGCTGATCGCGGTCATTGTTTTAGAGGGCAACATTTTAAAAAACAGCATGATTTCCGTTTCGGAGGAACTGGACGATGAAACGCTGTTAAAGCTGAATGTGCTGTTAAATACCCATTTAAACGGGCTTCCTATAGAAGAGATCAATCTGGGCCTGGTAGCCAGGTTAAAGCAGCAGGCGGGCATCCACAGCGATATCGTGGGAGAGGTCATCGATGCGGTGGCAGAGTCCATCAAGGCGGATGAGGACCTGGAAATTTACACGTCGGGAGCTAACAACATCTTCAAATACCCGGAGCTGGCGGATCAGCAGAAGGCAAGCGAGATCATCAGTACCTTTGAGGAAAAGCAGATGCTTACCACCCTGGTACAGGATACGCTTTCCAAAGAGAATAATACAGGCATCCAGGTGTATATCGGAGATGAAACGCCGGTTTCTTCCATGAAGGATTGCAGTGTGGTAACGGCAACCTACGAGCTGGGAGAAGGAATGAAAGGGACCATCGGAATTATCGGCCCCAAAAGAATGGATTATGAAAAGGTTGTAGGCACCCTGCAGACGCTGATGAAACAGTTAGACGCGCTGTACGGGAAGAAATCATAGAAAGGGATGGAGAAATGCCGGATATAGAAAAGGAAACACAACAAAGCGGGCAGGCTGTTAATAAGCCTGATGCGGAGGAAGCTTCAAAAGCCGTGGGCGGAGAGGGAGAAAAGGTCTCCCAAGAGAAAAAAGAAGGCGCGGCAGGCGGAAATGCAGATAACAAAGGCGCGGACAAAAATCCGGGGGCAGATGCGGCCGGGCAGGAAGCGGCTTCAGAAAAGGATGAGGCTGCAGCTTCGGAAACTGCTTCGGAGGAATCGTCCAAAGAAGCCGGGGAAGAAAGCGGAGAAGCAAAGGCTGAAGGTAAGAAGCTTTTCGGCAAGAAGGAGAAAAAGAAGGATAAGGCCCAGGAAAGGATCGAGGAGCTTGAGGATAAGGTAAAGCGTCAGTTAGCCGAGTTTGAAAACTTCCGAAACCGTTCCGAAAAGGAAAAGACGGCCATGTATGAAGTGGGAGCAAAGAGCGTTATTGAAAAGCTGCTTCCGGTCATCGATAATTTTGAAAGAGGTTTTTTGACCGTTCCCGAAGAGGAAAAAGACAGCCCCTTTGTGGACGGCATGAACAAAGTATATAAGCAGCTGATAACCGAGCTGGATTCCATCGGTGTAAAGCCCATCGAGGCGGTGGGGCTGGAGTTCGATCCTAATCTGCACAATGCGGTAATGCAGGTCGAATCCGAGGAGTATGAATCAGGCGTAGTGGCCCAGGAGCTGCAAAAGGGATATACCTACCGTGATACAGTGGTAAGGCACAGCATGGTGGCAGTGGTACAGTAAACAATTAAATTTTTAATAGGGGTTTCCCCAGGAGGTAAACATTATGAGTAAAATCATCGGTATTGACTTAGGTACAACTAACAGCTGTGTGGCTGTTATGGAAGGCGGTAAGCCTACGGTAATTGCCAACCAGGAAGGAGCCAGAACAACTCCCTCTGTAGTTGCATTCACAAAGACGGGAGAAAGACTGGTAGGAGAGCCTGCAAAGCGTCAGGCGGTTACCAATGCGGATAAGACGATTTCTTCCATTAAGAGGGATATGGGTACTGACAGAGGACGTACCATTGACGACAAGAAATATTCTCCCCAGCAGATTTCCGCTATGATCCTTCAGAAATTAAAAGCGGATGCAGAGAATTATCTGGGCGAGAAAGTATCAGAGGCTGTCATTACGGTTCCCGCATATTTCAATGACGCACAGCGTCAGGCAACGAAGGATGCAGGTAAGATCGCAGGCCTTGAAGTAAAACGTATTATCAATGAGCCTACGGCGGCAGCTTTAGCTTACGGACTTGACAATGAAAAAGAGCAGAAGATCATGGTTTATGATCTTGGCGGCGGTACATTCGATGTTTCCATTATCGAGATCGGCGACGGCGTTATCGAAGTATTGGCTACAAACGGAGATACCCATCTTGGCGGCGATGACTTTGACCAGAAGGTTATCGACTGGATGTTGGCAGAGTTTAAGAAAACGGAAGGCGTTGACCTTTCCAATGATAAAATGGCTCTTCAGAGATTAAAAGAAGCGGCAGAGAAGGCAAAGAAAGAGTTATCCTCTGCTACTACAACCAATATCAACCTGCCTTTCATTACAGCAACGGCAGAAGGTCCCAAACACTTTGATATGAACCTGACAAGGGCAAAATTTGACGAATTGACCTCTGATCTGGTTGAGAGAACTGCGGTTCCTGTACAGAATGCCATGAAGGATGCGGGACTTAACAACTCCGATATCGGAAAGGTATTGCTGGTAGGCGGTTCCACACGTATCCCTGCAGTACAGGAAAAGGTAAAACAGATTACAGGCAAGGAGCCCAGCAAGACCTTGAATCCTGATGAATGCGTAGCTTTAGGCGCTTCCGTTCAGGGTGGTAAGCTGGCAGGCGATGCAGGCGCAGGCGATATCCTGCTTTTGGATGTAACGCCTCTTTCCCTTGCGATCGAAACACAGGGCGGTGTTGCAACAAGATTGATCGAAAGAAATACGACCATTCCTACCAAGAAGAGCCAGGTGTTCTCCACAGCGGCGGATAACCAGACGGCTGTTGATATCAACGTATTACAGGGCGAGAGGCAGTTCGCAAGGGATAACAAGTCCCTGGGTCAGTTCAGACTGGACGGCATTCCTCCCGCACCCAGAGGAATCCCTCAGATCGAGGTTACCTTTGACATCGATGCAAACGGTATCGTAAATGTATCCGCTAAGGATTTGGGAACAGGAAAAGAGCAGCATATTACTATTACCGCAGGCTCCAATATGTCCGATGCGGATATTGAGAAGGCTGTAAAAGAAGCTGCAGAATATGAAGCACAGGATAAGAAGAGAAAAGAAGCCATCGATACAAGAAATGAAGCCGATTCCTTCGTATTCCAGACAGAGAAAGCTTTAAATGAAGTCGGAGATAAGCTGTCCGACAGCGAAAAAGCTCCTGTGGAAGCAGATTTACAGGCGTTAAAAGACCTTCTTGAGAAGACAAAGGATGAGCAGGAATTATCCGACAGCCAGGTTGATGAGATGAAAGCTGCAAAAGAGAAGCTGATGCAGTCTGCACAGACTCTGTTTACCAAGGTTTATGAGCAGGCTCAGGCAGCAGGTGCGGCAGGTCCCGACATGGGAGCGGCAGGTGCAGGTCCTGATATGAATGCAGGCTCAGGCGCTCCGGAAGATGATGTGGTTGACGGAGACTACCGCGAAGTGTAAGATAGTAAACGGAGCAAAAATTTTATGATAAGAAACCCGGGAAGCATTGTTTTATGACAGTGCTTTTCGCGGGTGTTAGATTAGAGGAACAATTATGGCAGAACAAAAAAGAGACTATTATGAAGTCCTTGGAGTAGAAAAAAATGCGGATGATGCCGCGATAAAAAAAGCATATCGTGTTCTGGCCAAAAAGTATCATCCCGATATGAATCCGGGAGATGCGGAGGCGGAAAAGAAATTCAAGGAAGCATCGGAGGCTTATGCGGTCCTTAGCGATCCCGAAAAGCGCAGACAGTACGACCAGTACGGCCATGCGGCATTTGACGGGGCAGGCGGAGCCGGCGGCTTTGATTTCAGCGGTATGGATTTTTCCGATATTTTCGGCGATTTATTCGGCGGCATGTTCGGCGGTGGCAGAAGAGCCAATAACGGGCCCATGAAGGGCGCTAATATCCGCACCAGCGTTTCCATTACCTTTGAAGAGGCGTGCTTTGGCGCGGAAAAGGAAATAGAACTTACCTTAAAGGATGAATGTAAGACCTGCCGGGGTACGGGGGCAAAGCCGGGAACCACCAAGGAGACCTGCAGCAAGTGCGGCGGCAAAGGCCAGGTTGTATTTACCAGCCAGTCTTTCTTTGGAACTGTCCGTAATGTGCAGACCTGTCCTGATTGTGGCGGAACCGGCAAGATCATCAAAGAGAAATGTCCTGACTGCCATGGAAGCGGGTATATATCAAGCAGGAAAAAGATCCAGGTTTCCATTCCTGCCGGCATTGATGCGGGACAGAGCATCCGCATTCGTGACAAGGGCGAGCCGGGTACGAACGGAGGCCCGAGAGGGGATCTTTTGGTAGAGGCTTTGGTACAGAGACATCCCGTTTTCCAGAGACAGGATTACAATATTTTTTCAACGGTTCCCATCTCCTATGCCGTAGCGGCGTTAGGCGGGGAAATACTTATTGATACCATTGACGGACGTGTGGCATATGATGTGAAAGCAGGCACCCAGACCGATACCAAGGTACGGTTAAAGGGCAAGGGCGTGCCTACCCTGCGCAATAAAGATGTGCGTGGCGACCATTATGTGACGCTGGTCATAGAGACTCCCACCAAGCTTTCCGCAGAAGCGAAGGAATTGATTCGCAGGTTCGACGAGGAAACGGGAGACTCTCTAAATGCGGTTAAAAACGCAGGAGAGAATGGCAAAAAGGGAAGCAGCGAAGGAAAAGATAAGAAGAAAAAAGGTTTTTTTAAATAATTTTCTATCATTTCTGTCAGAAATCAGGAAAACAGCCATACTTGCGTGAATATCCGACGAATGCTGCGGGGAATCTGACTTTCGGAAATTCAGTAAGTAATGCCCCTTCCCGAATTGGGAAAGAACAGTGAAAGGATATAGTCTGTCAAAAACAGGAAGAGAAACAGGGCGAGGAAGATCCTTCTGGACTTCACGGAACGTTTATTCCAGAATTTTAAAAGCCTGGGGGAGAGAAAGCAGACCCAGAGAGAACCGGCAAACCCGAAGCCGAGAAAGGACAGAAGGGATATATAGCCGCTTATGTCAAAGGGAAGGGAAGAATAATCCCAGTAGCGGGTATGCCAGTAGGTGGACAGAGCCAGGCCGGTTATAAGCTCTAAAAGGCTGCCGATAATGCCGGAGAGGAAAAAAGCTTTGACCGGGTGTTGGGAAAACCTTTTCAGAAGCAGGGAGAAAAGAAGTGCACCGAAGCCGTATACGGGCAGCCAGGGGCCATAGAGGAAACCTCTGTTGCAGAGGGTGTGGTTTAGCACATAGGTTAAAATCACTTCCCACAAATAGCCGAAAAAGGATGCAACGGAAAATAAAAAGATGTAGCGGCTGTACTGAAATAAATGAAATTTGGAAACAGAGTGTCCGAATAAATGAAAATTATTATCCATAAAAAAAGTATGTGTAAGAAGGAGTAAAATTATGCAGGGAGCGTCTATCCTCAATGGATTTAGGTGTTCCTTGTTTTTTGCCCTTTTTTGTTTTATAATAAGTGGAGTCTTTCAAGACATGAAATTTATTGGAGAAAAGGTTGCCATCTGTTGATGGGTTGGTCATAGATTTAGGAGGAGAACGCATGAGATATTATAAAACGGCAAAAGAAGCCAAAGAAGTGCGAGACGCACAGGCGACGAAAACGGTTGCCGATATTATTTGTGAAGTACAAAAGCGTGGGGACGAGGCTTTAAAGGATTTTGCAATGAAATTCGATCATGCAGAGTTAAAGGATATCCGGGTAACAAAAGAGGATATTGATAAGGCATATGAACAGGTTGATGCAAAAACTGTGGAGAGCTTTAAAAAGGCGGCAGAGCAGATTTCCTTTTATGCAAAGGCACAGCTTGACTGCATCAAACCTTTAGATATACAGAGCCCTATAGCCGGTGTGGAATTAGGGCACAGGCTGATTCCCGTAGACGGAGCGGGATTGTATGTGCCGGGAGGCAGGTTTCCTCTGCCCAGCACGGCGCTGATGCTGACGATTCCGGCAAAGATAGCAGGCGTAAAGCGGGCGGCAGTTTGCTCCCCTGCCAATAAACAATTCGGTGCCATCCATCCGGCGGCATTGGTGGCTATGGATATAGCGGGAGCCGATGAGATCTATACGGTAGGCGGCGCCCAGGCAATTGCGGCAATGGCTTACGGAACACAGACCATTGCAGGCGTGGATCTGATCGCAGGCCCCGGAAATCGTTATGTAACGGAAGCAAAGCGTCAGGTAATGGGGACGGTGGGGATCGATTCCCTTGCAGGGCCCAGCGAAGTACTGATCGTGGCTGACGAAACAGCTAATCCGGAATATGTTGCCATCGACCTTTTGGCACAGAGCGAACATGACGCCTTTGCCAAATCCATTTTGGTCACAACGGACGAGAGCAAGGTTCCTGAGATCCTAAAGGCTATGGAAGAACTTTCCGCAAAGCTTTCCACGGGAGAAGCGGCGATGCAGAGCTTTGAGGATAACGGCATCATTATCATTGCCGATGATATGGAGGAAATGGCACAGATCGCCAATGAAGCGGCGCCTGAGCATCTGGAAGTACATACAAAGGAACCCAGGGAATACAGTCAAAAGCTGTATCAGTTCGGCTCTCTTTTTATCGGGGAGGACGCCACCGTAGCATTGGGAGATTACTGCTCCGGTACCAATCATACCCTGCCTACCATGAAAAACGCCAGATTTTCTGGTGGCGTATGGGTAGGAACCTTCTTGAAGACCTCTTTTGTGCAATATATTACAAAGGAAGGGTTGAAGAATCTGTCGGAGACCTGTATGAACATGGCCCGTACGGAGGGACTGGCAGCTCATGAAATGTCGGTTGCCCTGCGCTTGAAATAAAATGAAAGTAACAGCGGCGGCATAGTAGCTGCAATAAAGGATGAAAGCATAGTTATGAAGTGGAAAAAACTGACCATTAAAACAGTAACAGAGGCGGAAGATATTATTATTTCCGATCTGTATGACATTGGCCTGGAAGGCGCCATGATCGAGGACCATGTGCCTTTAAGCGCATGGGAGAAGGAGCAGATGTTTGTGGACATCCTTCCCGACGGGCCGGAGGACGACGGCATTGCATATCTCAGCTTTTTTGTGGAGGTGCCGGATGAGGAAGATCAGGCTTTGGCGGCGGAAGGTACGGAAAACGGGACGCTCTGCGCCGGGCTGGGAGAGGGCGTTGACAATTCCTATTTTTGCGTAAGCAGCGGACAACCTGTGGATATGGAAGCTTTGGTAAAGGCAGTGGAGGAAAGGCTTCAAGCGATCCGTCAGTATATGGACATCGGCGAAGGCAGCATTGTGATCTCCGAAACGGAAGATAAGGACTGGTTGAACAACTGGAAGGAATTTTTCCATCAGTTTTATATTGACGATCTGCTGGTTACGCCTTCATGGGAAGAGATAAAGCCTGAGGACCGGGATAAGAAGATACTGCATATCGATCCGGGAACCGCTTTCGGGACCGGTATGCATGAGACGACCCAGTTGTGTATCAGGCAGTTGAAAAAGTATATAACGTCGGATACGGTGCTTTTGGATGTGGGGACCGGGAGCGGCATTTTAGCAATAGTGGCTTTGATGTACGGCATTAAAGAGGCGGCAGGAACGGATCTGGATCCCTGTGCCCTGGAGGCTGTCCGTGAAAACATGGAAATGAACGGGATATCTCCCGGGGCATTTCAGATGATGATCGGTAATATCATTACGGATAAAGAGGTCCAGGAGAGGGCAGGCTATGAAAAGTATGATATCGTAGTGGCGAATATTCTGGCTGAGGTGCTTCTGCCCCTGACGCCTGTTGTCAAAAAGCATCTGAAAAAGGGCGGCATTTATATTACCTCCGGGATCATTGCGGAGAAAGAGAAGCTGGTCACGGATGCTGTTAAGGCGGCAGGCATGGAGGTATTGGAGGTAACGAGGCAGAACGAATGGGTCAGCGTTACCGCCCGTATGCCATAAGGCAGTTGAGGTTTTGCGAGTCCGTACGAAAGCTGTCGGACAGTATTACCGCCCGTATTAAGGGTTGGGCATAAAAAAATAGAAAGAGGAAAGCATGTATCAGTTTTTTGTGGAACCGGGGCAGATTCAGGGAAACCGGGCCGTTATCCGGGGAAATGATGTGAATCATATTAAAAATGTGCTCCGCATGAAGCCGGGAGATGAGATTTCCCTTTCAAACGGGACGGACGGAAAGGAATACCGGGTAGGTATCGTTTCCTTTTCTGAGGACGAAATAGAGTGCGAGCTCCGCTTTATCAAGGAAGACGCTGTTGAACTTCCCTGTCAGGTTTATTTGTTCCAGGGGCTTCCCAAGGGGGACAAAATGGAACTGATCGTTCAGAAGGCGGTAGAACTGGGGGCCTGTGAGATCATTCCCGTTGCCATGGTAAGAAGCGTGGTAAAGCTGGATGATAAAAAGGCGGCGACCAAAGTAAAACGCTGGCAGACCATTGCCGAGGCTGCGGCCAAGCAGAGCAAAAGAGGAAAAGTGCCCACGGTGCATGAGGTGCTGAATTTTAAAGAAGCATTAGCCTATGCTTCTTCTATGGAAGTAAAAATCCTTCCCTATGAACTGGCGGAGGGAATGGAGAAAACAAGGGAACTGATAAAGAGCATCAGGCCGGGACAGAGAGTGGCCGTTTTTATCGGACCGGAGGGCGGCTTTGACACAAAAGAAGTGGCTCTTGCAGAAGAAGAGGACTTTTTGCCGGTCACGCTGGGAAGGCGGATCCTTAGGACGGAAACGGCGGGGATGGCTTTGCTCTCCGTCCTGATGTATGAACTGGAAAATTAAATGATATGCAAAAGGATCCCGTAAATATGCGGGATATAAAAGAAAAAGCCGGGTTTGTCACAAGCAGTCAGTGTCATAGATACGACGCTTTTCATATGATAAAAGTAGAATAATATTGCGTTGGAACCTATGAAGGGAGTTAACAATGGAAGTATATTTAGACAATTCCGCAACGACGAAAGCCTACCCTGAGGTTGCCCGTCTGGTTGCGGATATCATGACAGAAGATTACGGAAATCCGTCCAGTATGCATTTAAAGGGCGTGGAGGCCGAGAAATATATAAAGTACAGTAAGAAAACCATTGCGGGTATTATGAAAGTCCAGGAGAAGGAGATATTCTTTACTTCAGGCGGAACAGAGGCGGATAACTGGGCGCTCATAGGAACGGCATATGCCAATTACCGGGCCGGTAAGCATCTGATCACTACCAGGATAGAGCATCCGGCAGTTTTGCAGACAATGGAGTATTTAAAGGAGCAGGGCTTTGAGATCACATATCTTCCCGTAGACAGAACGGGGCGGATCCGTCTTGAGGATCTGGAGCGGGCGATCCGCAGGGATACCCTGTTGGTTTCCATTATGTATGTCAACAACGAGGTGGGAGCCATCCAGCCGATCGAGGAAGCGGGCGCGCTGATCAAGAGAATGAATCCCGGAACATTATTCCACGTGGATGCGGTCCAGGGCTTTGGTAAGTTAAAGCTTTTTCCTAAGAAATGGAATATCGACATGGTATCTGTCAGCGGACATAAGATCCATGGTCCTAAAGGCGTGGGATTTTTGTATATTGATGAGAGGGTCAAAATAAAGCCTATTATTTTCGGCGGCGGACAGCAGAGAAATTTCCGCTCGGGTACGGAAAATGTACCGGGTGTTGCGGGAATCGGAAAAGCTTCGGAGTTGATCTACAGGGACTTGGAAGAAGATACGGAAAGGCTGTACCGGTTAAAGGAATATTTTGTCAGGGAATTAAGCCGTATGCCCCATATTTATATAAACGGTCCCCAGGATGAAACAGGGGCGCCCCATATTGTCAGCGCATCTATTGCAGGGATCAGGAGCGAGGTACTGCTTCACGCCTTAGAGGAAAAGAACGTTTATGTATCCTCAGGAAGCGCATGCTCTTCCCATAAACACACCATAAGCGCCACGTTGGAATCCATGGGAATTGAAAAGCAGCTGATGGATTCTACCCTGCGCTTCAGCTTCAGCGTATTTACCACAAAGGAAGAACTGGATTATACGCTGGAATGCCTTGATGAGCTTGTGCCCATGCTGCGCAGGTACACAAGACGCTAGGGAGAAAAAGGGCTTTTCTTTTGGAAGGCCCATAAAAAACAGAAGGAGAACCATATGTTTACAGCATTTTTGATCAAGTATGCCGAAATCGGCGTAAAAGGTAAGAACAGATATATTTTTGAAGAGGCGCTTGTGAAACAGATTGAATTTGCCCTTTCCAAAATAGACGGAGAGTTTGCAGTCAGAAGGACCCAGGGAAGGATTTATGTGGACGGGGTTTCGGCATTTGATTTTGACGAGGCTGTAGGCGCTCTTTTAAAGGTGTTCGGCATTTCCGGCGTCTGTCCCGTTGTATATGTGGAGGATGAGGGCTTTGAAAAGCTGGGAGAAGATGTTGTAAAATTTATAGATGACGTTTATCCTGATAAAAATAAGACCTTTAAGGTATGTGCCAGAAGGGCCAGAAAAAATTATCCCAAATCTTCTATGGAGATCAATGCGGATCTGGGCGGCATTATTCTGGATGCATTTCCCGATATGAAGGTGGACGTCCACAAGCCCAATATTGAGCTGAATGTGGAGATCAGGGAAAAGATTTATATTTATTCGGAAATTATTCCCGGACCGGGGGGGATGCCTGTAGGTACAGGCGGAAAGGCGATGCTGCTTTTATCAGGCGGTATCGATTCCCCCGTTGCGGGGTATATGATAAGTAAGCGCGGGGTAACCCTGGAAGCGGTTTATTTTCATGCGCCGCCTTATACCAGCGAGCGTGCAAAGCAGAAGGTCGTGGATCTGGCCGGGTATGTAGCGGCTTATGCAGGGCCCATGAAGCTTCATGTCATCAACTTTACGGATATCCAGCTTTATATTTATGAAAAGTGTCCCCATGATGAGCTTACGATCATCATGCGCCGTTATATGATGCGGATCGCGGAAATGATCGCAGGGGAATCAGGCTGCCTGGGATTGGTAACGGGAGAAAGCATCGGACAAGTTGCCTCCCAGACCATGCAGGCATTAGCGGCAACTAACGAAGTGTGTACCATGCCTGTATACCGTCCCTTGATCGCTTTTGACAAGCAGGATATTGTGGATATTTCGGAAAAGATAAATACCTATGAAACTTCCATTCAGCCCTTTGAGGACTGCTGTACCATTTTTGTGGCAAAGCATCCGGTTACGAAGCCCAATTTAAAGGTAATCAGGGCCCATGAGCAGAATGTTTTTGATAAAATAGACGGGATGATCGAAACGGCGCTTTCAACAAGGGAGATCATTGAGATAGGATAGTGCCTCTGGCTGACCTGCCATGGCGGGCGGGCATTCGTTATGACCTGTCAGCTGTCTTTAGCGTCGGATGAGGGCAATAAAAATCAGCCGGCAGCTTTTGCCGACTGAATTGTTTTCTTTTTGACAATTGTCATCTGCTGTTATGCAGATGACAAATCTGATTACGGTTGCCCGTTTCCATTAGATTAAGTAAGGTTTTAAAACAGCTAAAACGTCATCGATGCTGTCTTCTGCATGGATATTCAAATCGATGGGTTTGGACAAGTCCAGACTGAAAATGCCCATAATAGATTTAGCGTCGATTACATATCTTCCGGAAACTAAATCAAAATCATAATCAAATTTGGTAATATCATTTACAAATGATTTTACTTTGTCGATTGAATTTAATGAAATCTGTACGGTTTTCATTTTTGAGTCCTCCTTTTCAATTAATACCTTCATACCCTATACTAATGGGTATATCTGGAAAAGTCAATACGAAAAGGTTACAAAAAGTTAGGAGAAAATAAGTGAAAAATGTGGCATTCCATAACCTTGGATGCAAGGTTAATTCCTATGAACTGGACGTTGTGCAACAAAATTTCGTGAAAAGAGGTTATAAAATTGTGCCATTTGATCAAATGGCGGATATTTATGTCATAAATACCTGTACGGTTACAAATATAGCCGACAGAAAAAGCCGTCAGATGATCCACCGGGCCAGAAAACAAAATCCCCTTGCCATAGTGGTTGCACTGGGGTGTTATGTGCAGACGGGAAAAGAGAAGGACGGCCTGGATGCGGATATAGACATTGCCATTGGAAATAATAGGAAAAAGGATACGGTAAAGATCGTAGAGGAATATCTGCAGAAACATCATGGGGCAGGCGGTATGATACGGGATGGGCATGAGGCAGGACGTGCGCAAGAGACATTGCGTAGGGCGAAGGCAGCATGTAAAACGGAAAGAAATATCCTGGATATTGCCCATACCTGTGAATATGAAGAAATGACCCTGGAGCAGACTGTGGAGCATACCAGGGCGTATATCAAGATTCAGGACGGCTGCAACCAGTTTTGTTCCTATTGCATCATTCCCTTTGCGAGGGGGCGGGTGCGTTCCAGATCCGGGGAGGATATCTGCAAAGAGATTGAGGGGCTGGCAAAAAAAGGGTGCTGCGAATTTGTGCTGACGGGAATACACATCAGCTCTTACGGTATGGATTTTAAGGAGAAAACGTCCCTTTTGGATCTGATCTTGCAGATCCGTAAGATAGAGGGGGTAAAGCGCATCAGGCTGGGTTCCCTGGAGCCGAGGATCGTCACGGAGGAATTTGCAAAGGCTCTGGGAGGGATAGAAGAGATCTGTCCTCATTTCCACTTATCCCTGCAGAGCGGCTGCGACGAGACCTTAAAGCGGATGAACCGTCATTATACTGCGGCAGAATATAAGGACGGCGTAGACAGGCTGCGGAAATATTTTGACGCACCGGCGATCACAACAGATGTTATTGTCGGCTTCCCGGGGGAAACGGATGAGGAATTTGCAAAGACGGAAGCTTTTTTGAGAGAAACCGGCTTTTTTGAGATGCATATATTTCCCTATTCTGCAAGGGAGGGGACCGTGGCGGCAAAAATGAAGGGACAGGTGCCGGGAGAGATTAAAAAAAGCAGAAGCCGCCGCTTACTGGAGCTGGAAAAAGAGCAGTCCGTACAGTACAGAAGGCAGTTTGTGGGATGTGAGGAAACGGTCCTGTTTGAAGAGACGAAGGTCATAGGGGGACAACCCTATCAGGTGGGACATACGGCAAGATATGTAAAGGCTGCAAAAAAAACAGATGATGATCTGGCGGGAAGGATGGTTCAGGGCAGGATAACCGGCATGCTGAATGAAGAAGTGCTTCTTATGGAGTAGGGCCGGAACAGAAGGCTGCCCTGAAAACCGATTTCCCCGAATATTTGGCGATTTTCATTGTATTTTTTATGGAATTGGGGTAAAATAACAATATCTATGGATTAGGGGCGTGATGAAATGCAAGATTTAGGTAACACACAATATTTTAAAGTAACGGAACCGGACAACGGGGTAAAGATCGTTTTATCCGCTGTTTACGAAGCGTTGACGGAAAAAGGTTACAATCCGGTAAACCAGATCGTGGGTTACATTATGTCTGGGGATCCGACTTATATTACCAGCCACAAAAATGCAAGAAGCCTGATCATGAAGGTGGAGAGGGACGAGCTTGTAGAGGAGATGCTCAAAGAGTATATCCGGACAAATAAGTGGCAGTAACGAGGTACAAATGCGGATTATGGGACTTGATTTCGGTTCAAAAACAGTGGGAGTGGCTGTCAGCGACCCGCTGCTTATAACGGCCCAGAGCGTAGAGATCATCAGACGGAAGTCGGAAAATAAACTGCGCCAGACCCTTGCCAGAATCGAAGAACTGATAGAGGAATATGAAGTGGACAGGATCGTGCTGGGACTTCCCCGCAATATGAATGCCACGGAAGGAGAACGGGCTGAGAAAACCAGGGAGTTTGGGGAAATGCTTTTCAGGAGAACGGGAATAGAGCCTGTTTTATGGGATGAAAGGCTGACCACCGTGGCGGCGGATAAGCTGATGATGGAAGCCGGTGTACGAAGAGAGAATCGCAGGGAGTATGTGGATGCCATTGCAGCATCCTTTATTTTGCAGGGATATTTGGACTATTTACATGGAAGCGGGGAGAGAGTATAGTGGAGAAGATCAGTTTTATACCGGATGGCGAAGAAGCGATAGAGTTTTATGTTTTGGAGCAGACCCGTTTAGGAGGGACCGATTATCTTCTCGTTACGGATAAAGAGGACGGAGATGCGGATGCCCTGATCTTAAAGGATACGGCTAAAGACGGAGAGACCGAGAGCATCTATGAGATCGTATCCGACGACAAGGAACTTCAGGCTGTTGCCGCAATTTTTGAGGATATGCTGGAGGATGTTGAGTTTATAGCTGAAAACGAGGAGTCATAAGGCCGGTGTATGGGGGAACCAATGACAATCGATAAGGAACAATGTGAAAAGATATTAAGGGAAAAAGGGGTTAAAGTAACAAAACAGAGAGTTTTGGTGCTTGGGATTCTTTCTGCCTGCCCCGACAAACATTTTACGGCAGAGGAAATTTATGATTTGGTAAAAGCAGAGTACCCTGAAATGGGGTTAGCTACTGTTTATAGAACAATACAGATATTAGTTGAGTTGCATCTGGTGGATAAGTTGAGTCTGGATGATGGATTCGCCCGCTACGAGATCGGAAAAGAGAATGAGAGCGAATCGGGACATCACCATCACCACCTTATTTGTACGAATTGCGGAAGTATTTTTTCTTTTCAGGATGATTTGTTGGAGGAACTGGAAAAGAAAATTTTTGATAAAACCGGTTTTTGCGTTATGGATCATCAGGTAAAACTCTACGGATACTGCAAAGAATGTGGAGGAAAATTAATTGAAAAAAGAAAAAAACCCTAGTTCCAAGTTGAAAATCATTCCTTTAGGAGGCTTGGAACAAATCGGCATGAACATTACGGCCTTTGAATACGAAGACTGTATTGTTGTTGTGGACTGCGGTCTGTCATTTCCTGAGGATGATATGCTGGGAATCGATTTGGTCATTCCCGATGTGACCTATTTGAAGGAAAACCAGGATAAAATCAAGGGCTTTATGATCACACACGGACACGAGGATCATATCGGAGCCCTGCCCTATGTATTAAGGGAACTTCCAATTCCCGTGTATGCAACAAAGCTTACCATGGGGATCATTGAAAACAAGTTGAAGGAGCACGGGCTGGAACGTGCCGTTAAGAGGAAAGTTGTCAAATTCGGCCAGAATATCAATTTCGGCAATCTGAGGATAGAATTTATCAAAACAAACCACAGCATTGTGGATGCGGCGGCGCTGGCAATTTATTCTCCTGCGGGAACGGTTGTCCATACGGGAGATTTTAAAGTGGACTATACCCCTGTTTTCGGGGACGCTATTGATTTACAGCGCTTTGGCGAGATCGGCAAAAAGGGCGTACTGGCACTGATGTGTGACAGTACCAATGCGGAGCGGGAAGGCTTTACCCAGTCGGAAAAAACTGTGGGAAAGACCTTCGACAGTATTTTCTCGGAGCATACCAGCACAAGGATCATTATTGCAACCTTTGCCTCTAATGTGGACAGGGTGCAGCAGATCATCAATTCCGCATATAAATTTGGCAGAAAAGTCGTGGTGGAAGGAAGAAGCATGGTAAGCATCATTGACACGGCAATGAATTTAGGCTACCTGAATATTCCGGAAAACACATTGATTGATATTGAGCAGATCAAGAATTATCCTGACGACAGGACGGTCATCATTACCACCGGCAGTCAGGGAGAAAGCATGGCGGCCCTAAGCAGGATGGCCGGGGGAATGCACCGTAAGGTCAGCATCGGTCCCCAGGATACCGTTATCTTTTCTTCCCATCCCATTCCGGGAAATGAAAAGGCCGTATCAAAGGTAATCAATGAGCTTTATGCAAAGGGAGCAGATGTTATTTTTCAGGACGCCCATGTTTCGGGGCATGCCTGCCGTGAGGAGATCAAGCTGCTCTATACGCTGGTAAGGCCCAAATATGCCATTCCGGTCCACGGAGAGTACCGTCATTTGAAGGCACAGGCCGCATTGGTCAAAGAGCTTGGATACAGCAGCGAGAATATTTTTATTTTGAGTTCCGGAGACGTTTTGGAGCTGGATGAAGAAAGCGCGCAGGTAGTGGGCAAGGTTCCGGCAGGTTCCGTATATGTGGACGGCTTAGGCGTAGGCGATGTAGGGAATATTGTCATAAGGGACAGGCAGCATCTTGCAGAGGACGGCATTTTGATCGTGGTCATGGCATTGGAGTCTGTGAGCAACCAGCTGGTTTCGGGACCGGATATCGTTTCCAGGGGCTTTGTTTATGTCAGGGAATCTGACGAACTCTTAGACGAGGCAAGAAGTCTGGTCATGGATCTGATGGACAGGTTCCAGGAAAGAAATATTTCCGATTGGGGGAAGATCAAGACTACGATCAGGGATACTTTAAGCGATTATCTCTGGAAGAAGACGAAAAGGCGTCCCATGATACTGCCCATTATTATGGAGGTATAGCGTTTTAGCGGGACGGCAGACAGGGGAGAACGAATGATCGATTTTGAAATGGAAACAGAAAATTTTGTGGAAAAAATCCGGCAGACCGGAGTCTGTCAGGAATACTTCAGGCAGAAGGAGAAGGTTAAGCAATATCCGGATTTAAAGCGGAGGATCGATGAATTCCGGAAAAGAAATTACAGGATCCAGACTGAAATGGATTCCGACGCATTGTTTGACGAGATCGACCGCTTTGAAAAGGAGTATGAGGAGTTCCGCAAAAATCCCATTGTCAGCGATTTTCTGGCGGCAGAGCTGGCTTTCTGCCGGATGTACCAGGAGATTACCGAGAAAATTTCTGTTGACTTTGCGGAGGATTTCGACTATCTGGAAGAATAGATACTGAGAAAGAGGAGGAAAGCCTGTGAGTGCAAAAAAAGTAGTCATTGCCCTGTTAAATATGACTTTCCGGCTGGCCGTGACGGTCTGCGTTTTATATTTTATTTACAAAGCCGCAATTGGGGCTTACAATTTCGGATACCGTGTTTTTGCCGATATTCCGGCTGCATTGTCGCCGGGACAGGATATTGAGGTTACCATTACGGAATCCATGGACAGCAAAAAGATCGCCGAGGATTTTGAAGAGGCGGGGCTGGTTTTAGACTGGAAGCTTTTCTGGACGCAGATCCAGTTTTCAGAGTATAAGGATTCCATTAAACCGGGAGTCTATGTCTTAAATAATTCCATGAAGGCGGAAGAGATGCTGGAGATCATAGGCGCCGATTCCGAGACGGAAGAGGAGTAGGAAGATGATTACCGATGAACGTTTTACCGCCTATATCAATTCCCTGGAAAACGGCAATCCTTCCTATCTGGATGAACTGGAGGCTTATTCAAAAAAGACGCAGGTTCCCATTATCAGGAAGGAGACCCAGAGTCTGATACGTACATTGTTAGTGATGAACAAACCGAAGCGGATCCTGGAAGTAGGAACCGCCATCGGTTTTTCTGCGTTATTTATGATGGAGTTTATGCCAAAAGACGGGCATATTACCACGATAGAAAAGTATGAAAAGAGGATCCCTTTGGCAAGGGAGAATTTTAAACGCTTTGATACCGATGAAAGGATCACGCTCATAGAAGGGGATGCGGCTGATGTTCTAAAGCAGTTAGAGGGGCCTTTCGACTTTATTTTTATGGATGCGGCAAAGGGGCAGTATATCCATTTTCTTCCGGAGGTTTTGAGGCTGCTTGAAACAGGCGGCGTTTTATTGTCTGACAATGTGCTTCAGGACGGGGACGTTATCCAGTCCAGATTTGCCGTTACCAGGAGAGATCGGACCATCCACAAGCGGATGCGGGATTATCTATATACCTTGAAAAAACATGAACAGTTGGAAACGGCTATTCTGACTTTGGGAGACGGAGTGGCATTGTCAGTTAAGAAATGAAGGAGCAGAGGTTATGAAAAAACCTGAATTACTGATTCCCGCAAGCAGCCTTGAGGTGTTGAAGACTGCGGTCATATTCGGTGCGGATGCGGTTTATATCGGCGGGGAGGCTTTTGGCCTGCGTGCCAAGGCCAAAAACTTTACTCCTGAGGAAATGAGGGAGGGGATCGCCTTTGCACATGAACACGGGGTAAAGGTCCATGTGACGGCAAATATCCTCGCCCATAATTATGATCTTGAGGGAGCAAGGGCTTACTTTAAAGAGCTTTCGGATATAAAGCCGGATGCCCTTATTGTGGCGGATCCGGGGATGGTAATGTTAGCAAAGGAAAATTGTCCGGGGATCGATATCCATTTAAGCACCCAGGCCAATAATACCAATTATATGACCTTCCGTTTCTGGTACGATCAGGGGATCAGACGGGTGGTATGTGCGAGAGAGCTGTCGCTTAAGGAAATTAAGGAGATACGGGAGAACATACCGGCGGATATGGAGATCGAAAGCTTTATCCACGGCGCCATGTGTATTTCTTATTCCGGCAGATGCCTTTTGAGCAGTTATTTTACCGGACGGGACGCCAATCACGGGGCATGCACCCATCCCTGCCGATGGAAATACTCCATTGTGGAGGAGACAAGGCCGGGAGAATATCTGCCTGTTTTTGAAAATGAAAGGGGAACCTATATTTTCAATTCCAAGGATCTTTGCATGATAGAGCATATACCGGAAATGATGGATGCGGGTATCGACAGCTTTAAGATAGAAGGAAGGATGAAGACGGCCCTTTATGTTGCCACGGTAGCCAGGACTTACCGGAAGGCAGTTGACGCGGCGGCTTCTTCCAGAGAGGCTTATGAAAAGATCCTGCCCTGGTGCCTTGAGGAAATCTCCAAGTGTACCTACAGGCAGTTTACAACGGGTTTTTATTTCGGGAAGCCGGATGAAAATACCCAGATTTATGACAATAATACTTATATAAATGAATATATTTATCTTGGCATTGTAGGAGAAACAGAAGGCAATATCGTGGGGATCGAGCAGAGGAATAAGTTTTCGGTGGGAGAGGTCATTGAGATCATGAAGCCGGATGGAACAAACCGGGAGACAAAGGTATTGTCCATTGTGAATGAAGACGGGAAAGAGATGGAAAGCGCCCCGCATCCGCAGCAACAGCTTAAAGTGACTCTGGATGCGCCCGCATCGCCTTATGATATTTTGAGAAAGAAAGCGCAGGCTTGACCGCATTCCTTTCCTATTGTACAATGTGAACAGCAAACCTGCGGATAAGTAACTTCTCTTTTAAGAAAATGAACAAATCGTAAAAAAATCAAAATTTCGACTTGCATTTTTTTGAAAATAAGAGTATCTTATAAAAAACGGCAAAACCGTCTATAAGGTATCTTGAACAATGATGTTCCAAACACAAAGGGTTTGGGGCATTTTTTTTGCCTGGCGGCGGGATGCCTTCCCCACAAAGACCATGAAAAGGAGAAATGGAAATGAGTGAGATCATGAATGTAGAAGAGATTTTCGGGAAAAACGTATTTACATTGGGAAAAATGAAAGAACGCCTTCCGAAAGATGCTTTTAAAGAGGTTAAAAAGGTTATGGACCAGGGCGGCGAGCTCTCCATGGAAACGGCTAATGTAGTCGCAAAGGCCATGAAGGACTGGGCTGTTGAAAACGGAGCTACCCATTATACCCACTGGTTTCAGCCCCTGACCGGCATTACGGCAGAGAAGCACGATGCTTTTGTAACTCATCCTGATGAAAGCGGTAAGATGATCACGGAATTTTCCGGTAAGGAACTGATCAAGGGCGAGCCTGATGCTTCCTCCTTCCCTTCCGGCGGACTCCGCGCAACCTTTGAGGCAAGAGGCTATACAGCGTGGGATATTACTTCTCCCGCATTTTTGAAGGAAGCAGCCACCGGCGCGATCCTCTGTATCCCTACGGCGTTTTGCTCCTATACGGGAGAATCCTTAGATAAAAAGACGCCTTTACTTCGCTCCATGGAAGCCGTATCCAAACAGGCTCTCCGTATCGTCCGCCTGTTCGGCAATACAGGGGCTACAAAGGTTACCGCATCCGTAGGACCTGAGCAGGAATACTTCCTGATCGATGAAAAATATTACAAACAGCGTTCTGACTTGATGTTTGCGGGACGCACCCTCTTCGGTGCGCCGGCTCCCAAGGGTCAGGAAATGGAAGACCATTATTTCGGCGTTATCCGTGAGCGGGTAGGCGCTTATATGAAGGATCTGAACGAGGAATTATGGAAGCTGGGCGTAACTGCCAAAACACAGCACAATGAGGTTGCGCCTGCACAGCATGAGCTGGCTCCCATTTATGAGACTGCAAATATTGCCGTAGACCACAACCAGATCGTCATGGAAACCATGAAGAGGGTTGCCGTAAAACACGGAATGAGATGTCTGCTCCACGAAAAACCCTATGCAGGGGTAAACGGCTCCGGTAAACACGATAACTGGTCCATTACAACGGATAACGGAGTGAACCTGTTAGACCCGGGCGAGACTCCTAATGATAACATCCAGTTTTTGCTTGTGCTTGCCTGCATTATGAAGGCTGTGGATGTTCATGCAGATCTGCTCCGCCAGTCGGCGGCAGACGTGGGAAATGACCACAGGCTGGGAGCTAACGAGGCCCCTCCGGCAATTATTTCCATGTTTTTGGGAGAACAGCTTGAGGACGTTGTAAAGCAGCTGGTTGAGACCGGTAATGCTGAATCCTGTTTAGAGGGCGGCAAGCTGCAGACCGGCGTTTCCACCCTTCCGGATCTGGTTAAGGATGCCACGGACCGTAACAGAACTTCTCCTTTTGCCTTTACAGGAAACAAATTTGAATTCCGTATGGTAGGTTCTGCAGATTCCATAGCAGGTCCCAACACCACGTTAAACGCAATTGTGGCGGAAGCTTTTTGTGAAGCTGCCGATATTCTGGAAAAGGCGGACAATTTTGAGGTTGCGGTCCACGATCTGATTAAGGAATATATGACCAAACACCAGAGGATCATCTTCAACGGAAACGGTTACTCCGATGAATGGGTAGTAGAGGCGGAAAAGAGAGGCCTTCCCAATATTAAATCCATGATCGAGGCTGCAAGTACTCTGACATCCGAAAAAGCGGTGGCTCTGTTTGAGAAGTTTGGTATTTATACAAAGGCGGAGTTGGAATCCCGTGAAGAGATCATTTATGAAACATATGCAAAAACCATTAATATCGAAGCGCTGACTATGATCGATATGGCAGGAAAGCAGATTATTCCTGCAGTGGTCAAATACAGTAAGGTGCTTGCGGATACGATCAATTCCGTAAAGGCGGCAGGCGGCGACGCTTCTGTCCAGACAGAATTATTAAAGACTGTTTCCAAAAAGCTCGGGGCAATGCAGAAAGCCCTTAACAAGCTGGAGAAAGAGGAAGCAAAGGGCAGGGCGATGACTGATGCGAAAGCACAGGCTTTCTTCTATAAAGATACGGTAAGGACGATCATGGAAGAATTGAGAACGCCGGCGGATGAGCTGGAAATGATCGTGGATAAAGAGATCTGGCCCATTCCTACATACGGAGAGCTGATGTTTGAGGTGTAAGGCGATGATCATGCGGCAGTCATGAAAAGTCGAATCGTCATAATAAAGAGAGTGAAAAGAGCGTGGGCTAAGCAGTTAGCACACGCTCTCTTTTTATCGTGCGCCTGGCGGCGCACG
>DEUB01000022.1 GCA_002362385.1 Lachnospiraceae bacterium UBA3273
AGCCAAGCTGAGCCACACCCCGTCATCGCCGCAATTACTGCGTTTTTATCACAACGCAAGTCATATTATATTATACGCTTTTTTAGTTGTCAACCGTTTTTATGGCAATTTCCGCGATTTTTCCAAACCGGCCTCCCCCAATACCGCAGGAATTCAAAACCGTATCGCTTCTGCTATAAGTATTTTACTTGAAAATCCATAGCTCCCTTTTTATTTATTTCCATAATAATATAAGAAGGCCTTCTCCCCTCCTGCCTGGGATAAGTAAGGCTGCCCGGATTAAGCACTACAATGCCGTCGCTTTCGTCCACCACGGGACGGTGGGTATGCCCGTACATAACAAGATCAAAGCCCCTGGATAACGCTTCGTCCTTCAGCAGCTCATACCCGGTGCTGACGCAGTAATAATGTCCGTGGGTAATAAGCACCCTGTTTTTTCCGATCTCCGTTTCTATTTCCCTTGGAAGGTCGGAAAAAAAATCGTTATTTCCCATAACAATATGAAGCGGGCATCCTGCCGCCTCCTGCAGCAGATATTCACTCCCCTCTGCATCTCCGCAGTGGATGACCATATCCATTTGTCCCTCTTTTTCCAATACCCTGAAATAATTGTTATTATGCCCATGGGTATCGCTGACAATTAAAACTCTCATAAAACTATCCCCGGATCCTCTTTCGCAGTTCCTCCTGCATCAAGCGCAGCGCCTTCCCCCTATGGCTTACCTCATTCTTTTCCTCAGGGGTAATCTGGGCACTGCTTTGTTCAAATTCCGGGAGAAAAAAGATCGGATCGTAGCCGAATCCGTTTTTTCCCGCAATTTCATGGCCGATCCGCCCTTCCATGACGCCTTCCGTTTTGATCACTTCCCCGTCCGGCATTACCGCCGCCATGGCGCAGACAAACCTTGCGCTTCTTTGATCATCCGGCACGTCCTCCATCCTGTCTAAAATATTCCGATTCTTGATATCATAAGACGTATCCTCTCCCATATACCTGGCAGAATAAATACCCGGTTCCCCGTTCAGATAGTCAATGACCAGACCGGAATCATCCGCCAGGACGATTTTATCCGTATAGCGTGCTATCGTCTCTGCCTTAATGCAGGCATTTTCCATAAAAGTACTGCCGTTCTCAACAATTTCCGCCTCGATTCCTGCTTCGTTTAAAGTCTTCACGCATACATCCATATCCGCAAACATCATCGCAACTTCTCTTGCCTTTCCGGGGTTCCCGGTGGCAAAAACAATTTCCGTCATTCCTTATTTCCTCCATACTGTAAAACCAAAGCGTCTATGGTCAGCCTTTCCACACTATCCTTATCGGTCTTTTCATCCTCCGGCGTTTCCGTCTGTATTCCCTGCGGCATGCGGTACACGATCCTTACTGCGGGAACCATGGCGCCTTTTAAGTCGGGATCGTCGCTTTTTGCGAGGACTACCGTCCATTCATCATGAAATTCATTATAATGTTCTTTAAATAATTCCGCAAGGCTTCGGCTGTCAAATTCCGGAATAAAATAATCGTCATTGTAATAAATTGCGATCTCCGTTCTATCCTGCAGCGTATTATCTCTCTCCACAGAAACAAAGCACTCCGCCCTTAATTCATTGGCAGCAGCCACATCGCCGTCAAAAATGCCTTTTATCTCACAAGTTTCAAAAGCGTTTTCGGCCTCATCCCTGAAAGTTTCCGAAACTCCATCCACAACTATGATCTTTTCATGGCTTGCCATAGGGCTTGTAAGCTTTAGCCGTATTTCTCCATCCTCAAAAGAAGCATCTGCCTCATAAACATGATAAAAAGTAAATATCAGGCTTGCCGACTCCTGCTCCCTGATGAGCTGTATCCGGCTGATTTTTTCTTCATCCCCCCGGATTTTATTCACGGCAAAGAAATCCTCCTCCACGCCATAAAGAACAACCGTCAGCTTTTTCCCTCCGGCGCCTTCTTCCATATTAAATTTTTCTTTTCCCTCAGGCAGCGGAATCACAATATCCGCATCCTCCCCGGCGGCCGCCTCAAAATATTCCTCTCCGATGGTATCTTTTGAAGCTTTTACACCGTCTTTTGGTACTGAAGATCCACTCTCATCCAACTGATACACAAAAATCACAATACCCATGGACAGCGCCAGAAACAGCCCTGCTGCCAGAATTAAAAGTTTTTCTCCCTTTTCAGTCATGCTTTGTCTCTCTTAGGCGGCTTAGGCCCCAAATACTGATAGAAATATGTTTTTAACATACCGTTGTACAATTTCCTGTTCTTATCCGCGTTCCTGCCGATATCCTTTTGCGCATCTTCATATGAAGTGATCAAAAACATAGACCAGGAATCCAGATTTTGAAACTTTTCTCCAAGCATACGATAAAGAGCCGGAAGGTTTTTCTTCTCCTCGATCCTCTCGCCGTAAGGAGGGTTTGTTATGATAAATCCATACTTTTTGCTGTGGCTTAACTGCTCCATGGGACGAACCTGAAAATGAATAAGCCCTTCCACTCCTGCAAGCCTGGCATTTTCCCTGGAGATCCTGACCATCTCCGGATCGATGTCATATCCCTGGATATCTGTATGAACGTCCATATCCACATAATCCCGGGCTTCATCCAGGCAGTCATACCACATTTTGGAGGGAATCAGGTGTTTCCAGGTAAAAGCCCGGAATTCCCGGTTCATTCCGGGAGCTATATTTGCGGCCATCATAGCCGCTTCAATAGGAAAAGTCCCGCTCCCGCAAAAGGGATCGACCAAAATCCGGTCTTTATTCCAGGGCGTCAGCATGATCAGCGCCGCTGCCAGATTTTCCGCAATGGGCGCCTTTGCCACAAGCTTCCTGTAGCCCCTTTTATGTAAGGACTCCCCTGTGGTATCAAGTCCTACGGTTACCTCATCTTTGTACAAAAACACCCTGACGGGAAAGCTTTCGCCGCTTTCTTCAAACCAGCTGATGCCGTAATGCTCCTTTAAACGTTCCACCATGGCTTTTTTCATAATGGACTGGATATCGGAAGGGCTGAACAGTTTACTCTTGACGCTGGCCGCTTTCGTGACCCAGAACCTGCCGTCTCCCGGAATATAAGTTTCCCAGGGCAGAGCTTTTGTTCCCTCAAACAGCTCGTCGAAGGTTTCCGCATGGAAGCTCCCTATTTTAATAAGGATCCTCTCCGCGGTCCTCAAAAAAATATTAGCCCTGCAGACAGCGTCCTCATCGCCATGAAACGTAACACGGCCGTCCTCCACTTTGCTAATATCATATCCCAAATCAATTATTTCTCTTTTTAATACTGCCTCCAGCCCGAAATGGCATGGAGCGATCAATTCCATCTTTCTCATATTTTTATATTAAGTTGAAAGGCTTTTCATGTCAATCAACTTTTTCCAAAATAGCACAGAAACCGGTGCACCCCTTTGTACACCGGTTTCTGCATCATCCAAACAGGATATCCTTTTTACAATTCATTAACGACAGTTATCAGAATCCTTGGAGCTGTTCTGCTCATTATTCTGCTGTTTGTTCTGGTTATTCTGTTTGTTCTGCTGACTGTTCTGGCTGTTGTTGTAACCGTCCTTGGAGCTGTTCTGATTGGACTGGTTCAATTCGTTGTAATCATTCTTTGCCATAATTAATTCCTCCTAATAATTTTTAGTTACATTTGTAGTATCTCAAAAGTCAGAAGGAATATACCTTGTTTACATAAGAAAAAAGTACTAATTTTTTTTAATTTTATAGGATTTTTATCTTTAAATCTATTGAAAAAAATATCTTTATGCAATATAATTTAGATACGGCAGAGCAAATCCCCAATTTTCTGCCGTAAACTGATATATTTATTTATACTCCCCGTAAGATAGCCTATCACCCCTGATGGGCTATCTTTCATTTTATCCCGTCTCCCTTCCGGTATGGACAATGCACCTTATCCGTCCGCCACTTTATTTCTCTCCTAACGCCTGCTAAAGAGTCTGACAAGCAGATATATGATCATTACCGGAATCAGAACAGGCAGTACAAATCTCAAAAATATATTCAAGGCCAGCCCGATCACCCCAAATACAATATATAAGATCCCGA
Source organism: Lachnospiraceae bacterium UBA3273 (assembly GCA_002362385.1). GTDB lineage: Bacteria > Bacillota > Clostridia > Lachnospirales > Lachnospiraceae > UBA2882. The sequence goes on from DEUB01000022.1 coordinate 4,071, forward strand.
AAAGAACCAGCAGCAAAACGACCCTGAAAACAATCCTATTTACGCGGAATGAGCGGCCGTTCCATTTTTCCTCTTCCTGTCCGCCTTCCTCATATACGGTTTTAGATTTTATGCCGCCTCCCTCTCTGCCGCCTTCCGTCTCAACAATGCTTTTTGCCAAAAGCCTTGGATCTCCCAGCTCTCTGAGAACCTCTTCCTCTGTTCTTCCCTTCCGTATCTGAGAGTCTATATAATCATTATAATATGCTGTAAGCTCCTGAAGCTTTTCTGATGAGACCTTTCCTGTCAGGTGCCTTTGTAAGTTTGTTATAAATTCATACTTATTCATGGTCCACTCCACTTTACTTTCTGATACTTTTGCGTTAATGCTTCCTTTTTATATCTTTACATTATTTCCATAAATACTTTATACCACACTTTTACCCTTTTGTAAGCAACCCGTAAGAAGTTTTATCCTTTCTTTATACTCTGTTCCCGGTCCCTTTTGCCTGTGCTAAAGCTTTTACTGCCATCCTTTGTCCCCGGCATCATGCTATACTGTTTGGGAAAATAAGTGTTAATTCTACGAAAGGATGTGCGATTTATTATGAAGTTACCCAACGGATATGGTTCCGTTTATAAGCTGCCCGGCAACAGGAGAAGGCCATGGGCAGTCAGAATTACTCTGTCATGCCAAAAGGACGCATATGGTAAATATCACTGGAAATATAAATATTTAGGCTATTACGCTACCCAGGCGGAAGCGCTTTTATCCCTGGCACAGTTTAATACCGTTCCTTTTGACAGTTCTAATAAGCTTTCCGACATTACCTTTTCGGAAATATTTGAAAAATGGTCCATGGAACATTACCCCAAAATCTCCCCTTCAAACATCAGGGGCTACAACGCGTCTTACACGCTGTGTAACGGGTTGAAATCCATGCGCTTTTGCGATATCAGAAAGATCCACCTGCAAAAAGTCATCGATACCTGTGGCAAAAATTATCCGACTTTAAAAAAATTAAAAATACTGTTTACGGTCTTATTCAAGTACGCCATGGAAAACGACATTTGCAGCAAGGACTATTCCCGGTACATAGATATACAGCAATACAAAAATAAAAACCCGCGCTCTTTTAAGCGACAGCCTTTCAAACAGGAAGAGATCGATATCCTCTGGCAAAGCCTCGGAAAATCCCCCTACGCCTCCGTTGCTTTAATGCTGATCTACAGCGGATGCCGCATCAGTGAACTGCTGGATCTGAAAAAAGATGAGATCAATATGAAGGATGGCTGTTTCCGGGTTACGGCTTCCAAGACAGAGGCCGGAATCAGGACTGTCCCCATTGCTGCCAGGATATCCCCTTTTTTTGAATTTTGGATAAAAAAAAGCGACTGCCCATATCTGCTCTCCACGCCGGAGGGAAAGCGTCTGACCTATTCCAATTATTATACAAATTATTGGAAACCGTTTATGTCACAGATAGGGCTTTCCCACCACCGCCCCCATGACACCAGGCATACCTGTATCTCTCTTTTGACCGCTGCCGGAGTGGATGACAAGATCATTAAGCGGATCGTGGGACATGCAGGGCACTCCATAACGGACACTGTCTATACCCATTTTGAGATTGCCCAGCTACTCGACGCCATAAACAGGATTTAAGTAAAACCGGCTGCCTTTGTCCAAAAAGGCTTTATTTAGGATCTTTTGTAAGCAATATGTAAATTTTCTATGAAAGCTGCTGTAAAATCCCAGGTTTCTTCAGCATATGACGCAGATAATATCCGTATCATGATTATATGCCGAAAAGCCGTCTTTTGCAGCAGCCCCTTTCATTTTTACCACTATGCTTTTCTTACCTTATCGGTCGAAAATTTCCATCAAAAATTATCCTCAAGATAACATGATATAAATGCAAACTATTAACACT
>DEUB01000047.1 GCA_002362385.1 Lachnospiraceae bacterium UBA3273
ATTACAGTTTGCGGAAACTCAAGGGAATTTCATTTCGTTTGTAAGTTACCTTTTCAGTTACTTTCTCACTTTACCTCTCTTAGAATTTCATTTTTTTATCATAATACCGCGCTATGACCTGTATAGACTCTTCATCCACGTGAAACTCTTCCGAAATTTCTTTTATAGACTTTTCCTCTATACAATAATTCTCATAGATAAGCGCAGCCACCTCGCATGACTGGGCTATCATTGTCCCTATCAGTTTTTTCATGAGATCTACAAATTCTTTTATTTCCGGGCGCACTTCCAAGTCCAGTTCATGTATTTCTTTAGCTAAATCTGTTCCGCTAAGATCTTTATCGTCCTCTTTCAGACTTTCCCGAACAAAATCCCGAATCATTTTCTGTTCTTGTTTTGGCATTTTTGCAAATACCCAGAGCATTCCTATGGCTTCCTTGGGCATATCTGACGGTAACGGCGGTAATTGTATATATTCTGATTCCATTTTACTTTGTACTCCTATTATCAATTTTTCACATTACTCAATTACATTCTATAATATTCAATTTTCATTTTTGTAATTACCTGTTATATATCTCGTTTTCGGTATATACTTCCCAATCTGTGTCTTGGTCTTATTCCCTCCTCCTTTTCCACTTATTTATCCATTTTCTTCTAACTTCCTACTCTTATAATATAAAATGATATCACTTAGCTGTCAAGTGACTGTATATTAATTCTTAAAAGTGGCTTACCATTTATCTATAAGAAACAAGGAGGATGGAAATGTGGCAACCAATAAGCGCGTATTTACTTTACGTCTGCCAGATGAGGTACTTGATAAGATAGGTATTCTGGCTAACAAAGAACATCGTTCCATTACCAACTATATTGAGTATGTGTTAGTAAAACATTTAGAAGAACTCGAAAAAGAGCAGGATACAAATTAAATCTATAAGACATAATAGAAATATCAATTAGTTTAATTAGGCTATATTTATTTGCAAATTGATATCACTTGCCTGTCTAATGAACGTATATATTTTTAATTTATTGGTTTATCATAAGTTTATCCCCAGAATGGAGGGCAGAGATATGACAACCAATAAGCGTGTATTTACTTTACGTCTGTCAGACGAAGTCTTTGATAAAATAGGTGTCTTGGCAGCAAATGAACACCGTTCTATGACCAACTATATTGAATATGTGCTGATTCAGCATTTAGAACAAATAGAAAAAGGCCATGGAAAGACAACTACTGAAGACAAATAATTTAAGGAGCGGCAGCACTTTATGCTGTTGCTTCTTGTCAGTTCTGCCATACATTCAAATTACCGCCTCAAAGTTCATTCATAACTTTTTTACCGGAAAACAAGACATAGAAAATAATCCGTCTTTATTTCATATTGATTTTTTCATCAATCTCTGTATCTTCAAAAATGTCATCAATCCATCTGCCCTATGATAGTATTCTAAATGTTATTGTTCAATTTCTTTTTAACACAAAAAGACGCATGGTTTACAATTACTATTCCATACGCCTTTAAGTTTTTGCTATAATATAAATTATTTTACCGATTACGCCAGCTGCATGATCTCGTCTTTAAGTGCCATCAGTTCTGCAGATTTCCTCTATTATTCCTAATTCTTCTTCCGTAAAATCTGCATGTTCCGCTACTGCAATGTTCTCCACAATCTGTTCCGGTTTAGACGCACCGATCAGTACAGAGCAGACTCCATCGTCCTTTAACACCCAGGAGAGAGCCATCTGCGCCAGTGTCTGTCCCCGCTGTCCGGCCAGTTCATTCAGCCGCCTGATCTGCTCCAGCCTGCCTTCTGTCAGATCTGCCGCATGAAGAAATCTCGGATCTTTTGCAATGCGGCTGTCCTTTGGTATGCCATGCAGATATTTGTCCGTCAGCATTCCCTGTGCCAACGGACTGAACGCAATGATCCCCACACCGGCTTCCTTGCAGTATGCCTTTACTCCATCCTTTTCAATCGTTCTGTCAAAAATAGAATATCTCCTTTGATTTACGATAAAGGGACAGTGCTGCTTTTGCAAAAGTTTTACCGCCTTTTCTGTATATTCTTTATCGTAATTAGACACACCTGCGTACAATGCCTTACCGCTTCTTACTATATCTGCCAGAGCGGTCATCGTTTCCTCCAGAGGCGTCTCCGTATCCATACGATGATGATAAAAAATATCCACATAATCAAGCCGCATGCGCTTAAGACTCTGGTCAATGCTTGCCATCAGATATTTCCTGCTCCCATGATCGCCATACGGCCCCTCCCACATATCATATCCGGCCTTGGTCGTTATTACCAATTCATCCCTGTACGCTCTGAAGTCTTCCTCCATCAGCCTGCCCAGATTCGATTCTGCGCTCCCATAAACAGGACCGTAATTGTTCGCCAGATCAAATTGGGTAATGCCATGATCAAATGCTGTCCTGCACATAGCTTTCATCAGGTCATAGTTATCCTTTGAGCCAAAATTATGCCAAAAGCCTAATGAAACCGCCGGAAATTTCAAGCCGCTCCTCCCCACCCTGTTATATGCCATCTTTTCATAACGTTTCTGATCTGCCACGTAAATATCTGCCATTCTGTTTTCCCATCTTTTCTACAACTGTATTCGGTTACACTGATACGATTTTATATTACCCTCAAAATCTATATTGCTTTTTTCAGTTAATTTCCTGCCGGAATAAGCCCCGCAACCGCATCATAATCTATTAAGTCCCTGTATTTCACGCGGTAAATACGATAAAGGGATTCATCGATCCGCTCTTCCGTGATCTCCCCTTTCTCCACCGCACTCAAAATGCCGTTATATGCCTTCTTAAAGTCTCCGGGACAGAACAGCATATCCGCACCTGCCTGTACAGCCATAACCGCCGCATCCGCATGCTTATAGTGCATGATCAGGGAGTGGGTATCCAGATAATCCGTTATAATAATGCCTTCATATTCCAATTCCCCTCTCAGCATATCCGTTACCACTTCCGAGGAAAGACATGCCGGAACATCGTCTGTAATAGGCTTGTAGGCAATCTGTGAAACCATGATAAAATCCGCTCCGCCTCTAATGGCATCGTCATAAATGGGATAATCCTTTTCTGCAATGTCTTCCTTCGTCCGATTCGACACCGGTCTTGCGCTTTCAGGACTCTTTTCCACGTCCCCGTATCCCGGGAAAAACTTTACACATGCATGTATATTCTGGTCTTCAATTCCCCTGACCGCATTTCTTACCATATCCTTTACCATTCCGGGGTCATCCCCGAAGGACCGGGCAGATGTATATCCGCTTTCCGAAAAGGCCACATCCGCCAAGGGGCCTATTACCGTATTAACGCCATATTCATTCATCCGGTTTCCAATAGCGATCCCGGCAGTATATGCTCCTGCATTTTCTCCTGATTCGCCGATCGTTTTCTGGTCAGTGATAACAGCCTCGCTCAATCCTGAAGCCACAAAAGGGCTGTCTTCCCCGCCTGTCTCTTCAACACCTATAAAAACCTCATTGCCCGTAAAGGATTTTATGCTGAAAATCATTTCTTTAAATTGCTCCGGGCTTTCCATGTTGCTCTGGGTAAGCAAAAGCCCGCCTACGGGATAGTCGCTTAAAGCTGCGCTCAGGGCGCTTCCGGCTATTGTCATATCGTTAGAACCGGTCAGACCTTCCGGCGTTACAAAAAACAAACCGGCAACCTTCTGCTCAAGGGTCATATTTGCAAGATAACCGGCAATGGTTTCATCTAAGATCGCCGCCTTCATTTCGTCCGTAAGCTCCGTCACTTCCTCGTCTTCGGGCTGATTTTCAGAAACCGAAACCGTTACTTCCTCCTCCGGCTCATTTTCAGAAACCATAGGTTCCGGTTCTTCCGTTACAGGCTCCGGTTCCACTGTTACCTCAGGCTCTTTCGCCGGTTCCCTGTGCAGAAAAGAATAGACTCCGAAACCGATTCCCCCCAGAACCAGTACTGCCAGAAGAAGCAAAAGCAGCAAAATGCCCGCTGCCGTTCTCTGTTCTTTTTTCCTTCTTAATCTCCTCAATTCCTCTTTTGATAAATTATACTGATCTTTTTTCAAATCTATCTTCCTCCACGCAGTCTGTCGCACAAAAAAATGCCGCCAGACCGCCCGTTATCCATAAATCACTGAAATACTTTGCATTTACACGTATATATTAACATAAAGAAGTAACGGGTATCAATCCTTTTCGACTAATACCCGTTACTAATGTGTAGGCTCCAATTTGCCTGCCTCCTTCTGATCTTCTTCTCTTTCCACTTCTTATCTTGTACCTCTGGTACTGTAGCAGGTGTTCTTCCAATTTTATCTTTGGTACCTTGCTCCTTTTTCATATGTACTCGATTCAGATCTTGTCTTTAGTTTCTCTTTCTTTTGTACTTAACATCTTTACTTCGGTGGACCGTACCTCTCTTTCATTAGGATATCTATATGAAAGTATATCTTAAGTATGTATTCATTATAATTAATAGTCTGACACTTGTCAACACTTTTTCTTAAATTTCTTTCAATTTTTTCATATTTTTTATTTTTTCGCTTTTTTAACAGTTTTTCCAAGCAATTATTGTTTAATTTTACCAAAAACTACTATTTGTCTCCCCCAAATCCAAACCTCCACCCGCACGATATGCCCGTGCTCTCTGAGGTACCTGTGCCCTTTAGGGTGTTTATGCCCTTTAGGGTGTTTATGCCCTTTAGGGTGTTTATGCCCTTTAGGGTACTGACGGCAACAAACAAAAATAAAGTAGCCCCTTTGAAATTTTTGTATTATACTTTTCTTAAAAGCAATTACATACCGTATGAATGCTCTGCCGCATTTATAAGGGCGCTTGATTCTGCAGGAGACGGCCGATTTATAAGGAATCGCTTTCTATTATTCCTGCGAATCCGTAATTTAGTTTAGTAGGAGGGTTTATTATGTCAGCAAAACAGGATGCATTTGCCATCACTGCAAAAACAATTATTGCAAATCTGGAAAAAAGAAACATGGAAGGCTTTTACTGCGCCAATAAGGAAGAACTGGTAGAAACCGTTATGCCCATGTTAAAAAAAGGCGCTTCCATCGCCTGGGGAGGTTCCGAATCCTTTAAGGAAAGCGGAATGCTCGCGGCATTGGAACAGGACGGCAGTTTCCGGTTGATCGACCGCCTGAAGGCAGCGACGCCTGAGGAACGCCGTAAAGTATTCGGCGAAACTGCCATGAGCGACTATTTTTTCATGAGTACCAACGCCATTACCCTAAACGGAGAGCTTGTTAATATCGACGGAAACGGCAACCGGCTATCCGCTCTGATCCACGGTCCCGCCCACGTGTTTATTATCGCCGGAATGAACAAGGTAACAAAAGACGTGGAGGAAGGCTTTAAACGTACCCGCGTCTGCGCCTGCCCGCCTAACGGAGTCAGATTAAATAAATCTACCCCCTGCGCCAAGGTCGGACGCTGCGGCGAATGCCTTACCGACGAATGCATGTGCAACCAGTTCGTTGTGACCAGACGCAGCGGCCACAAAGGAAGGATCAAAGTATTTTTAGTCGGCGAAGAATTAGGCTTTTAAGCATCCCCGGATAATAGAACAGGATTTTGCCCTAAGGATGGCTGTCAAGAAAGCTCCCCCGGTAAAAATATATTTAATTGAAGGAACCCTAGCAAAGGCGTCAGCACTTAGATTGCGTATTTTGCAATCTTACGTGCTGCTACGTCCTTTGCCGGAACGAAAGTGTGTTCCTGAAATAAATATACTTTTTACCGGGGGAGCTTTCTTGACAGCCATCCTTAGGGCAAAATCCTGTTCTATTATCCGTTATTTCTCCAAATCTTCTATGCCACCGTATCCACAAAAATCGTGTAGATCTGCTTAATTGCTATCTCAAAATCAGCTTCTTTCACGCCGATAATGATATTCAGCTCCGAAGATCCCTGGTCGATCATCTTAATATTAATTCCCGAATGAGCCAATGCTGCAAAAATTCTGCCTGCCGTACCCTTGGCAGCCTTCATGCCTCTGCCCACGACCGCAATCAAAGCTAAGTCGGATTCCATCTCAATGGCATCCGGTTCCGCAAGCTTGTGGATTCCTGCAAGCACTCTCTGCTCCTTCTCCTCAAATTCAGACTGATGGACAATGATAGACATCGTATCAATACCGGAAGGCATGTGCTCAAAGGAAATACCGTTTTCCTCAAATACCTGAAGGACTTTTCTGCCAAATCCGATCTCGGAGTTCATCATGTCCTTTTCAATGTTGATGGCGCAGAAATCTTTCTTTCCCGCAATACCTGTAATGGTATAAGGAGGCTTCTGGCAGGTGCTCTCCACGATCCATGTTCCCGGATCCTTGGGAGAATTTGTATTCTTGATATTAATAGGGATCCCCGCTTTGCGGACCGGGAAAATCGCATCCTCATGAAGGACACTGGCGCCCATATAAGATAACTCCCGCAGTTCCCTATAGGTAACTGTATTGATCGGTTTAGGGTTAGGTACGATCCTGGGATCTGCGATCAGACAGCCAGAAACATCTGTCCAGTTTTCATAAATATCAGCTTTTACCGCCCTTGCCACAATAGAACCTGTAATGTCGGAACCTCCTCTGGAAAAGGTCTTAACGCTTCCGTCTTCTTTCGCCCCGAAAAAGCCGGGAATAACAGCCCGTTCCACATCGGCAAGTCTCCGGGATAGAACCTCATCCGTTTTATCCGCCATAAATTCGCCGTTTTCGTCAAAGAAAATAACCTCTACAGGGTCAATAAACTCATACCCGAGATAGTTTGCCATAATGATCCCGTTTAAATATTCGCCTCTGCTTGCCGCATAGTCGCTGCCTGCTTTGGCTTTAAAACGTTCTGTTATAGTCTTAAATTCCTCTTCCAAGGATAGATCAAGTCCCAAGCCGTCAATGATTTCCTGATAACGCAGCTTAATCTGGTAAAGAGCTCTTGTAAAATCATTGCCCGCCTCCGCATAAGCATAGGTGGCATAGAGCATATCCGTGACTTTGGTATCCTTGGAATTACGCTTTCCCGGTGCCGAAGGAACTACATACTTCCTGTCGCTGTCAGAGCGGATGATCTCTCCCACCTTTTTAAACTGCCCAGCGCTTGCTAAAGAACTTCCGCCGAATTTTACTACTTTCTTCATTTTTTCATATCTCCTCAAAATTGTATTATCCTAATTATCTTAGACATCTTTTTACAATGAAACGTCCGGACACAGGGACCAATTTCTTATCCCCTTACCGTGAAAACAGCACATCAATCATCTCATGCCCTTTTGCAACGTAATTACCGCTCTCTTTAGCTTCCGCTTCATTGTAATCCCATGTATGGTGCTCTTCCTTTGTGGAATCATACAAAAGATACGGAACCGCATCCGCCGTATGGGTCCTGACCCTGATAGGGGTGGGGTGGTCAGGCAGGATCAGCATTCTGAAATCTTCGCCCTTCTCCTTTAATTCCTTTACAAGGGGAGCAATGATAAACCTATCAATATTTTCAATGGCCTTTACTTTTCTTTCCACGCTTCCCTGATGTCCCATCTCGTCGGGAGCTTCCACATGGATATAGGCAAAATCAAAACCGTCTTCTGTCAGCGCCTTAACCGCCGCATCTTTTTTACCCGTATAATTGGTATTCAGTCCGCCGTTAGCTCCTTCTACCTTTGCAACTGCCATATTGGAACCTACCGCAATGCCCTTTAACAGATCCACGGCTGAAATCATAATGCCCTTCTTGCCGGTCTTTTCCTTAAAATCAGAAACCTTCGGCTTGGTTCCCGCACCCCAGAACCAGCAGCAGTTAGCGGGATTTAAGCCTTTTTTCTTTCTCTCTATATTGATGGGATGGTCTTTTAAAATCTCGTAGCTCTTTTGCATCATGGTCCGAAATACCGGATCCTTTGGAAGATTCGGCCCGATCTTCTGTTCTAACACATCATGGGGCTGCACCAGCTCCACTACTTCTCCCTTATCCCAAATTAAACAGTGGCGGTAGCTTGTGCCCACGTAGAACTTAAACTCCTCATTTTCCAGTTCTTTCTTCACTTCGTTTAATAAGACTGCGCAGTCCTCCGTGCCGATTTCGCCGGAACTGTGGTCAATAATGGTCTTTTCCTCAAAAGGCACGTCATCATCGGAAATGGTAACGATATTGCAGCGAAGGGCAACATCCGTATCCTTCATGGGAACGCCGATACTAAGGGCTTCCAACGGAGAACGCCCGGAATAATATATCTTAGGGTCATATCCCAGCACAGAGAGGTTCGCCGTATCCGAACCCGGTTTCATACCGTCGGGAATCGTATGGACCAGACCGATCTCTCCCTTTTTGCTCAATTCATCCATAGCGGGAGTTTTGGCATAGGCAAGGGGCGTTTTCCCTCCCAGGCTTTCAATGGGTTCATCCGCCATGCCGTCTCCTAAAACAATTATATATTTCATTTTCAGCCCTCCATACGAATCATACTGATCACATCAAGGGACGCAGCTTTTTCTTTGTAGACTTTTTCAGACATGACCGGCGTTACAAATGCAGCTTCTCCATCCTTAACGGATTCCAACATTTTTACCTCTCCGAATGTCTGCTGGATCTTCGCCTCATCCGCCTTCGGCACACGTACAAAGAATTTCCACTCAGCCAGGGCTGCATCAGCCAGGGCCAGCTTTTCAGGCGCCCAGTTGCTGGAAAGATGAATGCCTTTGTGCAGAACGCATTCCAAAACGTCCGAAACAACCGCGCTGGCTGTGGGAAGCTTTCCTGCTCCTGCTCCATAGTACATTGTATCGCCTAAAGTATTTCCTGTTACCAAAATTGCATTCATAACATCATCCACATTATAGAGGGGATTTTCCCTGGTAAGGACAAAGGGCGCGACCATGGCAAAATATTCCCCGTCCACTTCCCTGCTCATGCCTAAAAGCTTAATGGTAGCTTTTAACTGCTTCATATAAGCAAAATCTTCCATTGCGATCTTGGTAATGCCCTCTGTATAAACGTCTTTATAATAAACAGTTTTTCCGAATCCCAAAGAAGAAAGAATGGCAATTTTACGGCAGGCGTCGTGTCCTTCCACATCCGCTTCCGGATTAGCCTCTGCATATCCCAATGCCTGGGCGTCCTTTAATACGGAATCAAAGTCCGCCCCTTCCTGCTCCATTCTGGTCAGGATATAATTGGTGGTCCCGTTTAAAATACCTTTTATGGCAACGATCTTTTCAGGAGAAAGAGAGGTGCGCAAGGGCCTGATGATGGGAATACCGCCGCCGCAGCTGGCTTCAAAAAGATAATTACATTTATTAGCCTTTGCTAACTCAATGAGCTCCGTACCGTATTCCGCCACTAAAGCCTTATTGGAAGTGCAGACGCTTTTCCCCTTGGATAAAGCCGCTTTTGTAAAAGCATACGCCGCTCCGGTTCCGCCCATTGCTTCACAGACAATTTCCACTTCCGGATCGTTCATGATCACATCCACGTCATGGACAACCAGATTTTCATAAGGGTCCCCGGGGAAATCCCTTAAATCCAGAATATATTTCACTTCTACAGGACACCCAACCCTTTTGGCAATAAGCTCCTGGTTGGTATTGATCACTTCTACAATTCCGCTTCCTACTGTTCCGTATCCTAAAACTGCTACCTTTGCCATGTCTTTTACTCCTTAGCTATAATTTTTACATAATGTACACCCTTTTGTGCCTCCATCCGCTCTATCATTCCCGAAAGGTCACATTCACTGGAAAGAATCTGGATGCTGATGGAAAGGGACGCAACCCCGTTAATGGGAATACTCTGATGGATCGTTAAAATATTGGCGCCATATTCCGCCACAATTTTTAACAGATCCGAAAGCAGCCCCGGCTCGTCATCCATCTGGAAGGTCAGGGTAATGGTTGTCCCTTCCGCATTGTCATGGAATGGAAAAATATCATCCTTATATTTATAGAAGGAACTGCGGCTGATGCCCACCCGCTCCGTCGCCTCCTGTACTGAGGATGCTCTTTCTGATTCTATAATGCGCTTTGCCTCGGCTACCTTTAAAAGCACCTCCGGCAGAGCCTTTTGCTTTACCACAAAATATTTGGGTGTTTCTGTCATGAAAAACTCCTCTTTCAAACATCCTGTATCTTTATTGGAATCTTAGGGTTTATGTTTTTCTGAGGCGGACAATTGTTTGCCGCCGAGGGATATTCTAGCATAATAGACAAAATGTGGCAAGGGGTTTTGTGGATTTTTTTGCTACTGAAAATGGGGGTAATCACGGAAAGATATTTCTTGCAGGCGGCAGGCCGATATTTTATAATGAAATGAACCGTCCGGGATTTAATGGAGGATCTTCAGATGAACAAGATAGATACTAAAGGACTTATACTAAGAATTTTTATACCCACGTTCGTTTTGAGTTTGAGTTATTTGTTATTGGGAAATTTTTGCAATATACCGCATATACTACTATTTTGTATTTTGGGAACGGTTACATTGCTGCCAATAGAGTTAGGCATGATCTTATCTGCAAGCAAAAAGGAATACGGCGCGTATTCACTTAAAAGTGCATTTGCCGGGCAGGAAAAACTGCCGCTATGGAAAATTCTGATCCTTGCATTTGTATTATTTGGAGTGGCGGGATTGCTCTCAGCATTTGTTGCGCCTATAGAAAACCATATCTTTGCTGAAACGAGAACTGCTTTACTTAATAATTTACCGACAGGTTTTGATTGGGCAAATTATGAATATGTGAAATCCTTTTCAAAACCGATACTGATTTTTACCTGTACATATTATGGTATTTTCAATGTTTTAATTGCCCCCATAACAGAAGAATTGTTTTTCAGAGGATATTTAACTTCACACTATAAAAAGCAAGGTTCATTTCTCCCAATATTTATAACTGTCTTATTTTCGCTTTATCACTTCTGGTTACCTTTTAATAATGTATTTCGTATATTAGCGTTTGGACCAGCGGCATATGCGGCATATAAGAAAAAGAATCTGTATATAAGTATATGGTTTCATTGCTTATGCAACCTATTCTCGGTAGTCAGTTTTGCAGCAGCGATATTGTAATCAATTCCTGTTTACAGAGTCGTTAAACGAATGCTGATTTAGATTTCATACATAAAATAGAACCTGTCAAAATATCAAGGGAGGAGCGTTATGTTCCATAAACAAAAGGAAACGATCTTAGCGTTGCTGAAATCTGATCAAATGAATAGGAACTATCAAAACAGCTACCGGTTCTCATATAATGACTTCCTGGATCCTGCAGATAACTTCACAGCTTTTGCATGCGAAAATCTTGACGGAAAACAGGAGCATATTTCTTTAATTGAAAACCTGCTTCATGCAGATGAAAGTGCAAAGATTTTTGTGGAAGTTTATGGATATGAGGAAATTAATAACGAACAATTTATTTATTCTGATACTTTGATCATTTACAGCAAATTATCACTTACCAAGATCAAACAGATCTTTCATGAACCGAAAGATATATTTCCAAGCGATATAGGGGAAATGACTGATTTTTCACAGCCGGCTTTTCTTATTAATCATGACGGCAGTTTAGTTCCAGTTGCAGAAAATTCCCGTGAAGGTTATTTTGTTTATTATTGCTGGTGGGATTAAGCTTCTTTTGTCTAATTTTCCCCTATCACTCCATAAACTGTTTGTTTTTCTTATAATAATCTAATACAATTGCACTTTTAATATCATCCATAGTTGTTTCCACTATTTCTTCATTATCAATAACAGCTGCATGACTCGGATGATTTAGGTCTAAAATTCTCACTTTACTATCATCCTTCGTAAATGCGTATCCGTTTATGATCATATCAGCTTTATCAGCAATTTCTCTTAAATTAATTTTCATAAACTGCATTTCCCTTTCGTTTCAAAATCGATATTATTTTATCATAAAACAGTTTTTATGGCAATTTGTTTTTAATATTATTATTTTTATTCCTAAAAAACATACATCCCCAAATGCATAAAAGCCGCATTGCTTTCCACACAATACGGCTTCCTCCATCTCATTATCCTATTTCATTTTTCCTTCAGCCAGTCCAATACGTTAACAACCTTGATACCTTCATAATTTCCACCGGTAAACTTATCTAAAGTCAGCACCATTTTTTCATAATTGTCCTTAATGGAACGAAGCGGCTTCATTTCTCTTTCAAAGGTCTCTTCTGCAGTCATATCGGCTGTTACCTGAAAATAAGTAAATATTCCCTGCTTTTGGGCTACAAAATCAATCTCTGCATCCTGACATTTTCCAATCGTTACCTTATATCCCCGCCTGAGCAGTTCAAAAAACACAACATTTTCAACGGAATATCCCAGGTCATAACTTCTTCTGGGCAGGATGTGATTGCGGATTCCAAGATCAACCATGTAATATTTTCTATTTGTTGCCAATAACTGCTTTCCTATAATATCAAATCGCTCCACCGGATAAAATACAAAGGAATCTGTTAAAGCTTCCACATAATCATTTACGGTATTGGGCGATATCTTTCTCCCGCCGGATACAAGGTAATTGGTAATTCCTCTTACGGATACAGGACTGCCTATTACACTGGCAAGATACTTTGCAATGGTTTTCAACAATGTAATATCGTTTATCTTCCGCTTTTCCGGATTTCCTTCCTGCCTTTTCTGGCGTTCTTCAATATCCCTGACAATCACGGTATTATATATACCTTCTAAATAATCGTCAATCTTATTATCTGCCTTTTCCATTGTGGCAACAAATGGTAACCCGCCGTACTTGATATAGTCTGCAAAAGCACTTTCACATTCCTCATGACTCGATTTCAGATATTCCCGGAAAGACAAAGGAAGCATGGAGACTTCAACATACCTGCCGGTAAGAAGCGTTGCAAGGCCGCCTGAAAGCATATAAGCATTTGAGCCTGTGATATAAATATCTGTATTTGGCTTTACATACAAACTGTCAACTGCCTTCTCAAAGTCCGGTACTTTTTGTATCTCATCAAGAAAGATATAAGTCATTTTATCCGGCAATAATTTTTCTTTAATATATGCGTACAATTTTCTATAATCGCATAATTCCACATATTCCAGTTCTTCAAAATTGACAGCAACAATTTGGTTATTCTTTACGCCCATTTTCCTTAAACGCTCTTGATACTGCAAAAGCAATGTGGACTTACCGCAACGGCGTATACCTGTAACAACTTTAATTACCTGTTCATCTTTCCACTGGATTAACCTATTCAGATATTCTTTTCTTTGTATCAATAGCAACACCTCCCATTAAGGGCATTCCCATTTTAACATAAAACATTCTTTTTTTCAATTATTGTTCCCATTTCGGAATAAATCGTTTGTATATCAAATTAGTATTCTAATTTTGGAACGCTTTAATGCTTTTCTTATTTCCATTCCCATTTCGGAACATTTTTCACTTTTCCTCATTCTGTCCCAAAACAATCTCTACCGCTATTTCCCTCGCCTTAGCGCTGGACACATCTGCTCCATCCGTCTCGCCTAAATACACGCAAAAGTAGATCCTTCCGCCATCGGTATCCGCAAACCCCGTAAACCACGAATCAACCACAATACCGTGTGCCTTGCCCATTCCCGTCTTTCCATAGATGGAAACATCTGCTTCATTCTGTTCCGACAGCAGCATGACTTGTTTTAATTGATTCAATGTCTCATCCGAATACTCCGTATGATCGCCAAAAATGCGCTCCATAACTTCCGTCTGCTCCTTTGGCGAAATCAGTAAAGAAGATTCGATCCAGAAGCCGGTCAGCACCGGATTACTATTATTTGTATTTAAATGTCCCTCCCAGTCAGATATATCGCAATTGCCATATAAAAGCCTGTTTAATTCTTTCTGCATGATTTCCTTCCCGATCTCATCAATGACCTCACGGAAATACCAGACGCAGGAAGCATGGAATGCATCAAAAAAACCAATGTCCCTGTTCCATTCCTCATTCCAGAATATTTCGCCGCTCCATGTCCGGACGGAATCATCCGGCTCGATCACTCCCTCTTCCAAAGCGATCAAAGAAGAAATAATCTTAAAGGTGGAACAGGGCGAGCGGCGGGTAAGGGCTAATTCCTGATTATATATCTGAAAACTGTTTTCTGCCGGGTCATAAATAACGGCGGCGCCGTTTATGCCGTCAAAATAAGCTGACCAGTCTTCTTCAATCATGACCGGTTCAACAGCTTCTTCCCGTTCATCTATCGTTACCTCTTTTTCCGGTATTTCTCCTGACAACATATCTTTTGCAGGCTTTTCTCCGGCTGACATTTCTCCGGTCAATGATTCCTCCGACGCCAATTCTTCCGTCGCCGCATCTTCCGTCTGCATATTATCCTCCGCTTCCTGCACCGGCTGCATATCGGAAGGGGTATCGCTTTCTTTTGAACAGCCTGCCAAGATCAAAAGTAAAAGCCCAAAAACGCAGCTATAAATTTTATATACCTTATCCGGTTTCCTCATTTCCATCCTCCGTCACAAAATTTTCCCTTTTCAAGACATCGCCCCCGTTAAATCAAATATCTCCTATAACAAATATATAAGTTATAGGAGGTATTTGATTTGTCCTTAAATAATGTTCTTCGTTACAAATAAATGTTCAATGCTCCTATGGATCGCTCCCAGAACGCATTCCTTATTCCCTAATTCCGAGAGAACGATCTTTGGCGGAAACGGAATGTGCTTCACAAGCATGGAACGCCACGTTTCCATAAACACGCTCCCGAATGCCGTACCCAGACCGCCAGAAATAATGACTGTTTCAAGGTCTAAAGCGGCGCATAGGTTGATCAGGGTTATTCCTATATTGATTGATATTTCATCCAGGACCGAGCGGACATATAGATCGTTCGACCGATACTTTTCCACCAGCAGCTCCACTTCCTTCTGAAAATTGTCATGGGAAATGAATTTTTCAATCTTTTCCTTTGAAATGATACTTTCCAGCACTCCGACCTCTTCGAAAGAATCCCTGAGCTTCATGGGTTCCGCCACCATATATCCGATCTCTCCCGCCGCATTGTGGCTGCCGGAATATATTTTGCCGTTCAGTACCAGCGCCGATCCGACTCCGACTCCATAGTTGATGACGATAAAGTTGTCACATCCCTTTCCCGCCCCTTGGGACAATTCCCCTATGGCGCCCATATTGACGCTGTTTTCCAGTATTAACTCTGTATCAAATTCCTCTTCAATATAATTTCTGAACTCTTTCAAATTGATATCCGGAAAATACGGAGCCAGTAGGATCGTATCGTCCCTGATCACACCCGGCAGTCCGATACCGATACAAAGAATATCCTCTTCCGGCTTTTGGCTCTCTTTTAAAGCCTGTCTTATTACATCCGCTACTATATTATGAAGTTCATTCCCGTCATCCTTTGGAACGGCAGGAACTTTTACATAGCTCAATACCTTTCCCATCAGATCGGCAGCCATGGCACGTATCCAGAACCTGCCGATATCCACGCCAACCACGACCCCCATCTCTTCATTAAACGACAGAAGCGTAGACTTTCTTCCCAGCGAATTATCGCCCTCGCCGGATTCCCTGACGCGGCCCTGCTCGATCAATATCTTCACATTGGCCGAAACTGCCGGAAAGCTCATTCCAAGCTCCCTTGCAAGATCGGCCTTCGACATGCTCCCCTTTAAACGAAGACAGTTCAAAATCAACATTCTGTTTGCTTCGCCAAGATCTCCGGGCTTGCTCCCTTTTTTCATCCAATCCCCTCCTGTTAATTCCAGACTGCTCTTTTACAACCAAAATCGACATTATAATAGAAAATTATACCACGGTTTTTTATGACTTACAATGATTCCCAATTTCCCTTTAAAGGCAGTAAAACTTCAGTTTGATCGTATGTTTATAGGTTTCGTTCCGCCTAAGCACGGCCGCAGGAAAGTGTTTGTAATTGGGAGCCGCAGGATAATACTGGGGTTCCAAGCACAAGCCTGTGCGAAAGCCGTAACGGCATCCGCCTTTTCCCGCTTCGCTTCCGTTTAAGTAGTTACCGCTGTAAAACTGCAGGCCCGGCAGGTCCGAAAACACTTCCATTCTTACATCCCCGCTGCTGCTTTCCAGCACGGCGATCTTTCTGATCACGCCTTCCGTCCACTCAATATTCCAATTATGGTCATAGCCTTCGCTGATCTTTAACTGTGGATACGGCGCACCGATCCGCTCTCCGATCCGTGTCATTTTCAAAAAATCCATGGGCGTCCCCAAAACATCCAGGATATTACCGTTGGGACAGCAGTCCTCCGAAAGCTCTAAGAACCGGCTTCCACAGATCTCCAGCCTGTGATCTTCTATGCTTCCGCTGTCATGGCCGTCAAGGTTGTAATAGCTGTGGTTTGTCATGTTTAAAACGGTATCCTTATCGCTGCGGGCAGTGTGGACCATTATGATCTCATTCTCATCAGTCAGCCGGTAGCTTGATCCTATCTGCAGATTCCCGGGAAATCCTTCTTCCCCGTCCTCTATCGACGCCAAAAACGTTACCATATTCTTATCTTCATCCGGGCTTGCGGTAAAACAATGCTTATCAAAGCCATGTCTTCCCCCGTGAAGTGTATTTCCGTGATCATTTTTGAACAAAGAATACTGCTCTCCGTTTAACCAAAAGCTCCCGCCCCGTATCTGTCCGGCATACCGTCCTATGGTCGCTCCCAGATAAAGAGCCGTATCCTCATATCCCGAAACACTGTCAAATCCCAGCACTACATCCCTGGGAACGCCCGTTTTCTGAGGCAGCAGGACCGCTTCCAATGAAGCGCCATAGTCGGTAATACGGATGCTCATATTATTTTTGTTCTTAAGAGTATAAAGATACGCTTCCCGTCCGGTCTTAAGCCTGCCAAAAGGCTGTATTTCTATATTTTTCATATTCAGTTTACCTCCAGGGTCAAATACATTTCATAAACTGCTCCTCTGTTTCCCACCCGCTTTTGCAGATCAGCTCCCGTATCGCAGGGGGCGTTACATGAAACGCAATACTGTCTTCACATCCGACTGCCATTCCGGCGCATATGGTTCCAAGCTCCGGTGCGCTTGCCAGGGCCGTCCCGCCGAATGCAGGGTCGTTATGGCCCTTTTGAAGCTTCAGGCCAAAGGCGATGCCGGCTAAAGTCCCTCCCAAAAAGGCGTCGCCGGCTCCCGTTGTGTTTAAGGTATCGGTACGTAACGGCGGAACCTTTTCGATCCTTCCGCCGGCAAACGTATACGCCCCTTCCCCGCCGCATGTCATCAGGATAGAAATGCCGGGATTTGCTCTTCCCACCTTGCCTGAAAGCTCTTTAAGCAGCTCCTCATTTACTTTATCGCTTTCGGCCACCGCCTGGGCTTCTTCCATATTTACGGCAAGAATATCAACGTATTCATAGACAGACAGTCCGGCAAATTCGCCGGCTTCGGAAGCCGGTACGGACAATACGGTAAGCGCGCCCTTCCTCTTACCGATTTTCATCATTTCTGCGCGGGAAGCAGCCGGAACCTCGGGTATGGCGCAGACAATGGATTTTTTGTCCACACCGATCTTCTCCATGGCACTTACGATATATTCCGGCGTGACCAATCCCGACGCGCTGTTATCAACGGTAAAATTGCAGGTCTCCTTATCGGGATACTGTAAGCATATGCTAATTGTCGTGGGAAGCTTTGGACTTTGCGCTATATATTTCACATCCATGCCCTGTAAACGCATTTCTTCAATACTTGCGCTGCCGCTTTCATCCGCTCCCACATATCCGATCGGATAAACCGCCACGGCGTCTTTTCGCAGAGACGCCGCATAATACAGAACGATCTGCTGTTTGCAGTAATCCTTTGCCGGACTTAATGTGACCAGGCGTGATTCGCTCCTGCCGAGAGTCTCCTGTCTGTCGCTCAAAAACAGCATACCCATTCCGATCCCCCCGGTAGCTATGATCTTGTCAAATTCCATACTATCCCACCTTTATCCTTCTTTACTGTTCACTCTCCTGAATTCCCATTCCGGATGCTCGCTGATGGGATGGGATGCAGTTTCCTTTGTCGCCGTGATCAGGGCATCCGGATGTTCCTGTAAAAGCGTCATGGGATATTCCGCCACAGGCTCCGAGAACAGGGCTACCCTTAGCGCAGTCTGCTTCCATGCCCCTGTAGCGGAATAAACTCTTATCTTTTTTGCCTTCATACATTCTTTGACTCCCAGCGTCACGGACATAGGCGGCATAAACTGCCAGGCCCCGCCAAGCCCCCTCTGGGATAACGCAAGGATCGTGTCGTTGTTGTTGTTCTGGATCCTTGCGGTGGAATTGCGAAGATCGTCTAAGGATACTTCCACATAAGGATTGCGGTTTGCCTGATTGAATGCCACGTGACCGTCCTGCCCCCATCCTCCCAGGGTATAATCAATGTCCGCTTCAGAGATCATACGGGACATTTCCTTTAAATTATAAGGCGTCAGAAAATGCCTGTTTTCTTCCGGGACCTGCAGTTCCTCCTTTATTCCTCCGTAAAAGTATCTTTCCATAAAGGTGCGGAAGTTGTTGGGATCCTCTTTGGGCAGCAATTTTCCTTCCCAATCAAGGTTCTCATCCATATGGAAGCAGATCACATTACGTAAAGATACGTTTTCCTCATTTACCATTTCCGTGAAAGGCCCGTACCATTCTTTGGGTCCGCAGGGTACGATCAGCCGAAAGGTACGCTCTTCTTCATTTGCTTTTTTAATCTCTTCCACAAGATCCCTAGCCATCACTTTTCCAAGCTCATCGGCATCGGCTACGATCCTGAGAGGCACCTTTAAATCCTTCCTTCCTGCTAACTCCTTTTCCGGAATGCTGCACCATTCATATAATTTTTTTATATCCATTGCCCTTATCCTTTCTTCCTGTTTGAAATCACGTCAAATGCAACCGCTCCGAGAAGAACAAGTCCCTTTATGGCCTGCTGCCAGTTGGAATCCACGCCCATAATGGACATTCCGTTATTGAGCAGTCCCATAAATATGGCTCCGATAACGGCTCCCATGACCGTTCCCGTTCCTCCGTAGGCAGAAGCGCCGCCAATATAGCAGGACGCTATCGCATCCATTTCATAATTCTTTCCGGCTGCAGGGGCTGCCGAATTAAATCTGGCAACACAAACCAAGGCCGCCACGGCGCTTAAAAACGCCATATTGGTAAATGCCAAAAACAGAACACGGTTTGTATTGACTCCGCTCATTTTTGCCGCCTTCTCGTTGCCGCCCACTGCATAAAGGTAACGCCCTCCCACAGTCTTTGAGGTGTAATATGTATAAATCCCCACTACTACGGCCAGGATAACGAGAATACTTGAAAGTCCCTGGAACTGTGCCATACGGAAGGCCACAAGAAGGACCACCAGGCAGGTAACAGCCGCCCTCATGAATGCGGGAACCGGATTTTCCACCGTATATCCCTGTTTCTTTCTGTCCCTGCGGCCTTTGACCGATATGAACAGATAGAAGAGGCATACAATTATTGCGATCAGCATACACATGATATTGATGCTTCCCCCAAAGGGATTGGGAATATAGCTGTTAAAGATCACTTTAAACTCATCCGGAAAGGGGGATATGGTCAGACCGTCCAAAATGATCAGCGAGATGCCCCTCCACAAAAGCATGCCGGCAAGAGTCACAATAAAGGAGGGAATCCTGATATATGCGATCCAAAAGCCCTGCCACATTCCGATCAGAACCCCAAGCACAAGACATATGGCAATAACGGGTACAAAGTTCATTTTATATGTGACCATCAGCTTACCCGCCACGGCCCCTATAAAAGCAACGATGGAACCTACCGAAAGATCGATATTACCTCCCGTCAAAATACACATCAGCATGCCCACTGCAAGAATTACCACATGACCGTTTTGTGCGATCAGATTCGTTACATTCTGGGAATCAAACAGCACTCCCTCCGTTTTCCATCCGAAAAACACTGCAACGATCAACAGAACAAACAGCATTGAATTTTTTTTCAGTACCTTTTTTACACCATCCACCTTTTTCCTCCTCCTTTACTGTGAAGCCCCGTGCTTCAATATCATTGCCATGATCTTTTCCTGGGTTGCCTCTTTTCTCTCAAGTTCGCCTACGAATCTTCCCTGGTCCATCACATAGATCCTGTCGCACATACCAAGGATCTCCGGCAGTTCGGATGAGATCATGATAATGGATTTCCCTTCCTTCGCCAGAGAATTGATAATGCAATAAATCTCATACTTTGCCCCCACATCAATTCCTCTCGTGGGTTCGTCCAGTATCATGATATCCGGTTCCGTAAACATCCATTTGCCAAGCAGGACCTTCTGTTGATTGCCGCCGCTTAAGTTTCCCACATTCTGTTCCACGGAAGTTGCTTTCGTCTTAAGCTTTTCTTTATAAGATTCGGCCACCTCGTATTCCTTGTTTTTATCAATAACGCCGCCAAAACGTCTGACCTTATCCATTTTGGCAAGGGTCGTGTTGACCCGGATCGAATTACTTAATATGAGGCCGTTGCCTTTTCGGTCTTCGGAGATATAAGCCAGCTTATTTTCTATTGCCTGCCAGACGGAATTCAATTTCACTTCTTTTCCGTTCAGCATCATCTCTCCGCTTATATTGACCCCGTAGCTTTTTCCGAATATACTCATGGCGAATTCCGTGCGCCCCGCCCCCATCAGTCCCGATATACCAACCACTTCGCCGCGTCTGACATACATGTTTACATGGTCTACAACCTTCCTTTCGGGAACTAAAGGATGATGGACCGTCCAGTTTTTGATCTCCATGCCTGTCTCGCCGATCTTTACGTTTTCCCTTGCCGGAAACCGGTTCGTCAGTTCCCGTCCTACCATTCCCTTGATGATCCGGTTCTCATCTATCACATGCTCCCGGTTATCGAGAGTCTCGATGGTCATACCATCCCGAAGCACCGTGATCTTATCCGCCACATAAGAAATTTCATTTAACTTATGGGAAATGATGATAGAGGTCATTCCTTTCTTTTTAAACTCAAGCAGAAGGTCCAACAGTTTTTTTGAATCCGACTCGTTCAGGGAAGCCGTAGGCTCATCCAATATCAACAGCTTTACATCCTTTGTCAGCGCCTTGGCAATTTCAACAAGCTGCTGTTTGCCCACGCCGATATCTTTTACCAGGGTCTGGGGCGGTTCCGATAGTCCCACTCTCTTCAGCAGTTCCTCCGCCTCCCTGAACGTAGCGTTCCAGTTTAAGTTATAGCGGCTGCCTCTTTCATTTCCCAAAAACATATTTTCCCCAATGGTCATATAAGGTACAAGAGCCAGTTCCTGATGGATGATAACGATTCCTTTCTGCTCGCTGTCTTTGATCTTTTGGAATTCACATCGTTTTCCGTCATAGATGATCTCCCCCTCATAGCTCCCATATGGATATACGCCGCTTAAAATATTCATCAATGTAGATTTACCGGCGCCGTTTTCTCCCACAAGGGCATGTATTTCTCCCGCTTCCACACAAAGATTTACATGGTCGAGAGCCTTGACGCCGGGAAATGTTTTGGTAATCTCCTTCATCTCCATCAATATTCTGCTCAAAATATCTTCTCCTCCTTTATAGGAGGCTGCTGCAAGACAACCGCGCTTTTTGCAGCAGCCCCGTAAAATCCATGTGAAATCCCGCTACTGAAGCCTGTCTTCCGTATAATAACCCGAATCTATAAGCACCTCTTTATAATTATTGATGTCGCACACCTGGGGCTCGCAAAGATAGGTCGGAATGATCCCTGTTCCGTTGTCGTAATCCGCCGTATTGTTGATCTCCGGTTCTTCCCCGTTCATGATGGCGTCGACCATATCGGCCGTAACATTTGCCAGCCTTCTTGTGTCCACAAAGACAGACATTGACTGTAAACCTTTCAGCATATTTTTTACGGAAGTGATCTCACAGTCCTGTCCGGTAATGATGGGAAAATCCTCCTCTGTATAACCTGCCGTGAGTAAAGCGTTGGTAATGCCGTTTGCCACGGAATCGTTGGACGATAACACGGCGTCTAACTTTTCGCCGCCGGTATAGCTTTTTGCAATGATATTATCCATTCTCTTCTGGGCCTCTTCCTGTGACCAGTTTGGTGTGGCACAGGCCGCCATGGAAACCTCCGTTCCCGACCGGATCACCAGTTTGCCTTCATCTACGTATTTCTGCAGAACCGACATTGCGCCGCCAAAGTAGAAATTTACGTTGTTGTCATCTGTAGGGCCTGTAAATATTTCAAAGTTGAAAGGCCCGGCCTGATTTTCCAGATCCAGTTTGTCGGCAATATACTGTCCCTGCATGATCCCGATCTTTTCGTTGTCAAAGGTTGCATAATAGGAAACGGCATCCGTATTCATGATGAGCCTGTCATATGCAATGACGGGGATATCGGCCGCCTTGGCTTTTTCCAGCACCTCCGAAAGGGCTCCGCCGTCAATAGCGGCGATCACGAGAATATCGCATCCGCCGGTAATCATGTTTTCGATCTGTGAAGCCTGTACGCCGATATCATTATTCGCATACTGGATATCTACCGTATATCCGTTGTTTTCCATAGCCTCTTTCATATACGCCCCGTCTTCGCTCCAACGCTGCAGATCCTTTGACGGCATGGCGATACCGACCTTTTTGCCGTCTCCTTTGCCGTTGTCGGCAGCTTCTCCTCCGTCATCTTCTGAGTCCCCGCCGTTGTCCGCAGGCGCTCCGTTGTCATCTGCAGCCGCATTATTGTCTTCTTTGGAATTTCCGCCGCTTCCCTGATTACCGTCTCCGCAGGCAGTCATGGAAAATACCAATGTCAATACCATCATCACTACCATGAGCTTTTTACAAATTTTCTTCATATTTTTCTCCTTTTCAAATTCATTCCTGTTACTGATCTTCATTTAATGTTGTGTACTACGATTTGCAATATGTTTGAAAGCTTTTTCGTCCCTCCTTTCTGAAATATCATTTGGTAAACCTTTGCAGCTCCTATAAAACATGGACCCATTTGTAATGTGCTTTCTGCAATTATTAATGTTTGTTTTGTAAATTTTTTCCAAATTACAGTTTTTCTTGTCAAAATTTATAATTTTGATGTCGTTTAATGCACAATTACTATTTACTTATTAAACTTTAATTAATTATATTTTATACTTTATACTTTGTCAACAACAAATCAGGAGATTTGACAACATTCTGTTTCCTTCGTCATTTATCATCTTGATCTTGCCGCCATGTCCGGATATCCCGTATCAGATACAAAACGGCGTCTCCGCAGCAAAAGCCCACAGAGACGCCCGACGTCTTTATATTGATCCTATTGCAATTCCACAGCCGTCATATCTTCTCCCAAAAGGATAGCGGTTACCCTTTCCGGTTCGATCATGCCCCAAAGGCCGATTTTATAGATATCTTCTCCTGCTTCCGTATCCCAATAAGTGCTCATGCCTCCTCCCGCACCGTTTTCTACCGTTTCGCCGTTATCATAACGGAAGCCGCTCAACTGCAGTTCATACAGAAAAACATCTTCTTCATCGGCATAGGCCGTATTGATCACATTCTGCACATCCTCAAGCTCGTAAACGATCACTGTGGAAATAGGCGATACTTCCACCCTCTTTACGGTCACGGGCATTCCCGAAACCATGACCTGGCTGCCCGGCTCATAAACCTTTGTAACTGCCTGGGTCTGCTCCCCAAGGGGAATCTCCAGCTTCCAGTTTCCGTCTATCACGTGGGGCGTTCCCATTCCTTCCCCCTCATAGGTGTAATAGCAAAACTGCCCCAGATCCAATGTAATGCTATCCTCATTCCACTCCCTGCCATAGGTCTTTAATCCGGTAATTTCATAATAGCCCCGGCTGGTCTTATCCTCCTGTTTCCCCACAGGAGTGCCTTCTGCAAAGGACGCTCCCAGGTTATCAAATGCATCCGTATCTTTTGTCATGACATTCCATTTGTCAAAGACGCTGTTATTATCAATCAACGCTTCTTCACTCTGCACATCCAGCAGGATATACAGCCTGTTATCATCCTGGACAGTCTGCTTTACTGTTACCGTAATGCCCTGGTCAGTAGCGGAATCGTTCTGCTCCATGACAACGCCCTGCGCCACCATCTCATTCTGCACTTCTTCAGGGGGATTATTAAAATAATCCGCCGCCTGCTCATTCCAGGAAAACAGCTCTGCCGCCGCAACCGTCGTTCCAAACATGGCAGCCAACGCCGCCGCTGCAAAGATCACTCTTCTTTTCTTTATTTTCATGGTATTGCCTCCTTTTTTCATTGAGGGATTTTCTTTCTCCAGATTTTCCAGAGTCTCCAAAACCATACCGTGAATTTTTTCCGGCACTTTTGGAAATTCTTTTTCCATCATCCATTTATCCCGATCATGCATAGCCATACTCTCCTTTCAGTTTATCCTTCAGCAAATCCCGGCTCCTGTACAGACGCACCTTTACGTTCTGTGTGGAAATGTCCAGCATTTTTGCTATTTCCTTTACAGAGTACCCTTTCACATAATGAAGGACAAAAGGGATACGGTACTTTTCCTTTAAATTCATCACTTCCAGAAATACGTCCGAACATTGTTCATCCTCTATCTGTAAATACTCGCAAGGAAACTGCCCGTCCATATAATCTTCATAGGATACGGTGGCTTTTTTCTCCCTTAAAAGCTGATAGCACTGATTGATCAGAATTTTTGTCAGCCAGGTTTTGAAATAAGCCTCGTTTTTTAATGTATAAAGTTTGGTATAGGCGGAAAGTATGGCGTTCTGCATGGCATCGGCGCAGTCCTCATCGTTTCCCACAATGGACTTTGCAATATGGTACATGCTTTTTTCTGCCGCAAGAACTTCCGCGCTGAATTTCTCTTTATCCATCTTTTCCTCTCTTTTATTGCCGCCTTACGGGCCGGTTACCGGCACTTCCTATCTATCCGGCATTTGCAGGCGGATTTTTTGTTTGGATTTTGCATATTTTCCGGATCTTATGCTTTTTACATAAGTTAGATGTGAAATAAGACAAAAAGGTTACAAAAAAGTTTCGCAAAGATACTTTGCGTGACTTTCCCACGGATATAGGATACTATATTCATGAGGTGATTGCTATGGCTAACGTAGGTAAAAACATTCGAAACATGCGGAACAAAAATAAAATGACTCAGGATGAGCTTGCGGAAAAATTGTTTGTAAGCCGCCAGACCGTTTCCAATTATGAAACGGGAAAGTCCAACCCTGACATTGATATGCTCATAAAAATTGCAGAAGTGTTGAATACGGATGTGAATATTTTGATCTTCGGCATTCCCACGCCGCCGGATAAAAAACGGGAATATCGGAAGCTTGCCGTCAGCGTTTTGATCGTCCTGCTGTTGGAAATCTTTATTACCATTGCAAGGCCCCGGCTGAAAACATGGTCAGGCGACACTTTCCACACAGGATTGACCGTAGCCTTCCAGCTGACTGTATATCCGGCGTTTCTTTTCTCCATAGGCTTTTGCATCATGCAGGCGGCAGGCGGCCTTTTTGGCGCAAAGCCTCTTTCGGGACGGATCCCCGGAATAGTCCATTATCTCATCATTTTACTTCTCGTCATATACACAGTCCTCGTCCTGCCTTTCTGCGTTACGGAGATTCAATATGCCCTAAAACTCCTTGGGCACATGAATATGAACGGGGGCACGGCAGGCACTTTCAGTCTCACTTATACCACTGACAGGCCGTTTCAGCGTCTGGCCTATGACATTTTTTGCTTCTTGTATTACTTCCGCCTTAAATATTCCCCCGTATACGGTTCCTTTTTGCTCGGGGCCGCAACTTGGGGGACAAAACCCGTAAGGGCTGCTAAAAGCTCTGCTGATAAGAAGGCGTCCCTTCCGAATCCAGATAACCCTCGATGATCCCCTTGACCAGATAAAAGGCCAGGGTCTTCTGATAGTCGGAGCTCATAAGTTTCTCTCCTTCCTCTTTGTTGGAAATATAGCCCGTCTCTATCAGAATGGCGGTTATCTGCGTTTCCCGCAATACATGGAAGTCCTGAGTCCTTGTTCCCCGTACTTTTATTTCTCCGCTCTCTTCTGCCGCACCGACAATACTCTCCGCGTAGTTCTGTCCTACGCTGCTGCCCTGCCAGTAATAGCATTCCAAGCCCGCTACCGATGCATCGTCTTCACAAAAATTACAATGAATGCTGACAAAGCGGTCGGCTTCGCTTTCATTTGCAAAGCCGGAACGTTCTTCCAGCGCTACTGTTTCATCCCCGTCCCTGGTAAGGAGAACCTTAACGCCGCAATACTCCAAAAGCGGAACCATCTCATTTACAATATCCATATTGATATCTTTTTCATAATAGGAGGCGTCTCCGGTTCCCACGTCGCTGCCGCCATGTCCCGCATCTAAGATCAGGGTAAATTCCGTCCCCTTCATCTTCTCCTTTAATTCATCCAAAAGGTCCATATCTTCATCGACGATCTCCATGGTTTCCCGGACGATCTCCTTTTCAGTCTTTAAGTCTCCTTTAAATACCAGCCTGAAAATGCCGATACAGCCAAGAACCAGTAACAGAACGATTCCCGTTAATGCAAGGGCAGCCAAAAAGCGAGCCCTGTAGACCCGCATTCTTCTTTTCCGTCTTCTTCGTTCTCTCTCTTCTTCTCTGGTTCCTTTTTTTGATGCTTTGTTTTCCATAAGTGAATTACCGTATTCTGCGTGTGTACTATTGCTGCTAGTACACTTAAAGTATCACAAACCATATATACTGTCAACAGCAATCCCGCTATATCTAAATTTTACCTGATTATCCTGCAAATCCCTTTTTCCTTTTGTATTTTACTCCCTCTTTCTCTAAAATTTCTCTATTTTTCTGCCGCCCTATTCACACAGTTTATGGCATTCAAACTGCGTGGATAACCGATATACGGCAGGCATTGCGAAATGACCCGGATCAAAAACTCCCTGTCGTTTCCAAGATTCATATTTCCCTTTGCATGGGCAGTCAGCTGCGGCTCACAGCCGCCCTGTGCCGCCAGAAAGCAGAAAGTGATCATTTCCCGCTGCCGCAGATCGAGTCCGCCCCTTGTGTAATAATCGCCGAAGCAGTTTTCTGCCAGCCAACGGTTGATATGGCCCGCCTTCCACGCTTCCTTCATATGCTCCCCGAAGATCTCCGCCTGAGCCCCGGCGCCTTTTTCCAGCCTGTCTTCCAGGGTCGTGGTCTTCTGCGAAGGAAGAGGCAGTTTTACACCTCGTGCCGTTAAAACGTCATTGGTCGCAGATAAAAACGGCATGACCCTTCCAATCCCAAGATAATCCACCGCCTGATAGACCGTCTCCTTTACCATGACAGGCATAAGCCCGCTGTCTAAGGCCTTATCCAGCATATCCTTATAAACGTCCAGCCCCTGACAGCCCAGCAATGCGGCAAGGACTGCCAGAAAACGTGTCTCCTCCGGCAGCTCCTGTCCCGGCTCCTTTACCACTTCTTCCAAAGTAAAATATTCCATGCGCTCCATAAATTCCGGATCGGTTTCATAAAAATCCATCATCGCTAAACCCTCCTCCTCTTATAATTTTCCATAAGCCTCGTCGTCCACCGGCTCACACCATTCGTTCTTCGTCTCTTCTCCGGGAACCTCCACCGCTATATGGGAAAACCAGCTGTCCGCTTTGGCCCCGTGCCAGTGCTTAACTTCCGCAGGGATCGTAATGACCATGCCCGGCTCTAAACTGACCGCTTCTTTTCCTTCCTCCTGATACCATCCGCTTCCTGCCGTGCAGATCAATATCTGTCCGCCGCCGCTCTTTGCATGGTGGATGTGCCAGTTATTCCGGCATCCCGGCTCAAAAGTGACATTTGCCAGAAATACCGCCGTCTCTTTGGGATCTGTCAGGGGATTTAGGTAGGAATTGCCGATAAAATACTGTGCAAATGCAGTATTCTCCTGTCCTAAACCAAATACATTCTGTTTGTTGAATTCTTCTTTACTGTTGATCTTCATAGCAACCTCTCCTTTTTATAATTAATCAACCATCTATCCGGCCAGTCCTTTTTCCCGCTCTAAACATTGTCTTTGTCCTTCTTCATTTCATGACGCAGGTAATCCATATAGGCTATCTGCTTTTCCTTAAGATGGATCTCATCCAGTGTTTTCCCTCTTCTTTGCTCTAACATCCTAATCCTATCGGGCCATGTATGCTCCCCTTCCGACTCAAGGCGCATATAGGCTTCCACTTCATTTTTGTTAAAACCGATATCCTTAAGCGTCATGATCATACTGAGTCTCTGTATGTCCAAATCATCATACGGCCACGTCCCCGCAGTCTTTTTTACGGCATAGCACAGTCCCCAGCTTTCATATTCCTTCAGCATTTTTATGGGAATATGATACCGTTCGCTTACTTCCTTCATTGTCATTCTTCTGCTCCTCCAAGAATCTGTCCGGCAGTACAGCTTTCCCTTTCCGGGAACACTTTTATTGTAAATCCGCTTTTTTTCAATGTCTAATACTTATATCGAATCAGAAAAAATGCCTGAAATGAATACCTGGATTTTTCAATTGTCCTTTTTTCTTTACCCGTTTTCTTTCCCTTCTGCCCTTTTTGCCAGCCGCTCCTTAATATATGCAATAAATCGTACCATTGCCGGAGAAAGAGCCTGATTCTTTTTCCATACAAGGACACAGCCGCTTACGATCTCCGGTTCCAAAGGGCGCAGGCAAAGGGTATCTCTGTCACATGCGAATTCCATAGTTATCGTCATACCGATGCCGCTCTCTACCATGATCTGCTGATTATTATGGGATAGATTGACGGTCGATTTAACACAAAGCTTCTCCCTGCCATGGCCAAACCAGTTTTCAAATTCATTCCGCACAGACTGCCGTTTCGCTACGATCAGGGGAACGTCCACCAGATCATCCGGAGTGATGCTTTGCTTTTTTGCCAAAGGGGAATCCTTGCGCATCAACACATGCCATTTTTCCTTTAACGGAAGTCTTAGGAAATTATATCTGCTGATCTCTACAGGCTCCAGCAAAAGTCCCATATCAAGGACGCCGTTTTCTAAAAGTTCCTTCACGTCGTCTGCAATGGCGGTATAGAAATGAAAGGTCACATCCGGATATTCCTTTTGGAAGGAAGCGATCATCTCACAAAGGGGTTTCATGTTCTGCGCTTCTCCGCAGCCTATAGATATTTCCCCGGAAACGGTTTTCTCCCCACAGGTCAGTTCCTTTTCCGTCTTTTCGGCCAGATCCACGATCTCCTGTGCGCGCCGTCGAAGCAACATTCCCTCCTCCGTCAGCAGGATATTATGCCTGCCCCTGTGAAACAGCCGGACGCCAAGTTCCTCCTCCAACTGCATCAGCTGGCGGGACAGCGTTGGCTGCGTGATGTGTAAAAGGGCTGCTGCCCTCGTAATATTCTCTTCTCTTGCCACTACAAGAAAATACTGTAAGACCCGAAGTTCCATACAAGAATCCCTCCCCTTAGCGTTTTGTTTTTATCATATCAGACATTCATGCAAAAACCAACACTTTATAATCTTCAAATGCTTTTAGAGCATTGTTATCTCCATAAATCTGTATAAAAAGGGCACCGATTCTACATTCCAATAATAACAATGTAAAAAAGAACTCTGTTATTTGACCAAAGCGATCATTTTACAGAGTCCTCTTTTCATTCATTTATTAATTAAAGTCAATCTTATCAGATCAGCGGATATTTATCCGTCAGTTCCTGCACGATAGCCCTTGCTTCAGGCACTTTCTCCTCGCCGCCCTTTACAACCAGAGCAATGGCCTCAGCAATCTTGTCCATATCCTCAGTATTCATGCCTCTGGATGTAACCGCAGGCGTACCCAGACGGATACCGCTTGTTACGAAGGGAGACTTGGGATCGTTGGGAATGGTATTCTTATTAGCCGTAATATGGGCGTCATCCAAAAGCTTCTCCACAGCCTTTCCCGTCAGTTCAAAGGGTGTCAGATCCATAAGCATCAGATGATTGTCCGTGCCGCCGGAAACAATCTTGATACCTCTGTCCATAAGCCCCTTGCAGAGAGCCTGGGCATTGTCCACGATACCCTGCTGGTATTTTTTGAAATCATCGCTTAAGGCTTCCTTGAAGCAGACTGCCTTTGCCGCAATGACATGCATTAAAGGACCTCCCTGAATGCCGGGGAATACCGCTTTGTTGAAGTTATACTTATCAGCCATTTCCTGACTGCTCAAAATCAGGCCGCCGCGGGGTCCGCGCAGGGTCTTGTGAGTCGTGGTGGTAGTAACATCCGCATAAGGGATAGGACTTTCATGAAGGCCTGCCGCTACCAGTCCGGCAATATGAGCCATATCTACCATCAATACAGCGCCCACTTCGTCAGCCACTTCGCGGAATTTCTTAAAATCAATAGCCCTGGCATAAGCGGAAGCGCCTGCAATGATCATCTTAGGCTTGCTCTCCAGTGCGATCTCCCTTAATTTGTCATAATCAATAAAGCCTTCGTCATTAACGCCGTAAGGCACGATATTAAAATACGTACCGGAAATATTGGCCGGGCTTCCGTGGGTCAGATGTCCGCCGTGGTCTAAATTCATACCCATAATGGTATCGCCGGGCTTGCAGATGGCAAACTGTACCGCCAGATTTGCCTGTGCGCCGGAGTGGGGCTGTACATTGGCATATTCGCAGCCGAATAATTCCTTTGCCCTCTCTCTTGCCAGATCCTCCACAACGTCTACACACTGGCATCCGCCGTAATATCTCTTTCCGGGATAGCCTTCCGCATATTTGTTGGTCAAGGGGCTTCCCATTGCGGCCATAACAGCCTTGCTTACCCAGTTTTCGGAAGCGATCAGCTCTATATGGCTGTTCTGTCTCTCCTGCTCATCCACAATTGCCTGTGCGATTTCGGGATCGACCTTCTTTACTTCGTCTAAAGAATACATTTCTTTATCCTCCTGCTTTTCTTTACTTAATATATTACCCCCGTGCCATACTTTCCAAAATGCCGTGCACCCGTCTATAAATGCCGTAGATCATGTTTTCACGAAATTTCCGTCCGAAGACCCGCGGGGAAATTTTTGTGTAATATCCAAATTAGTATAGCATACTTTTTTTTCAAAAGGAACGGGAAATCCAAAAAGAAATATAACAAGGGGCTGTTCGTTTCCCGACACCCCCTTTACTCTCTACCCCATACGCATATTTTATTTTTTTATAATTTCAACAACATTTAAAATAATCGCAAGTACCTCGCATACAACAGCAACATATGCGCCGATACCGTAAAATCTATAAATGTCATGAGTAAAGGTCCCTATAAATATAACGGGAAAGATCAATAAACAATATACACAAAAAACATGTCCTATAATAGAACATATGCAAAGTGACGGATACTTCAGTGCCATCGTTTGAATAATAACGGTCAACAAATATACTAAAAGAAAAGCTTCCCCCCGATTATAAAATAGAAATTCATATCCTTTATACGGAATCATGGCAGACCAGTCTTCCTTAAGCCGCATACTGCTATACCAGTTAGCGGTTATAAAACAGAACGGCGCCAACATGACCAACAGCTCTTTGTACTTTTTTATAAAAATTTTCATATAATTTTCCCTCTTAACAAATTATTTGGCTATATATTCATTTTATATCCTTTTAAAAAAAATTGGTACAATTTTTGTCGACAATCTGAACATTTTCCCATTTCAGTACAGATTCATGCTAAATTTTTGTCAAAATTATACGGATGCGAACAATTTGGAAGTATAGACTTTTTAAGAAACGGAAAATCCAAAAAGAAATTTGTCCCTTATTGACAAAGTATGTTAAAATTTAAGAAATATTGCAATTACTCGGAAAAGAACTGCATTGATAATCCCAAACGACAACATATTTCAAAAACCGTAACAAGGAGAGCCACATATGCTTTACATCATTGTCAATCCCGCTTCCAAATCCGGTATGGGAAAACGGAAATGGGAAGCCTTCAAGGAAAAACTGAATCAAAATTCCATCGTATACGAAGTCTTTTTTACGGACAAACAGAACGGCGCTACAAAATGTGCCAAAGAAGTTTTGGAAAAAATGGGATCCGGCTCTTCAGACGTTTTGTGTGTTCTCGGCGGGGACGGCACCATCAACGAAACGGTCAACGCCCTCAACGGCACAGAGAATATTACCCTCGCCTATCTTCCCACCGGTTCCAGCAACGATCTGGCAAGATCTCTTCAGCTGGCTTCCTCTCCCGACGAATTGATCCGGCGTATGAAAAAGCCCGCAGCCAGGGTAACGGATACCGGGATGTTGGTTACAAAAAACCGTACCGACAGGCGTTTCTGCGTCAGCTGCGGTATCGGTTTGGATGCCGCCGTCTGCAAAGAAGCCCTGGATTCAAAATTAAAAAATACGTTAAACCGCTTAGGCCTCGGCAAGCTTACCTATGCAGGGATCGCCTTAAAACAATTAATCTCTGCTCCTGTCTGCGGCTGTGACATTACCTTTGAAGACGGCTCCACAAAACATTTCGACAAGCTGCTCTTCGCCGTTTCCATGGTCCATCCTTACGAAGGCGGAGGCATCCGCATGGCGCCCATGGCTGACTGCCATGACGGCCTTTTCGATGTTTTGGTTGTTGCAGGACTAAGAAAATGGCGTGCGCTCTATCTGCTTCCCCTTGCCTTTTTCGGCCTGCATACCAAAGCAAAAAACGTCTACTTTTTCAGGTGCCGCCGGCTTGAGATCAATACAGACGTCCCCCTGATCGTACACGCAGACGGGGAATATTGTGGAAAGCAACAAAAAATTGCCCTTTCCTGCCAAAAGAATGGTTTAAATTTCATCTAGACAAACCCCTGATTTTGTAGTATATCTTCCTTTATAGAGTTAATTTATAAAGGGGACTTTGACGTGAAAATGCAAAATCATAATATAAACAGAAAGCCTTTATCTAAAGGGAAACTGGCTATCCGTATTCTTTTACCGATTTTATATGGTATCTTTTACGTGGCTGTTTTTTCCTATCTCGAAAAACGTCCTGTGGACACATACCACGTTATCAAAATGCAGATTGATTTTAAGATTCCTTTTTGCGAATATTTTATCATACCCTACATGCTCTGGTTCCTATATATTGCAGGGACCGTCGCTTTATTTATCTTTTTAGACCGTAAAGACTACATCAGACTCTGCTTTACCTTAGGCGTAGGCATGACCGTATTTTTAGCGGTCTCCTACCTCATGCCCAATATGCAGCCCTTAAGGCCCGACCTTGACCGCCTTGCCAGGGACAATATCTTTTTGGACGTTGTAAAAGCGCTTTATAAAGCCGATACCTGCACCAATGTATTTCCCAGTATCCACGTGTACAACTCCCTTGCCGCCGATTTTGCCATCCAGAAATCCCGGCAGTTAAAAAATCAGAAAGTATTACGGGTATGCTCCCACATTTTATGCATATCCATTATTCTTTCCACCATGTTTTTAAAACAACATTCCGCCTTCGACGTACTGACCGGAATGGCCATGGCGGCTTCCTTATACTGGCTCGTCTACTACCTGCCCGAAACCAAAGCCGGCAGCACCCTGGTGGAAAACTTAGAATTCTTAAAAGGCTGATCCACACAAAATTATGAAATTGAAGAAACAAACAATCCAATTCCCAGCAAAGACTTTGCCCGGGTGTTGAACCCAAGAAAAGGATATTCCCCCTCGCCGGGGGTGCAAATCGGGGGCTTTTCCCGCAAAAAATGTATTTAATTGAAGGAACCCTAGCAAAGGCGTCGGCACTTAGATTGCGTCCTTTGCAATCTTACGTGCCGCTACGCCTTTGCCGGAGCGCAAGCGCGTTCCTGAAATAAATACATTTTTTTGCGGAAAAAGCCCCCGATTTGCATCCCCGGCGAGGGGGAATATCCTTTTCTTGTATTACCAACACCCTAACAAATTCTTATCCGTTCACTAATCCCTGACCTTAATATGCACTTCCCTAAGCTGCATCTCCGTCACTTCTCCCGGCGCCCCGCACATCAGATCCTGTGCGTTTCCGTTCATCGGGAAAGCAATAACCTCGCGGATATTCTCCTCATTCTTAAGCAGCATGATCATACGGTCAACCCCGGGCGCCATACCTGCGTGAGGCGGCGCACCGAACTGGAACGCATTATAAAGCGCACCGAACTTCTGCTTTAAATCCTCCTCCGTATAGCCTGCGATCTCAAATGCCTTTACCATAATATCCAGATTATGGTTACGGACCGCGCCGGAAGAAAGTTCTACGCCGTTGCACACAATATCATACTGATATGCCAGAATCTCCAACGGATCCTTGGTATTCAAAGCCTCCAATCCGCCCTGGGGCATGGAGAAAGGATTATGGGTAAAGATGATCTTCTTTTCTTCCTCATCATATTCATACATAGGAAAATCATTGATAAAACAGAACCTGTATGCATTCTCTTCTATCAATCCCAGACGGCTGCCAAGCTCCGTACGGATCTGTCCCGCATAAACGGCCGCACGGCTTTCCTTATCCGCAATAAAGAAAATGGTGTCGCCAACTTCAAGTCCTGCAATTTCAGCGATCTCTCCCTTCATATCGTCGGGGATAAATTTATCGATAGGACCCTTGTAGCTCTTATCCTCTAACACTTCCAGATAACCCAGTCCGCCCATTCCGATGGACTGCGCAAATTTTAAAAGCTTCTCGTGCTGGCCCTTGGACAGTTTTGCATGAACGTTAATAGCCCGGACCGTCTTTTTGTGGAAAGGCTTAAAAGTACACCTCTGGAAGAAATCCGTCACATCCACGATTTTCAGCGGATTGCGTAAATCAGGCTTATCGGTGCCGTATTCCAACATGGCCTGCTTATAACTGATAACAGGATAAGGGGCATTTGTTACCTTTGCCCCCTCCGGCGCAAATTTTTCAAAGGTTGCAGTCAGGATCTCCTCTCCCGCACGGAATACATCCTCCTGTGTGGCGAACGCCATCTCAAAATCCAGCTGGTAAAATTCTCCGGGAGAACGGTCAGCCCTTGCATCCTCGTCGCGGAAACAGGGAGCGATCTGAAAATATTTATCAAAGCCCGAAACCATTAAAAGCTGCTTATACTGCTGTGGCGCCTGGGGAAGAGCATAAAATTTCCCTTTATACTTTCTGGACGGAACGATATAATCCCTTGCGCCTTCGGGAGACGATGCGCACAGAATCGGCGTCTGGATCTCCAAAAATCCCATCTCTGTCATTTTTTCCCGCAAAAAGCTGATGACCTTAGACCGGAAAATGATATTATCTTTTACCTTTTTATTTCTCAAATCCAGATAACGGTATTTTAAGCGAAGGTCCTCCCTGATCTCCTTGGAAGTCATAACCTCAAAGGGGAGCTGACGGTATACCTTTCCAAGCATTTCAACCTTATGGGCTTCCAATTCGATGGTTCCCGTAGGAATTTTGGGATTATAGGTCTCCTCATCCCTGTGCTGGATCACGCCCTCTACGCTGATACAGTCCTCTTTGTTGATGCCGTCAAGTAAGGTGGTATCCCTCATGACCACCTGCATAACGCCATACATATCCCGTAAATCCACAAAGGAAACGCCGCCGTGGTCGCGGATATTCTCAACCCAGCCTGCCAGCCTTACGGAGGAATCCACATCCTTTTCCGTTACCATATCCATGGTCCGGTCACGATACATGTTAGAAATATTCATTGTCCTCATTCTCCTTTATACTTTTATTCCCGTGCACAGAAACTCCGGCACATATACTTCATTTTTCCTACGGGTAGCCCGGCTTATGTTTGTCACACTGACGCCTGCATTTAGGGCATCAAAAAACTGCCCATCCCAAACCCGATCGTTTCAGGACGAACAGTTAAGTCCGCGGTACCACCTGAATTACTGCTAAGCAGTCACTCAATAGTTTAACAAATTAAACCCTGCCACTGACGCATGGCCCACGTCGCACCTACTTGCATAAGCTTTCAGATTGCAGCTGATAAAGTGTTATTCACGTAAATTCACTTTACGGGGCTCGCACCCTTCCCCGCTCGCTGGAAACGATAAGTTACGCTACTTCTCTTCGTCATCGCCATTTGATGCTATTATATAAACTCTTCTCTAAAAAGTCAATTAAACTGCACAAATTTCTGTGCGATTTTGTAAAGTCCCGTAGAAGTCTTTCTTCCCGGCTTTCCCGGAAGATTCATGGTTATTCCCATAAATCCGTGGCGTAGCCTGTGGTAAAGCTTTATATCCTTTTTCTTTAAGTATGCCCACAGTTCTTTTTTCTTTTCAAGGGCCTCATCAGTTTTTGCCCGGATCAGCATAATTGAGGAGACGGTAGTGATGATATCCAGATATTTTACCATATACTTATAGGTCTTCTTGTTTGCGATCCTTGTTGAAGTAAGGTAATCGATCATCAGTTTATTGACCTTGATCTGCTGGTCCACGCGCTCGATCATAACGCTCTCGTGAACGGACTGGTCAGCCCTGCCGATATAATACCGGTAAAAATTGGTATCGATATAGTACATATTTTTCACATAGGGAAGGGGCTCAAAAACAAAGAGGTTGTCCACATAGAAGGTATGCTCCGGAAGCTTTAAGCCGCAATCCAAAAGCAGTCTCGTCCTGTAGATAACGGAATGCATGAGAATATACTGGGCCACATTGAAATGTCCCACTTCATCCCATGTAAATACTTCTCCGTCCGGCAGGGTATGGCGGAACGCAACTACCCGCTTTCTTTCCGCGCCTTCCTTTTCATAGACAAAATTGCTGATTACCATATCGATGACCTGTTGTCCCCCTACCAGACAGCGCAAAGCCACCAATATCCTCAAATAGGAATCCTTATTTACCCAGTCGTCACTGTCCACCACTTTAAAATAAATGCCTGTGGCATTTTCTATCCCCGCATTGACTGCCGAACCGTGTCCGCCGTTTTCTTTGTGGATGACCCTTACCATGGACGGATATTCTTCCGCATAGCGATCCGCAATTTCTGCGGTTCTGTCCGTGGATCCGTCGTCCACAATAATGATCTCCACATCCTCGCCGCCGGGCAGCAATGATTCAATACATTTTTCCATATACCGCTCTGAATTATAGCAGGGTACAGTTACTGTTAATAGTTTCATTTTTCCAATTCCTTTCCCCTTTTTTTCTTAATATTCTTGTATTTTTAATATTTCTCTCTTACGCCTTTACTTTTACGTTTTAACGTCATCTTGCTTTTTTGTATTCTATCTGTTTTTTCCCTATTTTTTCTCTATTCTCTTTCCCATTCCGGGTTTTATGTCCAGATATTTTGTAAACGCAGAAAAAGCGGAAGGTATGGGATAATCCCGCTCCGTCTCTTCCCGCAATACCATAATATAATCTTTTCCCGGCCCACGCACCGGTTTTTTTGTAAAATCCATAGCCTCCACCAAAACGGCATAGCCTTTCATATGCCATTCCTTGTGGGTAAAAATATGCTTTGCCTCTCCTCTTTTCTGAATCCTGAGAGGAGAAAACTTAAGCCTTCTGACTTCCGCCACGACAGCAGCTTCATCCGCATACCCCTCTATGGAAGGCAGCTCATACATTCCTGCTAAAAGCCCCCTTGGCGGTCTTTTATGCAGCAGAAATCTTTCCCCGTCTCCAATGATCATAACCGTTTTTTCTTCGATCTTCCGGGGCTTCTTTGCCGATTTCCTGGGATAATTCTGCCAGCAGTCCCCTTTATGGGCAAGGCACATTTTCTCCCAGGGGCAGTCGCAGCAGCGGGGCGCTCCGTTTGGCACACAGACCGTTGCCCCAAGCTCCATCAAAGCCTGGTTAAAATCTCCGGGACGATTCTTTGGCATCAAAGGCTTAAGAGCCTCTCCCGCATCTTTCTTTGCCTTCAGGCTTAAAATA
Source organism: Lachnospiraceae bacterium UBA3273 (assembly GCA_002362385.1). Lineage (GTDB taxonomy): Bacteria > Bacillota > Clostridia > Lachnospirales > Lachnospiraceae > UBA2882. The sequence continues at coordinate 37,946 of DEUB01000047.1, forward strand.
TCCTCTTCATACAGCAAAAGCCTTGATAAAATCCGAAGCACATTTCCGTCTACTGCCGGAACACATCGTCCAAAGGAAATAGATGCAATGGCCCCTGCCGTATACGCTCCGATTCCCGGCAGCTTTATAAGAGCCTCATAGTCTTTGGGAAAAGTCCCCTTATAGTCCTTCATAATGATCTGTGCGGCCTTCTGCATGTTCCTGACCCGGTTATAGTATCCAAGGCCTTCCCAAAGCTTTAGCAGGCGTTCCTCGTCTGCGCCGGCAAGACGGGACACATCCGGCAGTTCTTTCATAAAACGGTCGAAATAAGGCTTTACGGCCTCGACCCTCGTCTGCTGCAGCATGATCTCCGACACCCATATCCGATAGGGATTTTTATCCTCCCGCCAGGGCAGGATCCTCTTATTGCCTTCATACCACAAAAGAAGGGGCGTAACAATATCCTGTTCTATTCTCATTTTACCGCTTCCATAGCCTTCATCAATTTCTGTCAAATAATTTATTTTTGCCGTTATTTTCCCACATTCCTGTTATACCAGAAACAGGCCCTGTAGGCAACCGCTTTTATGTTGCAAAATATTAATTTTTTTAATCCCGCTTTCCGGTACAAACGCCGATCAAGAACCTATGCAGGAATCAGGACACATCCAGACAGGGAACTCTGGCCGTGGGGACCACCTCCGATGCCGGGAGGGTATGCACCTCCTGGTCGTCAAAAAAGATATTGGCTCCAAAGGATCTAAGCACCTCGCTTTTGCTGATCCCCCCAAGGAAAAAAGCTTCATCGATCCGCACATTCCACGCCCGCAGGGTCCTTACGACCCTCTCATGGGCCGGGGCACACCGCGAAGTTACAAGGGCCGTCCTAATCGGCGCTTTATCCGCCGGAAATTCTCTTTGTATGGAAGATAAGATCTTTAAAAATCTGGCAAAAGGACCCTCCGCTAAGGGATTTTTTGCATTCAGCCTTTCATTTTCCGTAAAGGCCTCAAGACCCTTTTCTTTAAAAATTTTTTCGGAATCCGCACAGAAGAGCACCGCATCCCCGTCAAAGGCAATTTTGATCTGGCTGGCGTCTCCCTTGTTATCATAGGTACACAGTCCCTCGTCAATAATGATCCCCGCCGCTATGCCGTCCGCTATGGCTCCCCTCACATCCTCTTCATTGTGTGACAGAAACAGGTCCGTATGGAAGGTGGACAGATAAGGGGTCAGGGATGCTCCGCTGGATAAGACCGCCCTTGTAATATTCAAGCCATAATGCTCGATGGAATGAAAGATCCTTAAAGAAGTATCCGCACTGTTTTTGGACATAATGATCACTTCCACCCGGTCCGACTGTCCCGGAAGATCGTTTAAATTCAACAGAGCCTTGATCAGCATAAATCCGGGCCCAGGAGCAAGGATCTCCTCCTCGTGCTCTCTCTGAAACCGGCAAAATGCTTCTATCCCTTCCGTTTCATAAATATTGCTTTCTTTCGTCAGATCAAATAACGCTCTGGTGCTGACTCCCACCACCAGCTTATCATTCAGACTAAAGGACATAAGCCCGCCTCCTTTTTGTGCATTCCGGCGGGTCTTTTTTCATCCCATGCTTTAAAGGCTGTCAGATACGTTTGCGCTCATACTTTTCCGTCATAAGAAGACAGTTTTTCAATTCCGCATAACGCTCCTGTGTGCTGCCTTTATTCAGCTCGATGTCCGATGCGGCAGCCATGATGTCCAACATGTCATCCGTGATCCGGTGCCGCAGGCCCGCCAGAATATTCAGTTTTTCATAAACACTTTCCGCATCAAGGAATGCTTCTACCTCAGGGTCTAAAAAATTCCCCGAAGGCTCCCCGGACGCCTTATCCACCGTCCGGTCCGCATCCTTTCCCGGTATATTTGCAGCGCTCTGCACCGTATCATTCTCCGTTTTCTGCACCGGTTCCTGTCTATTACCCTGCTCTTCCCCTGTTACAGCCGTCCCGCTTTGTCTTTCAAAACGGTATTCCTGGGAAGCCTCCGGATACTTTACCTTATCCACCGGACTCATAAACTCCGAAAGATCGCGTACATATATGATGTAATCTCCGTACAAAGCCTGATATACGACAAGGCTGCGTCCGTCCCCGGCATCCTTTGCAAGAGCCAGGATCTGATACTGCTTTCCTTTAAAATGCTTAAATATTTCAAACGGTTTAGGATTATCTCTCATAGTCTACAGCTCCTTTTTAAAAAGTTATATCTATTATAATCCCAAACAACCACGCTGTCATGCATTTTCCTTATGAGGGGCAGGAAAAGCCGTAAGTAAACTTCGCATCCCCAAAGGGCAGGGAAAACTCCGTAAGCCGTTTTTCCAATTCCTGCATCTCCTTCTCACTTAAGAAGGAAAGATTCCTGTGGTGGATCAATACCTGATAGCTCCTGCTCCCGTCCGCCTCAAAAACCTTGGTCATGGTAATCCCGCTGTACTCACAGCCGTATTCCTTCATAAGCTCTGCCACCTGCTCAATATACTCATCCTCAGATTCATCCATGCTTTCCCTGTCCGAAACATCCAATCCGCTTCTGCCCTGACTGTAAACGGATTTGGAAAAGCAAAAGAATATAATGGCGATCAGAACGGCTCCCAATGCCGTAAGCGCTATCTTTCTTCTGACTGTCTTCATAAAAAAACACCTCCTGTTAAGATAAGGGCAATTGACTTATCCCTATCCTAACAGAAGGTGTGTACTATAAAACGGTCTTTATGCCATAAATTCGCCGACGATCCTGTTGACAACGCTTCCTTCGGCTTTTCCCTTCACTCTGGGCATTAATTCCTTCATGATCTTTCCCTTATCCTTTGGTGTGGGACTCTCGATGGCAAGGTCCTTTAACACGCCTTTGATAATCTCCCGAATGGCGTCTTCGCTCAAGTCCTCAGGCGCAAATTCTTTATAAACGGCCAGACGCTTTTCACACTGGCTTCTGATATCGTCTCTGTCCGCCGGTGCAGAGTCCATGGTTTCCTTTGTCTGCCGGATCTCCTTTTTGATCACTTCGTTCTCTTCGTCTTCAGTCAGATCCTCCCGTTTGTCAATGGCCTTGTTTTTTAAGGCGCTTAACAGCATGGAAAGGGAATCCTTGCGCTCTTTGTCCTTTTCCTTCATCGCCTTTACCATCTGTGCCCTGATTTCATCGATCTTACTCATTTCTAAATCCTTCCTTCCTGATGTTTTTATAGTTCCGTCCTGCAGAAATAACAGCAGAGCCCTCTATGATAACCTATTTTTACTTCATTTGCCGCGCCGCAGTATTTACAGCAGACGATCTCCATGCCTGAAGGGACCGGGTCTCCCAAAATATGCCTGCGGGCTATGGGCATATTCCCGTATCTGGCATTGACGCGGCGCTGTTCTTCCATCTTTTCTGCCGCATGTTCCCTCTGGTCCTCCATTGCTTTCCTTTCCAGATATTCCGTTGTACTGCCGCCGGCGGTTTTATTTCCTGCCGCCTGACCGCCTAAGTCGCCCTGCCCTCCGGATAAATTATTGCCCGATGCGTTCCCCGCCATACTTCCCCGGGTGTTCCCGTACATATTTCCCTGCCGGCTTCTGTCCCCGGGCATATAGTACCCCCTGCCGACATATGTAGCGTCTGCATCCTGATTATGGTTTTTCTTCCTGTTTTTCCGTATATTAAGCACAACAATGATCGGTACAATGGCTACAACCATGACACCATACAGCGTTACAAAAAACATTCCAAACATTTTCCTTTCCTCCTACTATACAACGCTGCTGTATTTTATCATAAGCAGTTCGACACTCATAACATCCCCGACTTTTCCCGTTTTCACATCCTCCTCCGCCTTAACGCAGTCCTCTAAAGCCCTGCGCAGGACCGAACGTTTGAAACGGGCCGCCTGGTCCATATACTTTCCCGCAATAAACGGCGCAACTCCCATTTTTTCACTGATCGCGCGTTTGTCGTAACCCTTTTCCCGCAGCATCTTTGCCTGGAGCAGCATATTGAACTGCCTTGAGATCAAAAAGAGAATGCGCATGGGCGGCTCCTTTAATGCCAGCAGATCGTAATAGAGCTTTAAGGCCTGTTCCTTCTTTCCCGCAGAAATATAATTGATCATATCAAAAATCCTGTTGGAAAGCCGCTCCGTACAGATAGTATCAACATCCGAGACTGTGATCCTGCCTCTTTTGAGACCGTAACAGATGCATTTTTCCAGTTCCTTCCGGATATTTTCCATATCCGTTCCCGTTTTGTACAAAAGGCGGGCAGCGGCGGCCCTGTCCATTTCCATACCTTCTTTTTTTACAAGTCCCAAAACCCACCGGGTCAGGGTATTCTCATCCTGCTCCCCGAATTCGCAGGCATAGCCCTTCTCCTTTACCAGCTTAAAGAGTCTGTTTCGTTTATCCACTTCCTTTTCGCTGAATACAAAAAAGGTCGTAAGGGATGGCTCCTTTAAATAATCCGAAAGCACGTCGGATCCGCCTTTAAACATCCCGCTGTTTTCAATGACAATGACCCTGCGTTCCGCCAGAAAGGGCATGGTTTCCGAAAGGTCTACAAGTTGGGACTGATTGATATCCTTTCCCTCAAAACAGGAAAGATTCATGGCATCCCCGTCTCCCAACAACGCCTTTTTTAACTTATCCCGATACTGGCTGCGAAGATAATCCTCGCTCCCGTAAAGCAGATACATCTGTTTGAAATTACCCGTTTTGACATCCTCATTGATCCGCTGCACAATTTCTCCTAAAACCGGAAGATCCGGTACCAACCTTTATATCCATATCATAACAGACAGTCGCCGTCGTCTGTCATAACAACCGCAAAATATAGTTTCACAACCGCTGTCATATAAGAGTATATCACATTTTTTTATATGTCAAAACAGAATATTTTCTTGTTTGTGTCAACACTTTATTGG
>DEUB01000023.1 GCA_002362385.1 Lachnospiraceae bacterium UBA3273
CCCTTCGGACTGTGCCCCACAAGGGCGGAGGTTTACAAGAACCGTGCATTGAAATGGCTGCATACGGCACTGGATTTCGGAGGATTTTTCTTTGACGGGTTCGACTTTGTAAATGTTCTGCTCTATCATTTTGAAGGACGTGATACGGAAGCGGCCATAACTCTTCTATGCCTGATCCTGGGAATGGGAAATTTTTTCGAACTCCCTGTGCGGCTTATGCTGAAGCTGGGAGACAATGCAGGAGAAGCGCTGATAAAGCTTGGGAAGAAATATTTGCCGGATCTGATGGAGAAGGGGAGCAGGTTCTTAGACTGGGCAGGCGGGAAGGTTGATGATGTCTGGAGGTGGATAGAGAAGAAGCTGGGGAGAGCCAGAGCGGAGAGTGGTAGTAAGATACTTACTATTGAAGAAGCCGAAAAATATGCGTTTAATGCAATTAAAGGTCCAAATAATGCAGATGCAGTCGTGCTGGGAAAATATGAATATGGTTCTGCTACCAGTTACGATGCTGTAGCTAAGGATATTGGTGCTCAATACTTTAATCTTGATAATTGGGATGAATTAAGTTTACAATATTCAACGAATGAAATATGGAAAATTAACGAAAGATTTCTGGATATTTAAACAAGTTCAGGGAGAGAAATATATTTATCGCATGATCCGGCAAAATATGTAGGAGGAGACTCTTATTATTCTAAAGAGATCCAATATCTTATAAATAATGGATATAGATTTGCGAAGGAAGGAGATATTTGGCATGCCATTAGATAAAACTAAGTATTTGAAACTCATTGATAAGATTCTTGATATATTTTCTAATATTTTTGGGAAAGATATTTTTTTGCTTGAGAAAAGCATAGCAATTGAACATATGGGGTTTTTCAAAATTAAATATAGATATCTTCCGTTGGGATATGACATAGTTTTTGAGAATGACCGTGGAGCATTTTCTATTGAAATTTATGATGACGAAGGAGCAAATAATCTCCTATATAGAATTGAAAAATTTGATAGTGAAACAACAGTAGAAAATGTCAAATATGCTACCCAAATATTAAAAAATATATTAGAAAAGAATGATTTTTGCCTCTATATAACCCGAGAAGGGAAACTATACAGGAAAAAAAATCAGCATTACAAAAGAGTAAAAGATTTGACAGAACTTATGGGAGATAATGATGTTGGAACGGAAAAACAGTGAAAAAATATCGCAAAAAGATATTTTTGTTTAAGAGAACGTGTACTAAAATACTCAAATAGTGATATAAATCTTGAGTTGGAGAAGATTACAGAAAGGTAGGAGAGGCACATATTAATGAGATTTTGAGATATTATCCATTATAACCAGTTTGACAGCTCCGGCGTTGTAAATATGCTTCTCTACTATTTCGAGGGATGTCTCCTAAGGGCCCCTGCAGCAACAATACATTGCTGATGGAAGGAACCCTTACAAGAAAATCAATCTTTGAATTACACATTCTATATCCGGCTCTATTTTTTGGAATCGTACTTTTCTTCGCAGTATTTACAGCGGTAAATTTCCTTTTCTTCATCGGCCAGAAAGAAAATGTGGGGCAGTCCCTGCTCGATGGAAGTAATGCAGCGGGGGTTTTTGCACCGGATAACGTTTTTGATCTCCTTTGGGAGGACCAGTTCCTTTTTGTCAACGATCTCTCCGTCTTTAATGACATTGACGGTAATGTTGTGGTCGATAAAGGCCAGAATGTCCAGATTCAGCATGTTGATGTCGCATTCCACCTTTAAAATGTCTTTCTTGCCCATTTTGTTGCTGCGGGCGTTTTTGATGATGGCAACAGTGCAGTCCAGCTTGTCTAACTGTAAATGGTGGTAAAGGGAAAGGCTCTTTCCCGCCTCTATATGGTCTAATACAAATCCTTCCTCGATTTTTCCTACATTTAACATGATCAACTTCCTCCTTATACAAGCTCTAACAGTGTCAGGATCAGAGCCATCCGCACATATACGCCATACTGGACCTGTTTGAAATAGACCGCCCGGGGGTCGTCGTCCACTTCCACGGAGATCTCGTTGACCCGGGGAAGAGGATGGAGTATCAGCATATCTTCTTTGGCGGCTTCCATCTTCTTTTTGTCCAGAATATAGAAATCTTTTAATCTTACGTAATCCTCTTCATTGAAAAAGCGCTCCCTCTGGACGCGGGTCATATAAAGGAGATCTAACCGGTCTATGATGTCTTCCAGCTTGATGACTTCTTCATAGGGGATTCCCTTCTCCGTTAACATCTCGGTAATGTAGTCGGGAACCCGCAGCTCTTCGGGAGAAATAAAGATAAAATGTATATCCTCATAGCGGGAAAGGGCGTTGATCAGGGAGTGAACGGTTCTGCCGAATTTTAGATCCCCGCACAGGCCGATGGTAAAATGATTGAGCCGGCCTTTTAACGAGCGGATGGTCAGAAGATCCGTCAAAGTCTGGGTGGGGTGCTGGTGTCCGCCGTCTCCTGCATTGATAACGGGGATGGAGGACTTAGAGGCTGCAACCATGGCAGCTCCTTCCTTGGGATGGCGCATTGCGCAGATGTCCGCAAAGCAGGAAATGACCCGGATCGTATCGGAAACGCTTTCGCCTTTAGAGGCGGAAGACGAGTTGGCATCGGAAAAGCCGATGACACTGCCGCCTAAATTTATCATTGCCGCTTCAAAGCTTAAGCGGGTTCTGGTGCTGGCTTCGTAGAAACAGGTAGCTATTTTTTTGCCGGCGCATTTGTCGGCATACTTTTCGGGATTTTTTTCAATATCCATTGCCAGTTCAAACAGCTTATCCAGCTCTTCCACGGAAAAATCCAGCGGATTCATTAAATGTCTCATAAGTTATGGACCTCTCTTTCATAATAAAATCGAAGAGAAATGAATCTCTTCGATTTATTTTTAATTTAAAAATGAAATTAGCTCATCTACCGGTTTCCTGCGCGGGGCAGCCGGTTCTTCGTCTGCGTAGCCGATGGGAATGAGGGCTACCAGTTCTCTGTCTTCCGGAATCTGTAGGAGAGAAGAAACGATGGGTCTGTCGAATATTCCCATAATAACGGTTCCTAAGCCTGCTTCATGGGCGGCTAAGCAAAAAGTCTGGGAAGCAACGCCTGCGTCATACATCTGCCAGCCATCTCCCCTGTCGGTAGTAAAGGAGCCGTCCCTTTCGTAGCCTGACCTGCCTTTGATGATGGTCACGGCGATCAGCATGGGAGCATTTTTGATAATGTTGCCGTTATTGGGAAACATCTGTGTTCCTTCATCTGCGATCTTATCCTTTAAGGCACCTTCCACAGCTACATATCTTGTGATCTGTGTATGCTTCCAGCTTGGAGCGTAAGAAGCGGTCTCAATGATTCCCTTTAATAATTCGTGATCCACGGCATCGGATTTAAACTTTCGGATGCTGCGGCGGTTTAAGATACATTCTTTTGCTGTCATGAAAATACCTCCCTTTGTGTACACATTTTTACTATGATACCATATGTAGTAACGGCTTTCAATGAAAAATTTGGGAAAATGAAATATTTTTCTTATTAAAATCTGTATTTGCAGCCGGGGCTTCATGTGATATGATATATGATATAAAAAAGAAATTTGACTAAATTATTGGAGGATAAGTATATGGCGATGGAATTTGTTGAAAAAAAGAGGATCTTATTTTTGGGACTGCCCTGGACCTTTACCAAATATACTGTTGGAGAGGAGATCATCAACATAAAGGCGGGATTCTTTAAGACTGTTGAAGATGACTGCTATATGTATAAGGTAACGGATGTAAAGCTGGAAGCCTCCCTGCCGGAGCGGATCTTTAAGCTCGGCACGGTCGTCTGCTATACAGGGGACACGACCCATCAGGTTTTAAAGCTTATCCATATTAAGAATGCCCGTCAGATCAAGGACTATATTCTGGAACAGTCCGAGAAGCAGAGGATGAAAAGAAGGACATTAAATACTCAGAGCCTCAATTCAGGAGCTCTTGAAGATATTGATGATGATATTTCATAAGCAGGCTGTATGTGCAGACATCTTGCAAAGAAAGCTCCGGGGCAAAAGCAAAACCACCCGCACGGAGCGGGTGGCTGTTTAGGGGAGGATATATGAATACATTACCGCAGATAGTAAATGCGGTAAGGTATTGCGGATTTTTGGCTGACGGTTATTTGACCGTCAGCTTTTACTTTTTCGGCGGTTCAGGATATATTCATATAAAAGTCCCGTGCCGAACCAGTAAGGGGCGTAATCGATCCTGATGACGCCGTCGATATTATAAGGCGAGCTTTCATAGTTCCAGGGACAGAGCTTTCTTTTCTTTAAAGCGCTTCCCGTCAAAAATTCCGTAGTAAAAATGCAGAGGGTATAAAAAGCGCCTCTGAAAGGAACAGGCCATTTTTTAATAAACCTGTAAGCCGGTTTAAAGAAAGCCGCCAGACCGTATATGGGAAACATCCACAGGGAAGTGTTTCCTTTTAATTTAAAATCTTTATTTTTCAGTCCATTAGCGGCAGTAAACAATATTTCCAGACACCACCCCACAAGACCGCAGGTAAAAAAATTTTTAATCATAGCTAAAGTATGTCCCCGAAATATTAATTTTATTCAAAAATGTGTTATAATCTTCAAGTAGGCAATGAGCAGTGCGAAAACTGCCAGTGGCGGTTTTCATAGGGCGAAGCCCGTGAATGAGGAAAACCGAAGGTTTTTCGAATGTAGCACTGCGGACGTGGGAGAAAGCCACCATAGCCAAATCGGCAAAAATTAAACGAGGCAGTTTAAAATGACAGAAAAAGAAACCTTTACATACATAGAAAGCCTGAACTCTTTAGGATGTCATCCCGGGCTTACCTGCATTTCGGAGCTTTGCAGGCGTTTAGGCAATCCCCAGGATGATCTGAAATTCATACATATTGCCGGGACAAACGGAAAAGGCAGTATCCTTGCAATGCTGTCGGAAACCCTTACGGTCTGCGGATACAAAACGGGACGGTATATTTCCCCCACCATTACGGATTATAGGGAGCGTTTTCAGATCAACGGACGTATGATAAGCAGAAAGCTCTTATGCGAATATGTGGAAAGGCTGAAAATCCAATGTGAAGAAATGGTACGGGCAGGATTTTCCCATCCTACGCCCTTTGAGTTCGAAACAGCGCTGGCCTTTTTGTATTTTAAAGAAAAAAAGTGCGATGTGGTAGTGCTGGAAACCGGTCTTGGGGGCGCAGAAGATGCTACCAACATTATTAAAACCACCCTCGTATCCGTAATTTCTTCTATCAGTATGGACCATATGGGCTTTTTGGGAGATACCCTGCAAAAGATCGCCTGCCATAAAGCGGGGATCGTCAAAGAAGGGGTTCCCGTAGTCTGCGGTGTGCAAGAGCAGGAGGCTTTCAAAGAAATACGGCGTGTCTGCACGGAAAAAAACGCGCCGCTTTTTGTGGTGGATAAAGAGAAAGAAAAGATTCTTTCCGCAACAGGCAGGGGGATCAGCTTTTCTTATAAAAAATATAAAAGAATGAAGCTTCCTTTTATGGGAATGTACCAGCTCGATAACGGGGCGGCGGCGTTAGAGGCTGTTGAATGCCTTAAGAATACCGATAATTTTTGTCTGCCGGAAGAAAAGGTGCGCGCTGCATTTGAACAGGTTTCATGGCCTGCGAGATTCGAGCGGATTGCGAAAAGCCCTGATTTTTACATAGACGGAGCCCATAATGAAGGGGCTGTACGGGCGCTCGTAAAAACCATAGAGTTTTATTTTACAAATAAGAAAATAATTTATATAATGGGAGTGTTAAAGGATAAGGAATATGAAAGGATGATCCAGTTATCCTATCCTTATGCAGACAGCGTCATTACGGTAAAAACGCCGGGGAATGAACGGGCTTTGGACGCATATGAGCTGGCAAAAGCCGTATCCGTATTCCACAAAAAGGTAACGGCGGCGGACAGTCTGGAGGAAGCGGTGGAAATGGCATATCTCATGGCGGGAAAGGATGCGGTCATCATTGCATTCGGTTCCCTTTCCTATCTGGGAGAGCTGGCATCGATCGTAAAAAAGGGAAAATGGACGAGGAGAGACTCCCATGGTAAATAAAGACAAGATAAAAGAGGCGGTTACCCTTTTGCTGGAGGGGATCGGAGAGGATATTCACAGGGAAGGGCTTAAGGATACGCCGGACCGCATAGCGAGGATGTATGAAGAGATTTTTGCCGGAATGGATGAAAAGAGCAGCGAACATTTATCAAAGACCTTTCATGCGGAAAACAATGAGATCGTTTTGGAAAAGGATATCGTATTTTATTCCATGTGCGAACATCATCTGATGCCATTTTACGGAAAAGCCCATGTGGCGTATATTCCCGACGGCAGGGTGGTGGGCTTAAGCAAGATCGCAAGGACGGTGGAGGTCTATGCCAAAAGGCTTCAGATCCAGGAGCAGATGGGAGCGCAGATCGCAGACGCACTCATGGAGGAGCTGGGCGCGAAGGGCGCCATGGTCATGATCGAAGCGGAGCATATGTGCATGACCATGCGCGGAGTGAAAAAGCCCGGGAGCAGAACGGTAACCATCGTGACCAGGGGCATTTTTGCAGAGGATGAAAGACTGCAGAACAGCTTTTATCATATGCTGCGCGGAATATAGAAAGGCAGGGATCCACGAATGGAGACTATGATCAGTTTAGACAGTAAGAGCATGAAAAGGGCGAGGAAGATATTGGACCATCCCGTGTATCAGAAATACGCCAAAAAGATTGCCCACCATGAAAAGAGCCGGAAATTCTGCGGACACGATATGACGCATTTCCTCAATGTGGCAAGGATCGCCATGCTGTTAAATCTGGAAGAAAATGAAGAACCCATCAGGAAGGACTGGGTGTACGGGGCGGCGCTGCTTCACGATATCGGCAGATTCGTACAGTACGAGGACGGAACGGATCATGCTTTGGCATCGGCAAAGCTGGCGCCTGAGATATTAAGAGACTGCGGCTATTCGGAGGAGGAGATAGAGATCATTTCCGAAGCCATTGCCAACCACCGCAATAAGGAGATCAAAGACGGTTCCGATTTAAAAGGGATCCTGTACCGGGCGGATAAGGCCAGCCGTCCCTGTTATGGCTGCCAGATGCAGTCGGCATGTAACTGGAAGAAAAAGAAGAAAAACATGAAACTGGAAATTTAGGATCCATGATCCGGACAAAAAAAGACATAAAAGGAATGACAGCAATGAAAATAGGACAAAAAGAATTTGATACTGCTAACCATACATATGTAATGGGAATCCTGAATGTGACCCCTGATTCCTTTTCCGACGGCGGAAAATGGAATCATATGGACGGGGCATTATTTCATACGGAGGAGATGATAGAGGCAGGGGCGGATATCATCGACATCGGAGGGGAATCCACAAGGCCCGGCTACAGCATTTTACCGGATGAGGAGGAGGCGGAACGGGTCATACCGGTCATAGAGGCGGTTAAAAAGCGGTTTGATATTCCCGTTTCCCTGGATACTTACAAATCCGCGGTAGCCCTTCAGGGAATTGAAGCGGGCGCGGATATGATCAATGATATCTGGGGATTAAAATACGACGATGCCATGGGAAGCGTAATTGCTAAGTCAGGCGTGGCCTGTTGTCTTATGCACAACAGAAAGGAACCGGATTACGGCAATTATATAAACGACCTGTTAAGCGATCTGGAAGAAACCTTAGAAATTGCGGCAAGAGCCGGCATTGACAGGGAAAAGATCTGCATAGACCCGGGAGTGGGTTTCGGCAAAACCTATGAAAACAACCTTCAGATCATCAACAAACTGGAAATGCTGCATACTTTCGGACTTCCGGTCCTGTTAGGAACTTCCCGTAAGTCCGTTATAGGGCTGACGCTTAATCTGCCGGTAACGAAACGGCTGGAAGGAACCCTTGCCACAACTGTCATCGGCGTTATGAAAGGCGCCGCGTTTGTGAGGGTGCATGATGTAAAAGAGAACGTACTGGCGGTCCGCATGGCGGAAGCGGTCTTACACAGCTGAATGAAAAATCAGACCGGACGGGAAAAGGAGCTTTGCCGTGCGGCTGTCCGGGTATAAGTTATTGAACATTTGACAGGGATTTGCGAGAAAAGGAGCAGGATAAATGGATAAGATTCAGGTAAAAGGCTTAAAAGTATTTGCGCATCACGGCGTGTACCCTGAAGAATCGGCCCAGGGGCAGGATTTTTTTGTCAACGTCTGTCTGTATACGGATACGAGGCCGGCAGGAATAGCGGATGATCTGGAGCAGTCTGTGGATTACGGCGAACTGAGCATGTTTATCGACCGCTATATGAAGGAGCACACCTATAAGCTTTTGGAATCCGTTACGGAAAATCTTGCAAGGGAAATACTTTTGCGGTATCCTAAGGCGGTTTCCGTAAAGATAAGCGTAAGCAAACCCCATGCGCCGATTCCCCTTCCTTTTGAGGAGGTCTCCGTTTCCATAGAGCGCAGCTTCCATGAGGCTTATATCGGCTTCGGCTCCAATGTGGGAGACCGGGAGGAGTATATCAGAAAAGGACTGGAAACACTGGAAAATGAAAGCGATATCTTTCTTCTTCGGACTTCAACGATCATTGAAACAGAGCCTTACGGCGGTGTGGAAATGGATCCCGTGCTAAACGGGGTGGTAAAGATAAAGACCCTTTTAACTCCCTATGAATTGTTAGCGGTTTTAAACCGGATAGAGGCGGAAGCAAAGAGAGACCGGGCAGTGCATTGGGGACCGAGAAGCCTGGATCTGGATATCCTTTTTTATGATAAGCTTATTCTGGAGGATGAATATCTTACCATTCCCCATATCGATATGAAAAACAGGACTTTTGTCCTGGAGCCTATGGCAGAGATCGCCCCGGGATTTGTCCATCCGGTATACGGAAAGACCATGGCGGATATGTTAAATGAGTTAAAGGAAAAGGGGTAGGAATATGTCTGATAAGAAAAAATTGATCCTTGTGTTTTCGCTTGTGTTCGTCCTGCTGGGAGGCTATCTGATCTTTCAGGAGGTAAAGGTGCTCCTTTATAAGAACCCTGAAGGGACCGTGGGGAATACGGGAGGAAATATCAATAACGGCGGCCTGTTCTGCCAGGTGGGAGATAAGGTGTATTTTGCCAATCAGTATGACGACGGGACGCTGTATGTGATGAATGTGGATGAAACGGACATCAAAAAGTTAAGCAATGCAAAGCCCATGTACATGAATGCGGACGGCACCTATCTTTATTACTTTGTAAATGATGTGGCGGCGCCTTCCGGGCTGGGCGGCTTTTCCGTCCAGATGCTGGGAATTTACCGCAGCGACCTGAAAGGGAAAAAGGCAAAATGCCTGGACAGAGCCCTTTGTACGTCCATGAAGCTGATAGATAATACCCTTTATTATGCAAGATACGACAAGGTAACAAAGACCACCCTATATCAGGTGGATATCCGCAGGGGAAAAGGAGAACAGGCTCTGGATTTTGAAATGAATCCTGCCTCCAGCTACGGAAATAAGATCTATTACAACGGAGTGGACGGCGACCATTATCTCTACAGTTATGATACGCTTACCGGCCAGACACAAATGGTGTATGACGGCAACGTATGGAGTCCCGACGCCCAGGGAGATTATATTTATTTTATGAACATTTCCGATGATTATAAGCTGTGCAGGTATGACGCGGCAACAGGAGAGGTACAGACCCTGACTAAGGACCGGGTCGACTGCTACTTAGTCTGCGGCAGCTACATTTTTTACCAGAAAAATTCCGAAACGGAGCCTGCCATCAAGGTCATGTATACAGACGGTTCGGATCCCCGCATGATTGCGGAGGGGAATTATACCTCCATTAACGCCACTTCCAAATTCGTTTATTTTATGGGATTCGGAGAAAATGCGCCTATGTATAAGGTTTCTTTGGAGAGCGGAGATTTTCAGGTCATGACCTTTGACGCAGCCCGGGATGCGGCCGTAGAGAACGCAAAATAAGTTTGGAGTAGGATGATATGGAAACGAAAAATCTGGATTTACAGAAGCTGAGAAACGAAATTGATAAGATCGACAAAGAGATCGTCGCCCTTTATGAAAGCAGGATGGATATCTGCAGCCGGGTGGCGGAATATAAAATAGAAACGGGAAAAAAGGTTTTTGACAGGGTCAGGGAAGAGGAGAAGATCAGGAAAGTCAAATCCTTAACCTCCAATGAATTTAACAGCCGCGCCGTTGAAGAACTGTTTGAACAGATCATGTCGGTAAGCAGGAAGCTCCAATATAAGCTTTTGGCAGAGCATGGCAGCATGGGACGGCTTCCCTTCATGGGCGTGGATACCCTTAAGGAAGGCAAGGTAAGAGTGGTGTTCCAGGGAGCGGAGGGCGCTTATTCCCAGGCGGCCATGATGCAGTATTTCGGGGATGAAGTAGACAGCTTCCATGTGGATACTTTCCGGGATGCCATGAGCGCTATCGAAGAGGGAAGCGCGGACTTTGCGGTGCTGCCCATTGAAAATTCCACAGCAGGGATAGTAAGCGATATCTATGACCTAATGGTAGAGTTTGAGAACTATATCGTAGGAGAGCAGATCATTAAGATCGAGCATTGTCTCCTTGGCATACCCGGCAGCAGGATCGAGGATATCCGGACGGTCTATTCCCATCCCCAGTCCTTAATGCAGAGCGCCAGGTTTTTAAGCCAGTACGGATGGAAACAGATCAGTATGCAGAACAATGCCTTTGCGGCAAAAAAGGTAGTGGAGGACCAGGACAGATCCCAGGCGGCCGTTGCCAGCGCCTATGCAGGGGAAATATACGGGCTGGAGGTTTTGAAAAGAGGCGTGAACCAGTCCGATACCAATTCCACCAGATTTATTATCGTGACCAATCAGAAGGTATTTTTAAAGGATGCAAAGAAGATCAGCATCTGTTTTGAGATCCCTCATGAAAGCGGCTCTCTCTATCACATGCTTTCGCATTTTATTTACAACAATCTGAATTTATGCAAGATCGAAAGCCGCCCCATTGAGGACAGGAACTGGGAATACCGGTTCTTTGTGGATTTCGAAGGAAATCTGGCTGACGGGGCGGTCAAGAACGCCCTGCGGGGCCTGCGGGATGAGGCCAGAAATATGAAGATCCTCGGAAATTATTAAAAGCGCAGGTAAAAACAGACGGAAAAGTGAAAGTAATTGCAGAAGAGGAAAAGACAAAAAAAGCAAAAACAGGGAAAGAAATGACGCGGGCAGAAAGGAAGGAAATATGGCGGTTAAGACATTTGCGGCAATTGATGTTGGCTCTTACGAGCTGTCTATGAAAATATTTGAGATCTCGCAAAAATCCGGCATCCGCGAGATCGATTGTATCAGGCACAGGATCGCCCTGGGGCTGGATTCATACACTACGGGAAAAATTACCGTGGAAAAGCTGGATGAGCTTTCCGAGGTTTTGCGGGAATTTGGCCGGATCATGAGATCCTACAAAGTGGACGATTACAAGGCCTATGGAACGAGCGCCATCAGGGAGACCAGAAATACCATGATCGTCCTTGACCAGATCAAGAACCGGACGGGGATTTCGGTGGAAGCCATCAGCAATTCCGAGCAGCGATTCCTTGATTATAAGGCGGTTGCCACGAGAGGAAAGGAATTTGACGACTGCATTGAAGGCGGAACGGCTATTTTGGACATCGGCGGCGGAAGCATACAGATATCCCTTTTTGAAAACGACACTCTGGTAACCACCCAGAACATGCGCCTTGGCGTTATGAGAATGAGGGAGAAGCTGGAGGCCCTTTCTCCCAAACCCATGCAGTATGAGAAGCTGATCGAAGAGGTGGTAAACAACCAGTTTTCCCTGTTTAAGAAGTTTTATTTAAAGGACAGGGAAATACAGAATCTGATCATTATAGACGACTACATTTCCCCGGTATTGCAAAAGAAAGAAATCTGCAGGGAACGGGGCAATATGGATAATGAGAAATTTATGGAGTTTTACGATGAGATCTTTCACAAAAATCCGGGAGAGATCAGCAGATGGCTGGAAATTTCCGAAGAGCACGCATCCCTTTTGTTCCATAGCGCGGTTTTGACCAAGCGGATCATGGAAGTGCTGGAGGCCAAACACATCTGGGCGCCGGGTGTTTCCATCTGTGACGGGATCGCCTATGAATACGCCCAGCAGAATAAGCTGCTTTTGGAGGTCCATGATTTTGAACAGGACATCATTGCATCTACGGCCAATATCAGCAAGAGATATATGTGCAGCAGAAAACGGAACGAGATCATGGAGCACCTTGCCCTTTCCATATTTGATACCATGAAAAAAATACACGGTCTTTCAAAAAGAGAACGTCTTCTTTTGCAGATCGCGGCCCAGTTAAACGACTGCGGCAAATATATATCCCAGATCGATGTGGGGGAATGCAGCTTCCGCATTATCATGGCAACGGAGATCATCGGCCTGTCCCATGCGGAGCGGGAGATCGTTGCATATGTGGCAAAATATAATCGGGATGAATTCGAGTATTACGAGGCCTTGAGTGAAAAGACTACCATAAGCAGGGAGGCTTATCTGATCATCGCCAAGCTGACGGCTATTTTAAGGGTTGCCAACGGACTGGACCGGAGCCATAAGCAGAAATTTAAAGAGGTTAAAACGGTTTTAAAGGATAATGAGCTGATCATCAGTGTGGACACTGCAGAGGATATTACGCTGGAAAAGGGACTTCTTACCACAAGGGCAGAATTTTTTGAAGAGGTATACAGCGTAAGGCCGGTCATTAAGCAGAAACGTCATGTATAGGAGGAATGATTATGTCGGAAACAGTGGATTATTTGAAGCCTGAATATTATGACAACAGGGAATTGAGCTGGCTGAAATTTGATTACCGTATATTGAGCGAGGCAAGGGATAAGACGAATCCGCTTTTTGAGCGTTTGAAGTTCCTTAGCATTACCGCCTCCAATCTGGATGAGTTTTTTATGGTAAGGGTCGCTTCCTTAAAGGATATGGTCCATGCGGGCTATGAAAAGGAAGACATAGCGGGGATGACGCCCAAAAAGCAGCTCTTTGCCATTAACGAGGATACCCACAGGTTGGTCAACCTTCAGTATTCCACCTATAACAGAAGCCTTGTGCCTTTATTAAAGCAGCAGGGCGTGCACATGATCGCCCATCACGAAAGCCTGAATAAAAAGCAGGGGGCTTTTGTTGATAAATATTTTGAGGATAATGTGTATCCGGTGCTGACACCCATGGCGGTGGATTCCTCCAGACCTTTTCCCCTTATCAGGAATAAGTCGCTGAACTTAGGTGCCCTTGTCAAGAAAAAGCTGGATAAAGTGGATAAGGCAAAGGGAGAAAAGGCAGAAAAGGGGAAAGACGAGAAAGGAAAGGAAGATAAGAACCGGGAAGTGGAATTCGCTACGGTACAGGTGCCGAGCGTCCTGCCCAGGGTGGTGGAAATTCCCGATGAAAAAGAACGGGTTTTCATTTTTTTGGAAGAGATCATAGAAAGAAACATTGAAAAGCTGTTTTTGAATTATGACGTATTGTGCATTCATCCCTTCCGTATCATGAGAAATGCGGACTTAAGCATCGGAGAGGATGAGGCGGAGGATTTATTAAAGGAGATCGAGAAGCAGTTAAAGAAAAGACAATGGGGCGAGGCGATCCGTTTAGAGGTTGAGGAAGGGATCGATAAAGCGCTTTTAAAAATGATCCGGAAGGAACTGAAGATCTCCGAGGAGGATATTTATTATATTAACGGTCCCCTGGATCTGACCGTGCTTATGAAGCTTTACGGTACGGAGGGCTTTGAACATTTGAAGGAAGAGCCTTATACGCCCCAGCCGGTGCCGGAGCTTCCTGTTGACTGCGACATTTTTGAAGAGATCAGGAAAAGGGATATTTTGTTGCACCACCCCTATCAGACTTTTACGCCGGTTGTGGATTTTATTAAGACGGCGGCAAAAGACCCTTCAGTACTGGCCATCAAGCAGACTCTTTACAGGGTCAGCGGCAATTCCCCTATTATCGCGGCCTTAGCCCAGGCAGCGGAAAACGGCAAGCAGGTTTCCGTTCTGGTAGAGTTAAAGGCGAGATTTGACGAGGAGAATAATATCGTTTGGGCGAAGATGCTGGAGAAGGCAGGCGTTCACGTTATTTACGGCCTGGTGGGCTTAAAGACCCACAGCAAGATCACTCTTGTGGTCAGAAAAGAAGAAGACGGCATCAGGCGGTATGTGCATCTGGGAACCGGTAATTATAATGACGCCACGGCAAAGCTGTATACGGATCTGGGGCTTTTGACCTGCAGGGAAGATATAGGAGAAGACGCTACGGCGGTATTTAACATGCTTTCCGGTTACTCGGAGCCAAGAAGCTGGAACAAGCTTTCCTTAGCGCCTCTTTGGTTAAAGGACCGCTTTGTTTATATGATAGAAAGGGAAATGAGGTTTGCCAAAGAGGGGATGGAAGCGAGGATCGTGGCGAAAATGAATTCTCTCTGCGACCAGGAAATTATCAGCGCCCTTTATGCGGCAAGCGCTGCCGGAGTAAAGATCGACCTGATCGTCAGGGGTATCTGCTGCTTAAAGACCGGGATCCCCGGCGTTTCGGAAAATATTACCGTCCGTTCCATAGTGGGGACGTTTTTGGAGCATAGCAGGATATTCTATTTTGAAAACGGCGGAGAAGGGGAATACTATCTTTCCAGTGCAGACTGGATGCCCCGCAACCTGCGGCGCAGGGTGGAGATCCTCTTTCCGGTGGAACAGCCGGATTTAAGGGAAAGGATCGCCCATATTTTGGAATGCCTGCAGAAGGATACCCTAAAGGCCCAGATCTTAAAGCCTGACGGTTCCTATGAAAAGGTGGACAAAAGAGGAAAGGAATCATTCGGAGCCCAGAGATACTTTTGTGAAGAAGCAAAGGCTTTCACAAAAGCTATGGAAGGGGATATTTTAAAGGAGCGGGTATTTATCCCGGAAATGCATCATGAGTAAAAAAGCAGTGATATTTGATCTGGACGGAACCCTTACGGATACATTGAAATCCATCTGGAAGTCGGCAAATCTTGCCCTTGCGGATGTGGGACTGCCTCCCTTTGATATAGACCGTTACCGGTATTTTGTAGGGGATGGAGCTGCAGAGCTGGTAAAAAGGGCGCTGATCGCGGATGGAGATAAGGAGCTTGTTCTTTTTGATAAAATGTCGGAGAGCTACCGGAAACATTTTGAAAAGTACGTGAATTATGAAGTCAGGCCATACGAAGGCATCCGGGAACTGTTGCATGCCCTGAAGGAAAAAGGGATCTTACTGGCAGTCAATTCCAATAAGCCGCAGGATCGGACCGTCAATGTGATTGAAGAAAATTTCGGAAAAGGAACCTTTGACATCCTTGTGGGGCAGAGCGATGAGCGCGCCAGAAAGCCTGCGCCGGACGGCGTGTTCCATATCATGGAACGGTTAGGGCTTATGAAAGATGAAGTCATCTATCTGGGAGACACCTGCGTGGATATGAAAACGGGCAGATCGGCGGGCGTTTTTACCATAGGCGCTTTGTGGGGATTCCGTGACAGACAGGAATTGGAGGAAAACCATGCGGACGCCATCATTGCACATCCTATGGAGCTGTTGGAGTATTTGTAGGACGGAAGCCGATAGGAAAAGCGTTTGTTTTTCCGGCACATGATGAGGAGATATTATGAAAAGCAGAATAAAATTGATCGCAACGGATGTCGACGGGACTTTGGTTAAGGATTCCTCCAGAGAAGTTTATGATGAAATGATAGAGGTTATCCGTAGCTTACGGGATGCGGGAATTCATTTTGTCATAGCCAGCGGCAGGCAGTATGGAAGCATCCGCAAAATGTTTGAGCACACAGAGCGAAAGCTTTGTTATATTGCGGAGAACGGGGCGCATATTATTGTAAACGGGGAGAATTTCTCCGTGACGAAAATGAACAGAGACTACGTGGAAGAAATTATGGCGGATTTGAGAGGCCTGTATTCTGAAGGCTGCCATGTGGTGGCGTCTACGGCAAACGGGTGTTACTTAGAATCGAAGGATGAAGCTTTCATTCATCTGATTTCGGAAGAATACCGCAACGATGTGACGCTGACCGAGGATATTTTAAAGGCGGACGCCGACATTATCAAGCTGGCCGTTTACAAAAAAGGAACGATCCGTTCCATAGGAGAATCCGTTCTGATCCCTAAATGGCAGGACAAAGTAAAAGTGACCATGGCGGGAGAAGAATGGGTTGACTTTATGGATAAAAGTGTGGATAAGGGCAATGCTTTAAAGAAGATCCAGGAATATTTTCATATCAGCAGAGAAGAGACCATGGTCTTTGGGGATAATAACAACGATCTGGGAATGATCCTTTCGGCAGAAGAGAGTTATGCCGTGGAAAACGCCGTGGGGGAGTTGAAAACCAAAGCAAAGCATATCTGCCCGGATTATACGAAAAAAGGAGTCTGTCAGGTGTTAAGACAATTGCTGGATGAACGTGGCAAACAGGAATGATCTTAAGCCCGGGCGGCGTTTGGATTATTCAAACGGCAAAAATTATGCAGGAACGTTATGGGAGAAAGGATGCTCCATGTGGGAGAAATCGGAAAGGAGGAGTGCGGTATGCCTGATTTTGATGATGAAGTAGTAAAATGTTTTCTGGAAAAGCAGCTAAAACTTTTTCCGGAGCCTGTGGCGGAAAGTATGGAAGAGGCCCAGAATTTTCTGGAAGAATGCATGGCGGTCGTGGTAAATTCCCCGAAAGAGGTATGGGAGTACTTCGATGAAGAAGGCGTCGATGTGGAAGGAATGGATGAGGAAGATATTCTGGATGCGGATGAGGTCTTTGAAGTGGGGGACGGAAGGTACTTGATCGTGGAGGGATGAAGTGGTATAGTGTAGGGACTCCGGCTTTGAAAAGGGGGCATTGCCTGCCGGCTCTTTTTGCAAAAAAATATATTTATTTCAGGAACACACTTTCGTTCCGGCAAGAACATAGCGGCACGTAAGATCGCAAAGGACGCGATCTAAGTGCCGATGTTCTTGCTAGGGTTCCTTCAATTAAATATATTTTTTGCAAAAAGAGCCGGCAGGCAATGCCCCCTTTTCAAAGCGGAGTCTCTACACTATACCGCTCAGCCGGGGGAAATTGGAAGATGACTAAGGAAAAAGTATTGCGGCATAGAAGATGAGCCTTGCTTACAGGCGCTCTCTGCAAAAATATATTTAATTGAAGGAACCCTTCAAAAGCGTCGGCATTTAGATTGCGTTCTTTGCAATCTTATGTGCCGCTACGCTTTTGGCGGAACGAAAGTGTGTTCCTGAAATAAATATATTTTTTGCAGAGAGCGCCTGTAAGCAAGGCTCATCTTCTATGCCGCAATACTTTTTCCTTGGTTATCCCACAATTTTTTCGAAAATTTCTAAAAAGCCGTCGTGGTTATTGTCCGCTTGGGTTACGTAATCCGCTGCGGCTTTTGTTTCATCCGTTCCGTTGCACATGCAGACACCCAAGCCTGCGGCCTTTAACATGGAAATATCATTTGCGGCGTCTCCTGCGGCGATGGAATCCTTCACATCGATATTCAGATAGCCGCACAAAAAGCGGATGGCGTTTCCTTTAGAGGCTTCTTTCATGCAGCACTCCAAATAAACGGGAGAGGAGTAGAAGGTATGAAGTCTGTCTCCTGTCCGGGATTCTAAGGCGCTGCGAAAGGACTCCAGCTTGTCATTGCCGTCTAACTGGATAAGGATGAGCTTAAAAGGCTCTTTGTCCAGGGCGGAAATAATGTCGTCGGTAATAACGGCGGGCATATGGATATGTTCACGGTAATAGGCCAGTTCTTCATCATCTTTTGGGGAAATGATCGTGTCATCCGTGTAGGTGTGGGCGTGGACATTGCATTCCTTTGAAAGAGCCAGAATCTTCTTTACGTCGTCGTAGGGGATTCTTTGTTCCAATATGGATTTTTCCTGTTCGCAGTCATAGACAAGGGCGCCGTTGTAGGCGATCACAAAGGTGCCGGGAAAGTTCAGTTTAAGTTTTTCTTTTGTTTCCAGAATGCTGGCCAAAGGCCGTCCGCTGGATAATACAAAGCGTCCGCCCTGGGCTGTAAAATGATCTATGGCTTCATGGATCCGGGGAGAAAGCTTTTTCTTGTCGTCAAGCAGCGTTCCGTCCATATCGGAAAAAATGATCTTGTTTTGGTATCTGCCGTTTTTTCTGCGGTAATCCTTAATGGTTTGAAGAATTTCATAAGGGATGCAGAGCTTGCCGTAACCGCATCCTAAATCCAGACCGGGTTTGGTGGCGCCATGGAAATCAGAGCCGCCGGAAATCAGCAGTCCGTATTTATCCGCCAGCATCCTCATCTGCCGTTCCTCGGAAGCATTGTAGGTGGAGTAGATGGCTTCAATGCCCACAAGTCCGGCCTCTTTTAGCTGTGCCACCAGCTTGTCAAGCCTTTCGTCGCTTAAATGATATAAAACCGGATGGGCCAGTATAGGCACGCCGCCGGCTTTTAGGATCAGTTTTACAGCCTGCATGGGAGTTACTTTCTCGCGGGGCAGGAAGCAGGGGGCGTGGTCTCCGATATAGCGGTCAAAGGCCTCGCTCATGCTTTTGACATAGCCCTTTTCCCACATATATTTGGCATAGTGCGCTCTTGTCAGCACTGAGCCGGGGAAATAGGCGCACATTTCTTCATAAGTTACGGGAATGCCGTGTTCCGTCAGCTTTTTGCACATTTTCCGGTTGCGCAGGTCTCTGGAATCCTGAAAATCCTTCAGGTACTTTTTAAATTCCTTTCCGCTGTGATCGATATAAAGCCCCAGAATATGAATATCCTTTCCTTCATATTCCGTAGAAAATTCAATGGCGGGAATAACCTCCAGACCCGTTCCCTTTGCCGCATGAACGGCAGCCTCGATCCCTTCCGCGGTGTCGTGGTCGCTTAAGGC
Organism: Lachnospiraceae bacterium UBA3273; assembly: GCA_002362385.1. Lineage (GTDB taxonomy): Bacteria > Bacillota > Clostridia > Lachnospirales > Lachnospiraceae > UBA2882. The sequence goes on from DEUB01000023.1 coordinate 18,994, forward strand.
AAAAGCGGAAAGCCCTTTTTCAAGGGCATAGGAAACCAGTTCTTCGGGAGAAAAGCTTCCGTCTGATTTGTTGGAATGTACATGTAGATCGACTGTTTTCATATCAATTATTATCATCCTCGTTATTGGCGGTGTAAACGGTTCTCTTTCTTGCCATTTCATCGCTTGCCAGATACTCGTCATAGGTAGTGATCTTATCGATCAGGGTTCCGTCAGGCAGAAGTTCCATGATCCTGTTGGCGGTAGTCTGCACAAACTGGTGGTCATGGCAGGCAAAAAGCACAACGCCGCCGAATTTGATCAGACCGTTGTTTAAGGCTGTAATGGATTCCATGTCCAGATGGTTGGTAGGCTCGTCTAACACAAGGCAGTTAGCGCCGCTGATCATCATTTTGGAAAGGAGACAGCGGACCTTCTCGCCACCGGAAAGGATCCTTACTTTTTTGACGCCGTCCTCTCCGGCAAAAAGCATACGCCCTAAGAAACCTCTGACGTAGGTAATATCATCCACGGGAGAGTAGCCCATAAGCCAGTCCGCAATGGTCAGATCATTGTCAAATTCCTCGGTGGAATCCTTGGGAAAGTATGCCTGGGAGGTGGTTACGCCCCATTTAAAGGAGCCTTCATCCGGCTCAAGCTCTCCCATAAGTATCTTGAAAAGGGTAGTCTTGGCTAATTCATTGCCGCCTACGAACGCTACCTTGTCATCATGGTTCAAAATAAAGGATACATGGTCTAATACCTTCTCCCCGTTAATGGTCTTGGTAATATTTTCCACACTTAAGACCTCGTTGCCGATCTCCCTGTCGGGACGGAAATCGATATAGGGATATTTTCTGCTGGAAGGCCTGATCTCATCCAGCTCTATCTTTTCCAAAGCCCTCTTACGGGAAGTGGCCTGCTTGGATTTGGAAGCATTGGCGGAGAAGCGGGAGATAAATTCCTGCAGCTCCTTGATCTTTTCCTCTTTCTTTTTGTTCGCTTCCTTCATCTGCTTGATCAAAAGCTGGCTGGATTCGTACCAGAAGTCGTAGTTGCCTGCATATAACTGGATCTTGCCGTAATCGATATCCGCAATATGGGTGCACACCTTATTTAAGAAATAACGGTCATGGGACACCACGATAACGGTGTTTTCAAAATCGATGAGGAAATCCTCCAGCCATGCGATGGCGTCTAAATCCAAATGGTTGGTAGGTTCGTCCAAAAGCAGGATATCGGGATTGCCGAAAAGGGCTTTGGCAAGAAGTACCTTGACCTTTTCGCTGCCGTTTAGGTCGCTCATAATGGAGTAGTGCAGTCCCGTATCGATGCCGAGGCCGTTTAACAGTACGGCCGCATTGGTTTCAGCATCCCAGCCGTCCATCTCTGCAAATTCGGCCTCCAGTTCGCTGGCGCGGATGCCGTCTTCATCGGTAAAGTCCTCTTTGGCATAGATTTCGTCTTTTTCCTTCATGATCTCATATAATCTGGCATTTCCCATAATGACAACATCCATGACCGGATAGGAATCATACTTGAAATGATCCTGCTCTAAAACGGAAAGTCTCTGTCCCGGTGTGATGACGATATCCCCGTTGGTGGTTTCCAATTGTCCTGAAAGTATTTTTAAGAAAGTGGATTTGCCTGCGCCGTTAGCGCCGATCAATCCATAACAGTTCCCTTCCGTAAATTTAATGTTTACTTCTTCGAATAAAGCTTTCTTACCTACGCGGTAGGTTACGTTGCTCGCTTGTATCATTGCCCGTTCCTCCTGAATATTTGGGTTTTACAGTCACTCTTACTATTTTACAGAAATTAGTAAAAAATGCAAGAAAAAACCGGGCCTTTATGCTACGACCCGGTTTTTTCCTTCGTTTTTGCCTTTATAGAGGTTTTTATCGGCGGCGGATATGAGTTTTGTCATGGCGTATCCCGGCTGGTATTCCGCCATGCCGAAGGTCATCGTTATCCCGATGACTGCGTCGCCGGCTTTTGTTCTGGAATTAGAGATCGCCTTTCGTATGTTTTCGGCGATCGGTGCGGCCGCCTGCGCATTGCTGTGGATGAGGATCAGTATTTCCTCCCCTCCCCAGCGGCACACCTTTGCATCCTCCGGTATATTGGAGCAGATGATGTTTGCCACATTAATAAGCACTTCATCCCCTACGGTATGACCGTATGTGTCGTTTACCATTTTGAAATCGTCGATATCGCCGATGATGACGGAAAAGACCTTACCCTTGCTTTTAAAAAGCTCTAGGGCTTCGTTTAAATGGATGTCCATGCTGCGGCGGTTCAAAAGCCCGGTCAGGGGATCCTTGCTGGAAACATCGGATAAAATGCGGTTCTGGGATTCCAGCCTTGCCTCGTTTCTCTGGATCTCAATGGTAAACAGGACCGAGAATAATATGAGCATCAAAAAGACGAGACCGGAATTTAAATTGTAGGCAATGGTCAGATTTTTATCATAAATCCGCCAGGTATAAATGGGCTCGATGTAAACGCTTAAGATCCTGGTCAGTATAAATATGCACATGGCAATAAAACCAAAGACAAAGGGCTTTGCGATGTTGCGCCCGAACTGTACGGTAGAATAAGATAGATAAAAAGCCACCGGGATCAGCGCCAGGATATAGATCATGTAGCCCCATTCCCAGCCTGCCAGCAGCGTGGCCAGGGGAGAATGGATCAAAATCTCAATAAAGCAACACAAATAAGCGGTATAAAATTTCCCCTTTTTGGGTAAAACCGTACCGATGACAAAATAGAAAATGACGGATAAAAAATTATAAACGTATAAAATTGTATAATGTAAAGAATAAAATCTGACGGTAATGGCAATGTGAACAAGTGCAAATGCATAGCAGATGCAGCGATATTTGTACACATCCGGAAGAATGCGTCTTCCGGTCAGCACATCCGTCAGATTCTTAATAAAGCGCCTGAATACATTCATAAGAATCCCCTTAAATTTTTATGAACAGATCAAATGGAAATGTCGATATTGGCTCCGATATGAGGATTTACGGACAATTCCATGGAATGATCGATCATGGCGGTAAGATTATCCCCTAACTTTGCAGTTAAATCCAAAGATTTGTCTAACATGGCAATGCCTACGCTGTTCATCACGTCTGTTTGTGCCATGGACATTGATAAAGCTGCGATATCCATTTCTCATCCCTCCTTAAAAAATGTTCTGCTAAACAGTCTTCTGAAAAGATTTTACAATTGATTATATTTTAGCACATTCTCATAAAAATACAACTGGTCTGACGATAATTTTTTGAATACCGGGCCATATTTTTTCCATGGGCCGGAGGGCGGTTTCTGCTGGACAAAAGGCATAAAAAAAGCTATAATATTTTTAATTTATTGCCTGTATAAAAGAGACGTTTGTATAAAGAGAGGGATCGGATATGGCATTTGGACTTGTACCGTTGGAAAAACGATTAAAAGACAATATTCGCAATTACAGCCTTGACCAGATTTATGAGATCGGACAACTGTCACGGTTTTTGGAAAGCATCAACAAAGTGACGGGCATCAGTCTTCTGCTTACAGACAGGCATGGCGAAAAGGCTGCAAGCGCGGGCAGTTTCGCGGGCTTCAAGCCGGATACGGTAAATGCCCCGGGCAAAAAGATACGTGTGGCGGGCAGGACCATCGCCCATCTTTATGTAAAAGGAGAAAAACCGGGCGATAATGCCGGCGAAAGCCTGCTTGACGCCGTAGTGAGCCAGCTGACGGAACAGGCGGCCAAGGCCTACGAGGCGGCTGAATTATCCCTGTATGTGGACGATCTGGAGAAAAAGCTGGAAAAAGAACAGTACCAGGTAAAACACGGAGAGAAAGAGGATGCCCTGACCGGCGTGCTCAACAGTACTTATTTTGATAACAAAATGCAGATCATAGACCGTTCCCAGGTGGTGCCGGTGGCCGTTATCTGCGCCAATATCAACGACTGGAAATATGTCAATGATAATTTCGGGGATGAGGAGAGCGACCGTTTGATCCAGGTGGTTGCCTCGTTTTTAAAGGCGGAGGCAAAGCCGGAGTATATTATCGGCAGATGCGGCGGCGATTTCTTTAATGTGCTGATCCCCATGGCTGAGGACGGGGAGGCGGAGGAATACTGCAAACGGGTGCAGCAGAGGTGCCTTGATTTTGAGGATGCCCATTTGGCTCCCAGCGTGGCCTGCGGGTTTGTGCTCAAGTACAATGTGGAGCAGGCGCTTATGGATCTGGTTTCCGATGCGGAATATGAGATGTTTAACAACAAATTTGAGATAAAGAATGCTCCGGGCTATCGGGAGCGGCTGGAAAAACGATGAGAAGAAAAGCGGTATTTTTTGATATAGACGGGACATTATACGAGCAGGGAAAGCCGGTGGAGGAATCTACCGTCGAGGCGGTCCGAAAGATCCGGGAAAACGGGCATCTGGCTTTTATCTGTACGGGCAGGAGCAGGGTCATGGTTCCCGATGACCCGGTCCTTTCCATAGGTTTTGACGGGATCGTGGCATCCTGCGGCACCTATGGAGAATACGGCGGCCGGGTATTGTTCCATTATCCCCTGTCAAAGGAACAGTATGTTAAGATGATCACGACCTTCCGCAAATATCGTGCCATGTATATATTGGAAGGAACAGAATATATTTATTATGATGAGGAAATGGTAAAGGGCTTTGAAGATGACTGGTATCTTAGGCATATAAACGCTACGCTTCCTCATAATTTTTTGCCTGTCCAAAAGGTGGATGCCATTGAAGCGTGCAAAGCGAGCATTCATGCCAGGGATGTGGAGCCGGAGGAGGTGTACCGGTGTCTGCGGGATGATTTTGAGGTGTTGGAGCATGTTTTCGGCGTGGCGGAATTCGTGCCGAAGGGGTTTTCCAAAGCAAAGGGAATATCGCTGATGTGCCAAAAGCTTATGATCGATCCGGAGGATACCATAGCGGTGGGAGACAGCATAAATGACGTGGATATGCTGAAATCTGCGGGGATCGGCATTTGTATGGGGAACGGAAGCGCGCCGGCAAAGGAATGTGCGGATTATATTACCACGGGGATCCGTGAGGAGGGCATTTACCGCGCCATGGAGCATTTCGGGCTGCTCGAAGGACCGATAACAGACGGATTTTAAGACTGACGGGGGCAGGATTTCGGCTAATTATAAAATAAGTATTAAATGTGCCCTATTTGCCCCTTCATAAGAAAAAGTGAGAAAATAAGAGAAAACAAAGCAAAAGAGAGAGAATGGAAGAGGTAAAGCGACGCAAACAGGTTTGCAACACCTGCCATTAATAACTAATATATGGATTGTGGCTGGCACTCAAAGAGAACGAGTGCTAACAAGAAGAGAAAAATGAAATGAAATATAAGGAGGCTTTTAACTATGAAATTAGCACCACTTGGCGACAGAGTCGTATTAAAACCCTTAGTTGCAGAAGAGACAACCAAATCCGGCATCGTCCTTCCGGGAACGGAAAAGGAGAAACCTCAGCAGGCTGAGGTCGTAGCGGTAGGACCGGGGACCGAAAAGGTTAAGATGGAAGTAAAGGAAGGGGATAAGGTCATTTATTCCAAATATGCGGGGACCGAGGTTAAAGCGGACGAAGAAAGCTTTATTATCGTAAGCCAGTCGGATGTTCTGGCGATCATCCAGTAAGCGGCAGTAAATTCAAAAAATAATTGTGGGAATATTAGGAGGTCATAGAAATGGCAAAAGAGATCAAATACGGCGCAGAAGCGCGTGCAGCATTAGAGTCCGGCGTAAATAAACTGGCAGATACCGTAAGGGTAACCTTAGGACCGAAAGGAAGAAACGTTGTTTTGGATAAATCCTTCGGCGCTCCTTTGATTACCAATGACGGCGTTACCATTGCAAAGGAAATCGAGTTAGAGGATGCTTTCGAAAATATGGGAGCACAGCTTGTGAAAGAGGTCGCAACAAAGACCAATGACGTTGCCGGAGACGGTACTACAACGGCAACCGTTTTAGCGCAGGCTATGGTAAACGCAGGTATTAAGAACCTGGCAGCAGGCGCTAACCCCATTATTTTGAGAAAGGGTATGAAGAAAGCCACCGACTGTGCAGTGGAAGCTATTGCAAAGATGAGTTCAAAGGTAAAGGGCAAAGAACATATTGCCAAGGTCGCAGCCGTTTCTTCAGGGGATGAGGAAGTCGGCAATCTGGTAGCTGACGCTATGGAAAAGGTTTCCGGCGACGGCGTTATTACCATTGAGGAAAGCAAGACCATGCAGACGGAGCTCGACCTGGTAGAAGGTATGCAGTTTGACAGAGGCTACATTTCCGCTTATATGGCGACGGATATGGAAAAGATGGAAGCAACTCTGGATAATCCTTATATTTTAATTACAGATAAGAAGATCAGCAATATTCAGGAGATCCTGCCTTTATTAGAGCAGATCGTACAGTCGGGAGCAAAGCTTTTGATCATTGCGGAAGATGTGGAAGGCGAAGCCCTTACTACTTTGATCGTCAATAAGTTGAGAGGCACCTTCAATGTGGTTGCGGTAAAAGCGCCGGGATATGGCGACAGAAGAAAGGCAATGCTTGAGGATATCGCGATCCTGACAGGCGGACAGGTAATTTCCTCCGAGCTTGGCATGGATCTGAAGGAAACGACCATGGACCAGTTAGGAAGGGCGAAATCCGTCAAGGTTCAGAAAGAGAATACTGTTATTGTTGACGGAGAAGGCGAAAAATCCGCTATTGATGCAAGGATTGCAAGCATTAAGCAGCAGATCGACGAGACGACATCCGACTTTGACAGGGAAAAACTGCAGGAGAGACTTGCAAAACTGGCAGGCGGCGTAGCGGTCATCCGCGTAGGCGCGGCTACCGAAACAGAAATGAAGGAAGCAAAGCTTCGTTTGGAGGATGCTTTGGCGGCTACAAGGGCGGCTGTGGAAGAAGGCATTATTGCAGGCGGCGGTTCTGCATATATCCATGCGGCAAAGGATGTCGAGAAGCTTGCCGATAAACTGGAAGGCGATGAGAAGACAGGAGCTCAGATCATCTTAAAGGCGTTAGAAGCTCCTTTGTACCATATCGTATCCAATGCGGGCTTAGAGGGAAGCGTTATCATTAATAAAGTACGCGAGTCCAAACCCGGCATCGGTTTCGACGCATTGAAGGAAGAGTACACCGATATGGTTGAGAGCGGTATTCTGGATCCTGCGAAGGTTACCAGAAGCGCTTTGCAGAACGCTACCAGCGTGGCTTCCACATTACTGACAACAGAGTCGGTCGTGGCAACCATTAAAGAGAATGTTCCGCCTATGCCGGCAGCACCGGGGATGGATGGAATGATGTAGGATTAAACGTCTGCTGAATAATATGACAGGACTTGGCCCCGGGCTTTTTGCAGCTCCGGGGCTTTCTGTTTCAAAAGAATATATTTATTTCAGGAACACACTTGCGTTCCGACAAAGACGTAGCGGCACGTAAGATTGCAAAGGACACAATCTAAGTGCCGACGCCTTTGTAGGGTTCCTTCAATTAAATATATTTTTTGAAACAGAAAGCTCCGAAGCTGCAAAAAGCTCGGGGCCAAGTCCTGTCATATTATTCAGCAGGGCGTTATAAAAGGCTTTGGAGAGAAAATATAAAAACAGGGGTTATTTTTATGGGTGGGGTGTATAAAAAACGGGGGTTTTGTTTGTGCAGATTTCCGAAAAGAACCGTTGTTTATTGATATAAATTAGGAAAAGTGATAAAATTGGAAGAGCATGGAGGACTATAGCCATGCGTGGAAATTTATGCTATGGAATGGACCTTGGAGATATGAAAAGAAAGGTAAAAGAAGGCAGAAAAGCGAACAGGGGATTTGACAGGGTGCTGCTTTGTATAGGATCTGTTTTTCTTGTTGTATTCCTGGCGGCAGGATACTTTCTGTTACGGTATTACGGGGCCTATCAAAGTCAGAAGGAATTGGATGATACGGTGGCGGCTCTGCGTGAGGTGCCGCAGGAAAGCGGCCGGGAAGGCGGACATACTGCAGATGACAACGGGGCATGGCAGGAGATCTATGAGAGGAACTTCATCAGATTAAAGGCGATGAATCCTGATTATATGGCGTGGATCACGGTTCCCGATACGGATATCTATTATCCGGTGGTACAAAGAGATAATTCTTACTATTTAAATCACGATTTTAAGCAGCAGGTCAACAGCCACGGAGCCATATTCATGGACGAAAGCTGCAGTCAGGATGACGGGGTTATTTTGCTGCATGGGCATCATATGAAGGATGGGACCATGTTCGGCGGACTCAAAAAATATAAAAGGGAGAAATTCAGACAGGAACACGATATTCTGTATCTGGACTGGGGTAACGGAGACGAAACGTACAAAGTGTTTGCCGCGGCGCTTATCGACCTGACCGACGAAGAATACTTTCATTACAATGAACTTCCGGATAAAGATGAGGATACGGAAGAATACCTGAGGGAATTAAAGCGTAATTCCTTTTGGTATGATGATAATATAGAAATTGACGGGCAGGTCGTTTTGTTATCGACCTGCGAATATGGGACGGCCGAACAGCGTCTGGTCATCGGGGCGGTTGCAAAAGAGGTCCGGTAAAGGGAAGGAAAAAGAATCAAATTTGACCAAAGCGGATACAGGTGCTGCGGCGAAATGTTACATATTGGGAGTAAACGTTAGAAAATCATAGGATTGGGGAGGAATGTTCTTATGAAGAAAAAAATGTCAAACGGAGGAAAAAGAAAAATTCTAAAAAGACTGTTCTCGGCCATGTTAGTTATGGTGCTGTTGTCCACGGGAATGTTTACGGATGTTAATGCAGGCAGGAGGGGCGCTGACTACAGGGGTGTGTCAGGCAACGGGACCTTGCCGACGACGCCGAAAACCGATGAACCGTCTTATTTTCAACCAATATACGAAGACGACGGGCTGTCTATAACCGGCAGATCCCTCAGGTATCTGGCGGAGAGCAACGGGACGGATATTTTTAATAATACTACCATCACTTTGGATAAGCTTACCTTAAAGGCCAGCTATCAGGACGACAGCGGTAAGAGCCATGTACTGGAATTGACCCAGAACGGGAATTTTGAACTTCCCTATAATGCGGATATCAATATGAGGCTGGATTTCATGCTGGGGCTTCCCTCTGCTATCGTACCGGGGCGTCCTTATACCTATAAGCTTCCCGAGGGGATCAGGGTAGATGTGGATGCAACTCATGAACTGGCGGATAATGACGGAAAGTCCATCGGTACCGTTCACATTGAAAGGGACGGAACATTGACTTTTACTTTTAATCAACTGGCTGATAATCCCAGCAACAGGAACATTCCTTTTTATGTACAGTTCGAAGGAGGCTTAAGCGAGGAAAACCAGGAGGCGGGCAAGCATATAGATGTGAAATTCCCTACCGCTTCCGGCGATTTTGATTTTTCTATCGATACTACGGGAAAGACAGGCGTAGAGGAAAAACCGGAGCCGGGCGCAGTTACCATGGAAAAGTCCGGAAGCCGTGTGATCAACGAAAACGGCAGAAACTATATTGAATGGACGATTGCCCTGGGTGCAAACGGAAGGGATTATATTTCTGGAACCATTCATGATGAGCTGCCTGCCGGACTTACCTATGCGGCACTTCCGGGATATCCCAAGGTAAGCGGACTTAGCTGGGGAAACGGCGGATATGTGGAAACAAACGCAAAGGACGGAGATACGTCCGTTGATATCAATGTGGTGGGCTGTAAGCCGGACTGGCGCGCCAATGTCACTTTCTGCACCTATTATGATGCGGCGGCTTTTGGAAATATCAATTCTTCTACCAGCCAGCTTATCAATAATAAGGCATATTTTGAACCGGAGGATAAATCGGAGTGGTCTGAGGATGATGGAGAAGTAACGATCAAGCCGGATATGCTCAGTAAAAGCGGCTCCAGGGTGGATGCCAACGGAAATATCAACTGGACCGTGGTCATCAACAAAGAAAAATTGAATTTGAAAGATCTTAATTACAGCGATGTATTTGGAACCGGACAGGAATTGGTGGGCGGTGCAGGCGGCATCAAGGTAAGCCCTGCCCTGCCTTCGGGAAGCAGTCTGAGCACGACTGCAGACGGCTTTAATATCCGGTTTGGCAGTGCGGATGATACGAAGACATATACCATTACCTATACGACGCACGTGACGGACCTTGCCCAGCAGTCATTTAAAAATACCGGAAAGCTGACAGGCGATAACGGCGTTACATACGATGTGACACAGGAGGCGACCGTACCGGGCCTTACCCTGATCCAGAAGAACTGTACGGATTATAACAGCATAACCAACCGGTTCACATGGCAGATCATTGTGAATCCGGAAAATGTGGAAATGAACAACGTGGTTGTTACGGATACTTTTGACAGCTCAAAAATGAGGTTTGTCAGCGCTTCAGGAGCTACGGCAGTGGAAGAGGGCGCCGGCAGGATCAAATTTGATCTGGGAAGCATTAATAAGCGTCAGGTAATCACTGTTGTAACGGAAATTATAAATCCCGAAAGTTTCGGGGCAAACAACTGGACGGGATTTAAAAACCATTCGGAACTGGTAAGTTCTTTAAATCCCACCACTCCCGTTAGTGCGGATGCGGAAAGATATGTTCAGGTCAAAAGACCGGATCTGATCGATAAGAGCGGGCAGATCAAGAACAACGGTACCGTAGAATGGGTCATAACCGTAAAGGAACCCCAGCTTAAGGTTGAGGGGCTGACTTTGACAGATATCATTCCTGCGGGAATGGAATATGTGCCCGGAACCTTCAGGATCCAGAATATGTATTACGATGCAAATCCTGTATACAAGGAGCCTGTGATCGGCGTAAGCGGCGGATCGCAGACGATTTCCTATACCTTGTCAAAAAGCGGCGAGGAGAGCAGATTCTATACCCAGGCCTTTCAGGTTTATTACAGTACCAAGGTCCCTGACCCGGACGCTGCGGTTGAAAGTAAGAAATACACCAATCATGTGGAGATTTCCGTTGATTATGAAGGAAATATTAATGTAAAGGATGATGACGAAAGCACGGTAGAGGGTGTCGTAGGCGGCGTTCTCAACAAGACCTATGATTATAAATGGGGCACCAGGGATGTGGAATGGACGGTTACCATCAATGAAGCCCGTAATGATATGAGCGGTATTACCAATCCCAAGATCTATGACGATCTTGCCGATTATTTTGATTATGCCGGAGGAAAGCTTTATAAGCTGGATGCCAAAGGAAACAGGACAGAGGTTTTGGGAAACCAGTATTTTGTTTCTGTGGTTAACGGAAAGATCATCGTACAGCTGCCCAACATCGGCAGCGACTGTTACCAGTTTGTGTTTACCACACGGTTTAACTGCCTTGCACAGGAGTTAGAAGGAAAGCGGATTACCAATACCGTTGTTTTCGAAGGAGACGGTAAAAGCTTTGAAAAGGAAAGCGGAAGTGTCGATAATGTGAATTTCAGTTCTTCTTCCGCAGGAGCCGTTACGAGAAGGGAGATCAGAATCAAGAAGGTGGATTCTGTTACCAAGATCCCGCTGGAGGGAGCCAGGTTTGAACTGCGGTTAAACGGCGAAGTAATCGGAGAGGCGACCTCGGGAGAGAACGGCTATGCCGTTTTCGAAAGCTACAATTCCCTTCTGGGCTATGAACTGCATTTATACGAGCTCCAGGCGCCTGACGGCTATACAATTTTAAATCAGGAAACAGTCATTACCGATTATGACCAGGCGCATCTAAAAAGGGATGAGAGGGGAATTGAATATTATGAAATTGAAATTCCCAATGTCAATAAGAACAGGCAGAATACGGGGGATCTCCATATTAAGAAACTGGATGAATACGGGGATATCCTGCAGGGAGCAGAGTTCGGACTTTATGCTGACGCTGCCTGCACGAATCTTTTGGACACCAGGATCACAAATGCGTCAGGTATAGCTGATTTTTCCGGGTATTCAGAGGGGACCTATTATTTAAAAGAGATCACGCCTCCTCCGGGATATAAGCTTCCTTCCCCCAATAATGCGGTTACGGTGGTAATCGACAGGGATCCTGCAAACACCAATAACATCCGGGTTACTTATAACGGAAGCAGTGAAGATGTCTTTAATATTGAAAATATTCCCGCTACGGGCAGCCTTAGGATCAAGAAGGTGGAAAAGGGCGGTACTACGGGAATTGCAGGTGCGGACTTCTCCATTTATAACGATATCAACTGCTCAGACAGGGTTGCTTCCGGCACTACCGACGCAAATGGATTTGTCACATTGAGCGGATTAGAGCTTGGCAGGACCTATTATTACAGAGAAACCAAGGCTCCCAGCGGTTATGTGCTGGATAATACCGTTCATGCCATAACGGTGGGAAAAGGAACGGAAACAGAGGACCAGATAAAGGATGTTACGGTAGAGAATGAAACGGCCAAAGGTAATATCGTTATTACCAAGACCGATAACAGCATACCGGCACAGACTTTGTCCGGGGTAAAGTTCACTTTATATGACGAAACCGGCACAAGTGTTATTGCAGGTCCGGTAACAACCGACAGCCAGGGCGTTGCAGTATTTAATGATGTTCCTTTCGGAAATTATGTCATTAAGGAAACTACCGGCAAAACCGGATATGCGGTATCGGCTGACAAAAAGGTTACGGTAAACAGCAGCAAGAATGATCTGGAAGTGACCATGGTCAATGAGGTCATTAAATGTGATATCAGGATCCGTAAGCAGGATGATACCTCCCATGAATCCCTTGCAGGGGCCAGATTTGGTCTCTATACAACGAGCGGACGGCAGGTAGCCGAAGGGGTAACCAATGCTGCCGGCGAGGTAGTGTTCCACGATATTCCCTATGGGGATTATGAGTTAAAAGAGCTGGAAGCGCCGGAAGGTTATAAGAAAGCAACACTGACATGGAGCATAACCGGTTCCGATATCACAACTGCTTTTCATGGTAACGGTGTACATAATCTCACGATTGATAACGCAAAACAAAACGGAAGCATAAAGCTCATGAAATACGGCGAAAAGGAAGGCGATGCAAATAAGGGACAGTTTGATCCTTTAGCGGAAGCGGTCTTTACCCTTTTTGATGAAAATATGCTTCCTGTAGCCACAGTAGCTTCCGGGGCTGACGGTTCCGTGAACTTTACGGGACTTCGTTATGGAACATACTACATACAAGAGACAAAAGCACCTGACGGATTTGTAAGAGATACGGGAATATATAAGGTAGTTGTGGATTCCGATACTACACAGACGCAGTATGTAACGAGTACGGGAAAAGAAAATCTTGAAATAAACAATTTCAGAGCCAATGCGCCTTATATCAGCGTCAAGCTGAAGAAGGTAGACAGTGAGACCGGAGGACCTGTAGCTAATGCAACCTTTGTAATGTATAAAACCTATAACGGTACGACCACCGAAATGGGATCGGCAGTGACAGGCGCAGACGGAATCGCATACTTTAAACGAATTCATGTAGAAACGGATAATGCCAATACTGTATATACGATCAAAGAAACTGCATCTCCGGCAGGATATTATGACCCGGATGCAGGAAACGAAATTCTTTTAGGAAACGGAAGAGCCAGCATTGATAAGTATGGGGATCCTGCAATCAGTGGAACCCCCAATCTGGATGATGATGAGATTTTATGGGTAGGCGGATCGATTCTCCCGAGCGATGAGTCAACTGTCAAAAACGTTCCCATAAAAGGTAAGATCCTGATCACAAAAACGGCTATAGCCGAAGGCAATCCTCCTTTGGCGGGAGCACAGTATACACTGTATTAGGAGGTTAACGGAAATAAGGTAAAAGCCAATATTACGGGAGTAACGAATCCCGTTACGACCAATAAGGATGGCTGGGCGGTATTTGACGACCTTCCCTGCGGCATCTATTATGTAAAGGAAACTGCCGCACCTAAGGGGTATACCCTGAGTGAAGAGGAGACCAGATTTGTCATTGTTGACGACAGCACCCGGGAGGTTGCATATAAAGATAAGCCTGTCGAGGTCTGGGTCAGCAAGCAGGCTGTCGACGGAAGTGCGGAGATCCAGGGAGCCGTATTTAAGATCGTGGCAAAGGATAATCCCGATAAAGTGCTTGACAGCTGGACTTCTAATGACAGAAAGCCTCACAGCGTGATAGCAGGTGTTCTGGAGATCGGAAAGACTTATGTGTTGTCGGAAATGATCGCACCGGACGGGTACGGCTATATGCCGGATACGGAATTCAGCATTAACTCGGACGGAAGTATAACCGTAAACGGAAACGGAGAGAAGAACGGCCAGACCATTGTTATGAGAGACAGACCGATCGATTTGTCTGTCAGCAAGCAGGCTGCGGAAGCGCCGGGAACAGAGCTTGCCAATGCAATGATGGCGATTCTTGACGGGGACGGTAAGGAAATACATCGTTTTACCTCCAATGGCATCGCACCTTATAAAGTGCCCTTGGGAATCCTGACGGCGCCCAAAACAGGCTATAACGTATATACCTTAAGGGAGATCAGCGCACCGGATACCTATGCTTTGGCAAATGACATAAAGTTCTCGGTAGGAGCAGACGGCAGGGTATATGAAGGTACGGGAACGGGAGGTACGCAGCTTACAAATATACCTCTTGTTATGTTGGATGCAAAGAAAGAGCCTTTCTATTTGAGAAAGCTTGATGCAGGAACCAGACTGGATGTGCCGGGGGCAAAATTTGAGATTTATGATGAGACCGGGACGGCGGTATCATTTGGCGGCTATAGTTCCGATGGTCGTCCGATGAAGGTAGATTCACTGGGGTCGGGCGTTTATACGATTAAAGAGCTTAGCGCACCGGATGGTTATCTGACTGCAAGAGAGGTTAAATTCAGACTGACTCTTCATAATGACGGTACCGGAAACTATGATATTGAGATATTGGATGGCAGGGCGACCAACTTAAATGCGGATAAGGATACCTTTATGATCTATGACACGCCCATTGAGTTGAGGATCCGCAAGCAGGACAGTTTCGGCTTGATCGTAAACGGAGCTACTTTAAAGCTGTCAAAATATAATAAGGACAGACAGACCATCGGGGAGGAGATCGTGACCTTCAAGTCCGACGGGCAGAAATCCTTTACGGTTCCCCCTGAAAAACTTGAGTGTGACGCTGATTACATCCTTCAGGAACTGGATGCGCCCGACGGCTATAAGAGAGCGGAGGATATTATCTTCAGTATTGCCGATAACGGTGTTATTACAAGAGATGACGGCGTAAAGGTAGTGAGCAATACCATTGTTATGGAGGATGATGAAGCGGGATTAGGCATCGGCAAGTTCTCCCTGGATGACGGGGACGGTCTGGCAGGATGTACCCTGATGCTGGAAACCGTGGATGACCCCTGGTGGGAGACTATTACATGGGTAAGCGACGGCCATGTGAGAACATGGGATCTGCTGGAATTTACACCGGGATGTACCTATATCCTGACGGAGTTGGAAGCGCCTGTAGGCTATGCCTATGCGGATCCTATTACCTTTACCATCGATGCGGATGACCATCAGGTCTACATTGACGGAGAAAAGGTTGAGAACAGAACGGTCCGTATTTCGGACGGAAAGATCAAGCTGACAGTGAGCAAGCAGGATTTCTACGACCACGTGGAGGTGCCGGGAGCGGAGCTTTCCATACTGGATAAGGAAGGAAACGTAGTAGCGTCCTGGACATCGGGAAGCGAGCCCTGCGCAGTGGATACCAGCAGGATGATTGCGGGAAATGAGTCCTATGAGGAATATATCTTAAGAGAGGTAACGGCGCCTAACGGCTATTATAAGACTGTGGATATTCCTTTTGCCATTGACAGGGACGGAAATATCTATCGGATCGAGGGCAATGGACAGTATACAAAAGCGGAAGACAACAAGATCGTTATGTATGACGAGCCGATGCTTACCATTGCCAAGCTGGATACATCGGGCAACCCGGTCGTGGGAGCGAAGCTTACCATAACGGCCAAGGATGATCCGAACTTTACGCCGATCTCATGGGAGACCACCGCAGAGAGACGTTCCTTTGAGGACGGAACCTTTACGGCGGGAGCGACCTACATTTTGACAGAGACCGAAGCGCCGAACGGATACGGATACGGACAGAGCCTTGAATTTATGGTAAATGCCGATAATCAGGTATTTGTAAACGGCCAGCTGGTAGAGAACAGAAGGATCGTAATGTTAGATTACCCGATCAAGGTTCTGGTAAGCAAGTTAGACGGCGGAAACAGATCGCCTCTTGCGGGAGCCAAACTGGTCATTAAAAATGAGGCGGGAGAAGTCATCCATACCTTTACTTCAACGGGAGAGCCTGTATTGATCCCCAAGGAGATCTTTAAGGCGGTACAGGGCGGTTTGAGCTATTATACCCTTTCCGAGATCGAAGCGCCGGGCGGATACCAGATCGCGCCGGATATCAACTTTGCAATTGACAGCAGCGGAAAGCTTCTCCAGAGAAATGCGGAAGGGACCTATGTTCCCTGTGAGGACAGCACCCTGGTAATGCTTGATTACACCGGGGACAGTGGATATTCCACAAATCCCAATAAGAATACAAATGTACCCAGAACGGGAGACGGCACGCCTTTAGGAATGCTGATCGCTCTGTGCATCGTAGGTTTTGCAGGAGCCTGTGTGATTTTCGGACTGTATTTTATCAGAAGGCGCAAGAGATCAGAGCAGTAAATAAAGGCAGACGTTTGGGGAATAGAATAGTAAGAACCCCTGAGGATAAAGAACGATAGAATTTAGTGATAATAAGAAAGGGGGCTGTCGCATCTAAAGGTTAGTTAGCCTTTGATGCGATAGTCCCTTTTCTTATGGGGAAATTTCCAATTGCCTAAGGTAAAGAAACAGCTCTTTAGCGGCTGCAGTCAGGGTCCTTCCCGAGTCATGCACGATGCAGACGGAGCGGGAAGGAAGGGTCTCCTTTAAGGTTATCTCAAAACATTTCCCTTCTGAAAGGGCGGATCCGGCATAAAAGGAAGGCACAAAGCCGATCCCCAGATTATTGATCACGGCCGGGACGATCAGGTCGGAGGTGGAAAGCTCGATGTCGGGCTTTAATATAAGGCCGTGTTCGTAGTAAAACTGATTAAAAAAGGAAAAGGTCATGGAGGTTTCCAGCATACATACAAGAGGACAGCCTTCCAATTCTTTCAGGCTTTTTTTCCCGTGGGCAAGGTGGGAGAATTTGGCGCCTGCAATAAGGATGTCATCAAAGGAAAACAGGGGGACTTCTTTTAGGGGCTTTTTGGCCCCTGTGGGAGTGGCTACAATACAGAAGTCTACTTTTCCGGATTTAACGGCCTCTACCCCCTTGGAGGTAGAGAGGTTCAGGATGCGGATGTGGATGCCGGGAAACTTTTCATAAAAGGCTCCCAGATTTCCCATGAGAAATCCGTGAAGCGCCGTTTCGCTGGCGCCGATGGTCACGATTCCGTTTACGGGCTTGGTGGACATGGAAAGCTCGTTCTCCGCCATGGAGAGCTGTTCAAAAGCGATGGCGGCCCGGTGGTAAAGCTTTTCTCCCTCATCCGTCAGAGTTATGCCCTTGTGGGAGCGGATAAAGAGACGGCAGCCCAATTCGTTTTCCAGCTTATTCATGGCGTGGGTCACGTTAGGCTGGTTGCTTTGTAAAATCTGCGCTGCCTTTGTAAAGCTTCGATATTTGGCAACATGGTAAAAAATATAGTAATACTGGTAAGTTGATTTCATAAGGGTCCTTTCGCTAAAAGATGCCGGAAACAGCGCCGGTATCTGCACCAATATCAACATCAATATTAGCATCAATATCAGCGCCAATCATTGCAGTATTTTCATGTAAACATGTAATATTTACATATTATATATATTAATAATACATTTTTCACATGAGATTAAATTGAGTATAATGCTTTTGGCCGGAAAAAACAAGAAAAAACGGGCAGAAGGGAAGAAAATCGAAATGAATCGCGATCTGACATGCGGAAAACCGGGAAAAGTATTGAGGAATTTTTGTATTCCCCTGTTTGGCAGCATTATTTTTCAACAGCTGTATAATATTGCAGACAGTCTGGTGGCGGGGAAATTTATCGGAGAAAACGCCCTGGCGGCCGTAGGAAACAGCTATGAAGTTACTTTGATCTTTATTGCCTTTGCTTTTGGGGTAAATATAGGGTGTTCCGTGGTGGTAAGCCGCCTTTTTGGCGCTAAGGATTATGGAAGCGTGAAAACGGCAGTTTATACGACCTTTATTTCCGGAGGCATTCTTTGTGCGGTCCTGATGGCGGCCGGCCTTTCTTTGAACGGCGCCATGTTGAAGCTGATACATACCTCGCCGGAAATATTTTCTGATTCGTACCTGTATTTAAAGATATACATTTGGGGACTTCCATTTTTGTTCTTTTACAATATTGCCACAGGTATTTTTTCCGCTCTGGGAGATTCCAAAACGCCTTTCATTTTTCTGGCGGTATCCTCCAGCGCAAACATTGCCGTGGATATCCTGTTTGTCAAAAGCCTGGGAATGGGCGTTTCGGGGGTGGCGTGGGCAACCTTCTTATGCCAGGGATTAAGCTGTATTCTTGCCGTTGTGGTGGTATTCATGCACTTAAGATCATTGGATCATCATGAGAAATGCAGTATTTTTTCTAAAAGGCTTTTGGGGCAGATCTGTATTGTGGCCGTTCCCAGTATTTTGCAGCAGAGCTTTATTTCCATAGGAAATCTTATGATACAGGGAATCATCAACAGCTTTGGAGCTTCGGTTACGGCGGGATATGCCGCTTCCGTAAAATTGAACAATCTGGTCATTACTTCTTTTACGACCTTAGGAAACGGTATTTCCAACTTTACGGCTCAAAATCTGGGAGCAGGCAAAATAGAAAGGGTCAAAGAAGGGTTTAAGAGCGGGATAAAAATGGTGTTTGTTATCTGTATACCAATTGTGCTTTTGTATCTTTTGACGGGAAAAGCGCTGGTAAAATTCTTTATCGACAATCCCAGCAGGCAGGCTTTGAACACCGGTGTAGAGATGCTAAAGATATTGGCGCCGTTTTACTTTGTCGTATCCGTTAAGCTTGTAACGGACGGCGTGTTGAGAGGAAGCAATCTTATGAAGCAGTTCATGGCGGCAACCTTTACGGACCTGGTCCTAAGAGTTGTGCTGGCCTATCTGCTGTCAGAGCCTCTGGGAACCACCGGTATCTGGTGCGCATGGCCTATGGGATGGTGCATTGGCACGGCCGTCTCGTTATTTTTGTACCGGCGCGCCTATCAGGTCCCTGATGGTATTAAGTAAAAGCGGAAGATCGATGGGCTTTGTCAGGTGTGCATTCATGCCGCATTCAATGGACTTTTGCTTATCCGCTTCAAATGCATCTGCGGACAGGGCAATGATGGGGATACCGGCCAGTGCCGGATCACTCAGATTCCGGATGGCCCTTGTTGCCGCACGCCCGTCCATGACCGGCATTTGGATATCCATGAGGATCAGCGCATAATAACCCGGGGCAGAATTTTTTAATTTCTCTACGGCAATTTTTCCGTTGGCTGCCGTATCAATGATAAAATCGCATTCCTGCATCATTTCCCTGGCAATTTCCAGATTGATCTCGTTGTCTTCTGCAATGAGGATCCTTTTGGAATGTGCGAAAGGAGCAGGCCGGTCGGAAGCGGCTTGTGCGGCGGATGCCGTGTTTTGGGAAATATCAACGGAAAGCTCATCCTGTATGCGGAGGCTTAAGGTTACGGTAAAGAGACTGCCTTTACCGGGAGTGCTGCGCACTCTGATGTTGCCGCCCAGCATCTGCGTGATATTTTTGGCTATGGTAAGACCCAGCCCCGTACCGTAGATGCCGCTGAAGGTGGTGTTTTTTTCGCGTTCAAAAGGTTCAAAAATGTGTTCCATAAATTCGCTGCTGATGCCGATACCGTTATCCTCAATGACAAACTGATAGATCGCATATTCATCCGACGGATTTTCGGATTCGATAATTGACAGAATGACCCGGCCGCCGTTTTGCGTGTATTTTATGGCGTTATCGGTCAAGTGCAGAATGAGCTGTTTGAGCTTTTCCCTGTCGCTGTAAACGAGAGCGTGTTTAACCGTATCGGTATTTAAGGATAAAGAAATTTTTTTGGAATCTGCGAAGGGAAGAAGTTCTTTTCCGATTTCATCCAAAAGTCCGCACAGATCGCAGCAGCTTTCAGAAATTTGATTTTCCCTGGATTCCGTATTGGACAGATTCAGAACTTTTTCCGCCAAATTCAGAAGATGCCGTCCGGCCTCTTCAATTTTATCCAAGTATTCTGTGATCCTGTCCGCTTCGTTTTGAATATCGGTCTGTTGTGCCATATCGTTCAAATGTTTTTTGGCAAGGGCGCTGAAACCGGAAATGGCATTTAAGGGAGTGCGGATATCGTGGGACATATTGGAGAGAAAGGTATTACGGGCAATGATCGATAAATTGGCATTATAAAGAGCCTCCTCCAATACCTGTTTTTGCTCTATTTCTTTCTGGATCTCCTCATCGACCCTGCGAAAGCCGAGAACGATCTGGGAAACGCTGTCCGTTTTGCTGACATTTGCGAGGCGCAGCTGCAGGTACTGGGTTTCTCCATCGCTCAAGGCCCTGAAATTTGTGTAGAAGGTATTGCTTGATGAAAGTTTTTCCTTCATTCCTTCGGGATTGGTTGCTTCAATAAACAGATTACGATCGTCGGGATGGACCCAGGTATCGGCATAATCGGAGAGACAGCTCTTAAGATCCCTGACAGAAAACAAATTTTCAAAATGATGTTTTGCCCGGAAACTTAAGCGATAGGGCAGAACCTTGTCAAGATCCAAGTCGGCGTAAAGGATGGTATCATAATTGATGCTGAGTCCTTCAATAACGTCAAGACGCTCGGCACTTTCGTTTAGCAGAGCGTCTTTTTCTTCCATAAGCCGTTCCACTTTTTCGGTAGCGTCCACAGCAAATACATAAAAAATGTCCCCGAAAATATTGCCGCGGATAAAATGTCCGTAGTCGTCGATCCAGCGGATCCTGCCGTCTTTTCGAATAATGCGGTATTCTACATGGTCCAGATCGTACTGGCTTGCCAAAATCTGTTCTGAGATGCTTTGTTCTACAGCGTCTAAATCTTCATGATATACAAGCCCCCTAAAAGAGTTTCCCGTAAACTCGCGGAATTCTTTTAAAGATGAACATTGAAAAATACGGATAAAGGCATCATTGGCATAAAGGAGATCCTCATTCCCGTGGGCACGGTAAATAAAAAATCCTCCCGGCATTTTATCTATAAATTCCTTAACCTCACAAATCGATTGAAAACCATAAGAATCCGGCAAAATAAAGTCATGAGCCTGTGCATAAGCGGCAGTCAGCAGGTCCGTGTCTTTTGTGTCTCCGGCAGTGCTTTCGGAAATATTTAACAGGGTTAACAAGGCTTCGATTATATTGCAGGGTTCTTTTTGCATAGTCACAATCCTCCATGAAGCACGAATTGTATGATCGTCATACACTATAAAGAGTTTACCACTAAAAACAAGGGATGTCATCAAAATATTGACGTAAGACCGGGCAAATGATAGAATCTAAAAATATGAAAACGGACAAATGATTTGAAAATATCATATATTTTTTCGGACTGGCAAAGACGGGAGGAACTGGATATGGAAGAGGAAAATTTATATCGGTTTTTAAAAGAGCGGATCGAAGATAATGAAGGATATATTAAGTACAGCCATTTAACATTTACAAAGATGGAGACCGGAAGCGTAACGGCAGAAGTAGAAGTGGGCAAGGAGATGAAAAATCCCATGGGGTCTGTCCACGGCGGATGTCTTTTTTCCATATGTGACACTGTGGGCGGTACGGCTGCAATGACCCATGGGGTAACGGTTACCACTTCCGTGGGTACGATCTCCTATTTAAACCCTGCCGTGGACTGTGACAGGCTGTATGCGGAAGCGGTGGAACTGAAAGCGGGGAAAACCCTGTTTCGTTATGATGTGTTTATCAGGGACGGGAGGGGGACTTTGATCTGCAAGGCGGATATGGAGTATTATAGGCTTGGAGAATTGGAATATTAGTACCGTTACAGTTATTTTTAGGAATTGCAACTGTCAGTTGTCAGATTTCCTAGGGCACTTGCTGGTTGTCAACCGGTATTTTTGCTAGAGTATTCCTGACAATATTGTTGAATCTGATCACAAAAATCCGGCGGATCTAGAAAGAATGAAAGGAATGAAAAAAATGACTTTAGCAGAAAAGATTGCCCTTTTGAGAAAACAAAAGGGATGGTCACAGGAGGAACTGGCGGACAAAATGGATATTTCCAGGCAGTCGGTAAGCAAGTGGGAAAGCGGACAGTCGGTTCCGGATCTGGACAAAATTATTAAAATAAGCAATATCTTCGCAGTAAGCACAGACTATCTCTTAAAAGAAGAAGGAGAAACCGAGGATTTTACCTCCGGGCAGGGAGAGAGCCGCAGTGAAGGAGATCCGGTGCGGAGCGTCTCTTTAGAGGAGGCTGATGAATTTATGGAGCTTACAAGACGGCTGGCAAATAAAAGAGGGATCGGAACAGGACTTTTTGTCTTCTCCCCCGTGTGCCTGTTGATTTTAGGAGGACTATCGGAATACGGAGGAACGGTTCTGACGGAAGATGGAGCCGGCGGACTGGGCATGATCGTTCTTTTGTTGTTTGTTGCCATAGGAGCAGCTATCATGACGTTTACGGGCATGCAGCTGTCCAAATACGAATATTTGGAGAAGGAGAAAATTTCTCTGGGATTCGGTGCGAAAGAACTGGTAGAGAAAAAGAAGGAAAGCTTTGAGAAGACCCACCGGGTCAGCGTATGTGCAGGAGTGGTACTGATCTTTGTGGGGATCATACCTTTAATGGCCGCAGTGGCGTTGGAGGCGGGAGAAATGGCCTATACCTGCTGTGTGGCGTTCATTCTCGTAACTGTAGCGGTCAGCGTTTATTGCTTTGTGCGCTTTGGAAGCATCTGGGAAAGCTATGAAAAGCTGCTGCAGGAAGGCGATTATTCAAGGGAAAAGAAAGAATTAAAGCCGGCAGACTCCCTGTTTTCTACGGCATACTGGTGCATTGTGACGGCAATCTATCTGGGATTGAGTTTTTTGGGACCAGATTTTTATAACGGCAGTGGCTGGATGGGCAGATGGATGTGGATGAAAAACGGGATGAAATGGGGAAACTGGGGAGTGACCTGGGTTATCTGGCCTGTTGCAGCCGTGCTTTTTGCGGGACTGAAAGCTATATTCAATGGAATCAGACAGGCAAAAAGCAGGCGGCAGAATAAATAGGGGCGTTTTAACGATGATCCCCTAAGAAGATCAGACCTACGGTTCCGGGACCGGAATGTGCGCCGATGCTGGGACCGATGGGCCGGATCAGAAAATTGTTATACCCGTATTTTTCTTCTATGATTTTTTGAAGATATAAAGCATCTTCTTCACAGTCTCCGTGAATTAGGCCGATGGTAAATTGTTTATCCCGGAATTCTCCAAGATATTCATCCATAAGATTTGCCATGGTCTGTAAGGACTTGTTGCGGCCCCTTGTCTTGGAAAGGGCTACCAGCCTGCCTTCCTCATTGACTCTGAGAATGGGCTTTAAATTTACCAGTGTGCCCACTACCGCGCTTGTTTTGGAAAGGCGTCCGCCGCGGTAAAGGTAATTTAAATCATCTACGGTAAATAAGGTACAGATATGGGGCACCAGTTCTTCAACGGCTTTTGCGGTTTCCGTAAGAGTCTTGCCTTCTTTCTTCATCTGAACAGCTTTCATGATCAAAAGGCCTTCGCCCAAAGAAGCGGCAAGGGTGTCAACTACAATGATTTTGGTATCGGAAAACTCTTCCATGATCTGCGCTGAAACCATCTGTACGTTTCCGCAGCCCCCGCTTAATGCGGAGGAAAAGCTGATATGCAGAATGTCCTTTCCTTCCTTGGCATAGGCGCTGAATTTTTCTTCTATTACGGCAGGATTGCTTGCCATGGTGCCTACCTTTTTTAAATTTCTCATTTCATCATAAAATTCTTTACAGGTCAGTTCTTTCCCGTCTCCGTATACATCCTCATCTACGGTATAATAATGGGGGATGACGCAGATGTCATTTTCTTTGATATAATCCTCGGACAGGTCGCAGTTGCTTTCTGTGGAAATTATAAATTCTCTCATTGTAAGTAACTCCTTTGTTCATTTCGTTGATAGATAAAAGTATAGCATGACAGTGGAGAAATGAAAAGGATGGGAAAATGAAAAAATAAGCAAAAATAATGATTCATTCGAGCATTTTTGTACGAAGTGTAGTAAAATAAAATTTGAAGTGTAATTTTTGAAACTTATGATTATATTTACTTCGTGCTTTGTAAAAACTTTGAGATGGTTATGACAGAACAAAGGGATTATGAAAAAAATTGACGGCTGAAAGCTTGATAAGCGTGGAAGGGAAGGATATGGATGTAATTGAAAAATATTATGATGGATTTGAAGGCGAACCGGAAATAACGTTTTGCTTAGTGGAGAACAATAGTGTTGCCCAAAAGATAGGCGTTTGGGATGGATATTTCAATAGTATAATGAGGTTGATTCAGCCTGAAAAGGAGGGCTGGACAGGACTTGCATACTTCTATCATTTGTATATTGGATGGTATGAAGAGGATAATTGGTTCATTCCTGATATTTTAGAGGCATATGATCAGTTGGCAAATATCGATTCTAACGAATTGGTAAACAGAGAAGAAAAAGAAGTTCTTATTTTAATTGTCAATATGCTAAAGCGCGCTATAGAACACAATGGCAAGGTGTACATAGTGTATGATTGATTATGGCTGATAATCACTTAAGAGATTGTCTGATAAAACAATTTGAACAAGAAAAAGAGTATTAAAAAAGTTAGAATTGTAATTAGAAAATTTGTAATTGGAAATTACGGAGGTAGATAAAAATGTTAATCTCAAAATTCAAAACGGAGTATATGGAAGAGCGTGTTTCTGATTTTGAAAAAAAATGTGCTGTTGATCTGCCAAAAACATATAGAGATTTTATTAAAAAATATAATGGCGGACGTACACCGGATACGACATTTAAGGGGAAAATTAAAACAGATATTACAGGTTTTTTGGGGTTTGATACAGAAGAACAGTGGAACATAGAGAATTTGATGGCTTGTGAGATTGGAGAAAATATGCTGCAGAAAGGATTTTTACCAATAGCAGAGAACTCATGGGGCGATTATTTTGGAATCTGTATCAATGGTGGAGATAGAGGGAGCATATTTTTCTGGCAGCATGATATGCCCGGAAAAGGAGTGAAAATTGCAGATGATTTTACAGAATTTATTTCTAAATCCAAAAGCGAAAAGATTGGACATATAAGGACAATAGAGGAAAGAAAACGGGATATGATTGCCGCAAATAAGGGCAGCAAAATAACAGATATTAAGATCAAGATGTGGCAGCAGGAAATAGATTACTATGCAGGAATATCTCAGGAAGAGGTTATATTGTAACTGCTTTTTTGCTACAAAAGTGTAAGGAATCGGAAAAATGGAAATGGGAATCGAACAATTGATAACTTTAATAAAGAAGAGGCTTGATTCAAAATATACGCCGAAGACTGTATATTGGTATAATGACATAAGGGCAATCGCTTAAAACGAACAGGATATTTTTCTTGGAGACAGTGACAGATATATGATAGATACATTATATTACAGGGTAAACAGATCATAATTCAGATGGGAATTATCCTTGTTCCCCATTTTTATTCTCCTGGATAGAGATTTTACAAAATTAACCTTTTAGCGGATGGAATAGCATTTTTCATATTTGGCATTATTTTAAAAGCTATAGAAAAAAGGGGAGCGAGTAATGGAGTATGAAACGTTTGATGAAAAGTTTTGGTTCGAGGACTTATAACAGGGAGGGATTGGTCTGCTTAGCATAAAAATGGACTATAGTAATAGTAAAAGAAAAGTATTATATGATGGGCAAATAGAATTTTATGATAAAAATTCATTAATCAATGCTATTTGCGGCTTATTATATGATAACCAAGTGAAATTTGTGATTAGTGATGAGCACTGTGATGATTTTGGTATGGATTGTAAATTTGATTTACCCTGTTTGTTGGAAGAATTTGACGTTATCATGGAAGGATTAAGAAAAAAACGGGATTTTAATATTGAGTTTTATGAACAAGGACGCGAGTATTCCTTTTTATTTATTATGACAGAAAGCAATGTAAAGATTAACCTGAGATATGACCATCATAATAATCCTGATACAAAATATGAAGTAAGCCACTTTTTTGTTAAAAATATGTTTATAGAGCTTTATGATTCCATTTTTCAATATGCTGCCGAATATATTAAGGGTATAACAAAGAATCACATTTTTATTGAGTGGAATAATGAAATAAATAATTTGCGAAAATCTAAAGAAACCGATGATAAATTGACAAGAGATTTGAATTTTCAAGATAGGTAATTTAGATTGTGGTTTTACCAGGTATCGCATTGTGAGGCGATTATACGGAGCAAAAAAAGTAATGTTGATGACTCAAACTTCGCACTTGAATAAGTGCCTATGCACCTTGAAAATCCAATAAAAATTGGCAATAAAATAGCATGAAACAC
>DEUB01000012.1 GCA_002362385.1 Lachnospiraceae bacterium UBA3273
GGAACGCAGTATACCTACGATGCCATGAACCGTCTCCGAAAGGTAGAATACCCCGGCAGGAAAGAAGAACTGTTCTATGACAAAGCAGGGAATCGGACGAAAAGAGTCTGCAACGGTATGGAAGAGTTGTACTGCTATGATAAGAGGAACAGACTTATCGCATATACAAAAGGGGGAGTGCATACAGAGTTTGAATATAACAATGCCGGAAATCTTTTAAAGGATGACAAGGCAAGATACGAGTACGATGCCTTTAACCGTAATACAAAAGTGGAGACCTTCAGTGGGGATATCCAGATCAACCGCTATGACGGGGAAGGACTGCGCCATGAGATGGAGGAGAACGGAAAAATGTTCACTTTCATCTTCAGAGGGACAGAGATCGTGGCGGAAGAGAGTAAAGAGGATAAGATACGCTATATCCGCACAGGGGAACTTTTAGCATCCGATGCAGAGAGTGCGAGGACTTACTACCACTATGCATCTGATGAGATGGGGAGTATTACCCATGTAGTTGTAGGGGAAGAAAAGGAAAGTGGGAACCATGCAGGAGAAGGCATAACAGGAAGCGTACGGAACAGGTATGAATATGATGCGAGGGGAAACCTTACCACCTGTGAGGAAAAGATAAAGAACCGCTTTAAGAATAACGGACAGCAGTATGACCAGGTCAGCGGGCGGTATTATTTACGTGCAAGATATTATAATCCTGTTATCGGTCGGTTTACACAGGAAGATACTTATCGTGGAGATGGGCTGAACCTGTATGCTTACTGTAAGAATAATCCGGTTTATTATGTGGATCCGAGTGGACATAATGTTTGTCCTAAGGCAGTAGAACGAATTAGCAGTGAAATAAGTGAAAATAGGGCTAGTCAAGCTGATAGAGATAGGCTTTCAAACCACTTGCAGGGAAAAATAAATGCAGGAGAAAATTTAACTGGTGCCGAAAAAAGGGCTGCAGAGCAATTAGGAATTGATACAAGTAAGGGTAATACAACTTCTTCTGTAAATAGTAATGCTTCTGATGGATATATACATAGAGGTATGAAAGAGGATAAAGGTAAACCTGCAGCAGGAGATTCTGCCAGAACATTAGGGGTAAGACCAGATATCGATATACCTGTGGACGCAAATGGAATGGTGTATCCAAATACAGGAGGAATGTCTGCTGCACCAAGTGCAGAGGCTCTACCAACACATCGAAAACCACCAGAGTTTGGAGGTACAGGAAAAGACCCGGTTTGGAAAATTGATATTAATGACCTAGGACCAGATTTGACATATGTTCCTGATTCACCTCAACATGGAACTGTTCAACCAACAAGACCAATGACACTTGATGATTATCAAAAAGCTTTAGCAAATACGAACGCAAATTGGGAGAAAGAAGAATGTCCTTAAATGAAGAATTTGTACAATCGTTATTAATAGAGATAAAAACACACCATAGTAATTCATTAAAGCTTCGCGAATGCTTAATAAAATTTAAAGATGCTGGAATGGGTAAAGATAGTATGATAAAAAGTATGGAAGAGTTGAGAAATAACTGCGATGCGGAAACAGAGGATATTTTGTTAGAATTGATGGATTTTGTAACAGGATATTGCAATCCCAAATTATTTATTTTTAAAAATTAATAAACATGTAATTGCAAAACTCTCCGAGATATTTTGTATTCTTAATGTTAAACAAGATTGAAATCGTTTTGATATGTAAATTATCTTATGGGAAATAGATAATTACAGTATTTAGAGCAGTTTCATAAGCTCCGCTGCTTATGAAACTGATAAGTCCTATACAATAAGAGGTTTTAGAATTCAGATCTACTGATGCTGATAGATTTTATTAGCTAACAGGACAGATATAAGTTGTGTGATTTTCGAAAAGGCTCAGACTAGCATGAATAGTTTTGAGTTTTTTCTACTAGGCAGAATTATCTCTGAAATAATTTATGGAACATTCAATAATAGTATGGATTTTGTAAGTATCATTCTAATCCCCGGTTCCACGAAGAGTATTGAGGTAAGCCGCAAAAAAGGAATAGGATAAAATGTCAAAAGAAATATATTTTTTTTCATCAAATCAGGATTTATATAGCATCATAAAAAGCGTTGAACAAACTATTAAATTAAAGTATGTTATGAATGGTGCGTATGATTCTCCAGATATTAGGGTTTATAATTCTTTAGAAGAATATAGTGATTTAGGAATTAAAAAATCAAGTGAACATCAGAGCGAGAGTTTTTTGGTTTTAGAGGAAAATTGTAATTTAAATGTTAGAGAAGTAAAGCAATTTGATGGCAGTATTAAGTATTTTGTTGATCAGCTTCAAAATGAGGATTCTATAGTCTTATGGCCGGGTGGAGTTTATGAAAATCAATATTTAATATGTGGTCATGTGGGAACGGTTAAAATGAGTGATACGTCAAAAAAAGTCTTTGGAATTTTTCAAAAGAGTATAAAAAGACAGTGCCCCAATAGGATTGGAAGGTTTTGGTATAGTAGTGAGGTAAGAAATATGAATAATCAATTTCGACTTATTACAATTAATGCTAATCAACCAAAAGAATATGATTTAAAAATATAATTTATAGAAATAAGGTTATTATCATATTTGAAATGCTATCAAGATTATCGCCGTAAAAGAGAACCGTATTACAGGATTTTCTTCATAATCCCGCCAACATAGTGCTCAATTAATCGCTAATAACAAATAACTTCATCTTCAACAAGTCTGATAACATCCTGAGACACATTGGACAGATCAAGAAGGTAGACAGTATTCAAACGGGGGTTAAATATGCCAAGTTTAGTTATGCATTGGAATATTTCCTGCCCTGAATGTTGTCCCATGATCCAGTACATCAACAACTGTAATGTATGCTTTGTCGTAAGCTTAGATCTTAATACTTTGAAATCCCATAATGTATCTGTTGTCAAAAAGTCGCCATCCCCGGAGTCAACGGTTTTAGTATATCCGCCGAAAGTTCCTTTACCGGTTTGTATCATGTTGGTATAGTCTTCTTTAGTGCCGTTAATAGGCTCAAATGTAAATCCATCCTTCGTTACAGGTCCGTATTTTTCCAGAAATGTCATATTACGTCTTACAAGGATCTGCATATTTTCGATAGTGTCTCTATCAGGGTTTGTCTCTTTATATCCCTTTGATCTCATAGCGCTGATAAAATTTCTGCGCCAGACATCAAAAGTGACGAGTTTGCAGGCATTTACAATAGAGTTATCATCAAGTCCGTTGATACCTTTTAACAGATTTTTAGCAACATCCGTGGAACCTTTCATTCCTAATCGTTCTGCAATAACGGCTCCTTGAAGCGATATTTGAAATGCATCAATTATGTCCGTTCCTGTAGCAAGTCTTGTCAGATAGTCGACAGCCATACCGACAACAGAACCATGAACATTTTCTGTAGGATTAAGCGTAATACCGTCACTTATTACAATTGTTTCAAATTTAGAAGGAGGGATATATCCACCCTTCGGTTGCTTGATTTGACCGATTCTGCCGGTAACTGATGCCATAAAGGTTATTTCCTTTCCCAATTTATTTGTCATTATTATAACCAGGAAATACCAACTCTATACAAAATCCCTCCCCCAAGACGGACTTATCATCCAGACTGACCTCCACGCACATGGCGTCGGCAAATTTCTTTAAAAGATACAGCCCCATTCCCGTGGCGTTCTGGCGGTTTTTATGATTTCCCGTAAAGCCCTTGTCAAAAATGAACGGGGCATCCTCCGGTAAGACCCCTTTTCCGTTATCGGAAACGGAAAGTATGGTTTTATCGGAGGATTTTTTTATGGCAAGGCGGATTTCCCCCTTTTGGGGAGCGGCATATTTCACGGCGTTGCTAAGGAGCTGGGAAATCATAAAACGTAACACCTTTTGGTCTGTGACCACCGTAAGGGGCTTAAGATCCGAAAAGACCGCAATGTTTTTTTCTTCCATATAGGGTCCAAAATCGGATAAGACAAGGGAAACGCATTCGTCCAGCCTTACTTTGGAAAAATGATAATCCACATGGTCCGCCTGCAGGCGGGCATAATATAAAATACGTTCCACGTCTTCGGAAATCAGATGAAAGATATAGCCCATGCGGCTTAGTACGTAGGGGCTCATCTCTTCGCCGTGATTTCCCATAACAAGGGCGGCAAGGGAAAGTGGCGTTTTCATCTCATGGGTCCAGGCTTCGATGTAGTCACGGTAGTTTTCAAGCCCCAGCTGCTTTTCATTGATGGTTTCGGCAAGGCCTGTGAACCTTTCGTATAATTGTTCTGCTGCCGGTTGTAAGGACGCCTTCATAAGGGATGACAGCTGCCGGAATGCCTCTTCATCCCCATCTTCCAGAAAATTTTCCATAGCCGCCAGCATTTTCTTCTGATTCCGGGCTTCTATGAGATAACCGGCAGTAAGGGCAATCGCCGTAAAAAGCAAAAGGAATAACCCCACGCTTTTTAACATGCCGGGATTTAACAGCCATGTGACAAAGAAAAAAACCAGATCTGTAATAAGAAAGAGAAACAGCCAGTGTCCCGTTTTATGCAATAAGTTCTTCATGATTCTCATTTTCAATCTTCTACCTCCAGATAGTAGCCCTGTCCCCGGACATTCTGCACGGCTTTACCAAGTCCTAAGGCGTCAAGCCTTTTCCGAAGCCTTGCGATATTGACCTGCAGAATGTTCTCGTCGCAAAATTCTTCGGTACCCCATACGGCATCAAAGAGCTCGGTTCTTGTAACGAGGGATGGGCAGCGTTCCATTAAAAGACGCATGATCTTCCCCTCGGTTTCAGGTAAAATAACATGTGTATCTTTATATACCAGCTTATAGGTATCGGTATCAAGGGAGAGGCCGCCAGAAAGGATCAGGCCTTTTACCTTCCGAAAATTTTGTAAAAGCCGCGCCCCGCGGGCTAACAGCCTGTCGGGATGGCAGGGCTTTACCAAAAAATCATCGGCTCCAAGATTAAGGGCTGTAAGCTCGTCCTCCAGGGTATCCCTGGCGGTCAGGACCAGAATGGGAAAGGAGGCGTGGGCCTTCAGCCATTTGCACAGTTCAAAGCCGGATCTGCCGGGCAGGTTGATATCCAGCACTAAGAGATCCGGGTCAAAATCCATGATCTCCTGTTCCGGTGCGTCAAAGGAAGAGATACCGCCTGTCCGGTATCCCTTCTTTGCAAAGGTCATCATAAGTTCTTCTTTCAGATAAATGTCGTCTTCTACGATCATGATCCGTGTCAAAGTATATTACCTCCCTCCGGGTGGCTTATGATAGTTTTAATTCCATAATTTCCCTGCAGGCAGCCCGTTTTACCACATGGATATAGGCAAATTCCGTCAGGATAAACAGCAGGGAGGCAGCCGCCGCCATCAACGCCACTAACCCAAAGGATGCGCCGGACGGAAGTCTTAAAAAGCTGCCGAACATGGATAATATGGCAAAAACACCATTTATGACGGCGATGGAAAGCACCAGGTTAAAAAATGTCTGTATCTGGCTTTTTGTTGACAAACACAAGGTTTTCACATCTGCGCCGAGCATGATCAGCGTCAGATAGCGGTGCTTGTTCTGGCGCTGCCAGATCAGATATTTCAGGCCGATTACCGTGTTGGCGATCAGCAGAAACAAAATGCCAAGGTAAAGGGTCAGATAGCTGGATGCCACCGTATAAAAAAGATTCCGTCCGATCCCGCCCAGATAGCTGTCGTATTCCAGACCGCGGGCTGAAAGCATTTCTCCCATATCGGAAAGTGCCAAAAGAAGCCCTTTTTCCTCCGTCATGCGCTTAGACAAATGAATATTATAACAGAAAGGTTCGGAACTATCCGCAATCTCTTCAAACACTTCATCGGGAACGATCAGTGCGGCATAAAGCGAGATCATACGGTCGGCAACGATGGTGTCTTCATATAAGCGGGGCAGAAGACTGTACTCTGAGCCGTTTACCTCTATGCGGATATCCTGCTCTAAAGCTGCATTCATAATATTGGTAAAGTCGGCCACCGGTTCGGAGGAGAATAACGCCATCTGGTCCGGATTTAATGAGATGGGCTTCTTTCCCAGCGAAGCCAGCAGATTGTTGTAGGAAGATTCCGATATGACGTATTCGCCAGCTCCCGTAATATTTTCCATCATATTATCCCGAAGGTCCGATTGGGGAAGTTTTGCCAGCGCATTTTTTACAGGCTCAAAATCCCGGGAAGTATGGGAGTAAGAAAGATATACGGGATAAGAGGCTTCCACCATGGAAGAAACTTCCGCATCCGAGAGAAAGCTCTGGATTTCAGCATCGGTCCCCTTAACGGAAAGGTCTGTGGTCCTTGTTTCGTGGCTCCCTGCGGCTGTGCCGATACCAAAAGAGATACAGGCTAAGGATAAGAGCAGGAGCAGAGAGGAAACGGCCAGCGCCTTATGCTGGCAGAGCACATTTTCCTGAAGCTGCCTTGCGGTAAAAACGGCAAGGCCGGCTTTCCTTCTGCTTTTCCTTTTTATTCTTATTCCTATGACATGCCCCAGTCCTTTATAAAGGAAAAAGGTGCCCAGGATGCCGAAGACAAATACCGCCAAAAAAGCAGGAAAGCCAAAAGTGCGTAAAAGGGTCATGCCTGTTGCATAAGCTGCAAGGAGGAAAAATGCTCCTGCAAAAAAGTAAAACAGCGCATTTTCAGGGAAAGTCCCTTTAGACTCTTTCGCAAAATCATCAGCCATAAGAAGCGCAGGTTCTGTCCGGGGAAGGCCCATACAGATGATAAATACGGATAAAAGCTGCACGAGGACAAAGCCGCAGACGGTATAGAGGAGGGCTTCAGGGGAAAAGGAAATCCTGTGTCCTATCATGCCTAAACCTACAAGCTTTGCGGTAGTCAGACTGATTCCCTCCGTCAGAAACAGGGCAAAGGGAATGCCTGTCAAAAGGGAGATCAGACTGTTTAAAAGAGTCTCGCAAAACAGCATGATAAAAAGCCGGCTGTATTTCATTCCCAGCATAAGGTACATGCCAAATTCCTTCCGTCTGCTGTCCGTCTGGTATCTGCATGCAAAGTATACCAGAAAGAATACAAAAAACAAAGAAACGATATACACGAAAGGAATCAGCTTAAACAGCTTTGCCACCGCCACGCTTTCCACGGTGGCAAGGTAGCGCATCACATCCTGCTCCTTTAAGGAGAGGAGGGTGTAGAAGGCTACAATGGCGATGATGAGGGAACCGAAGAAGAGACCGTTGTCTTTTCTGTGTCTTTTGGCGTTACGCCATATCTGTTTAAAGAACATTTGCGCTCCCCCCTCCCAGCTGTGCGATTACCGTTACGATCCGTTCATAAAATGCTTCCGCCGTCTCTTCCCTTTGGTTTCGACGAAGTTCATGGAACAGCCGCCCGTCCTGAATGAAAAGGATGCGGGAACAATAGCTTGCCGCATTGGGGTCATGGGTAACCATCATAATGGTTTTGTGTTCCTCTTCGTTCATGGAGGTAAGCATATCCATGAGGATCTTGGAGTTTTTGCTGTCTAAGGCGCCGGTAGGCTCGTCCGCCAATATCAAACCGGGGTTGGAAATAAAAGCCCTGGCTGCCGCCGTGCGCTGTTTCTGACCGCCCGACATCTGGGAGGGGAATTTATTAAGGACATCCGTAATGTCGAAGCGTTCTGCAATCTGCCAAATATCTTCTTTTGCCTGCTCTAAACTGATTCCCTGTAAGGAAAGGGGCAGGGCGATGTTTTCCTGTGCGGTCATGTTATCCAACAGTTCAAATTCCTGAAAAAGATAGCCGATCTTACGTCCCCGGTAGTCTGCCAGGGCGCTTCCCTTAAGGGAGGAAATATCCGTATCTTTCAAAAGGATCTTGCCGGAGCTTGGCTTTATCATGGTGGCAATGCAGTTTAAAAGAGTGGTCTTGCCGGAACCGCTTGCCCCCATAATGCCGAGGAACTCTCCTTCCAGCACATCAAAAGAAATACCCTGCAAGGCTTCCGTTTGATGGGCGCCTTTACCGTAGCTTTTGGTAAGCCGGTCAACCTGTAAAATACGATTCTGATTCATAAGCATTCTCCTTTTTGTTTATTGTCTGGTCTCATTATAGGAGTGGAAATGACCGGATACCACTTACAGCTTTTGTAAGGTTGGTTTTATTATAGCAAAGCCTTATGAAAGGGCAACATTTTTTGACTTTATCCACATATATTGTATAATAAACCATGTAAGAGGTATCTATGAAAAAGGGACGAACAAGGTTTAGAGTGATCGTAGGAGGCATTGCGGCCGCCTATCTGCTCCTTGCAGGATACTGGTTTTTCAGTGGAAAGTTTCGTGGGGATGAAGGAATGAAAGAAACGGTAATATGGCAGTCTGAAACAGAAAATGATAAGGGACCGGGGGAAGAGGGCGGGAAAAAAGTCGCCCTGACCTTTGACGACGGTCCTCATCCTGTCTATACGCCCATGCTTTTGGAGGGCTTGAAAAAAAGAGGGGTAAAGGTTACCTTCTTCCTGATGGGGAGCGCCGTGGAAAATTATCCCGATATCGTAAAGGAAATTGCGGATGACGGACACTTGATCGGAAACCATACTTTTCATCACGTAGGGCTTGAAAATGCCGATGCCGCTCTGATCCGGTCAGAGGTGGTGTCCGCCAATGAACTCATTGAAGAGGTAACGGGGGAAAGTCCCCAGTTTATACGTCCGCCCTTCGGACAGTGCAATGACGGGATTGAAAGCGACACGGGGATGATCTGCGTTTTATGGAGCATAGATTCCCAGGACTGGTGTACAAAGGATGCGTCAAAGGTCGTAAGAAGGGTCCTGCCCAATGTCAGGGATAACAGCATTATTCTGATGCACGACCAGTACAAAACAAGCGTTCAGGCTGCATTTACCATTATAGACGAGCTGCAGAAGGAAGGCTATGAGTTCGTGACGGTGGATGAAATTTTGCTTGACTGAAAATCGTTGGATTTGATAAAAGAATCAGTTGCTGTACTAATAAAATTACGTAATGGTTGACACGCAGGGGAAACCACTTTTATAATATTTATATTATAGAAATGGCTGAATATGTTGGTCCGAATACCTTATATTCAGTTATATGATCAGGAGGTAATATGATATGAAAAGTATTCGAACCAAAATCGCTTTAAGTCTCATTCTGACGGTTCTGATCGGACTGGTCGTGTCCGGATATTCAAGTATTATATTAAACTACAATAATACTATGCTAACCGTGGAACAGACGATGAGTCAGACGGCAGTCTTAGCGGCAGGACGCACCCAGCAGGAACTGGAAATATATAAGAATGTTGTTATGGAGGTAGGATGTATTCCGCAGTTGTCCGATCCGGAAGTGTCGGTGGAAGAAAAAAAGGCGATCATAGATGGGCGTGTTTCCATGCATGGCTTCCAGCGTGGGAATATTATTGGTTTGGATGGTATCAGTATATTTGACGGAAAGGATTACTCAGACCGCGAATATGTACGGCAGGCGATGCAGGGAAATGTTTATGTGTCTGAGCCGCTGATCAGCAAAATTACAGGAGAACTGTCCATTATGGTCGCGGCACCTTTATATTCCGGGGGAAACTATGGAAAATCCATTGTCGGCGTTGTATATTTTGTCCCGCATGAAACTTTTTTGAATGATATTGTGTCAGCCATTCAGATTGGAGAAAACAGCAGGGCTTACATGATTAATAAGTCCGGCGACACGATTGCTGATATTACGCTGGATACGATTACTGTCCAAAACATAGAAGCGGAAGCGCAAAACGATTCCGGGCTGCAGGAGCTTGCGGCGATTCATGCACGGATGCGTCAGGGAGAAAATGGATTTGGAAGCTATATAACCGGAGAAGATAAAATGTTTGCGGCTTATGCACCTGTGCCGGGTACGGACGGCTGGAGTATTGCAGTGACTGTCCCGCAGATCAATTATCTGGAATCTATGAGGGATGCGATGGTTATTAATATTGTGGTAATCGTGATCTCCATATTGCTTTCCATTATTGTTGCACTGACGCTGGCTGCTAATATCGGCAAACCGATGAAAGCCTGTGTTGATCGGATGAAGCTGCTTGTAGAGGGCGATTTGGATACACCGATGCCCAAAATTAAAAATAAGGATGAGACAGGCGTGCTTGTCAGATCTACGGAGGAGCTGGTAGAGGGACTGCGTACCGTCATCAACGATATCAGTTATCTTCTTAACGAAATGGCAAATCAGAATCTGGATGTTCATACAAAGCATGAAGACGTATATGTTGGCAGTTTTCAAAACATTTTACTTTCCATGCGCAATATGAGGAATGAGCTGAGTAATGCCATGCGCCAGGTCAACTGTTCTGCAGGAGAGGTTGCCAATGCCAGCGAACAGTTATCCATAAGTGCACAGGCACTTAGCCAGGGGACTACAGAACAAGCCAGCGCAGTCCAGGAACTGGCATCTCAGGTCAGCATAATTTCCGATGAGGTTAAAAATACGGCGGACGGGGCGCTGAACGTCAGAGGTCAGACGCATCAGGCCGGCGAAGAAGTTATGTTGTGCAATCAGAAGATGCAGAGTCTGGTAGAAGCCATGGATAGGATTCAGGTTAGTTCCGGGCAGATTGAAAAGATTCTTAAGACGATAGACGATATTGCATTCCAGACAAATATACTTGCTCTGAATGCGGCAGTGGAAGCAGCCAGGGCAGGCAGTGCAGGGAAAGGGTTTGCAGTTGTGGCCGAGGAAGTCCGTAATTTGGCTGGTAAGTCTGCAGAGGCAGCTAAGAATACATCGGATCTTATTGCAAATTCTACGGACGCAGTACATATGGGTACAGAAATTGCCCAAAATACGGCAGATGTCCTGCATGAGGTCGTAACCAGTATCCAGTCTGTGGTTGAGGCTATCGACCATATTGCAATAGTATCCAATGAACAGTCAAAGTCGGTCGAACAGGTCTCAGAGGGCATTAATCAGGTTGCAGCGGTTGTGCAGAATAACAGCGCTACTGCAGAGGAAAGCGCGGCGGCAAGCGAGCAGCTTTCTGCAGAAGCTGCCAGCATGAAGGAACTTGTGGGCCGGTTTACGCTTGCCTTAAAATGATTGTGGCCGGATAGCGCCTCGGAAATTGATTCTTGTATGAAAGCAAGTCCCTGGTGACGAAAGAAAAAGCAAGTGTTATTATTTTGGCGTGAGCGGGATGACTGTCTGCATAGGTCTTTTTGCACCGTATTTATTTTATATTAAGGAAGAATACGATAATGGACATGAACCTGTTTGATTATATGAGGGAAAATAAAATGGAGAAGGAGTCCCCCTTGGCCGCAAGGCTGCGCCCTGTTACGCTGGATGAGGTGGTAGGGCAGCAGCATATCATAGGGAAGGACAAGCTGCTTTACCGCGCCATAAAAGCGGATAAGTTAGGCAGCGTGATCTTTTACGGGCCGCCGGGAACGGGAAAGACCACCCTTGCCAAGGTTATTGCCAATACCACCAGTGCGGAATTTACCCAGATCAATGCGACGGTAGCCGGGAAAAAGGATATGGAAGAGGTAGTGGCAAAGGCGAAGGACACGTACGGCATGTACGGGAAGAAGACGATTCTTTTTGTGGATGAGATCCACCGCTTTAATAAGGGGCAGCAGGATTATCTTCTGCCCTTTGTAGAGGACGGGACCCTGGTGCTTATCGGCGCTACCACTGAAAATCCCTATTTTGAGGTAAACAGCGCCCTGATTTCCCGTTCCATCGTATTTGAGTTAAAGCCTCTTGGTAAGGAAGATATTTTGACCCTGATCCATAGGGCTGTTTATGATGAAAAAAAGGGCATGGGAGCGTATCAGGCGGTAATTGACGAGGATGCGGCGCAGTTTCTTGCGGAGATTGCGGGCGGAGACGCCAGACATGCTTTAAATGCCATAGAACTGGGTATTCTGACCACAGAGCGCAGCGAGGACGGAAAGATACATATTACCCTTAATGTGGCAAGTGAATGTATTCAGAAGAGGGTGGTCCGTTATGACAAAACGGGGGACAACCATTACGATACCGTTTCCGCCTTTATTAAAAGCATGCGAGGTTCAGACCCGGATGCGGCGGTCTATTATCTGGCAAGAATGCTCTATGCGGGAGAGAGCGTGACCTTTATCGCAAGAAGGATCATGATCTGTGCCGCCGAGGATGTGGGACTGGCTGATCCCAATGCCCTGACGGTTGCGGTCAGCGCCGCCCAGGCGGTAGAGCGCGTGGGGATGCCGGAAGCGAGGATCATTTTGTCCGAGGCCGTTTCCTATGTGGCAAGCGCGCCTAAAAGCAATTCTGCCAACAATGCCATAGACGAAGCCTTTTTGGAAGTGGAAAAGAGCGGGAATCTTCCTATTCCCACCCATTTACAGGATGCTCATTATAAGGGGGCGGCAAAACTGGGACATGGCGTGGGTTATTTATATGCCCATGATTTTGATAAGCATTATGTAGAGCAGCAGTATCTGCCTTATGAATTGAACGGAAAAGAATTTTACCGTCCTTCGGATAACGGATATGAGAAAAAGATCAAGGAACACATGAAATGGCTGAAGGAAAAGCCGGGAAAACCGGAAATATAATTTGAGGTGGCATTTCCATGAAAAGAAGCAGGCAGAATCTAAAAAAGAATACGGATCAACGCTTGGTCATGATCTCTTTGGATGCGGTAGGACAGCGCGACCTTGCCTATTTATGCACCCTTCCCAATTTTAGGCGCCTTTGGGAACGTGCGGCAAAGTGCGCCCATGTGCAAAGCGTGTATCCCTCTATTACTTATCCGGCGCATGTTTCTATTGTAACGGGAAAAAAGCCGGTCCATCACAGGGTCATCAACAATACGAGACTGCAGCCGAAACGTCCTGATCCGGACTGGCTGTGGCAGAGAAGGTTTGTGAAAGGGACGACCCTGTATGACGAAGCGCTGAAAAAGGGGTGGAAGGTTGCCGCCCTGCTTTGGCCTGTAACGGCAAGAAGCCGCATTACCTATAACCTTCCTGAGATTTTTGCCAACAGACCGTGGCAGAATCAGGTAATGGTTTCCGCATACAACGGGAGCGCAGTCTATGAAATGGATCTGTACCGCAGATTCGGGCACATGATAGACGGCATCCGCCAGCCTGCGCTGGATAATTTCGTACATGCCGGCGCCCTTTATACCATCAGGCGTTATAATCCGCAAATGATGCTCATCCACTTTACGGATGTGGATACCAACAGACATATTTACGGGGTGGACCATCCCAAGGTAACGGATGCCCTAAACAGACACGATAAGCGTCTGGGAGAGCTGATGGATGCGCTGAACGAAACAGGGAATATGGATAAAACAACGGTTGTTATACTTGGAGATCACTGCCAGTACCGGACGGAACGGGTGGTATATTTCAATTATCTGTTGAAAAAGGCGGGGTTTTTAAAAGCAAAAGGGGACGTTATTACAGATTATACTTATATTTCCAAAAACTGTGACGGCTGCACCTATATTTACGAAAATCCCAAAAAGAAAGGTTCTAAGAGGGATTTCCAAAAACTGACGGCACTGTTGGAAAAGTGTAAAAAGAATCCGGTTTGTGGAATAGACCGCATATTTACAGGAAAGGAAGCGGGGGAGCTTGGAGCGGATGACCGCTGTGTTTATTTAATAGAAGCGAAAGAACCTGTTTTTTATCTGGACGCCTGCCATACCCTGACAGAGCCTGTAGAGGAAATGAAGAAGGGGAAAATGAGGGCCGTCCACGGATATCTTCCGGATAAACCCGACTATGAAACCTTTTTTATGGCATTTGGCTACGGCATCCGGGAGGGCGTGGAAATTCCCTTTATGCATCTTTATGACGAAGGCCCCACTCTTGCAAAAATAATAGGTGTTACCTTACCAAATGCCGACGGCAGATGCTTTGATGAGATAGTAAAATGATTCCTTAACAGAAAGCCCTTAGAACAATTCCTTCATAACAGCCGCATAAACGGTTTCATTCCGTCTCTGCCAATGATCACAGACAGCAGAGGCGGTTTTTTCGTCCGGTACGGACAGCTTCAGTTCGATCAATGTTTCTCCCCGTTCCGTAGCGGTAAGGACAGCCTGGTAGCTTCCGCCGGCAGTTTTTAAATATCGGCCGGTAACGGAAACCGCATTGCGCAGCTCCATGGAATTTTCTTTAAAATAGTCGTCGATTTCCCCTTTGATAGGCTCCGGTATGCTGCTGCAAAAAAAAGAAAGGGTGGAGCGGCCCTCGTCGGTCAGCATGAACTGGGTGCGGTTGCGAATGGTCTTTGCCGAGATCAGCCCGATCTCGCAAAGCTCGCCGATCGCCTGCTGCAGTGTCAGATAATTGGTATACTCCCTTTCCAGAATGAAGCCTTCGATCTGCGCTCTGGTCAAAGGGAATGACACCCGATCGAGCATGTACAGAACGATCAATTTATATAAAGTCATAGGTTCCTGTGTCATGGTTAAACCTCTTTCTAAAATTCCTTAAACGGTTCTTACCCCTCTTTGTTTTTGATTTCTGTTGAATCAATGCGGGCTTTTTCAAAATATTTTCCCTGAAACCCGCCCGTTCCCCTGCAAAGTCTGTGAAAGCTGTTTAAAACGTCCCGTTTGTTCAAGCTCCATCTTGGCGCGATGAGCAGATTCTTAGGACCGTCTCCGGTAATCCGGTGCACGACGATACGGGGATCTAAACGGGTAATGCAGGAAAGAAGCGTATGAAGATACTCTTCCTTAGAATAGGAAGAAATCAGTCCCTTCTCATAATCGGCTGCAAGATCGGTGTCTTTTAATATATATAACAGCTGTAATTTTATTCCAAAGGGTTTGATGCCGTTGATATAATTTATCGTTTCCAATATACGGCCCGGATCTTCGCCGGGAAGCCCTAAGATCATGTGTACGATCAGGGGAATGCCCATTTTCTTCAAATCGGCGGCGGCTTTTTCAAAGACAGGCAGCTTATAGCCCCGTCTGATATACGCCGCAGTGTCCTCATGCATCGTCTGCAGTCCCAGTTCGATCCAGATAAATTTATCGGGAAATTCCGCCGAAAGAGCGGCAAGTACTTCTAATACTTCCCTTCCCAGACAATCCGGTCTGGTAGCAATGGAAACACCTGATATTTTATCCTGGGATAAAGCGGTGCAGTAGAGAGAATAAAGTCGATCCGGCTTATCATAGGTTCCCGTATAGGCTTGAAAATAGGCGATAAATCTATCGCCTGTTTTTTTCCCGTGGAAAAGAGAAATGCCCTGCACGATTTCTTCGCTTATATTTATGGCATTTTTGTCCACAGGAACGGCAAATTCGCCGCTTCCCCCGTGGCTGCAGAAAATGCAGCCGCCGTATCCTATGGCGCCGTCCCTGTTAGGGCAGGTAAATCCGCCGTCCAATGCGATTTTATAAAGTTTTTCGCCAAAAGTTTCTTTACAATAGCAATCCAGCGAATAATATGGTTTCCCGTTCCAGTCTTGTCTCATATGCCGTTTCATGCCTCCACGGATCAAGAAATATATGTAAAATATCCCGACACAAGAGGCGGGGGTTCTACTTAATATGGGATTTTACGGCTTCGGC
Source organism: Lachnospiraceae bacterium UBA3273 (assembly GCA_002362385.1). Lineage (GTDB taxonomy): Bacteria > Bacillota > Clostridia > Lachnospirales > Lachnospiraceae > UBA2882. Next base: position 15,595 of record DEUB01000012.1, read on the forward strand.
CACTACTTCGGCTACTTTGGGATTAAAAGCTTCGGGCATGATATTATCTTCATTCAGCTCTTCATCCGGAACAAGTCCTGCAATGGCAAAAGCGGCAGCCAGCTTCATCTCTTCCGTAATCTGGGAAGCACGTCCCTCCAGCGCCCCCTTGAAGATGCCGGGAAAGGCAACTACGTTATTGACCTGGTTGGGGAAATCGCTCCGTCCCGTGCCCACAACCTTTGCCCCTGCGGCTTTTGCCACATCAGGCATGATCTCGGGAACGGGATTTGCCATGGCAAAGAGTATGGAATCCTTATTCATGGAAGAGACCATTTCAGGGGTCACGATATTGGGAGCGGAAACGCCTACAAAAATATCGGCGCCCTTTAATGCATCGGCCAGAGAGCCGGTTTCGTGGTTGGGATTGGTAATTTCCGCCATTTTCTGCTGCATCCAGTTCAGCCCTTCCGTAGTCTTGTCCACGATGCCCACCTTGTCGCACATGATGACGTTCTGAAAGCCGTAGGTCAGTAAAAGTCTGGTAATGGCAACGCCTGCGCTTCCGGCGCCGTTTACGACTACCTTACAGTCTTCCTTTTTCTTTCCCACAACCTTCAATCCGTTGATGATGCCTGAAAGGACCACAATGGCGGTTCCGTGCTGGTCATCGTGGAATACGGGGATATTCAAAATCTCTTTCAGCCTTTCTTCAATCTCAAAACAGCGTGGAGCGCTGATGTCCTCTAAATTGATGCCGCCGAAGGCAGGAGCCAGATAGGTAACGGTTTTGATGATCTCTTCCGTATCCTGGGTGTCAAGGCAGATAGGAACGGCGTTGACTCCGCCGAATTCCTTGAATAATACCGCCTTTCCTTCCATTACGGGCATAGCGGCAAGGGGGCCGATGTTGCCCAGGCCTAAAACCGCGCTTCCGTCGGAAACAACCGCCACGGTGTTGGATTTAATCGTATATTTATAAGCCGCTTCCGGGTCGGCAGCAATGACCTTACAAGGCTCTGCAACGCCGGGAGTATAAGCCAGGGATAAATCTTCTCTGGATTTTACGGGAGTTTTGGAAACAATTTCTAATTTGCCGTTCCATTCTTCGTGAAGCTTTAAAGCTTTTTCATCTACAGTCATGGTAATTCCTCTTTTCTGCTGTTTTATCCTTCTTATCATATAGTACCGCCGGATTTTTTGCAAGCCTTGGCAGGCTTTGTTCACTGAAATCAATTTTCCGGGCGGCAGAGAGCCTTTGGCGCATATAGTTTCTTTGGCGGCCCGCTTCCGCTTTGCGATGACAAAAAGCGGCGGCTTCAGAGCCTGTGGTCCTAAAGCCGCCTGTATATATAGGTAGGATCGGTTTATAACGGTTTATCAGTCGTCATAAGCAAAATACATTGTCAGTTCTGTGAGAATGCCGTCCGTGAAACAGAAATCATTGTTGAAAAAGAAATCATCCGGGTCTTCATAGGTAGCAGAATAATAACCGTCGTTATCATCGTAATCATAAGAGGGTTCCATCGTGGTGGAAGATAACAATTCATCCTTTGTGGTTTCTCCCATGACAATGCCCTTGCCTATAATAACGGTAGTGGAAGCAGATAAATAATCCATATCGATGTCAAGGCCATATAAGGTACAGTCCGAAAGGGGCAGATCCGTATCTGTAGTGTTTCTGAAAAATACATTGAATTCCCCGCCGTCATCGAGAGCAAACAGAATGGTTTCCAAACCGTTTGCAGGCACCATATAATCTTCTTCCTCGCCGGGGATAAATCCCTTGTCTACCAGATCGTCATAGGAAGTGGGATAGGAAATCTCTATGCCGTTAATGGTCAGGGAAGTGGCTAAAACGTCTGAAGCCTTTGCTTCTCCCGCAGAAGGCTTAGAGGAGCGGGTATCATCGTCCTCTTCGTCATCATCGTCCTCTTCGTCATCATCGTCCTCTTCGTCATCAGCTTCCTGATCGTCAAAATCATCTTCAGCGTCTGGCTCATCCTCATCCGTGTCGTCCTTTGTTTCTTTTGGATCAGTTTCATTCCCGCCAGGCGTTTCCGTATCCAGCATCAGATCGTCAGGAACCTCATAAGAAGGCTTTGAGCCTTTACCGGTAGAAAGATCGCTGCTTTCGATAACGGCTACGGACTTCATCATATTGGAGATTGCAGAAGAGGAGATTTTGCCGTCGGCGCTTCCTATAACGGCGGCAACACATATATCCTCATAGGCTATCAGCGCTGCTTCGCCTTCCAGGGAAGTATTCTCCACCTCTATTTTGGCGCCGGAGAATACGATTTTATAAAAATCGGCTTCTTTTCCCGTAAGGGGGCTGATATCCTTTGCCATAACATATTTTCCGTTGACTTTATCCAGATTCAGGGAAACGGCGGTACCTTCAAAATAATCGAGAAGGCAGTCGCGGGCATCGGTGGCGTCCATTTCATCCAAAGAATGCTGATACATATTGCATAAAAGGACGAAAGCGCCGTCGTCATATAATTCTAACGTATAAGAGTCTACAAAGCCTCTTAAGGTGTCGGAATCCAGTATGCCGTTATCCACGTTCATGGTAACGTTATTCAGGTAGCAGGGCGTGGTATTGTCAGTGTCGGACTGATACAGGGTATTATCGGTAACGGCGGTTAACGTCCTTGGACCGGAACATCCTGTCAGCAAAGAAAGTGACATTAGTGTCGAAATCAGAAGAGCTTTTAATTTTTTGATTTTCATAAATTTTATCCTCCCGTTAAATAAAATGTGGCAGCTGCTTTTGCTTCTACTGCTTATAATACTTGGGACCATCCGTTTTGGTTGCAATTGCGATAATATTTCTTGTGATAATATTTTTGAAAAAAATCTTTACGAAAAAATAAACTTGGTGTATACTTAATCTTGCAATTCGAACAAATCGTGCACTGGATTTTCTGAAAGTGAATTCCCAAAGGAAATTTATGATAAATAGAGCGGACTAAAGTAGAACGATGAATGATACTGATTGTTTTGATTAAGGAGAAGAATGATGAGAGAGAAGTATGAATCACTGGCTCTGGCAGATTTAAAGGAAATAGCCAAAGCAAGAGGGATCAAGGGAGTTTCCACCATGAAAAAGTCGGAAGTGGTGGAGGCAATGCTGGAAGAGGATGAGAGGAGCAAGATCAGTCCCGAAAAGCTCAGCGATACGCTGGACAGCGGGGAGACGGCAAGCGGGATCTTAGAGGTTATGCCGGACGGATTCGGATTTATCCGCTGCGCCAATTATCTGCCGGGAGAAAACGACGTTTATGTGGCGCCCAGCCAGATCCGTAAATTTAATTTAAAAACCGGAGATATAGTGGAAGGAAATACCAGGGTCAAGACCCAGAACGAAAAATTTTCCGCATTGCTGTATGTCAAGAAGATCAACGGCTATCACCCTTCGGAGGCGGCCAGAAGATACAGCTTTGAGGATATGACCCCTATTTTCCCGGACGAGAGATTAAAGCTAGAGACGCCGGGAGCCAGCGTTGCCATGAGGATCATGGATCTCATGAGTCCGGTGGGAAAAGGACAGCGCGGTATGATCGTGTCGCCGCCCAAGGCAGGTAAGACCACTTTATTAAAGGAAGTGGCGAAATCCGTCAAGAAGAATAATCCGGATATGCATTTGATCATTCTTCTGATCGACGAAAGGCCGGAGGAGGTTACGGATATCAGGGAAGCCATTGAAGGGCCCAATGTAGAGGTTATCTATTCCACCTTTGATGAATTGCCGGAGCACCACAAGAGAGTTTCGGAAATGGTTATTGAGCGTGCAAAGCGTTTGGTGGAACACAAAAAGGATGTGACCATACTCTTAGACAGCATTACCCGTCTTACGAGGGCCTACAACCTGACGGTACCCCCCAGCGGACGTACTTTGTCCGGCGGTCTTGACCCGGCTGCGCTCCATATGCCCAAGCGGTTTTTCGGAGCGGCCAGAAACATGAGGGAGGGGGGCAGCCTTACCATTCTGGCTACGGCGCTTGTTGAAACCGGAAGCAAGATGGACGATGTTATTTATGAGGAATTTAAGGGAACCGGCAATATGGAGATGGTTTTGGACAGGAAGCTTTCGGAAAAACGCGTATTTCCGGCGGTGGATATCCCCAAATCCAGTACCAGGAGAGAGGATCTGCTCTTAAACGAAGAGGAGCTGCAGGCCATCAATATTATGAGAAAGGCGTTAAACGGGTTAAAACCGGAGGAAGCCGTAGAAAAGATTCTGGATATGTTTGCCCGCACCCGGACCAACAGGGAATTTGTGGATATGATCCAGAAAATCAAGTTTTTCTGAAAAATAACTTGCATACCCACGAAAACTATGCTACACTTATAAAGCTGTTTGTGAAAAAATCATTGATATTTTATATAGAGAGGTGAAATTATGAAAGAAGGAATCCATCCTAACTATTATCAGGCTACTGTAACTTGTAACTGTGGTAACACATTCGTAACCGGTTCAACAAAAGAGGATATTCACGTTGAAATCTGTTCCAAATGCCACGCATTCTACACAGGTCAGCAGAAAGCAGCGCAGGCTCGTGGACGTATTGATAAATTCAATAAGAAATACGGCGTTCAATAATCATTTGATTAAAAGGGTTGAGATTTCACGTCTCAGCCTTTTTCTTTTTGATTACCATTTACCAGGAGGAATTTATGGCGGAAAAGACGAATAAGCGCTATTGCGGAATCGGCGGACAGGCGGTTTTAGAAGGCGTTATGATGAAAAATAAGGATAAATATGCGGTTGCGGTCAGGAAGCCGGATGGAGATATAGAAGTCAAGGTTGATGAATATAAGTCGAGCACAGGGGAGCGTAAGCTTTTCAAGCTGCCCTTTATCCGGGGCGTGTTCAATTTCTGGGATTCCCTTGTACTGGGGACCAGATGTTTAAATTTTTCCGCTTCCTTTTATGAGGATGAGGAGAAAGAGGAGACGAAGGCTGATAAAGCGGTCAATAAGATTTCCGACGGAAACAGTGAAGGAGTGTTCAGTTTCCTGACGGTGGCGCTGGCAATGATCGTTGCCATAGCCCTGTTTATGGTACTGCCTTATTTTTTGGCGGATCTTTTAAAGGTATATATCAGGAATGATTCCCTTCTGGCGCTTTTAGAGGCGGTCATCCGTATTGTTATTTTCCTGCTCTATGTGGTTGCCATTTCCCTGATGAAGGATATCCGCCGGGTTTATATGTACCATGGGGCAGAGCATAAATGTATAAACTGCATTGAGAGGGGAAGGGAATTAAATGTGGAAAATGTCCGCAAATCTTCCAGGCAGCACAAAAGATGCGGCACCAGCTTTCTCCTTTTTGTGGTATTTGTCAGCGCAGTATTGTTTTTCTTTATCCGCGTGGATAATCCGGCCTTAAGGGTCATTATCAGGATCCTGCTGATCCCCGTTATTGCAGGTATCGCTTATGAGATCATCCGTTTGGCGGGAAGGAGCGATAATATTATAGTAAGTATTTTATCGACGCCGGGGATGCTTTTGCAAAAGCTCACTACCAGGGAGCCGGATGATGATATGATTGAAGTTGCCATTGCATCTGTGGAGGCGGTTTTCGACTGGAAGCAGTATTTTAGGGAGACCTTTGATTATGACGTGGATGATGCAGCGCAGGTCATGAAGGAATCTGAAAAGGTTTCCAGAGAACTGGAAGAGGAAGCATGAGATACGACGAACTCTTTTTGTATGGGGTAAAGCAATTGGAGAAAGCGGGAATTGCGGAAGGAAAGCTTAATGCAAGGCTGCTTTTGGAATATGTATGCAAAACGGACAGGAATACGCTGTTAGCCCATCCGGAGCTTTTGGTAGAAAAAGAGCAGGAGAAACGTTATGTAAACCTTATTGAACAACGGGCAGAACGCATTCCCTTACAGCATATTACAGGGGTCCAGGAATTTATGGGGTTGGAATTTTATGTAAACCAAAACGTGCTGATTCCCAGACAGGATACGGAAATACTGGTGGAAGAGGTTATGCCCCATTTACATGACGGCATGAGTATTCTCGATATGTGCACCGGTTCGGGATGCATATTGATCAGCTTAATGCAGTATTCTAATGACTGCGCGGGTGTGGGAGCCGATCTTTCGGACGAGGCGTTAGAGGTGGCAGAAAAAAATGCCCGGAGGATACTGAAGGAAAAGAATATACATGTGAAAAGCGGTTTTAAGGATTTAAAAGAAGCAAAAGAGGTAAAAGAAGCCGTTTTTCCGGTACAGAATGAGATCCGTTTTTTACAGGGAGATCTGTTTGAGGCGCTGGACCTTGGAGAAAAAACGGCGGTAAAATTTGATATTATCGTAAGCAATCCGCCTTATATTTCTACAGACACCATCAAAACCTTAGAGCCGGAGGTAGCGGTTTATGAACCCCTGACGGCCCTTGACGGCGGGCAGGACGGACTGTATTTTTACAGAAGGATCGTAAAGGATGCAAAAAAATGCCTGGTCAGAGGCGGGAAGCTGTTTTTTGAAATCGGATTCGACCAGAAGGAAGCGGTATCACAGCTTTTAAAGGAAGCGGGCTTTATTGATATAGAAACAAAAAAAGATTATGCAGGACTGGATCGTGTAGTATTCGGAACTTTTTTGGAGGATTAAGATGTTTGATAAGTTGGAAGACCTTATAGGACGGTACGAGGAATTAATGGGGCTTTTGAATGAGCCGGGAGTTGCCAACGACCAGAAGAGATTCAGAGAGCTGATGAAGGAGCAGAGTGATCTGACCCCTATCGTAGAGGCTTATCGGGAATATAAAAAGCGGAATCAGGATGTAGAGGATTCCCTTGCAATGCTGGAGGAAGAATCCGATGAGGATATGAGGGAGATGCTCAAGGAGGAACTGAACGATGCCAAAAAATCCATTGAGGAATTGGAGCAGAAGTTAAAGATCCTTTTGCTGCCCAAAGATCCCAATGATGATAAAAACGTTATCGTAGAGATCCGCGCCGGCGCAGGCGGGGATGAGGCGGCATTGTTTGCGGCGGAAATTTACCGTATGTACGTTCATTATGCAGAGAGCAGGCGCTGGAAGGTAGAGCTTGCGGAATGCGAGGAAATCGGTATCGGCGGTATGAAGAACGTGACCTTTATGGTAACGGGACAGGGAGCTTATTCCGTATTAAAGTACGAAAGCGGCGTCCACAGGGTACAGCGCGTGCCGGAAACCGAATCGGGCGGCCGTATCCATACCTCTACCATTACCGTAGCAGTCATGCCGGAAGCGGAAGAGGTGGATGTACAGATCGATGAAAAGGATATCCGTATTGATGTTATGCGCGCCTCGGGAAACGGGGGACAGTGTGTCAATACAACGGATTCTGCTGTCCGTCTGACCCATTTTCCCACGGGGATCGTGGTTTATTCCCAGACGGAAAAATCCCAGCTTCAGAACAAAACAAAAGCTTTTGCCCTGCTTCGTGCAAAGCTTTATGATATTGAATGCCAGAAAGCCCACGATGCGGCGGCGGAAGCCCGGCGGAGTCAGATCGGAACGGGAGACCGGTCCGAAAAGATCAGGACCTACAATTTCCCGCAAGGGAGGGTAACGGACCACCGCATTAATTTGACTTTATATAAGCTTGATAAGATCATGGACGGGGATATTCAGGAAATCCTGGATGCCCTGATCGCTGCAGACCAGGCGGCAAAGCTGGCGAAGATGAATGAAGGGTAAGAGGGTTGAAAGAAAATTTTTCAACCCTGAAATCCGAAAAGTCTGTTCATATCACAATTGAGAATTTGACAACAGGCATATAAAAGAGATACGGTTGGGTTTTGTGTTCCCTTTTCTATCCTGTTGTATGAATAAATGGAAATATCTATTCCTTTTGTCTGGAGTCTTGCAACCATATCTGTCTGTTTAATACGTGATATTTTGCGTAGCTCAGCTATATTTTTCCCTATATTGATATTGTTTACCTGAATAATTCTGTCAATACTTTTTTCGCTTTTCATGATATTGCACCTCTACGCAATATTTTATGAAAAGACTTCTCATTTTAATTGCACGAGAGTGCAATAAGTGATATGATAAATACATTGCGGAGTGAAAAGTAAATTGCCACCATAACAGTGGCAACGAAAAAAAGAGAACATGTTACAATAATAAAAGGAAAAGTTAAAAGATGGTTTCTAACAGAAGCATTACCAATATCAGGAAAAAAACCACTGCTAAATTTAAAATCACTATTCCTATGCAACGCATGAACGGATGTTTATTCGTACATAAGGAAATGAAACGTTGCACATTGCAATAGTTAAAACAGCAGAAAACAATGGAGAGCATTATGAATAAAGATGTAATTCGCTCCAGCCAAAGATGAAAAACCGTTATATCTTTTACTTCCATGGAAAGACATGTCCAAAAGATAAATAAATATACGATGGATGCAGTAAACATTTTCCACGGGGTTCTTGTTCTGAAACCGGGCGGAGCCAACCCTTTTCTCTGTGAATCTGCGGCATTATGTCCGACGTTATTGTCCTTCTGTAGTTTTTCAATTTCGATTTTCAGTTCCTGTACGGTCTGGATTCTGTCGGAGGGATTCATCTTTGTACATTTGCTGATGAGAGTATCAAATATATTTGTTTTGACAGAAAGAGCGGAGGAAAGTTCCTGCAGCAAAATGCCAAGGGCATAGATATCGGTCTGGGGCGTGGAAAAACCAAAGCCGTATTGTTCGGGGGCGGCATAGCCTTTTGTACCAAGAAGTACCGTATCCTGATCGGATGTATCCGTTAAGAATTTTGCAGCATTAAAGTCGATTAAGACGACATGGCAGCAGGGTGTAATGATAATGTTTGAAGGTTTAATATCCCTATGGATGATGGGCGGGGTAAGAATATGCAGCTTTTCCAGTATATCGCACAGTTCGCTTACAAACCGGATAATCAGATCAAGCGTGAGCGTCCGGGCATCTATTATTTCCTGTAGCGATCTGCCGGATATAAATTCTTCGATCAGTGTGAGTTGCCCGTTTTCTTCATATACGTTATATAATTGGGGAATGCCGGTTATGTGGTGCTCCATTAAATATTTGTATATATCCGGATTGTATATATCCAGTATTTTCTTAATGTAGATTTTGGCAGTTTCCCGGTGCTGAGCCAAATATATTTTATGAGAACTGTTTATGGTGGCAATCGTATTATAATAAGAAATTGCAAGGCGTCCTGCATAGTCCATGCTATCATTCCTTTCAAGGTTATGCTACTACATTATATCAGACAGGAGAAACTTATGGGAGAGAAAAATACAGATGAATTAGAAAAAGTTCTGCAAAGCACACATATAAAAAATTTTGACGCTTATTGCCAGGAAAATACGGGAGGACCGTCGGATTGTGAATTTTCTGTGTATATGAAAAATATATTCAGTGAAAAGAATCTCACTCAGCAGCTTGTATTTTTGCGGGCGGATATTCCTGAAAGATATGGATATAAGCTTTTGTCGGGAGAAAAAAGAACAAGGCAGAGAGATGTCATTCTGAGGATATGTTATGCTGCAGAGATGTCTTTGGCTCAAACGCAACGGGCACTGAAGAAATATGAGATGCCGGAACTGTATGCGAAGCGGCCGAGAGATGCCCTGCTGATGATTATTTTTAATGAACATCCGGGGGACATTATTGAAGTCAATGAAGTGCTGAAAGAGCATGGGATGGAAACATTGAGGACAAGCGGCGTACAGGACTGAAAATACAAACCATGAAAGATGTAATGAAATTTATGAACAAAAAAGGAATTATGATTTTGCATATTATATGTCCGATAGTCATTGGCGCGCTTGTTTATTGTATGGTATCGCCGAATGTGATTTTTATAAAAAGGATGGAGGATTTGATTGGTGGGTCAGTCTATATGCCTGTTTTTCGGACAGATTGTGCTTTTCTGAGGCTTTTAAGAAACTATTTGCCAGATATGATGTGGGGATATTCGCTGGTCTTTGCGTTGTTTTGTGTTGCAGGTAATAATGTGGCGGACATATGGAGGGTCTTTTGGATGGCCTTTATTTTTTCGGCGGTTATGGAAGCGATGCAGAAAACATCTTTTATTCCCGGAACATTTGATGTTTTTGACATTTTTGCTGAATTTCTTGCCGAGGTGGCCGCCATATATATTATACATAAATTACACAGTAGGGAGGAATTTTGAATGAAAAAAAATGCAAAATGGATTGCTGCAGCGTTGTGTCTGGTTGTGTTTGCGGCGATGGCGCTGGGAAGCGGTCAGGCGGATTCGGGTACGGCTAAGCGGGTTGTTACTAACGAAGAAGCGGAAACGGAAGCTTCCGACACAGATACGTCTGAGAATTCAAACAGTCCGGCGGACGTTATGACCGCAATTGATGAGCAGGTACTTGTTGATCAGGATGGTATTGTGGTCACTGCAATGGAATATGTTACAGACAGCATCTTTGGCGATGGCATTAAAATGCTGCTGGAAAATAATTCGGATAAAGACATTACGATTGGCTGTAATGCGTTGATTGTCAATGATTATATGATTGCGGATCTGTTTTCGGCAGAAATTGCAGCGGGGAAAAAGGCCAATGAAACATTGTATTTTTCCAGCACGCAGTTAGAAGCGGCAGGAATCAAGAATGTAGGGAAAATTGAGATATATTTTCACATATACGATTCTTCTACATATGATACTGTTTTTGATTCGGAATGTGTGACCATACAGACATCCGAATATGCCAATATGGACACGACGCCGGATGATGCAGGAAAGGAATTGTATAACAGGGACGGTATTAGAATCGTAGGAAAGACGGTTGACGAAAACAGTTTTTGGGGAACGGCGATCCTGCTGTATTGTGAAAACAACTCGGGAAAAAATGTGGGTATTTCCGTAAATGATATGTCCGTCAATGGGTTTATGATGAGTCCTTTCTTTTCTACAACAATATATGACGGGAAGAAATCCATAGATGACATTACGGTATTTTCAAGTGACTTAGAGCAAAACGGAATTGAGGCAATTGAGGAAGTGGAATTAAAATTTCATATTTATGAGATAGATTCTTATTCTACGATCGCCGATTCGGAGCCAATTACATTTTCTGCACAATAGGAGGATATAAGTATGAAAACATGGAAATTAGTATCGGGAATTTTATCAACTGTTTTATTTGTTCTGGTAGCATTTCAGTCCTGCGCAGCCGGATTGGGAAATGCGCTTGCCGAGAATGGAGAATCGAGCGGAAGCGGCGGAATAGTTGTCGCAATATTGATGCTGTCCGGCGGAATCGTATCTATTGCTACAAGGAAAAGCAAAGGCAAAGGCGGAAATATAGCTCTGATCGTTTTGTTTGGACTTGCGGCCCTTGTTGGATTTGGATCAGCAGGAAGTTTCACAGATCTCAATATTTGGGCATTCTGGTGTTTAATTAATGCAATTCTTGCGGTCGTTGCAATGGTAAAAAGCAAAAAGGATGCATAAGAATAATTTTTCAATTTGAATTTGAAACAGCGAAATTCCCATTTCACAAACGAATTTGTGGAATGGGAATATTTCACTGATGAAATGAATTTATTGATACAATATTGACAGAAAAGCGAACATTGTTTATAATACACAAAAGCAGAGATAGAAACTTTGCTTTTGTGTGAAAGTCTCAGTCCCGTTCAGGGACGATATACCGGCTTGCCCGGTTCCGGCGATTCAGCCATATTTCACAAACGATCAATTATATAATGGCTGGATAGAAGGCAGGGGCGCATGTCTTTTCATGTGCCGGACTTTGTTCAGCCGGAAGGGATACATATGGGAAAAAAGGATGTATATACCAGGCCGTATTTTGCAGATAAGAAACGGTTTGCAGATTTTGTAAATGTAAATTTATATGGCGGCAGGGAGATTGTAAAAAGGGAGGGACTTAAGGGAATAAGCGGAACCTATCCTTCCATGGGAAGTGTTTCCGGGGAAAAGAGCAGGGACATTTTCATGGAGCAAAATCATCCTAAGCTGCGCTATGGTATAGAACTGGAAACGGAAAGTGATTACGGGATGCCGGAGCGCATCATGGTCTATGACGGGGGAGAGTATGAAAAGCAGATCGGGGAATGGGATAAGGAACACCGCGCCAAGAAAGAGTATGGGGATTATACTGAGAAAAAGAGCCGAATGAAGGAAAGCGACAAGCTGGTGCCGGTCATAAATATGGTGCTGTACCTGGGAGAAGGAAAATGGAGAGGACCAAGGCGTCTGAAAGAAATGATGGAAGTGCCAAAGGAGATAGAGATGTATTATGCAGATTACCTGCAGGATTACAGGATTTATGTCATAGAGGCGGACTATGTGGACGCCGAAGCATATCGGACGGATTTAAGGGAGTTTTTTCAGGCACTGCAATGCAGGAACGACAAGAAGAAGCTGTGGGAGCTTATGAGAAGTGAAAGATTTCAGGGAATAAGCCGCGAGACGGAAATGGCCATAGCAGTCAATCTGAACTTAAAACAGGTTATACGGAAGATGGAAGAGGAGGAAAAAAATATGTGCAGGGCGTTTGAGGAACTGATAATGGAGCATGAGGAGATTGGAATTGAGAAAGGGAAAAAAGAAGGAATAAAAGAAGGAATAAAAGAAGGAATAAAAGAAGGAATAAAAGAAGGCTTACTGGAAGGGTTGAAGGAGGGCGTACGGGCGTTGATAGAGACATGCAGGGAATTAGGAGTGTCCAAGGAGGACACGGAATCCAGAATCATGCTAAAGCTTGCAGTGTCCAGAGAAGATGCAGAGAATTATGTAAACCAATATTGGGATTAACAGGGAGAAGGATCATGGAGAAAGAAAATAGGGATATAGAAAAATTATTTGAAGAATTATCCGAATTAAGCCAGACAGAAGCAATTGCGCTTGGAGGTTCAAGAGCAACGGGAAAGTCGGACGAAAGATCAGATTATGATGTTTATATATATGTGACGGCGGAAATACCCGATGAGGCAAGGAAGGAAATTTTAAAGAAATACTGCTCTTACATGGAGATAGGAAATCATTACTGGGAAGCGGAAGATAATTGCGTTTTAAATAATGGAATCGATATTGATCTTGTTTACAGAAATCTGGATGATTTTATAAAAGGCATTGAACATGTTGTCGTAAAGGGAAATGCCTGCAACGGGTATACCACCTGTATGTGGCACAATCTGCTGACCTGTGAGGTCGTATATGATGAAAAAGGAAGGCTTATGGCGGCAAAGAAACGGTTTTCAATCCCTTATCCCGAAAATCTGAAGAAAAATATCATCGTCAATAATATGAATTTACTGAACGGATGCCTGCCTTCCTATGATATGCAGATAAAAAAGGCGTATATAAGAGGCGATCAAAACAGCATAAACCACAGGGTAACAGAATTTCTGGCAAGTTATTTTGATATTATTTTTGCAGCCAATGAAATGACCCATCCGGGAGAAAAACGCCTTATACAGATATGCAGGGAACAGTGCAAGATACTGCCCGACCATTTTGAGGAAAATTTAGGCAGGCTCTTTAGCGGAATGTTTCAGGAAGAGGTATGCGGGATCATTACAGAAATGACAGAGGAGATAAGAAGGATGCTCGATTCCTGTGAAAGCATTGGTTTTAATTGGAAATAAAATTATTAGTTAAAATGATAGAAAATACCTGACCTGTTCGTAATAATAGATGTAAACGTAAAAAGAACCACCCATGGGAGCTGTAAGGGTTTACAAAAAGGCAGGGTAACATATGAAAATAGGAGAACATAACTATATTCAGCAATTACAATTGCAAAATGAAGACGCACTGGTTTATGTCATAGACACATATGGAGGGCTGCTTAAAGCTGTGATCAGGAAAACACTCTATTTAATACCGGGAGAGCGGGAAGAATGTTTAAACGATGTGCTTTTAAGCATCTGGGACCATATAGACTCCTTTGACGAGAGCAGGAATACCTTCAAAAACTGGGCTGCAGCCATCGCAAAATATAAGGCCATCGATTATCTGAGGAAATACCGTAAAAAGGTTCAGTATGCGGAAATTGAGGAAGTGGTCATCCCCAAGGAAGATCTGGAGCTGAAGAGGCTGATCGACGGAACGGTATCGGAAGAGGTGGAAAAGCTGCTTTCTTGTCTGAATGAAAAAGACAGGGAGCTTTTTTGGAAGCTGTATGTGGAAGAAAAATCAATGGATGAGCTGAGCCTGGAGACCGGGATGGAAAAAACAGTCATTTATAACAGATTGTCCCGTGGAAAGCAGCGCATGAAAAAGCAGCATTTGAAGGAAAGGGAGGCATGAAGGGATGGACGAGCGGATCTATGACTTGTTAAACGATGTGGAAATTGATTTAAATGAATATGAAGAAAAAGAGTTATCCTCCAAGGAAAAGCAGAAAATCGAAAACCGATTATTGCGGGAGGTAAGGAATATGAAAAACAGAAAACAGGAAAATGAAGGAGCAGGGAAAAGACAGGAAGCAGGAAAACAAAGAAGCAGCGGAAAAACAGGGCGGAAAGCTGCGGGAATTGCCGCGGCAGCCTGTGTAGCCGTATCCGCCATAGCCATAGGAAGCAATCCTGTGGCAGCAAAGGCGCTTTTGAGTAATCTCTACGAGAAGATCATCGCGGGAAGCGAAGGAGAGAAAGATGCAGATGAGATCAAGGAAATATATACGAAGATAGGGGAGGAGAGCGCAAGGGCAGAAGCTGTGGCAGAGTCTGCGGACAAAGAGGCGGTATTAGAGGCCGAGGATGCAGGCATAAAGCTTCGTGTATGCGATGTTTTCTGTGACGGTTACAAGCTGTATTATACTTTGGAACTGGAAACCGATAATGAAATATTGACTGCAGAAGAAGTAGACGGGATTTTTTCGGATGATATATTTACAAAGAGTGAGCAGACCTGTGAAGTATGGGTTGACGGAGAGAATGAATCTTTTCCTTTCAATTTCGAGAAACAGGCGGACGGAACCTTTACTTCGGTACAGGACTATGACTTTTTTGCAGCCGAAACACCTAAGAACTACGAAAATGGAGATATAGTGCCGGTTGAGATTACCATAAGGTCTTTTGGCGGGGTTGATTATGATAATCATGATGAGACGGGAGAGTATGTGCATACGGATATGGTGGAAGGCGAATGGAAACTTTCTTTCCCGGTAACAGTGGATACATCTGCCAATATAGTAACGGAAATCAATAAAGAGGACAATGGAGTAAGGCTTGTAAACGCAGTAAGGACAAAAGCCACGCTGAATCTTACGGTAGAAGCGCCTGATTTTTCAGAAGCGCCCTATTATGATCCTTATAACGACCCGGAAATCGGTATTAAGGATGCGGCCGGAAACTGGATGATAATGCTTGGATGCTATGACGGTATCGCAGACGACGGAACCCACGTGTATCAGATCACGCTGTTAGATAACGGGGAGAAGGATTTGTATCTTGATGTGACGGAGAGGAAAAACGAGGATGCAAAGCAGATCGCGGGTATTGAATTTCATGTGGAGTAGATAAAAGGCGCTTGGCATACAACAGAGAACATGTTTGAAAGACATGTGCCAAAATCAGGAAAATGGTTTTGGCACGTGTCTTTTGTATGTAAAAGTAAGTAATTTAACGCCGTCCTTCAGAAGGAGTACGGGAAAGACCGCCATGTCTAAATGTGAGAAAGGATAATAGACAAGAGCAGACTTTTCCTTTATGATAAAAGTATAATCAGATCATTACAAAAGGGGGATGCAAAATGGCAAATGAGATCAAGTGGAACGACAGGTTTAATATCGGGGTAAGCTCTATTGATAAAGCTCATCAGAGACTTTTTTCCATTGTACATAAAATGGTAGATCTCAATGAAGATGAGAAGGACAGACAGTGGATCTGTACAGAAGGGATCAAATACTTCCAAAGCTATGCCATAAAGCATTTTGCCGATGAAGAAGCCTACATGAGATCCATTCATTATGAAGGATATGAAACTCATAAACGCATCCATGACGATCTGAGGGATAAAACCCTTCCTGCCCTTGAGGCGGATATGAAGGAATCGGGCTATTCTGTTGAATCTATCCAGCATTTTTTAGGGATCTGTATCGGATGGCTTACAGGACATATCATGCTTGAGGATCATGCCATTACAGGGAAGATCGCCAATAAGTGGATCCATGAACCCACTGAAGAAACGGCTGTTTTAGAGGAAATGATCATGCGCGTCATGCGTGAAGTATTCGGACTAAAACTGCAGGTAGTCAGCGAGCACTACGCAGGAGAGGATTTCGGTAAAAAAATCTGTTTCCGCATGACCTATCAGAATAAAGAGAAAAAGAGGGTCCAGGTCTTTTTTGTTTTGGAAGAAAGACTGGTCTTACATACGGTAGGCCAGCTGTTAAGCGCCCAGTTTAAGAAAGTGGACAAGATCGTAGCAGATGCCGCAAAGCTGATCGCAGAGCAATACATGAAGCGGATCGCAATATATTACAACTTAACGGGGGTCTATGCTCTTGAAAAGACCAATGTCTTAACAGAAGACCAGCTCGTTCAGGATTTCAGGATCGAATACCCCAAGTACAGTCTTTTGTTCAACACAGGAATAGGGTACATGGCAGTCTGTATCAAACTATAACTTTACCTTAAATAATCTGCTGCTTTCTTCGCTTGAAACCATGGAATAGACCACCTTCCGTTCATGATGCTCGTAGGAATCTTCCCTTTCTATGATCGTAGCTCTGGGAAATCTGACAGGAAAAGAGAGCGAAGAAATCATTGAGAATATAACGCCGTTGATAAGCAACAACAGGTTTGTTAAGACGGATGTATGGGAAGATATTATCCGGGAACTGCCGGCATATTACGGATTGGAATGGGAAGGGGTGTTTTTAGCATTTTGGGTGGAGTATGTGGAAGAGTTGGGAAAAAGCGGAATATACAATAGAAATTCTTCAGGAGGTATCGTAGAATGGGAGCGACTTTTGTTAATTTACAAATTAATACGCCATCGGAAAGGATTCCGGAACCCCTTATCCCTAAAGGATATGTAAAGCGGCAGACAGCTGGGGAATGGGTATCTGTATATGAGGAGAAGGGAAGCTTTGAATGGAACAAAATGAGCAGGATGGGCAAAAAGATTTCCAAAGAATGTGCAGTCTGTGTCATAGCAGTGAATTTTTTTGATGAAGATGAGTTTTCCATGGAGCTTTATAAGGATGGCAAGACCATAGGATTTTATCGGATTAATTTATCCCAGTCTTTCTCAAAAGGGAGTGCAAAGTGGATAGAGGAATTGAAGCTATCGGGGGAAGAGGCAGGAGCATTCCGGTATCTTCTGAAAAAGGAAATGCTGCCAATGGAAAGCATCTATGTCTTTTCCAGGCTTTTAGGAGCCAGATTGTACGGAGATTTGAGAATGCTTGAAGAAGCACCCGAACTGTGGCAAAAAGATGCGGAAAATGTCATAGCGGAGATTGGGGAAGAAAAGAAACGTTCCAGGATCAAGAACCGGACCAGGGCGAATCTCATTCAGGAATTCCCGGGGCTTTTTGAGTCCTGTGATGAAAGAAGCGGAATCCTTAGGATGGTATATCCTGATGGAAAAGGGAATTTTGCATACGGGCATATTCATTGCCTGGAGATATGTGAAAACGGACTTTGGGAAATCCATGATTTTCAATATCCGTCCCATATTTTCGGAAAGGATTGCGGCAGGCTGTGGATGGATTATGAGCATAATGAGATTAGCGTATTTATAAAGGGAAAAAATCATTGTTACATGTATGATTTAAAGACCTATGAAGAAGAATTAAACAAGTTAATGAGGATTCCGGGGGAAAAGAGGCAAAGGGAAAATATCTTTCCACAAGTAAATAGAGTTGGGGCAAATAATGCGATAGATGAAGGCCGTTATGAATATAGTGAGGGCAACGAATCCAGGCGTTGGGATAGCGGTCAGTCCGGAATTGTATTAAAAAAAGTTGACCTTGAAACATCGGGAAAGACTTTTGCAGAAAAAAATGTGGCGGCATCCTATGAATATGAAGGGGCGGATTGGAATGTGGCTTTCTGGGATTTTGGATGGAGACCGGTTATTACGGAAAAGAGTGTGGTCAACAGCAGGCTGAAATATTTAAAAGGTACAAAAAATGCTGTGTGCGATGTGCGCTTTTTTGATAAAAACCTGAAGCTTTTGCGAAAAGAGGGGATAGAACTGAAAAATGCAGAGAGTGGATGGCGGAAAAGCGCATATTGTGAAAATATGGATTATGTTTTTATAGATAATAAAAGAATTAATTTGAAAAATCATGAAGTAAAAGAGGGGGCCAGGGAATTAAGAGATATGGAGGATATTTTTGTAGAAAGCAACAGAGCGGGTGAAACATATCTCTATGGAATCAAGAACAGCGCAGTTTATGTGTTTGATTTGGATTTGAATTTAAAATCCTGCCACCGATTGAAAGATAGGATTCTTTACTTTTATAAAAACGAGAAAGGAAATGTGTGCCTGATTACGGGACGCTATATCGAGGGAGACGACAGACCGGATAAAAATGCCGCTGTCAGGGTCTACGAGATAGAATGGTAAGGGGTATTTTCCAGAGTTTGTCCAATGCTTTTTTTGGGGAAAAAAGTACGATAAAATAGCAGGATTGTCCCTTTCGGGCTGACTGGCTGTTTTACCTAAAACAAATCACTGTGTGTTCCGGTCCTGGTAAGGTACAAAATTAATTCCTCATTTGCAATTTCATAAATCAATAGCCAGTCAGGAGTAATGTGGCATTCCCTTGTTCCGGAATAGTTGCCGCCTAAGTAATGGTCCCTGTTTTTTTCGGGAAGAGGTTCTCCATTTGCTAATTTTTTAATAATGGCAGTTAATAAAGAAATATCACATCCGCGTTTTTGCAATCGCTTTAAATCTTTTTGGAACCGGGTGGTAGGCTTTACTGTATATTTCACTGCAGCAGTTCCTCCATCATTTGGTCGATATCTGTATAGGATTTTCCCATGGAAGGATTTTCCTTTAATTTTTGAACTTCCTCTATAGCTGCTTTTGTTTCAGAATTGGGAATATTCATGGAGATATCAAAAGGTATCCGTTGCTCTCTTACGGCCTGTTTTGCTGTTACAGTAAAAAATGTGGTCATATCCATTCCTAAATTGGAAACAAGTTCCTGTAATTGACTTTTTAATTCTTCATCCATTCGCATAGTTATATTTGTTGTTGCCATATTTCCAAATCCCTTCTTGTTCTTAAATTATAATTTCCCCTAATTATTATGTTATGCCATATTATAGTATGAAAGGAACAAAAATGTCAATACGATGTATTAACGATGCACATGCAAATCCTATTCATTGGGCCTCTGGTAAAATCGCCCTGCCACCTGCTCCGTTTTCATCACATTCACGAAAGCATGGGGATCTATTTCCTTAATAGCACGGATGATCTGCTTGCTTTCTTCGCTTGAAACAACGGAATAGACTACCTTCCGTTCATGATGCTCGTAAGAACCTTCCCCTTCTATGATCGTAGCGCCGTGATTGCTGATCTTGGAGATAGCGTGATAGATCTCTTTGGCATGGTTGGTCACGATAAACAAAGTCTGCTGCTGGTAGCGTTTATATAAAACGTGAAGGATCTGGGTAGAGGTAAACTGGAAAATAATGGAGTAGAGGGCTTTGTCCCAGCCGAATAGAATGCCGGCGGCGGTCAGGATGATAACGTTGAATCCAAGCACTACATTCCAGGAATCAACGCCTTTCTTTTCTGATAAGAATATGGCGATAAAATCCGTTCCTCCCGTGGTCGCTCCCATCATCAGGCACAGGCTGATGACACAGCCGTTTATGAGGCCGCCGAATACGCTGATCAACAGGGTATCATAGGTAATGGCATATTCCGGGATAATGTCTGTAAGCACGCTGGTCAAGATGATCATCAGGCAGGAATAGAGGGTAAATTTTTTTCCGATGTACTTAAACCCTATGTAAACGGGAATGGCGTTGAGGACCAGATTGACCGCCGTATAGGGAAGCGCGATCTTAAAAAATAACTCCGCACCCCGCTGTATCAGTAACGCCAGTCCTGTTGCGCCGCCGGGATAAAGGCCGCCGGTGCGGACAAAGGATTTGATATTCAGCGCCATCATAAAGGCGGCAAGACAGACAACAACAATTCTTTTTCCATCTTCTTTGATGTTGAATTTCATGATATATTCCCCCGCATCCCATAATTTTATCCGAATGTTTATCTTATTATTTGCCGTATGATGTCACATTCGAAACTTTATGTAAAATATTATAATACTTTTAGGTAAAAAATGAACAGGGTTTATCAAAAGAAACATTACGGGAAAAACGAATTTTTTTTCTGCGGTACTGACTTTTTGGCCGGAAGGATTGTTATACTTAGTAGAAAGCTTTCAAAAACGCGTTTACCCGTAAGGGATGCGTGTGGGTTCAGAATCGGAGGTAACAAGGTGGACGAGGATTTCCTTCTGGTCTTTGGCATCCGGAATGGAAAAGAGGATGCGGCGGAGGCCTTTGTCAGGAAATATTATAGCGAGATCTTAAACTACTGTTTTGCAAGAACAGGAGATTTTATGCAGGCGGAGGATATTACCCAGCAGACCTTCTTAAACTTTTTTAGGAGCATAGGGAGGTATGAACACAGGGGAAAGGCAAAAAATTTTCTCTACGTGACGGCGGGAAATCTGTGTAAAAACTTCTATGAACAAAAAGGACGGCTGCGGGAAACCTTTATGGGAGAGGAAGAATGGAAGGCGGCGGATGCAGCAGGCTATGATCCTGTCTGGAAAACGGCGGAGAAGATTAGCGTCCGGGAGGCTCTTTTACAGCTTCCAGAAGAGCAGAGGGAAGTAGTGCTTCTGTATTATTTCCAGGAACTGAAAATAAAAGAGATTGCCGCGATTTTGGGACAGACCCAGTCCAATGTCAAATACCGGTTAAAGGCGGCAAAAGATAAATTAAAAGAAATATTGAGAAAGGAGGATTTCACATGAGAGGACGTAAAAAAGAGGGTTTGGGAAGAAAAAACAAAACAGGCTATGTCGTGGTGGATGAAAGAGTCTTAAAGCCGGAAAAGCTGGAAGAAACCATTGTTTTGTCAAAAAGGATCCTTATGGAGCGTGAGAAGGAAAAGGAAGCGGGAATGCTTGAATTTGTTTTTGGGCAGATGCGTTTTATATCAAAGAGAACCTGGGCGGTAAAAGCAGTTGTTTTTCTGGGAATGTTCTTTGCTTTATGCGGAATCCGTCCCCGGGGAGGAAAAGGAGCGGAGCAGATGATGGCGGTAGCCGCTTCCCTTCTGGTGCTGACCGCCATGCCGGAAATCTGGAAAAATATCAGATATCAGGCTCTGGATGTGGAAGGCTGTACCCGTTTTGGATTGAAAAAGGCGTACCTTGCAAGATTTTTACTGCTGGGCATGACGGATTTGTGTATGGCAACGTTTTTTGTATTGTGTACAAACAGATGGCTGTCTTCGTCTTTTTATCAGATAGCGTTATGGCTTTTAGTGCCGTATAATTCCATGCTGATGGTCTGCCTGTCAATTATGGCATGGGGAAAAAGAGGTTCGGAATCCATGGCGGAGGCGGTTGGAGCTTTATGGATGGCGGCTGTTTTCTGGCTGACAGGATACTTACAAATTTATGAAAAAGTACAGTTGTTTATGTGGGGAATCCTTCTTCTGTTTTCCTATGTTTATATCGGATTTGTCATAGGAAAAATCGTGAAAAATGCCAATGGGCTTTCGGAGGTGGAATATGTTAGAGATTGACGGTGTAAGCAAGAAATTTGGAGATTTTTATGCGGTAGACCATGTTCATTTACAATTGGAAAAGGGCGTTTACGGATTGCTGGGAGCAAACGGTGCGGGAAAGACCACCCTGATGAGGATGATCTGTACTCTGCTAAACCCCACAGAAGGGGAGATCCGTTATGAAGGCGTGCCTGTTATAAAAGCCGGGGAGGGCTATCGGAATGTCCTGGGCTATCTTCCCCAGGACTTTGGCTATTACCCTCAGTTTACGGCGGAGGAATATCTTCTCTATATTGCGGCGTTAAAAGGAATGAGAGGGAATTATGCAAAGGCCAGAGCAAAGGAACTGCTTAAGCTTGTTTCTTTGGAGAAAGCGGGAAAGAAAAAGATTAAGAATTTTTCGGGAGGCATGAAAAGGCGGCTGGGAATTGCCCAGGCGGTATTAAACGATCCCGAAATCCTGGTGTTAGACGAGCCTACGGCGGGACTGGATCCAAAAGAGAGGATCCGTTTCCGCAATCTGATCAGTGAAATGGCGGAGGAGAGGATCGTGCTGTTATCCACCCATATCGTATCGGACGTGGAGAATATCGCCAGTGAGATTCTGATCATGAAGGACGGAAAGATACAGACGGCGGGAACGGTGGAGCATCTGACGGAAAAAATGGAAGGCATGGTATGGAAATGTCTGATGACCCATGAGGAGGCTGCCTATGCGGAAGAACACTATACGGTCTGCAACCGGAAAAAGGAGGAACGCGGTATTATGCTCACTTTGATCTCAAAAGAGAGACCGGCGGTCAATGCCAAAGAGGTCATGCCTTCCTTGGAGGACGTCTATATGTATTATTTCGGAGAGGAGGTTTCGGAAGAATGACCGTTTTAAAATTTGAAATGAAAAAGATGCTGCGAAGCAAAACATCCATGGCCGCCATCGGATTTTTAATCCTTTTAACGGCAGGGCTGTGCATCGGTTATATATTGGGCGGCTATTATGTACAGGAGGATGGAAGTAAGATATCCGGGATCAAAGCGGCGGCCAGGATGCGGGAAGCAAGAGAACCTTGGAAGGGAATGATAACGGAGAAGGTCGTTGCAAAGGTCATAGAAGAAAACAAAAGGCTTTGCACTGACCCGGCTTACAGGGGAAAGGACGGATGGCTTACCGAAGAAGGTTATTCCAGACAGCAGGGATTTTATGATCTGAGGAGTCTGATCAACGATACTTACAGAGAAAGCTTTTCTGATTATGATTATTTTACCTGCGACCGCTTAAGCCCCGATGATGCGGCTGGCTTTTATGGCAGGAAGGAGGCCGTGTTTGACGAATGGCTGGGCAGGGAGGAAGTAGCCCAGAACTTTTCAGAAGAAAAAAGGGCCTATATCAGGGAACATGCCCTGAATGTGGAAACGCCTTATTATTACGAATACTATGACGGTTGGAAAAAGGTAAAGGAAATGAATTTGACGCTGGTATTTGGTGCGGTCATCGTTGTCTGTATCGTACTGGCGGGTAATTTTTCCGCAGAATGCCAGACGAAGGCGGATGCTATTTATTTTTCCACCCGTCTGGGAAAGAAGACGGGAAATAAAATGAAGATCGCAGCCGGATTTATTCTTGCCACGGTCATCTATTGGGGAGCCATGCTTTCGGGAAGCGGCGTATTGTTTTTGGCATACGGGACGTCGGGAGGAAAGGTTCCCGTTCAGCTGGAATTTTTTAAAGGGCTGTATTCCCTTACGCAGGCGCAGGCGTGGTTTCTGGTCCTTTTACTGGGTTATATAGGCTGCATGTCCATGGGCGGGCTTACCATGCTGATGTCCTCTAAGTTCAGGTCCTCTTTTGCGGCAATCATTTTATCCTTCCTGATCATTATGGTCCCTGCTATTGCATCACAGTCCGTTTACAGCAGCCTTTGGAAGGATGTGCTGTCTCTTTTTCCCCACGGCGCCATTATGGGATATGACTATCTGACAACCTATGTGCTGTATCAGGTTGGGAGCAGGGTGTATTCGCCTTTTGAAGTATTAATGCCCCTGCATATGCTGGTTACTCTTGTGACCATTCCCTTTACCTATTGCTGTTTTCAGAAATATAAGGCATAAAGAAAAGCTGATGCGCTCCTGTTTTGTCTCCGGCGGATGAAACAGGAGTGCTTTTTTGCGGATATTTAGGTAAGCGGCATAATTTTAAAATTTACATACATGCGGCGGGTGTGTTATTCTGTGTGCAGAGAGCAATTATGTTGTATTGACTTGAGAGGAAAAGACCTATGATACAAGACATCGATCCCAAACATTTTTACAATCAATTTCAGAAGGCAGCCATAGAAAACTCCGATTATATCATCAGTTTTCACAACAATATGATTTTCGCCAAAGAAGCGGGACAGGATTTGGATTTTATCCGTTATGAAGATTTTTTGAACCGGAAGAGAGAATTTCACTTTACATATCTCTTTACTATTGACAGGCAGAAATATTTCCTGCTGAAGGAAGATGTGGAACTGAAAGTCCCGGGCTTTGCTTATTGCAAAATGTTTGATATAAGAAGGCGCTTTCCCAAAGACCGGGTAATGGCGGCTTCTACCGCATGGCATCTGTATGTATGGTACAGGGACAACCGGTTCTGCGGGCGGTGCGGGAAGGAAACGGAAGAAGACGAAAAAGAGAGGATGCTAAAATGTCCGGTCTGCGGCAATATGATCTTCCCCAAGGTAGCGCCTGCGGTTATTGTGGGAGTAACTGACGGGGACGGGATCCTTATGACAAAATACGCCAACAGGGAATATAAGCGTTATGCCCTGATTGCAGGCTTTACCGAAATCGGAGAGACTGTGGAGGAAACGGTCAGACGGGAGGTCTTGGAAGAGGTAGGGCTTCATGTAAAAAACATCCGTTATTATAAATCCCAGCCATGGGGCTTTGATCTGAATTTACTGTTGGGATTTTTCTGTGAACTGGATGATACCACCCCTATTCATATGGATGAGGGAGAGCTTTCTTTAGCGGAATGGGTAAAGAGAGAAGACATTCCCGATTACGGGGAGGATTTAAGCCTGACCCATGAGATGATGCAGAGGTTTAAAAAGGGCGAGTATTGACGTATGCCACAGAAGGAGTAATAGAGCTGCTGCCGGAAGAAATTTATTTCTGACAGCAGCCTTTTTTATTATGAATAAATAACGCATGTTTTGAGTTGAACCAGGACAAAACCGTTTTTTAAACTGATCTCCTACAACGCTTTATGTTCCATGATCTTTACTGAGATCTTGTAGGAAATTCCAAGGGCAGCCAGTACAAGGAGTATAAATCCGGGAATAGCCAATGCCGTATTGGATGAAAGCAGAAGATCCAGGAATTTTATGATGTCGGCTTCATGAATGTTGAAATGTTCCAGTATCTTGCTGCCGATAATGATGGCGACAAAAATAACGCCGAATACGATAAAAAGAGCAATCCTTCCGTTATCCCCGCCGAATTTCAGCTGTATTGGGAGCATAAGGGCGACTATGAATAACAATGTGAGGTAAATGCCAAGGGCTGCGGGTATCATGTCCGGCTCAATGAGGTTTACATTTTTGACTGCGCCGACGACCATGCAGACGGCTGTGGAAAAGACCAGTCCTATCATCCCGCAGATCAGGCTGAAAACGTATTTTTCCCGCACATAGGTCTTTCTGCTGATGGGAAGAGTAAATAAAAAGCTGATGCTGTGGTCCATTTCGTCATAGCTGATAGAAGTCAGTACAAACATAAAAAAGATGATGGTCACATAACTGATGACGAAGGAGGCAGAACCTGTGGAGGAGCTTGTGATAAAGATGGAAACCACGCATATAATTACAAGCATTCTGATGTTTAACAAACTTAATTGGAAGTCCTTGATCAATAATCCCTTCATAACGTTTCTCCTTTCACTTTTAACATGATGATGTCGTCGATGCTGCCTTTTTCCACGATGATGTCCGGATAGTTTTCCAGATAAAACTGTTTTTGGGCGGTCAGGCAGCGGTAGCCGTAGCTTTCCTTTAAAACGCTTATAATATATTTTTTGTCCAGTTTTTCATATTGTTTTTCGTCCACTTTTAAGGAGGCGTAATCCGATAAAAGCACATCCGTATCCTCGTGGAGGATGACTTTTCCGTCGCAGATAAAGTAAATATCATCGCAAAGCCCTTCCAGATCCGTGGAAATGTGGGAACTGATCAGGATGGCATGGCTTTCGTCTTCCATATAATCACGGAGCATATTCAGAACCTCGTCTCTTGCCACGACATCCAGGCCTGCGGTAGGCTCATCCAGGATCAGAAGCTTTGCGTCATGGCTCAATGCCACCAGTACTTTCAGCTTTGCACTCATTCCTGTGGAAAATTCCTTGATCTGTTTATCTAAGGGGAGACCGAAACGGTTACAGCGTTCCGTAAAGTCCTTCTTGTCAAATTTGTCATACATGGCGCTCATAACGGGAATGATCTTGCCAATCGTAAGATAACCGGAAAAGCCGCTGTCTGCAAGAACGATGGAAATATCCTGCTTATCCCTGTTTGTTAAAGAGGTATGGGGCTTGCCGAATACGTTTATCTCCCCGCCGTCAATGTGAATAAGGTCCAGAATGGACTTAAAGGTGGTGCTTTTGCCTGCTCCGTTCTGCCCGATCAGGCCGGTAACGCATCCCGCATCTAAGGACAGGGAGCAGTCCAGTTTGAAGTTATCATATTGTTTTAAAACATTTTTCATTTCTAAAATCATAATGTTTCCTCCAGAATCATATCAAATGTCTCTTTTATTTCCTGATTTGTCATGCCGCAGCTTCTGCCCTTCTGAATGGCCATTTCCAGATCGGCTTCTACCTGCTTTCGCATCTCTTCCAGGATCAGGTCGCGGTTTGCCGGAGCTACAAAGCTTCCTTTACCGTGCACAGTAATGATAAAGCCCTCTTCCTCCAGACAGTCATAGGCTTTTTTAGCCGTCAATGCGCTGATCTTTAAATCCTTGGAAAGTGTTCGGACAGAAGGAAGTATTTCCTCTTCTTTTAGTTCGCCTGTCATAACAGCTCTTTTGATCTGTTCTACGATCTGTTCATATATGGGCTGCATGGACGAGTTGTTGATCATTAATTTCATTTGTATTCCCTCCATCTGATAAACAGTGTATAACAGTATTAAACAGTTGTCAACTGTTTCATAGCAAAAAATATTTTTTGTACAAAATTAATAATAAACAGGGCGTATAGGAAAGTATTTCCTACCCCTTATCTATTGTCAAAAATGAAAAAAGAAAATAAAATAAGAGTAGGAAACAAAAAGCAGGAAGAACGGTAAATCCGGGAAGAATCATCTATGTTTCAATATTACAGATATAAATATTATTTTAATGCAGGGCACAGCTTTTACAATGACAGGGAAAATGCCCATACCCATACCTTTACTGTGGGCCTGTATATCGGAGGCGTTGAAAAGGGAAGGGACATTCCCTTCTTTGAGATAGATGCCATAGCAAAGGCATACTTTACAAACTTTAAAGGGGTATACTTAAACGATATGCCGGAATTTGCCGGGAAGGAGCCCAATATAGAAAATATGGGAGATGTTTTTTATGAGGCTTTGCGGGTGCGGCTTGAAGAAGCGGGGCTTTCTTTGTACCAGCTGGATATCTCAGAGAATCCCCTGTGCGTCTATCAAATTTCTGACAGGATCCTTTTACCCACATCCAGTATGGATGAGAGTGGAAGGAATTTTAAACAGATATTGGGACGAAAGAAGCAGTTGACCGCTTTAAAGCGAGGAGATGAAGAAATATGAAAGGAAATTTTGCCATAAAGAGAAAACTGGCTGTACTGGCAGCTTTTATATTGATCTTTACAAGCCATACCGCCAATGTATTTGCAGATACCATAAGGACGCCGGATGGGGAAACGTTAGAGGTTACTACGGACGGCACTTTTATCTATATGGATTACGAAGGTCCCTGGTCTAACTATCTGGGAACCCAGATCGGCGTGGGAGTGAACGGGGCTCCGGCAAACGGAGCCATGTCGGGGATTGTCCTGAATACGGGAAACGGCGGCGAGGACGGAAGCTTTCAGGTCTATAATGCCTGGGGGCAGCCTATTAACGGGGCGGAAGGCCGGATACAAAACCTGAATCCCAACCCGGAATACGGCTATGAGGTAATGAAGTGGTCGGTCACGATCCCGGTAAGCGCCTATGGCGGAACAGGGATTTCCGAATTATCCTTTGAATGGAAGGGACAAAAAACGGGAGTTATTTTAAATCATGAGAATCCCGGTTCGGATACGGATTCCGGAAAAGAGGATCCGGACGGTCAGAATAAAGACGGAGAGGACGGGTCCATTGAGGGTAAAGAGGACGGATCCGGAGCGGGCGGCGATATGAATGAGGAAATTACGGGTACGCCCATGACTCCTCCGGTCGTGACGGCAGGACTTGCCATAGACGGATATTATGCCGACTGGTCGGGATATCCCCAAACGGAGATTACTTATCTTGGCAATAATACAAAGGCAGTCCATATCGGACAGATGGCGGTTGACGGGGACAGATTATATGCCCACTTTGCCATGAACGATCTGTATACGTCCCAGATGAGGATCCAGATCTGGAATCTCCAGATCAACGGAAATACTTATCCTCTGCAGATACTTCCGGTAACGGGCAGCGGGGATATTGACTGGCAGAATTCCGAGACAAAATGGGGAGAGGGCACCCATAATAATTTTGATGTGTTTGTAGGGTATTACCCTTCCTGTGAAGGAAATGTAGCATTTACTGTTTACGATGAAGCCCATACGATGGAAGGTAAGGGCGATGAGATTGAATTTTCCATCAGTCTGGACAGATTGGCAGAGATCACTGGGGTACCGGTAGACCAGATGTCTACGATCAGGCTGAGTAATCCCAATATCGGTGCGGAAGGCGTTGAAATTTCCGGAACGCCTACGGGTCCCTGGCTTGGCGCCCTGGCTGCTTTGCTGATCGCATCGGTGTATCTGGCAAAAAGGAGAAAGGAAGAAAAAGGCTTATCATGAACTGGTTTAGTATAGTTGTTTTTATCCTTTGGATATACTTGCTGACAGTGTTAAAAAGGGGTAAGCTTGATTTCTGGTATTTCATAGCCGGCAGTGTGGGGCTGTTTATCTTTTCCGTTATCTGGATAGAGCCTGTGGCCGTCGGACCCATCCAGAAGGCTGTTGCGGCCGCCGCCGGCATTCCGGGGCGGCTGACCGGGATATATGAATCATATTTTCAAAAGGGTATTATTTTCATTTCTACGGGGGGCATGAGCCTGTCGCTTTATATCGACTTTGAATGCTCGGGAATTATCGAAACCCTGGCATTCTTTGCATTGCTATGGTTTTTTCCTGTGTATCGGTTGTATGAGAAGGTTGTTGTCAGCATTGCGGGGGGCTTACTGATCTTTGCCTCCAACGTTTTACGCATTTTTGTAATCTGCCTTGTGGTCTACTTCTTTGGGGGAGATATGTATTTTCTTGCCCATACGATCATTGGCAGGCTGGTGTTTTATGCATGTACCATAACCCTGTATTTTTACGTATTTACCAAGTCGCAGATCATCAGACAGAAAGTGGGAGGGCTGCGGTATGAAATTCATAAGTGATTTTTTCAGAAGTTCTATTTTCTTCTGGGCGGCGTGGGTCATTATCCCCATTTTGATGGAAGTGCTCCCCACCGTTGCTGATTTTTTTATCCTTTTAAAGAAAAGGATCTTTCATAAGAAGGAAGAAGAACAGGATTTCTTTCCGGAGATCACTTTGATCGTTCCGGTATATAATTCGGCGGACAGCTTATACCGCTGCATAGAATCCATCCACAATTCGGATTATGATAATGAATTGATCTATATTCTCTTAGTGAATAATATGAGTACGGATAACAGTTTTGAAGTGTTCTGCCAGTGCCAGAAAGATTTTCCGGGGCTGACCATCAACTGGGTAAATTCCAGGCAGGGAAAATCCAAAGCGCTGAATCTGGGGCTGTTTAACAGCTACGGCAAGTATATTATCCACATTGACAGCGACGGCGTGCTGCATAAGGACGCTCTGCGCAATATGGTCCTTAAATTTGAGCAGGACCCGGGGATCCAGTGCATGACGGGAACCATCATGACCAATCCGGAGATGATCGACAAAACAAAGGGATTTTTTAAACGGCAGTTTCGGAAACTGGAATTTTTTGAATACTGTCAGGCTTTCCTGGCAGGAAGAAATTTTCAGTCGGAATTTAATAATATTTTTACACTGTCGGGGGCGTTTTCGGCCTTCCGTAAATCCTCCATTTTAAAGACACAGCTTTATAATACCGAAACAGTGTGCGAGGATACCCACGTAACCTTTCAGATCCGCGATATGAGAAAGGAAAGGGTGGCGCTTTGCAGCGACGCTATTTTCTTTGTGGACCCTATCGAGGACATGAACAGGCTTTATATCCAGAGACAGAGGTGGCAGCGCGGGGAGCTGGAAGTCATGCATATGTTTAAGAAGGAAAGGATGAGTGCGGTAAAAGGGTTTTTATCCAGCTTTATCATCCGCCTTGTCATGTTTGACCACACCTTTGCCTTCCCCAGGATGATATGGTATTTTGCCCTGATCTGCCTTGGGTTCATTAATTACCCTTTCAGCCTTATCATACAGTCGGTTTTTGTTATGTATCTTTTGTATGTATTTTCTTCGGTATTACTGTATTTGTGCATTGTCATGTTTTTATGGAAATTCAAAGATCTCAGGAAGTATTATGCAAGAAAATGGTATCTGGTGTTTTTCCTGCCCCTGTACAATTTCCTTATTTTCTGGTTCCGCTTTGCAGGGATCATCAACTCCATAAAAGGAGCCTCCACTTGGAAAATGAGGAATTTTACGGAAGAAAAAGAAGTGGTAAAAAAAATCGTAAAAAAAGATTTCCTCTGGTTTACCACCTTGTTAGAGGTTTTGAGAAGGGAAGTTAATGTGCAGGATGGGGAGCAGGCAGAAGCGCTGCAGGATCAGGCGACCTGACAAAAATAGCGGAAGCATGCGACTTGACAAAAATGGCGGGATCAGGCGGAGTGTAAGACAAGGATTAAAAAAAGGAGAGAAGGTTGAAAGAAAATCTTTCAATCTTGAATTGAGGGTCAAATGAACATGCAAGCATGTTCGTTTGACCCATGGAGATAAAAATATAGATAGAAATGGAGACAGTGATATGGATAAGAATGTAGATAAAAATTCAGGTAAAAAGCTGTATGTTGTGCTTCCCGCCTATAATGAGGAAGAAAATGTGGAAATTATGGTAAAGGGATGGCTTCATTACAAAGAGCGGATCTTTGAGAGATTCCGTCTGGGAATGGAAATCGTTATCGTCAATGACGGAAGCGGCGATAGAACAAAGGAAATCGGCGAGAAAATGGAAAAATGCTTTCCGGAATGTCGTCTTATAAACCATTCCGTCAATAAAGGGCTTGGGGAAGCGTTGAAAACAGGGCTTTTCTATGCCAAAGAAAAGGAGGACTGCGGTTGCGTCTGCGTTATGGACTGCGACAATACCCAGAAGCCGCGGTATATCGGCAGGATGCTTTACGGCATGTACAAAAGCGGAAAAGATCCCGACGTGGTCATTGCCTCCAGATATTGCAAAGGTTCGGAAGTTTTTGGCGTGGCGGGACACAGGCTTTTGACCAGCCAGGGAGCGCGTTTTGTATACCAGCTGATCTTAGGTGTTCCCGGCGTCAGGGATTATACATGCGGTTACCGGCTCTATAAAAGGGAAGCGCTTTTGGCGGCAGGAGAGTTGTATGGGGAAGGGCTGATAGAGGAAAGCGGGTTTACCTGTATGGCCGAGCTGCTTTATAAGCTCTACCGCTCAGGGGCTTCCTTTATGGAGGTGCCTTTTTCCCTTCATTATGAGGATAAGAAGGGAACCAGTAAAATGAAAGTGCTAAAAACCGCATTAAACAGTATAAAATTAGCGATTAACCTGCGGTTTTCCCTGTAAGAGAGAGGAATTCGCTCCTTAAAAGGGAATAAAGTTATGGAGAGAGTAAGATGGGAAAATTAGCTTCTTTGTTTACAAACAGGGAAAAGAGAATGTCGGCGATCTTATATATGTGCCTTATTTTAACGATCATAGGCGTCGTGTTTACAGGCAGGGAATTGATAAAAAACCGTGCGGCTTATCTCGGGGAATACGAGAGAAGCCAGAGGGAGGAAACGGAGATTTTAAAAGCGGCCCTGGAAGGGCGGACGGAAGAGGAAATGACTGATTTTATCAGGAGGGCTCTTCCGGCGTCGGGAGCGCGGTGGGCCTTTCTCTATAATGATAAAGAGGTAGTCTTTGCCCAAAACGATACAACGACCCAAAATCTGGGAGCTTTAAAGGAAACGGGAGATTTTCTCGCTTATCTGAAGGAGCAGGAGGGTATTCTGACCGTCAGCGACGCTTTTTTATCTGATGAAGGGGAAAGCTGTTATATCGGCATCATTTCGGACCGTGACCATGCTTTATCGCTGGCAGGGGTTACCAGCCATGAGATCTATATCATATTGTGTCTGTCCGCTATGACGCTGATCTTTGCAGGCGGCCTGATCTTTGTCACGGGACTTTTGAATGCAAAGGACGAAAGCCTTGTGAAAGTCCGGGGAGAGCTTGTAGAGAGAAACGAGAAGTTTGCGGAATACGAAGAGGAGCTTAGACAGGACGAAGAAGATGCAAATGAGCGTCCCCTGCGGGATGAAGGCGGGCAGATTAAAAAAGATTATTACGATAAGGATGTTTTTCAGATGCTTCTTGATAAATCTTCGGATCCGGCCCTTTTTCCCATTACCTTTATGCTTGCCAGAGTGGTAATGGAAGACCGTTATTACGGGCGTGATGAGATTTTCGGCGCTATGGATTTCATTAAGGAACGTCTGAAGAATACCCAGATACTGGCTGAACTGGGAAAAGGAAGATTTGTTGCCATTCTTTATAAGACGGAGCTTTCGGAAGCCGAAGAGCAGAAAAGGGAAATACTTTCCGCTTGGAATGGGTCGGATAAAAGCAGGAAATTAAAACTGGAATTGAAGCTGTATCCGGTCATGGAGAGTGAAGAGCCGTCAGAGGCTTTTAAAAAGAGCGGTTTTTTTGAAAACCGGGAGGAATAGGTTTTATGCGGTATAAACAATATAAATTTAAATTTTATCTCAATGCCAGACACGCCATATACCGGGACGGCGTGATGGGACAGGTACATCCCCATACGTGGGAGATCACATTAAACGTTATAAAGGGCAGGGATGAATTTGTGGAGTTTTATGTGCTCGAACGGAAGGTGGAGGAATTTATGGAAAAATTCCAGGACCGGCTTTTAAATGATATAAAACCCTTCGACGTACTAAATCCCACGCTGGAAAACTGCTGTGAATATTTTAAGGACCGGCTTGTAGAAATCCTCAATAAAGAAGGGTGGATCTTTTTGATGATGGAAATGAGCGAGACGCCTGCGCGCTCCTATGTGATCAGCCTGATCGACGAGGGGGAAAATGCGGATACTCAGTCCCTCAATACATTGACGGATATGCTGCTAAAGGAGATCAAGAGTGCAAAGAAACAATAAAAAGCGGGAAAGCGGCCTTGCCTTTTCGTGGAAAAACTTCATATTTCCTGCCAGCCTCCTGCTTCTTTTGGCCTTAAGCATCTGCTATGTTCTCTTTTTGAAGACCAAAGGGATCGGACCATCGGGAAACGATATATGGGGCCATTTATTCAAATCGGAGATCATGTATGAAAACATAAAGAAGGGAAATCTATATCCCCTTTATGAAAGCAGCTGGTATAACGGCATTCAGCTGTACCGTTATTGGGCGCCCCTTCCTTATTATCTGATGGCGCTTTTGATCTTTATAAGCGGTGGCAGCCTGATCATGGCATATTATCTTTTTGCGGGAATATCCCTGTTTTTCGGAGGCGTTCCTTTTATCCTCATGGGAAGAAGGGGAGGAAAGCCCTATATGGGAATTTCCTTTGCCCTGCTTTGGTTTTTTATGCCGGAAAATTTCCGGGTATTTTTCTGTGAAGGAAATCTGCCGCGTATGCTGACGGGCGTCATTATCCCGTATTTGATCTACTTTTTGTGGAGATATTTGAGGGAAGGGAAAAAAGCGGCTTTGCCGGGGATCGTACTTACCACGGCTATGATCACGCTTTCCCATGTGATGATAGCGGCAATGGCAGGAGTGGGAGCGTTTTTGTTCCTGCTGTTCGACTATTTTAAGAATAAAAAATTGGGCAGAAGCGTCCGGATCTTATGGAGTATAGTCTGCGGTATCATGATAACCGGGATATGGCTGCTTCCCGCTCTATCCGGCGGTATGGTATCCATGAACCCGGAAGCCGGTTCTAAGGTCATGGAATCATTGATGTATAATTTGTCCGTATCTTTAAATCCCATGAACCGGATAAGCGGCATAACCGACACGTTTTATTATGGCATTGCGGTAACTTTTCTGTCTGTGGCAGGTATTTTACTGGCGCAGAATAAAAAGAAAGCGGGATTTATTTTGAGCCTTGTGATCCTTTTGCTGACAACGCCGGCGCTGCTTCCTATATTAAGAAAGATGCCGATGAACCAGCTTTTCTGGATGATGCGCTTTGCGACCATCGTGTACGGATTTTTCTTTCTCTCCATGCTGGAGTGGAAGAGCCTTAAGGTCCGGTACGGCGCACTGGCTGTCATCCTTCTCATAGCGGACTGTGTTCCTTCCTTTCTGTTCGACCGGTATCTAACGGAAGCCTCTGAAAATGCGGTGGTCAATACAAAAGAGGTAAAAGAGATGACAGTGCAGAGAGCCGCGCTTATGGATTTAAGTAGCCTGGGTTCTTACCCCTCCTATGAGCTTTGCAGGGGAGAGGGGGCGGTTGATTATACTTACGGATGGGCCTGGCAGGGAGCCGCAACATCTGAAAATATCGTGATGTTGAATACGGCGCTGGAAAATGAGGCCTATGTATATTTGTTTGACCGTTGTCTGGAGCTGGGAAATGATACGGTCCTTGTGTTTAAGCAGTATATCGGGAAAAAAGGAAAAACCTGTGAAGATCTTATGGCGGGAGCAGAATCCAGCGGCTATTTTAAGGCGGCGGAAACCGAAGTGGCGTATATATTCAAAAAGGATACCCCAAAATCCTTCGGGACCGTAACGGAATACCACGGGCTTGCAGTGGGCAGCTACGCAAATATCATGACTTTATATTATCCGGGTTTTACAGAGGGAAATTCCGATTATGTGGACGATTATACATTAGAAGAGCTCTGCAGCTATAAGACCCTGTTCTTAAGCGGATTTTCTTACCGGGACAGGGAAAAGGCGGAAAAGCTTTTACGGGATGCGTCCGATAAAGGCGTTAAGGTCGTTTTGGATATGACCCATGTGCCTGCCGACGACAAAACGAAGCAGCAGACTTTTCTTGGGATCACGGCAATGCCTGTTACCTTTCATAAACGCTTTCCTATGCTGTATTATAACGACAGGGAAATCCTCTTAAGGGAGTTTTCGGAAGATAACGCCCTGTGGAATACAGGGTATCTTACAGGCAATATGGACATTACCGGACGATTTTCCTATGAAGGGGAGGAACTGGTCTTTTCAGGCGTAGACTCTACTCATAATAACATCTGTTATTTGGGACTGAATCTGATGTATCATGCCACAGAGACCGGAGATGAAGAGGCGCTTTCGGTCATGACGGAGCTTTTTGGAATACCTGTGGAGCAGCTTCCTTTAAGAAAGCTGGTTGCCCTTGAATATGAAGCGGATGCAGAAGGGCTTACCATCAAAGCGGAAGGCGGATACGAAAAGGCTGTGATCAATACCACACTGGCCTATCAGGATATTTTCGATTCCGACAGGCCCATAGAGAGGCAGAATAATCTGCTTAAGACAGCTTCGGGGGAGACAAGGATCACGTTTCATTATCCCCTCCTTAAGCCGGGAATCGCAGTAAGCCTTTTGGGACTTTTAATGGCGGTAATTCCGGGGGTGTGGTCAATCTTTTTTGGGAAAAAGAAAAAACAACCCTGTGCGGAAGAAAACGCAGGTTAACAAGATAGGATTTGAGGGTCAAATGAACATGCAGGCATGTTTGTCTGATTCATGGAGGCAGAAATGAAAAAGAAACTGATTCTTGTTTTTGGCACCAGACCGGAAGCCATAAAAATGTGCCCGCTCGTTAAGGAACTGAAAAAAAGGGACTCCTTCCAGACGGTCGTATGCGTTACGGGGCAGCATAAGGAAATGCTTGAGCAGGTGCTTAAAAGTTTTGAGATCGTACCGGATCACGATCTTAAGATCATGGAAAGAGGACAGACCCTGTTTGACATTACGGAAAAGGTCTTATGGGGGATGAAAAGAATATATGAGGCGGAAAAGCCGGATATGGTGCTGGTACACGGAGATACGAGCACGGCTTTTGCCAGCGCTCTGGCGGCTTTTTATGAAAATATCCCCGTAGGACATGTGGAGGCGGGGCTTAGGACTTATGATATTCACGCCCCTTATCCGGAGGAGTTTAACAGGCAGGCCATCGGCAGTATGGCGCTTCTTCATTTTGCCCCTACAGAGGCGGCTGCCGGGCATCTTTTGAAGGAAGGAAAGAAAAGGGAGCGGATCTTTGTCACGGGAAATACGGCAATCGATGCGCTTGCCACAACGGTTTCCCGCAGCCATTTCAGCCCCGTATTAAAGGAAATTGATGAATGGACGGGCGGCGGAAGGCTTATATTGCTGACAGCCCACCGCAGGGAAAACCTCGGAAAGCCTCTTTATGAAATTTTTGAAGGAATCAGGGAAGTGCTTTTGGAGCATAATGATTTAAGAATGGTCTACCCCGTTCATTACAACCCCATAGTCAGGGAAGCCGCAGATAAGGTATTTGCAGGCATGGACAGGGTAAAGCTGATCGAACCCATGGAGGTGGTGGATTTCCATAATCTGATGGAACGAAGTTTTCTGATCCTGACCGACAGCGGCGGGATCCAGGAGGAGGCGCCGGCCTTAGGGAAACCCGTTTTGGTGTTAAGAGATACCACGGAACGCCCGGAAGGAATGGAAGCAGGAACGCTTCGGCTTGCCGGAACAAAGAAAGAAAATATTTACAGGGAATTTAAACTTTTGGTTGAAAATCACGAAATATATGATAAGATGAGTCAGGCGGTCAATCCTTATGGAGACGGGACGGCCAGCAGACAGATTGCGGATATTTTGGAGAGGTCGTGTTAAAATGGACAGAGAAGGAAACAATAGAGAACCGGTTTTTATTATGGATCTTCTGGCAGCGGAGGAAGAGGAAAAAAAGAAACAGGAAGAGGTCAGCGACGAGGATATTGAAAATATGCTGGCCATTCTGGAAAAATTCGGAAATTCCGATATCAGCAGGCTGAATGTGGCGGTGTCGGATGAAGTCAGGGCGGGAAAGAGTGCAAAGGCTTATCATCACGGCAGATGTGATGTGGGAAGCCCCTGGGCAAAGGGGGAGGCCTTTGATGTGTTGGAGGATGCGGGAAGCGCAGGCTGTAAGTAGCAAAGGATATGAGAAAATGCAGATTGGCGACCGGTAAGTATGTGACAAACAGAAAAAGTGCCGTAATTTGTAAAGGAAAGGAATATCAATATGTCGGACTTTGAATGGAAAGAAATCACGGAGGCGGAGCGGGAGCTGTTTAATACCTTTTATGAAAGAGAGCAGTCCAGAAGCTGCGAACACTCCTTTACCAATAACCTTTTGTGGGCGC
This sequence comes from Lachnospiraceae bacterium UBA3273, assembly GCA_002362385.1. Classification (GTDB taxonomy): domain Bacteria; phylum Bacillota; class Clostridia; order Lachnospirales; family Lachnospiraceae; genus UBA2882. The sequence continues at coordinate 53,136 of DEUB01000012.1, forward strand.
CCTTTTATGGAACAAAGTATTGTGTGATAGAAGGAAATCTGGTGTTTAAATCGGGAGAGGACAGGCTTTCGGTCAGTTATCCCATAGGAAAGGATCAGGTCGGGAAAACGGTGGACAGGCTGATTCAATATTTCGAGGAGCAAAAGAAGCCTTTTCGTATGCATTCCGTAACGCCGGAGCAGTTTGAACTGCTGACCGGGATGTATCCCGGGAAATTTCAGATCGCCTATGACAGGGACTGGGCTGATTATGTTTATGAATCCGAAAAGCTCATTTCCTTAAGCGGGAAAAAGCTTCACGGAAAGCGAAACCATATCAACAATTTCATCAAGGCCTATCCCGATTATCAATATGAAAGGATCAACGAGGGAAACAGAGAGGAATGTATAGAGCTGGCACAGAATTGGCGGAAGGAGAACGGGTGCGACAGTGATCCTGAGAAAAATGAGGAGTTCTGCGTAACCTTAAGGGCTTTAAAAGAACTGGAAGACTTGTTCCTTACGGGAGGGCTCATCCGGGCGGATGGCAGGGTGGTCGCCTTCAGTATCGGGGAAAAGCTCTGCGACGATACCTTTGTGGTCCATATCGAAAAAGCATATGCCGATATTCAGGGGGCTTATCCCATTATCAACCAGCAGTTTGTGCTCCATGAAGCGGCAAATTACCGTTATATCAACAGGGAAGAGGACACGGGAGCGGAAGGCTTGCGGAAAGCAAAGCTGTCCTATTACCCTGTATTTTTGCAGGAAAAGGGAGTTGTCACTATAAAATGACTACGGTTTCTCTGCTTTTGCAAGCCGTCTGGCTTTATACTGGGTGGGGGTGCAATTCATATATTTTTTAAATAATTTGTTAAAATAACTACTGCTATTAAAACCGACCCTGGAAGCCAGGGTTGCAACGGAATCATCAAAATCCCCGTCACAGAGCAGGCCTGCGGCAATAAAGATGCGGTATTTCATCAAATACTCGAAGGGAGTCATTTTCATGCACCGCCTGATACAACGGCAGCATTCGCTTCTGCTCACGTGGATGGAGGCGGCGATATCATCCAGGGAAATGGGATCTGCATAGTGTTCCTCAATGAAACGGATGGCTTCCTTTGCCCGGGCTTCATCCATGCTGATGCGGCTGTCTCCCGCCTCTTTAGAAATCCCCTTTTCACTGATATAACGTTCCAGTAAGATGATCCAGAGACGTATCAGACAGTCCTTGGTATACAGCTCATAGCAGTACTGCCGTTCCCTGTTGATCTGAATGATTTGCTGCAATAAGTTAAGAATATCTTTCTCATAGGGGACATCTTCCGACAAAGGAAGTCCCGCCAGTGCATGATTGCTGATGACCGGATGAAGATAAATGGAGCACAGCTTGGTCTGGCTGTAGGAAAACAGGAAAGAGGGATGGAAAACCACAGAAGAGTAAATACAGTTTTCGCTGCCCTCTGCAATGCTGAAGGAATGGAGCATTCCCTGGTTGACCAGCAGTCCCTGGCCTTCCGATAAAATATAGGAATCATCCCTGACGTGGAATTCGCCGCATCCTTCGTGAATAAGGATCATTTCCAGTTCATCATGCCAGTGCCATCTGATTGTTTCCATATACATATTTTTCATATTGATCTCATATACTCCAACGGGATATTCGAAATCTCCATGGTCTTTTAATTCCTTTAAATTTTCCGAAACGCGGATGGAGTCTGCGGATGGATCGGATATCTTATCTGTCATGCTTTGTTCTCCTTCGTTATGTCTGACTATTGTTAAAGCAATACGATATTGATAATTATAACATTATATTAGCGTGAAGTAAATTTCATATTGTCATGAAAAATCGACAGGGCACGATAGATAGATTGCGTTGCCACAGTGGGAAAATTGATTTATAATAAATCAGGTAACAAAAAAGGGCGGCGTCCTGCGGTCTGCAGATAAGCCGGACTTTTATGGGAAAGGAACAGCATGAAAACATATCAGGGACTCAGGGAAACCTATAAGCAGTTTATTTATCATGGATTTGAAATTTCGGAGGAGCCGGGAAAGGTATGTCTTACCTATGATTTTGAAATCCCGGGGCTTTCCTCCTTCGCCCCTTGCTGGGAAATTCCCTGTGACAGGGAAAACCTCGGAGAGGATGAGACTTTTTTAAATATGGTATTTTCCTTAGGAATGGTGGAGCTAGTCAGCTACTGGAAGACTGCCTGCCCCAAAGAAGTGATCGTGGAGCCCTGGGGACTTTCAGAGGAGCAGGTAAAATGGTGGAAGCGCCTCTATTTTAACGGTCTCGGGGAATTTTATTATACCAACGGCATTGAAGAAAACGAAGAGGATTTTATGGATATAAAGGCTTCGGGAGAGATATGGCGTCCCGGGAAAGCCGGGAAAGATGCAGTGGGTGCCGGAGCAGAAAAAAATGTGCTGTGTCAAGGCGCGGCGGAAGGCAGTCTGCCCAGTAAAGGATCAGGCGGCTGCCTTGTTCCCGTAGGAGGTGGAAAGGATTCTTCTGTTTCCCTGGAAATCTTAAGGGGACAGAAAGATAACAACTGTTGCTATATTATCAATCCCAGAGGAGCTACCATAGATTCGGCAAAAGCGGCAGGATATGAAGGTAGGCAGGTCATTGCGGTAAAAAGAACGCTGGACGCCAATATGCTGCGGTTGAATAAGGAAGGATATTTAAACGGGCATACGCCTTTCTCGGCGATCGTGGCATTTTCGGCTACGATTACGGCATACCTTCACGGTTTGACTTATATCGTATTGTCCAATGAATCCAGCGCTAATGAAAGTACTGTAAAGGATAGTTATGTAAACCATCAGTATTCCAAGAGCTTTCAGTTCGAAAAGGATTTTCATGAATATGAGAAGGAGTATTTAGGAAGCGGCACTTATTATTTCAGTTTGCTGCGCCCTTTAAGCGAATTTCAGATTGCGGCCTTTTTTGCGGGAATTCCTGCCTATCACGATGTATTTAAAAGCTGTAATGCGGGCAGCAAGGAGAATATCTGGTGCGGCAGGTGCTCCAAATGCCTCTTTGTCTGGCTGATCCTGTCGCCTTTTCTGACTCAGGAGAGGCTTGGGGAAATCTTTGGCGCCAATATGGCGGAGGATCCGGAGATGGAGGCGTATTTTAAGCAGTTGATCGGTCTGTCTAAGGAAAAGCCCTTTGAGTGCGTGGGAAGCCGGGATGAGATCAATGCGGCCATAACCCTTACGATCAGGGATTATCCAAAAGAAAAGGAGCTTCCTTATTTGTTCAGGCTTTATAAAGAGCTGGGATGTTATGAGGAGAACCTGCCGGCGTGCGAGGCCTATTTTAGTTATTATGACCATGAAAACCTGCTGCCGGAGGCATTTGAAGAAAAACTTGTGGCGGAATTGAAAAAGAGGGGCGTATATCGTGATTGACCATATCAGGAAAAGAATAGAAAATAAAAAGGTATTGATCTTAGGCTTCGGCAGGGAAGGAAAATCCACCCTGAAGCTGTTTTTGGAAGCGGGAGGGGCAAAAGAGCTGGCCGTAGGGGATTTGAAGGAGTTTTCCCGAAAGGACCTGGCATATCTTAATGAAGAGACTGCCAAGGTGCAGGCGGCGGGCTTTGAGGAGATCAATTTTATCTGCGGGCCGGATTACCAGAAGGCAATGGATGACTATGACCTGGTCATGAAAAGCCCGGGGATCGTTTTGGAAAGGCCCGTAGAAGAATATAAGGCAGAGATCTTATCCCAGATGCAGTTGATCTTTGAAGTCTACAGGGACAGGATCATAGGCATTACCGGAACCAAAGGAAAGAGTACCACCACGACCCTTTTATATCATATCCTTAAGGAATCGGGGGCGCCTGCTGTCCTTGCAGGGAATATCGGGATCCCCGTATTTGATATTGTCCATAAAATAGAAAAGGATTCCCTGCTCATCTTGGAATTGTCCTGCCATCAGCTTGAATATATGACGGTTTCGCCCAAACGGGGTGTTTTGCTCAATATTTATGAAGAACACTTGGACCACTACGGGACGATGGAAAAGTATGTGGCTTCCAAGGAAAAAATATATGAAAACCAGATGCCGGGAGACCTGTTGTATGTCCATCCTTCCGTTGCGCCCGGGGAGGACGGTTATAGAGGGACATGTATTTTTGTGGAGGCGGAAGACGAAGGGGATAAAGAGAGGTTATGCGGCAAAGAAGACGTATCGGGCAATGAGGTTAACATAAAATCAAAAGCGAGCGTTATTTTAAGAGGATGCCATATTTTCTACGGCCAAAGAGACTTTAAGATCCCGGTGGAAAAGATCAGCCTCTTAGGAGCCCATAATTATCTGGATATTGCTTTTGTATACGGTATGTGCTGCGATCTGGGGATTGGCGACGAACAGTTTGAAGCAGGACTCATATCCTATGTGCCCCTTCCCCACAGGCTGCAGTATATCGGAACAGTGGACGGAGTGGCTTATTATGATGATTCCATATCCACTATAGATGAAACCACCATACAGGCCCTTAATACCATTGGAAATGCTGATACGGTCCTCATCGGCGGTATGGACAGGGATATAAGTTATGTAAATCTTGAAGAATATCTTGCCTCCTCCAAGGTAGCGCATATCATATTAATGGAAGCAACAGGAAAGCGGATCTACCGGGAGATCATGGAAAATATGCCGGATTTTGCAGGAAAAGATCGTTTATATGTGGTGGAGCATTTACAGGATGCAGTGGCTTTGGCAAAGGAGATTACCAAAAAGGGCGGAAGCTGTATTCTTTCCCCGGCGGCAGCCAGCTACGGGATTTTCAAGGATTTTGAAAAAAGAGGGGAATGCTTTAAGAAGCTGGTACTGGAAGAAGGAGAGTGATCCGGGCCGGTGTCTGTGGGATTAAAAATACGAACGTAAAAAGAAATGGATGTAATAAAATGAAAGAGCAGAACAGTGATTTTACGACGGGCAATATCCCGGCAAAGCTGGCGAAATTTATGATTCCTATATTAGGCGCTCTGATATTACAGGCAATGTATGGCGCGGTGGATTTGTTGATCGTAGGCTGGTTTGGAACCACGGCGGGGATTTCCGCCGTATCCACGGGCAGCAATATTGTGAATCTGGTGGTATTCTCTGTTTCGGGGCTGACCATGGGCGTTACGGTGTTGATCAGCCGCTATCTGGGAGAGAAAAAGGAAGAGAAAATCGGAAAAGTCCTGGGAGGCGTTATCTGTTTTTTTCTGGCATTGTCAGCGGTAATGATGATCTTACTGCCTGTTTTCTCCAGGCCTTTGGCGGTTTTGATGCAGGCACCCAAGGAAGCTGTGGAGCTGACCTCCCTTTATGTAAAGATCTGTGGCGGCGGAATCGTTTTTGTCATCGGATATAATGTCATCAGCAGTATCTTCAGGGGATTGGGAAATTCCAGACTTCCCCTGATCTTTGTAGCCATAGCCTGTGTGGCCAATATCGTGGGGGACCTGGTGCTTGTGGCAGGTTTTAAGATGAATGTGGCGGGAGCAGCCATTGCAACCATTTTTGCCCAGGCTCTCAGCGTGGTCTTGTCTTTGTTGATCATCAGAAAGCAAAAGCTCCCTTTTTCCATGAAAAGAACGGACATCCGGTTTAACGGAGAGGTTAAGAAATTTCTGGTGCTGGGCGCGCCCATCGCTTTGCAGGAAATTCTGACGAACCTGTCGTTTCTGGCCCTCTGTGCCTTTATCAACAGACTGGGGCTGGACGAGTCTTCGGGATACGGAGTAGCAAATAAAATTGTAAGCTTTGTGATGCTGGTGCCTTCCAGCCTGATGCAGTCCATGGCCTCCTTTGTAGGACAGAATGTGGGAGCAGGAAAGGAGAAGCGTGCGAAACAGGCAATGCTTTACGGTATGGCAATGGGGGCAGGTATAGGTATTTTTATCGGCGCCTTTGCATTCCTAAAGGGAGATCTGCTGGCGGCGCTGTTTACAGGGGATGAAGCGGTCATTGCCCAGGCGGCGTTATATCTTAAGGGGTTTGCCCCTGAGGCGGTGGTAACCAGTATTTTATTCAGTTTTATGGGATATTTTAACGGACATGAGAAAACGGTTTTTGTTATGGCACAGGGGCTTGCCCAGACCTTTGTGGTAAGGCTGCCTATGTCCTATATCATGAGCATACGGCCGGATGCGAACCTGATGCAGATCGGATGGGCGGCGCCGGCGGCGACGGTATTCGGCATTTTGATCAACTGGATCTATTATCAGTGGTTTGGGAGAAGGAATGGGAAAATGGCGGAAGAAGGATTTACCGGTTAATAAATGACAACATAAAAGACATACACCTATTAAAGTGTGTTTCAATAAAATGATAGAAAAGACAGTCGGGGTAAAGCATGCCTGAAAATCAAAAAGCGGAAAATCTGTTGAACCTGTCTCTGGACGCTACGGAGGAGGAAAGGATGGCTTCTCCCGTGCTCCGTGCCGGAACGGATGCGGCCAACGAGCATTGGGAAGTCATTGTTAAATTTCACGGGGATATTTCCAGGATCGCCGGAGAAGATATCAAGGTGGAGATTTTGTCTGCAGGATACGGGATCATCACTCTGCCCAAACGGTATATAGAGGCCCTGGCGGCCCTGGAAGAGATAGAGTTTGTGGAAAAGCCCAAGCGGCTTTACGCAAACGACGGAGCGGGGAATTTTGCAAGCTGTCTTTACAGCGGCAATTTGGGAAATGATTATAAAGGCAGGGGAATCTGCATTGCGGTCATAGACAGCGGTTTATCTTTTGAAATGCCTGCCTTCCGGAATCCTGACGGAAGCAGCAGGGTACTTTATTATCTGGACCAGACCCAGGACCGTGAATATACCAAGGAAGAGCTGGATGAGATTTTGTTGAATGGCAATGATGACCCTGCAGACCGTCCGACCCCGGATAATTCAGGACACGGAACCGCCGTAACGGCGATCGCAGCAGGAAACGGCAGGCAGACCGACGGGAGTGTGAATGCTAATCTGATCGGCATGGCACCTCAGGCTTCTCTGATCATTGTAAAGCTGAACACCGGGGCTAACAGCAGCTTTCCTCTTACCACATCCTTGATGCGGGCGGTGGATTATGCGGTCAATAAGGGAGTTCAGATACAAATGCCCCTGGCGGTTAATTTGAGCTTTGGAAACACCTATGGAGCGCATGACGGGACGGCTCTGATCGAAAGGTACATAAACAATATGGCAGAGGTAGGACGGACCGTATTTTGCGTTGGAAGCGGAAACGAAGGCGCAGCGGGCGGACATGCGGCGGGCGTTATAGAGGCCTATGAAAGAGAGCGGGTTGTGGAATTTACCATAGGCGCTTACGAAAGAGAATTTAATCTTCAGATGTGGCTGAATTTTGTGGACAGCTATGAGATCACATTGCAATCTCCTTCGGGAGATTTTTTTACTTTCAGTACGGAAAGTGATATGGGACTGACCATCAGGAGGCGGCTTGCAGATACATCCCTGCTGATCTTTGTCGGTGCGCCCCAGCCTTATAGCGTGAACCAGGAGGTGTTTTTGGATTTTATACCGGTTTCGACTTATGTAAACCAAGGGGTGTGGAGACTGAGGCTGAGCCCTACAAGGCTTGTATCGGGAAATTACAGCCTTTACATGCCTTCATCCCAGATCAAAGGCGGAGATACCAGATTTCTGCGTCCTGTTCCGGAGCAGACTCTTACGATCCCTTCTACGGCGGAACGGGTCATTACCGTAGGAGCATATAACAGCATTTTTGAATCTTACGCCGATTTTTCGGGAAGAGGATATGTGACAAGGCTTTCAGAGGGGTATATCAGCGTGGTAAAACCGGAAATTGCGGCTCCCGGCGTAGGGATCCTGGCAGAAAATGCTTATGGGTTACAGCGTTTTGACGGAACCAGCTTTGCAACCCCCTTTGTAACGGGAGCGGCGGCGCTTCTGATGGAAAGAGCCATACTGGGGGGGACGGATCCTTACTTGTACGGAGAGAAGATGAAGGCGTGGCTGTGCAGGCATGCGAAGGAACTGGCAGGAACGGGGGAAGTGCCGGATGATAAAACGGGCTGGGGAGGGTTGTGCGTGGCGGAGATATAAGTACGGCATTTTAAGTGAAAACATGATTGTGGAAACGTGTAAATACAGTAATAATATGATATGATAAAGAAAACGAAAGGGGAGAAAAGGATTATGGCATTTTGTACACAATGCGGGAGCAGGTTGGCAGAAGGGGACAAATTTTGTTCAAATTGTGGAGCGCCCGTGCAGAGAAAAGAGGAAAAGGCAAAGCCGTCAAAGAAGAAGGTATTTATCGGTATCGGTATTGCGGCGGGCGTGACGGCGTTTTTGGCCCTTGTCGTTTTGTGTGTTGTCTCATTGATACGGAATACGGGAAACTCCGATGCCAAAAAGGAAGAGATCAATTACGTCACGTATACCAATGATACGGTATGCTTTTCCGTGGAGTACCCGGAAGGCTATATGGTAACGGAACTGGGAACTGATAACCAGGTGTTGATTACCGAGGGAGAGGAGGCAGATTTCCAGGTTTCCATTGAGTACGCATACTATACGGCAGGGGACAGTGCGATCTATTCGGCGGCTGATTTTGTGGAACAGGTGGAAAATGACCCGACGGTGCTGACGGACTGGATTGGGACAACAAACGTGGAGACGGAATATGTGGGGCGCACGAAGTCGGATTCCATGGAGCGGGAGCAGTATGATTTTTGGCTGGAAGTCGATGGCGATCCTTATGCGGGAAGCCTGTATATTTATGACGGTAAAGGCGAGTTTGGCTGCTACAGTTATATGTGTATTATTAACCAGAATGCGGAGGATTCCGAACTTTTTAAAACACAGGGAGAAAAGATGGCGGACAGCTTCCGGATTACCGATGCCTGTCAGGCGGAGGGATATCAGATCTACTCATTTAAGGAATCCGGATTGCAGTTCATGGTAAGGGACTCGGCCGTAAGTGAAATGAAAGAGTCGAATGCCGCCATTGTCATGTATCCTGTGGAGGGTGTGTATAACGAATCCAATATATGGATTGACGAGACTGTCTATGAGGAGGAAAGTGACATAAATGACGTGCTGGAAGGAGTGTGCGGCTATTACTTTTCCTACAAGGAAGGGACGGAGTACACTTCTCAGCCGGCTGTGGCAGAATGCGGGCGGTATTTGTTTACCGGCATTGACTTGAAATATTATGACGGAACATGGTTTTACCTGTCGCAGTTTGTTTTTCTACATAATGGCGTTTACTGGAAAGCTACAATGATAAGTACAGAGGATTATTATGATGTTACGGCCACGGCGATGGCGGACATTTTGTTTTCGCTGAAATTTACGGACGACACAAATGCCGCGGGAGGGGGAAGAAAGGATGCTTTGGAAGATGAAGTCCCGCAAGATGCTGCTTTGGAAGATGCAGGTCCGGGGGATGATGGAGAAATGGTCTCGGACGTGATCGCAGAGATCAGGGCGCGGTCCGGTTTTGTAGCGGATGGGAGCTTCAAGCCGTTAGCGGCCGTGGATGATTTTAACGGCGACGGGACGCAGGAGCTGTTGGCTGTTTATGAGATAGAAAGCGGTTCCGGCGTGGATGTGATGTATGACGTATGGAGCCTGGGGAACGGAAAGAACGTCTGCCTAAAATCCGAGCTGCTTTTCTGGGAAGTAGGAGGCGACAGTGGGATCGTCGGCATCGCGAAATCTGACGGAACTGCTTATCTTGCAGTCGTGGTAAAGGAGCCGGATCTTGACAGCGTTTGCAGCTATTATGAATATGTTCCATGGGATGTAAACGAGAGCATACTTAACGAGGACGCCATGGTCTACATGGAGTTCCGGGGAAACACGGAGCAGCCAAATTATAATCGTTATATATTGGGCGATACTGATGTGGACGAAGAAGAATTTAACCGGCGGCAGAATGAATTTGAGTGGATTTATAAGCTGGATATTCTGGCCGGGAAGGGAAACGACGGAGTTATGACTTTTGATGAAGTAGAGTAAAGAGGAACAATCGATATCGGTTATTTTAAGAGGCCCGCAGAGCATAGCATGTTCTGTGGGCCTTTTAGGATACCGAATATTCGTAACCGTTGCAAAATCTCTGTCAGAAAAAATGGGGTAAGGATATTTTTTGTTGAAAGAGTAAATATGATGCAATTTTGATGCATTTGTGTTTTATAATAAAAATGTATTTTAACATTGTTTATATTTGTCCCGGAACGTGGGAAATCCGGTATCTAAAAAGATAAAGGAGCTTTTATGCAATATACATGGACTGAAATCGAACAGCACATTGAGGCCTGCACCCGGTGTCCGTTGGGGCAGACCAGAAAACGGCCTGTTATGGGACGGGGAAACCATCAGGCCCAAATTATGCTGATCGCAGAGGCGCCCGGAGGGCAGGAGGATCAGCAGGGGATTCCCTTTGTGGGATCTTCCGGGGAAATTCTGGACAGACTTTTACATGATTGCGGACTGACCAGGGAGGAGATCTACATTACCAATATTTTAAAATGCCATCCGCCCGGCAACCGGGATCCGAAGGAAGAGGAAAAAGAAGCGTGCATTCCCTATCTGAAATGTGAAACGCTCCTCTTAAAGCCTAAGATTATCGTCTGTCTTGGACGTGTAGCCGCCCAGCGCATTATTCTGCCGGACTTTAAGATTACCAGGCAGCACGGGACCTGGATTTATCGGAAAAACTGCGCGTTGACCGCCACATATCATCCCTCGGCAATTTTGCGGGACCCTTCCAAATACGAGGTCGTGAAGAGGGATTTTTGCGAGATAGCGCAAAAGCAGGCTGGTTTATGAAGAAAACGGGAACTCTTTGGCGGACAGTATACAGTGGAAAAGAATGAGCAGAAATTTTTCATATCTGGAAGATGAAGATTGGGAAAGCAAACAGAAAAGGGGAGGTTTCAGATGAAAAAGAGATCAAAGGTCATGATCATTATACTGGCTCTCATTGTACTGTCTGCCTTAGGCGGAGCTGTTATGTCATTAAAAAGCGGCAGACCGGGCGGCGGCGATCTGTCAGCATACATGGAGAGGAAATATAATAAAGAATTTGAGATCATAGAGGAGTTTACTTATATCGCCTACACTGACGGAGAACCGGAAACACAGCGCAAGTTGAAATGTCCCGCTGTGAAATTACGGGATAAAGAAAACGGTAAGATCATATGTTTTGCATATGCCTATCCGATGGAAACCGGGGATTGGATTTACAGGGATAATTATTCGCGGAAGGTTTTTTTGTATTGCCTCGGAGAAGAAAATCTTGTAATAAATAATGAAGAAAAATGCGGTACGGATACGTCTTTTTCGTATCCATGCCTTTCGCTGGATAATACGTTTGAAACGGCTCAAAAATTACAAAATGCGGTCATATTGTTTCACAAGCTTTATCCATGTGAAGGGTATGAAAGCTTTGAAGCTGAAGGAAGCATATATCTTTACCGGGTTTGGGCGGAAAATGCCGGCGATTGCCGGACGGAGGAGACGGGAGCGTTTTGCTGTGATACGCCCATAGAAGAATATAAGACTTTTTTAGAGGGATTGGAACAGGCCCGTGGGGAAGATGATGAAATTAGTGAACAATTCTCAGAGGATAAATTGACCACAGATATTGGCATTGAAGAAGAAATCAACTTTGAAGAAGAAATGATAATTAATTTTGATGATGCATTTGGAAGGTTTGAGATTCCAAGTGATATTTCAAGAGATGTCGTGGTGGAAGAGTATTCGGACAATTTCCCAATGGAATTGCAGGAAGTGTTAGTGCATCTTTATGAAGATATTGATGAAGAAAATCATGCTGACTGGCGGAAGTACGAAGCAGATTGTGAAATTATTACATTAGAAACCTGCGGGGATATTCCGTTTGAAGATATTGCAAATGCTGCCGATGTATATTCAATAATTGATAAAAGATCAATGCGAATAGCGGATATTGATAGAGATGGGATGGATGAGTATGTAATAAACGATAGTATAGGACGGGGAAATATTAGCTGCATTTATGTTGTAAAAAATGTTGATGGGAAATGGACATTAATTGGAGGCGGCAATGGGAGATATTCTACAGATGTCTGTACAATATTGGAATATGAGAATAGGTACTATTTGTTAGTGGGGGAAAATTTATCATATTGGAGTGATGAGGCAGAAATTCCGAATGGGGAATATTGGAAACATTGGGACAGTGCGCCATGGCAGGCAGATTGCTGGAATTCGTTGAAATTAAAAAAGGAGATAATAAGTTATACCCCTTATGAAACATATAGTTATTTACAGGATGATTCGGTTGACTACTTATCAGATGTTGATCTGATATCTTTAGAAAATAATAGCGCAGATGAAGAGAGTTTTGGGATACAACATTGGCTCGTTAATGGAAGAACTTTTCAGTTAGAATATGAATGGGAAGAGGAACAGGCAGGGAAGAAATACTTTTATGTGGTGTCAACTGTTGATGAAGAAAGTAAGGATATGTTGCTGACGGTGCTTTGCGAAAGTGGCAATAAAAAAATGATTGTTAAAGTATATTATCTTGTTGCTAATTATAATATACAATTTGATGAGAGATAGTTTGGGAAAAGTATTTAAAAGTTATTAGTTACAATTTACAATCAGTTGTAGCTGGATTTATATTTCACAGAAAATGACGTTTTGAGGAGGCAATGACAATGCACAATCAGATTGATGAATTATTAAAGACAAATGAATATGACATTTACAATAATCCCAACGTCAATAAAGAAGAGATTAAGAAAATAGCAGGGATGATAGCTGCCGATAAAAGTATTGATTTGAACAAACTTTTTGATTTGTCAAAAGTTTCTTCCAAATTCTGCTGGCTGAATTATTTGAGTATTCTGGAGGAACTGCCTAAAGAGGACAGGGTCAGGGGACTCCCGGTTCTGTTTGTATTGTTACAAGATGCTAACTGGCCTGCTTTCGAGAAAACAATGGAGTTATTTGCAACTATTGACACCCAAACGGTTCAGTCCTATTTAGATAAATGTTTAGTACAAGCCTGTGCGGAAGATGATGAAGACTGGCTTTACAACTTGCATCTGTTGGCAAAGAATTTGAAATAGAAAACTTATAAAAAGCAGAAGGCAGTAAACATGAAGAAAGAATTTCGGAGGTAAGGTAATGAAGAAGGCTCTGGCGTTTTTATTTGCGGTTATCATGATTTTAATAATAGGAGTATGTATTTTGGTTCCAATCATAAATAACCATACAGCAGAGCAGGTGGCAGAAGAATTGCAGTCATTACCCTTGCCGGAGAAAACGGAATTAGTAGAAATGCAATCCGCTGCCGGTAAGCTGGTGGGGAATGGAAACGGAATGCAGTATTTTGGGGCGATTCTGATTAAAAGCTATAATATATAGATATTAAGTGCATCATTATTTCAAATGGGCAGGTAAATTACACAATTGTAAAGACTCCTTATATTACTGTTATCGGCGGAGAACAGGATAAAATTCTGCAATATTGCATAGACAGCCCTAAAAGACATGTATTAACAAATAGTGATATCCGGTATAAGCGGGAGCAGAGATATATTGCAAAAAAATATGATATAAGTAGCGAACGAGTACATGTTATAGATGATTCAACAAATGGGAATTATATATGGAATTATTAGAAGTGTGATCCCCAAATAATGAATGGTTCATACGAAAAGGAATAAGTCAAAGAATTTATTTTAAAATGCTAATTATTGTAATTAAAGAAACAATATAAAAAATTGTAAGAAGAGGAGAAAGAATGAAAAAAATTGCGCAGATTTTTGGGTTAATTATATTAGTTTTAATGACAGGCTGCTCAAAAGATGCGATGGAGAATAGTGAACAACTCACAGGGGATAAATTTTCCACAGATATTGGCATTGAAGAACAAATGATAATTAATTTTGATGATGTATTTGGAAGGTTTGAGGATATCCAAGAGGTGGATGTATTAAAAAATGCTCCCAATACTGATTCAAGTGTTGAAAATAATTATATATTGAGTGAAGAAGATTTGTTATGGTATATGGAACTTTGGGCAGGATATCTGGAACCGATTATGACAAAAGACAAATTAGAAGAGTTAGACGATATTGAGTGGGATGAAAAAATTCGTCCATATATGGAATACGACTGGATTGATGATGAACATATTGACAGGACAATGGCATCTGTGAATAGCTGGCATATGCAACTTGCAGATATAAATCTTGATGGACAGCCGGAAATGTTGGTATCAGAATATTTTCAGGATATGAAAGAAGACCTTACACATATATTTACCATACAGGATGGGGAAGTTGTATATTGTGGAAAAATCATTGCAAGTGAAGCATACAAAGATAACGAGCTTTTTGGAGGATCGGATTATCTGCCATCCTATTATGTTGATGTATATCAGAACGAATCGGGAGAATTTCGTTATCTTAGTTGCGAAGATTGGTGCTATTCCAGTGGATATTACCAAATATATGTAAGCACATTTGATGGAAGAAGCATTTCAGATAAACCAGTATTTGCAATAGGATATACTTATGATGAGCAGGGAAAAATGATTTATAGTTATGCAACGGGGGATTGGCTGGAACGGGATAATGAACTCGCAGATGACGAACATTGTGCAGCATTTGGAAGGATGATAGAAGAGTATATGGAAGGATATGAAAAAGCAGATATTGATTTTACAGTATCTCAATATCGTGTACCGGCTTTTGCAGGGGAACTGCCAAAGGAGCAGCAGGCAATTGTCCGGAAGAATATCGTGGCAGGATTTGCTCAGGCTTTGGGATATATGAAAGAGGAATAATGGATACAGCAAAATCTGAAATCAGCCGTGAAATAGAAAGACAGAGGCAGATATGAAAAAATATTATCTTGTTATATTTGTTTGTGTATTGCTATTAAGTGGAATATGTTGGATAAAATCTCAGCGCAATATAAATGATTTATCTGAAAAAAGCAATAGTAATTCCTTGTCACTTAATGATACACGAGAGAAACCTATTGAAAATCTGATAATA
Source organism: Lachnospiraceae bacterium UBA3273 (assembly GCA_002362385.1). Taxonomy (GTDB): domain Bacteria; phylum Bacillota; class Clostridia; order Lachnospirales; family Lachnospiraceae; genus UBA2882. The sequence continues at coordinate 68,172 of DEUB01000012.1, forward strand.
AGTGAGGAAGAGAACACAGATATTGTATATTATCTTAGGGATGAAAAAGTTGATGAAATTGCCGCATTTTCTGATTTCTTGGATGGGCAGGTAAGTGCATATGATAATAAACAACAGAAGGAGTTGTATTGTGCAGACTATTATGAAGAGTTTATGGAAGAACATCATGGTATTTCTACTATAGAAATAGTTGCAGAGGATATAAATGAGGATGATAAGCGTGAGCTGTTGATTATTTTAATGTATACCCCGGATCAGGGAGATTTATATGTATTTCATGAGCAGGATGGGAGAGTGTACGCATGGGAGGCTTTAGAGAACTTTTTTACAATGCGGGTCGGAGAAGTATATTTATTGGGAAACGGCACATTTGAATTTTTTGGTGGATATGGACAGGGACATTTTTTTAAACGGTATAATGCTGACGGGGAAATTGAAGATGTTTTAAATTATTACTATAATAGTTATCCCTATGAAGGGAAAATACAGTATGATTATGTGTTGACGACATATGAGCAGGGGATGCCAGCGAAAGAATTAAAATATTCAATAATTGCTCCGGCGGATAAATTACCGGATGAGGGGGAATTGAGTTTGGGTACAAGAGAAGAACAAGAGGAATGTAATCGTATCTTAGATGAATTTTATGCGGAATCAGAGCGGGTGCGTTGGTTTAAATTTCCACAAAATGAAGAGGATGTTGAAGAAATTTCTCTTGATAATGTGTCCTTCTTTTTGGAATAGAGCAGGAAAGTGAAAATGAATTATTAATATTAATCCAAATCGGACATGATTTTGGAGATTTAATAGTTTTTGAAGAAACAGAGAAAGGAAAAATCATGAAAGACAAAAAAAGAAAACGAATATTCTATATCGTCGCAGATTGTATGCTCTTCGCAGCACTTGCTGCAGGCGGCATTTATTATATGCTGACCAGATATTATCTTTATAATATCCATAACCTTCATGCCAAAAATGCAATGATGGAGCATTTGGACTATTGGTATGACAAGCCCTTTGAACTATTGTCTACAGAATATGAAACGGTAGAAATGAAATCAGACAAAATTCAGGGATATGTACATATATGGTCCTATCTGCTGGCAGATGATAGAGGCGGGGAGTTTTATGCTTACGTATGGGTTTATAGCCTTGCGGACAGAGGAGCCGGAAATTCACATGGGTCGGATTATGGCTCATATATATCCGACACCTACGTGGAAGAGGAGCCCGGAAATCTTACCTATGAGATAGAGGAGGATGAGGAAGGCTGCAGAGTATCCGTATATGACGATTGGGAAGATCCGCTATATGAATCGTCCTACCCCAAGGAACCGGTCATAAAGAGGATCGGTAAGGATACCCTGGAAATACATGAAGGTGCAGGAAATACCTGGTGGTCAGTGTTTATTAACGGGGAGAGGGGCGAAGTTTCCAAACCGATTGAGGATGTGATTGCCTGCAATGAGCAGATTGTCGTATATCCGGTCTTTGAAGACGGCGTTTTTAAGATCATCATCAGAGATATTTATGACGAGAATGCCTATGAAGAGTTCACGGATGATTTTCCGCCTGTGGCCACAGGAACCGGTTTTATAAAAGAAGCAAAGGCGCTCGATTCGTATACCGTATATCTGGATTACTATACAGGAGATAGCGGAAATGGGGATGAATGGGAAGAAAAAAGAATAGTCGTAAAGTCGGGGTTGAAAGAATAGGACGGTGTGCATTGCGACAAGATCATACATTTTCAGAAAGATGAGAGATATTTAATGAAAAAAATACGGATAATTATCATTGCAGCAGTTCTTATAATGGCAGGCATTTTGGGGATATTTATAAAAGCAAATTGGATTCCTGGTAAATATGCGGTCAAGGAAGGGGATTTTGATCGGTATAAGCCTTATATATTGGTTCAGGAAGTCCATTATACGGGGAGCGGCTGGGTACAGACGGGGGATGAAAGCGGTTTTTTTCCGCAGGAGGAATATGCCGATATCGATCTGGTAAACGGAAGCGTACTGCCGCAGATGGATATATATGATGAAGAGTATGCTAACATATATTTGTGTGAAATAGAATATAAAGGAAAAACGAAACATGCTGCTTTTGAAGATGAAATAGATTCCTATTATATTGTGGATTGGCATCCTGTATATCCTGTATTGCGAGACACCATACTGCCTGAATGGCTGTATCCGAAAGGTTTTATGACAAAAAGGGAAGCAGGAAGAACATCAGAAAAGACCGATGGGGTAGAGCTGTCACAGAAAGAAAATGACAGTATCAATATGAAAGACCTGTTTCGTAACGTGCCTTCGTCAAATATACAGGAATTGTCCTTTTATGTGAGGAAGGCCCGGATGGCCACAGAAGATGAAGCAAAAAAGGTTTATGCCGATATAGAGATACCGGTGGAAAAGGAAGTGGAATTAAAGGAGCCTTATGCCCAGGCTTATTATACTTTTTTAAAAGAAGAAAGCGATCCTATAAAGGAGAACCGGTCTTTAAGATTCCGTTTGGCATATATTGACGATGATGATACGCCGGAATTACTGCTTATGAAAGATAATTCCCATCCTGCCGGCGTATGGGTCTATACCTATAAAAATGGCAGGGTCGTTGAAGTGGGGGAATTTGGCTCCATTGGGGGGATGCAGTATTTAGAGAAGAGAGGAATGATTTTTAGCGGCTTTTACAATATGGGAGAAGGATTTTCTCAGTTTTATATGCTGAAAGACGGGACGGCGGAAAAGATTTGTGAGTTTCATGATATTGACGTAGAGGCTTTTACAGAACCGGTGGAACCACTTTATGAAATAGACGGCGTGCCTGTATCGGAAGCGGAATATAATGCAAAATATAACGAATTGTGGAATGATGATTTCATATCTATCGGATATAACGACGGAGTTGTCGTTGAGGATATCAAAGACTTAAAAAGGGCATTGGCACGGGAAATAGAAGATCTGGAGATAAAAACAAAGCTGGCAGCCGGTCTGGATGCGGGGCAGTTGGAGGCATTGGAAGCATACAGCAATTTCCTGATTGTGTACAGGCCGGGCTTTTCAAAAGAACTTTCTGACCGGGCTGATACGGAATGGGAGTATACCGTAGATTATGAAGATTCGGAAGGACCGAAATTTACGCTGCTCTATCTGGATGGAGATGAAATTCCCGAGCTGGCGGTCGTGTATGGCCTTGCCCATGCCCACGGTATTTATCTTTATACTTATACGGATGGGGAAGTTAAGCAGGTAGGAGATTCCTCTTACGGGCAGTATGGCGGCGTAGGATATATGGAAAAGGAAGGGATCATTTTCAGCGGCTATGATAACCATGGCAACCTATACGACAGCGTATATCGGATGGATGGGACAAAAACGGTTCTGTTACAGGAAAGCAGCGAGTGTTGGGTCCATGAGGAAGACGGGGAAGGGCAGTATGTTTACGAGGTAAACGGAAAAGAGACGACTTTGGAGGAATATCTGGCGGCGAATGAAAAATGGAATGTATCCGAGGAAAAGATAGCCGCATATGACAAAGCTTTTTGCGTACCGGACGGTAATATAGAGGGCAGTGTAAACAGGGCGATGATAAGTATTTTATTAGGACGGGAGGAATATCTGAAAGAAAAAGTGCTGTCCGCATCAGGATGTACCGAAAACGAGATATTGCGTTTTGAATATGACGATTTCGACAGAGACGGAAGCTACGAGGCTTTTGTTTTTTTAGGAGAGCGTATAGAGACAGAGCAGGAGGAATATTATAAAGGGCAATTCTGGTTTGTGAGCGGGAAACAGTGCGTGGAGCTGGAAGATGAAAATGTTTATCGCTATATTGACGGTATTACGGAGGGGAGCGGCCCTACGTATATTTATTTTGTGTCAAATGAATACTTTACTCACAATTTGAGCAGTGTATGGACTGTGAAAGAAGGGGAAGCGGTAGAAAGTGCGATTTCCGGAATCGGGGAGGTAAAATGTGACCGCAGAAATGAACTGGAGATATGGATAGACGCTTATGATATGGTTTCTGACGGAAAAGAGGGAGAACGATACGGACATACATGTAAACCCTATTTTTACCGGTATAGCTGGGCCGATGATGAATTTGTAAGGTATGAAAGCAGAGAGATCAGCAAGGAATGGCTGAAGCACCTTTGCGGATTTGACCTGGGTACGGAAATAGAAGCGGAAGGTTATGAAATCCTGTCAATTTTGGAACAAAAAAACGGAATCGTAGTAGTAAATTATGCCATGCCTTCTTCAGAAGACGGATCTTCCGGGATAACTTATGACAACGTTTTCTGGGACTGCGCTGCGGGAGATTACTGGAAAAAGGATGAGAGGGGCGTTACTTCCTGGAAGGACGCGGGATTCGGCGGAACTTATTGAATGCATCCGGCCATCCTGTAAAAAATTAAAATCATGTGGCATGTAAAGAAATAACAGAATAAAAACCGAATAAAAACCGGGCATAAATTTGTAATAAGTAACATATTTTTACTGTAAAATTAAAATGATATGTGATATAATATGTGCGGAAAGGGCAGAGTCAAGTGTTCAGAGAAGCGGCTGCCAGGCCTGCCGGAGCAATCATTTCTCCCTGCATTTGACAAGCGGAGCGACCCCGGAAAACTTTAGCTTTCAGGGTCTCTGCCCGTGATTTTTTTGTTAATTCATAATGAAGAAGACGGTATGGGCACTATTCATGGCGTTTTCCCATCCCATACCATCGAAAAGTATTGCAAAGGAGACAGGACTATGGCAAAACTTATCATTACGGTTGAAGGTGGCAAGATTACACAAACACTGAACTTTCTGGACAGGAATATCAAGGACAACAGATATGTCTACGGAAACGGCAACGAATCCGGGATCATAAGTGATCTGGAAGAGGTTTACGAGGATGTTCCGGACTGTCAGAGGATCTTGGGAGATTATGATGAACTGCTTGAAGCGGTCAACATCGGAAAGAGCCAGATTACCACTGTTATGCGGCAGTTGAATGAACTGGAAAAGGAAATGGAACCCTATGTGATTCCAAAGCCGGAAAGCGAGCGGGAACATGTGATCACATTGAATAATGATGATCTGGAAAGGCTTTCCAAGATCGGAGGCGGGCTTTCGCTTACGACGGATAAAGACATAGAAGTGGCGGTTAAAAAGCTGATACATGCCTTAGGCGATATCAGTTTAAAAAAGAAGGCCTGAGAAAAATACATATGCAGGCTATCAATAAAGATCAGGGAAATTGACTTAAATGCCGGTCATTTCCCTGATCTTTTATTTTGTTCGGTGTTCCATGATATAATTAAGAAGTTCCCTGGCAACCTCTGCTTTGGACATTATGGGAAGTTCTATCGAATCTTCTTCGGAAAGCAGGGTCACGATGTTGGTGTCTGTTCCAAAGCCGGCGCCTTCTTTTTTCAGATTATTTGCCACGATTAAATCCAGATTCTTTTTTTCAAGCTTTTTTCTGGAATTTTCTATCATGTTTTCGGTTTCCATGGAAAAGCCGCATAAAAACTGTCCTTCTTTTTTGTGAGCACCCAGAAATCCCAGGATATCTTCGGTGCGTTCAAGCTCAATATTCATCTGGTCGTCGCTTTTTTTCAGTTTCTCATCGGCAGTCTGTCTGGGACGATAATCCGCCACCGCAGCGGCTTTGATGATAATATCCTGTTTCTCTGAACATGCCTTTACCGCCTCTGCCATATCCGCTGCAGAGGTAATTTCTATGGTGTGCACATTTGCGGGCGGCTCTATATCCGTTTTCCCTGTTACAAGGGTCACTTCGGCGCCGCGCATCATGGCTTCTGCGGCTATGGCATATCCCATTTTTCCTGTGGAATGATTGCTGATATAGCGGACCGGGTCGATCTTTTCTATGGTAGGACCTGCCGTTACCAATACGTTTACGCCTGTCATATCCTTTGGATGAAGGGCCTTTAAAATACAGTTAAAGAGAAATTCAGGCTCCGGCATTTTGCCTTCCCCCGTATCTCCGCATGCCAGATAACCGGTTGCAGGGGTAATGACTTCCATGCCGTAGTCCTGCAGGGTTTTGATATTATCCTGCACAATGGGATTTTTGTACATCCGCGTATTCATGGCAGGAGCGATAATCTTGGGGCACTGGCAGGCTAAAAGGGTAGTGGTCAGCATATCGTCGGCAATGCCGTGGGCTGCCTTGGCGATCACATTTGCCGATGCCGGCGCGATCATGAACACATCCGTTTGTTTGGCAAGGGAGACATGCTCCACACTGTATTGGAAATTCCTGTCGAAGGTGTCGGTCAGGCATTTATTTCCCGTCAATGTTTCAAAGGTAATGGGGGTAATAAAATTTGCGGCGTTTGCAGTCATGATGACGGTAACGTCCGCTCCCTGCTTTTTTAACATGCTTGCCAGTGAGGCGGTTTTGTAAGCGGCGATGCTGCCGGATACGCCCAATACAATATGTTTTCCACGTAACATTCGGTGTGCCTCCTTTTTTATTCGCCGTTCCGGAAAGGGCGGCAGATTTTACAGGCTTATCTGTCATGAAAGTGCTGATTCTGCATTTTTATGGTAAATGATGCCCAGTCCTTTTAATGTCAATTCATTGTCGTAAACAACTTTTCTCTTACAATGGGGTACGATACAGCCGGAAAGGCCGCCGGTGGCTACCACCGCAGTTTCATATCCCAGATCCTCCCATATGCGGTCGATCATACTGTCCAGGCAGGAAGCCTGCCCCATAATGATGCCGCTTTTCATACAGTCTATGGTATTTGTACCGATCAGCTTTTTGGGCGCTTCCAGACTGATCCTGGGAAGCTGGGAAGTCCCGCTTACCAATGCTTCCAGGGATACTTTGACGCCGGGAAGGATCATGCCGCCGATGTAATGCTTTTTCTCGTCAATCACACTGATGGTAGTGGCGGTTCCCATATCAATGATGATAATGGGCGCCCCGTAATATTTCAGCCCCGCCACGGCGTTGACGATGAGGTCGGAGCCTACCTGGGCGGGATTGTCCATCAGGATATTCAGCCCGGTTTTAATACCGGGGCCTACGATCAGAGGGGAAATATGAAGCAGCTTTTTCATGGCGGTTTTGATGATGTTGTTAAGGGGCGGCACCACCGAAGCGATGATACACCCCGTGATCTCTTCCGTCCTGATCTGATACAGATCCAACAGCGTTTTAAATCCCACTACATATTCCAGCTCTGTTTTTGAAATGTCGGTGGATATTCTTTCTACAAAATATATTTTTTCTTCTTCCACACACCCTATGACTATGTTGGTGTTTCCGATATCTACAGCTAAGATCATATTTCCCTCTCATTTCGCCTGTTTCTAAGCTTTTTTCGGTTCTTTGACCTGGAATTCTTTGACAGGCTTTACATGTGTCAGCGCAAGGCCGACGCCGGTTACTAAGATTGCGGCAACCACAGCCTCCACGATGCCGTTAAAGCTGATAATTCCCATAATGACGTCGATAACGGCGTCTCCTGCGATGCCGAGGGCATTTGCATAGGCATCCTTATACAGGATAAAAATGCCGCTCATGACAAACAGGGTATTGGTAAATGCGCCTGCAAGTCCGGCATAAGCAAGGGCGATGTTTGCCGTGCTTTTTTGCTTTGCGCTGCTTACGGTCAAAATGACAAACAGCAAAGCGCCAAGCACAAGTCCGCCTATGGTGCCGTAAAGGCCGGAGCCGGAGTTATTCTTTGCTAAATTGATGATAAATGCTCTTGCGGAAATAAATAAGATGACCGCCGCCGCGCCGTTAATAACAACAGGCCATATTTTCTGTTCGCTCTTTAATAACCTGCGAATCAGGATATACACGAAATAGGGGACGATTCCCACTAAAATACGCGGTACAAAGCAGATATACAGGCTTTTGAATACGCCCGATATACCAACCACATCTGCTGCCAGAACCGGCGAAAATACAAAAGCGGATGCGGTAACTGCTTTAAAGGTGTTGTTAATAAAGCTGGTCAAGCCAAATACGAATCCTAAGAATGCACCTTTTTTCGGTCCTAAAAATAGTGCTCCCAGGATGACCGGGATATGAATGATGGTTGCGTTAATAACAACTAACGGGATATATCCCAGCGGTGTGAATGCCATAATGACGATTATGGCGGTGAACAGTGCAGTCAGCACGAGTTCATAGGTTTTTTCATTTTTCATGGTACGTTTCCTCCTGTTATTATTCTCTTTTGAGATACAATACGGGATTATCATACCACATTGATAATTTTTTGACAATAAAATTATTTAAGTTTTTTTGCAGCGGTCAGAACGGCCCCAAAAGGATTTGCTGTTCCTGCCCTTGCAGCAGTGGTAAAAAGGCTTATAATATACATTAGAATTAAGAAGAGAACAGGAAATACAAGGGGCAAAGGCCCCGCAAGGACAGGAGTGCGGCAGAGCATGGACAAACCTTTACAGCATTTTGATTCCCTGAAAAACGCATTGGAACCGCTTTTCGGAGAGAATGTAAAAATTATTAAAAAAGAGAGGATTTTCGGCGGAGACATCAATGAAGCCTGGAGCCTAAAGTTAAATAATGCAGAAACCGTTTTTATGAAGACCAATACAAAACAAAATCTGCCTTTCTTTCTGGCGGAAGCGGCAGGGCTCTCTGCCATTGCAAAGACAGGCGCCATAGGCACGCCCCGCTTTCTCGGCTGCGGAACCGACGAAGGGGATGGCGGATATTCTTTCCTGCTCCTTGAATTTATGGATAGAGGCAGAGACAAAGAGGATTATTGGGAAACCTTCGCAGTGGAACTGGCAGCTATGCACAGGGCAGAGACTGTCTCTTTTGTTCCGGGAGGGGTCTTTGGATTTGCGGAGGATAACTATATCGGTGCAGGAGGGCAGATCAATACGGCAACCGGCTGTTTTGTGGATTTTTTTCGGGAATGCCGCCTGAAACCGCAGTTTTACCGTGCTGCAGGATATTTTGACGAAGGGGATGTGAAAAGAATAAACCGTCTGTTGGAACGGCTGGACGGCCTTCTTTTAGAGCCGGAGCATCCTTCTTTGCTGCACGGCGATCTGTGGTCGGGAAATGTGATGCGGGGAAATGACGGAAAGGCATGGCTGATCGATCCGGCGGTCTATGTGGGACATGCCGAGGCGGATATTGCCATGACGGAGCTTTTCGGCGGATTCCCCGCATCTTTTTACAACGCTTATAAAGAAGCGGCGCCCATGCAGCCCGGTTATGAAGAACGACGGGACCTGTATAATCTATATCATCTTTTAAACCATCTGAATCTGTTCGGAAGGTCATATCTTATGCCGGTAAAAAGAATTTTGACAAAATATGCCGGAATATACAGCCGATAATACAGCTGGTTATTGACATAAGTGCAAACGGATTGTTAAAATGAAAATAAGTGCAATACTGTGCAAGTTCTACATTATCTAAACTCAGGGGGAAACAAGTATGTACCATTGTCATATTCGCTTTTATCTGGTTGGAAATTCATGCAGGGTATTTGAGGTCATCAAAGAAATGACTCCTTTGGAAGCGTTTACCCATGAATTTTTGGAAAGCAGCTGCCCCGAGAGCACATTGGCCCGGGAAGCAGACGTAATTCTGGCGGATCTTGAGAACCGGGAGATAAAAGAGAATTTACAAACCTTATTTGAGAATAGAAAAGGCGGAAGCGAAATGATCCTCCTTGCAAGAGACGGTGTGACCGGGCTTTCGGGGGAGCAGCTTGAAAATGTCAGGGATATATGGGCGGTTCCCATGCCTGACGAAGAAATCGTTTTTCATTTTTTGCGATGGCAGCAGACCTTTAAAATGAGTAAGGATTTTGTGCAGACCAGCCACTATCTGGAAACCACCATCAACAGTATTCCCAATCTTATCTGGTATAAGGACAAAAACGGAATACACGAAAAGGTAAATGACAGTTTTTGCAAAACAGTCAATAAGACCAAGGAGCAGGTACAGGGGCGCGGCCATGCCTATATCTGGAACGTGGAGCAGGATGACCCCGCCTGTGTGGAGTCCGAACGGCGTGTTATGAGCAGGAAGGAAACCTGTGTGTCTGAAGAGATCATTCAGACGGGAGAGGGGATGCGTACCCTGACTACTTATAAGTCCCCGCTGTATGATCTGGACGGAAGCGTAATGGGTACGGTTGGCGTGGGGATCGATGTGACGACTGAGCGCGCTTACGAGGAAGAGCTTGTAAGAAAGAACCGTGCGCTGGAGAAGATTTTTACCTCTACGGATTGCGGTATTATATGTCATACGGTGGACGGTTCCCGCATTCTGAGTATTAACAATACCGCCCTGAAGATTCTTGGCTATCAGTCTGAAGAAGAGTTGGTGGCAAGCGAATTTGATATGGTTGCGGCATCGGTAATAGATGAGGATAAAAAGAAACTGGTCGCCAATATGGAGAAGCTCAAAAAAGAAGGAGACAGTATCAGCGTGGAGTACCGTGTGCAGCACCGGGACGGAAAGATACTGCACGTTATGGGAAATGTAAAGCTTCTGAAAGAAAACGGAGAACCCTTTTACCAGCGCTTTCTTTTAGACTGCACCGCACAGAAGCTGGAAGAACAAAAGCGCGAAAAACGCCAGACGGAGCTGATCCAGGCGCTGGCAAGCGATTACAATCTGGTCTGCTTTTTTGATCTGGATACGGGGATGGGATACCCTCTCAGGAATGCGGATGACGGCGGGGATGAATTTGCCCATGATTTTGCCAGGGAGATATCCTTAGAGGAAAGCGTGGAATACTACATAAAGGAATTTGTCCATGAAGAGGATCGGGAGATGCTGCGTGCGGCCCTCGCGCCGGCAAGGCTGAAGGCGGATTTGGAGGAGAAAGAGTCCCGTTCCATAAACTATAGGATCATAAGGGACGGCAAGATCGAATATTTTCAGATAAAAGTGGTACGGGCAGGCGCCTGGGAAAAATATTGCGGCGTTGTTTTGGGCTTTCACAGTGTGGATGAGGAAATCCGCAATGAAATGGAAAAGAAAAGCCTTTTAGAGGATGCGCTTTTACAGGCTAACAAGGCAAATAAGGCAAAGAGCGTTTTCCTTTCCAATATGTCCCATGATATCCGCACGCCCATGAATGCCATTGTGGGCTTTACGTCCTTAGCGATTGCCCATATTGAGCGCAGGGAACAGGTTGAAGAGTACTTAAAGAAGATCATGTCCTCGGGCAATCATCTTTTGAACCTGATCAACGATGTCCTGGATATGAGCCACATTGAAAGCGGCAAGATGAATTTAGAAGAGAAACCCTGCAGCCTGCCGGAGATTCTCCATGAATTATGCAATATTTTACAGGGGGATATCCGCAAAAAGAAATTAAGGCTTCAGGCGGATGCCGTGGATATTTTGAACGAGACCGTTTATTGTGACAAGCTGCGTCTGAATCAGGTGCTTTTGAATCTGTTCAGCAATTCCATTAAGTATACGAACGAAGGCGGTTCCATTACCCTGCGGGTCGTAGAAAAGAGCGGTGCGCCTTCGGGCTATGCAAACTATGAATTCAGTATCCGGGACACCGGTATCGGCATGAGCGAAGAATTTGCAAGTCGAATTTTCGAACCTTTTGAGCGTGAGAACAATTCTACCATCAGCGGCATCCAGGGAACAGGCCTTGGTATGTCCATTACAAAGAGCATTGTGGATGCCATGAAAGGCGATATCAAAGTAAAGAGTAAGCAGGGACAAGGTACGGAGTTCATCGTTTCTTTTACCTTCCGTATTCGGGATGGGTTGGATAAGAATCAGGAAATCTTACAAAGGAACGGGCTTAAGGTCCTGATCATAAACGACAGTCCGGAAGGCGCAGGCAATATATCCTGCATGCTGGAACGGCTTGGGATTGAGTCGGAACGGACAGAATCAAAGGAGAATGTTTTACGGCATATTGCCGGGGAAAAAGGACAGGATAGTTATTATGACGCCTGTATCATTGACTGGTTTGAACCGGATATGGATGTTCCCGGGATTATCCGCAGGGTCAGGAAAGAGCTTGGGAAACCGGTGCCGGTTATCGTTACATCGGCTTATGACTGGGCCGAGGTGGAAGACGAGGCAAAAGAAGGCGGCGTTACGGTATTTTGCAGCAAACCCTTGTTTATTTCGGAATTGGGAGAATGTCTGCGCTTTATCGCAACGGGAGAAAAAATAAGCGGCAGCAATAATGGAGAAGCAAGGGAGAAGCCGCATACAGGGCGTATTTTATTGGCGGAAGATGTGGAACTGAACCAGGAAATTGCCGTTGCTATTTTAGAGGATGCGGGATTTACGGCTGAAGTGGCTGAAAACGGGCAGGTTGCCGTAGATATGGTTTCAAGGTCTGAACCGGGCTATTACCAGCTGGTGCTTATGGATATTCAGATGCCTGTCATGAACGGATATGAAGCGACCAAGGCTATCCGCAGGCTGGAAAATGAAAAGCTGGCGTCAATTCCGATTTTTGCCATGTCTGCCAATGCCTTTGAAGAGGACAGGAGAGAATCGTTAAAATGCGGAATGAACGGACACATTGCAAAGCCCATCGATATTGACAGGCTTCTTGATACCTTGAGTAGGGAACTCTGCTAGTATCAGGCAGGATTAAAAAGAACCGTTAAGGAGACGTTAAGGAAAAAGAGCGCCGGGTTAAGGCGGGGTTAAAATAGGGCGGCAGCTATGGAAACGGCATTTTTGATATGTTACCATCGTATGGATTTCTAAAGATGGAGGTTAAAAAATGCCGGGATTTGTTACAATAATCTTAACTGCTTTTATGGGAATTATGGGCGGACTTACTTCAATTTATCTGCTTGTAAGTATACCTGTACTGATCGTGTGGAAGTTCTATCGAAAGATACGTTACGGGTACTCTTTGTACTATTAAAGTTTTTGCTGTAAAAGGGTAAAAAAATACAGGCTGATGCAGGCTCCGGGATTTTATCAGGGGTCTGTATTTGGTTTACGCATAAGTATGTCTTTCAGCCCCATGGAGGAAAAATGAAAAATATAAAAATAAAAAACTCCATATGGAAAAACTGCCTGGTTACCATAGCGATCTTTGCCATTGCAGCAGGATTCTGCTTTTTGCTGCAGCGGGTGGCCTCCACGGATACCCATGTGCCGCTGATCTTTGTCCTGGCAGTCCTTTTTATATCCCGGTTTACCCAGGGATATGTATATGGGATCGCGGCATCCCTCCTTGCAGTCATTGGGGTAAATTTTGTCTTTACCTATCCCTATTTCAAATTTGATTTTACCATAACCGGTTATCCTATTACCTTTTTAGCGATGTTGGCGGTGGCCATCAGCGTCAGCGCTCTGACTACGCAGATCAAGAAGCAGGAGCAGATCAAGCTGGAAATTGAAAAGGAAAAAATGCGGGGAAATCTGTTACGTGCGGTATCCCATGACATCAGGACGCCCCTTACTTCCATAGTAGGCTCGGCGTCGGCAGTCATTGACAACTATGAGGTCCTGCCCGATGACAAAAAGCTGGAGCTGACCAAGGATATCAGGGATGAGGCCCAATGGCTGATACGGATCGTTGAAAACCTTTTGTCCGTAACCAGGATCAACGGAAGCAGCGCCAATATCAGCACCAATCTGGAAGTGGTGGAAGAGATTGCCGGCAGCGCCGTACAAAAATTTTTAAAGCGTTTTCCCGATGTAAAGGTAGATGTCAACATTCCGGGGGAAGTGCTGTTAGTGCCCATGGACGGGATTTTGATCGAGCAGGTTATTGTAAATCTTTTGGAGAATTCCGTGCTTCATGGGGAAACGGATCGTATTGTTATGAATATTACAAATAATGAAAGAGAAGTTATCTTTGCCGTGGAGGATGACGGCAGGGGGATCCGGCCGGATGTACTGCCCGTCATGTTTGAGGGAGGGCTGCACACGGAAGAAAGCGAAGAACCGGATTCCCGGCGAAATATGGGGATCGGGCTCTCGGTGTGTATGAGTATCGTAAAGGCGCATAAAGGAGATATGAAAGCGGAAAACAGAAAAGAAGGCGGGGCCAGCGTGAAGTTTTCGCTCCCCCTTAAAAAGGAGCAGATATATGGAAATTAAAGACAGGATCCTTGTAATAGAGGACGATAAAAGCATTCGTAATTTTCTGCGTGCCATATTGGAGGCAAACCATTACGATGTGATGATGGCAAATACCGGTTCGGAGGCTTACAGCCTTATTACATCCCAGTGTCCGGACTTAGTCATCCTGGATCTGGGCCTGCCGGATATGGACGGCATGAAGATACTTAGGAATGTGCGGGAATGGTCGGCCATGCCTATTGTGGTGGTTTCTGCCAGAAGCCATGAAAAGGATAAGGTTGCGGCCCTTGATATGGGAGCCGATGATTACATTACAAAACCCTTCGGCACATCGGAGCTGCTGGCCAGGATCCGTACGGCCATCAGGCATACCAGAACAGCGGCGGCAACGCCGGGGCTGGGACAGAGCGGAACCTTTGTATCAGGAAACTTTACCATCGATTACGATAAGCACAGGGTATTTGTGGATGGGAAGGATGCCAACCTGACCCAGAACGAATTTAAGATCGTAGCCCTTCTCGGAAAATATGCGGGCAGGGTCATGACCTATGATTATATTATGAAGGAGATCTGGGGACCCAATATGAAAAACGACAACCAGATCTTAAGGGTAAATATGGCAAATATCCGCCGGAAAATAGAGAAAAATCCGGCCCAGCCCCAATATATCTTTACAGAGGCGGGCGTGGGATACAGAATGGTAGAGGCGGACTAGAAAAAGAAAACAGTACCGGAGCAATAAACTACTCTGGTAGTATTGACGGAAGCATAAGACTGTGGTAGTATGATATTAAACTACTACAGTCTTGTATGCGTTAAAGGAGTAAAGATCATGAATGTGAAGCTTTTTGATTCCGAGTTAAAAATTATGGGCGTTCTCTGGAAAGAGGGCGATTCCACGGCAAAGCATATTGCAGATGTTTTAAAGGAAGAAACCGGCTGGAACGTAAACACTACCTACACCCTCATAAAGCGCTGCATCAAAAAAGGCGCCATTGAACGTTCTGAACCTAATTTCATGTGCCATGCCCTGATTCCGAGGGAAGATGTACAGGCGGCGGAGACAAAGGAATTGATCAACAAGGTTTTTGACGGGTCCGAGGACAAATTGTTTGCCGCCCTTTTGGGGAAGAAAAATCTTTCAAAAGAACAGATTGAAAGACTGAAACAGATTGTCAGGGAAATGGAGTAAGGCCGCGGACTTTTGTTTGGGTCGTGGAGCAAAGAGTTAGACAGGAGGGAAAACTATGAATCTGCTGCAAATGAGTTTTTCGGGAGGAATTCTGATACTGGTCATTGTATTGATCCGCACTATAGCCGGAAGCCGGCTTCCCAAAAGGGCGTTTCTTGCTTTATGGGCTGTTGCGCTTTTGCGTTTGATGATTCCCTTTTCTTTGCCCTCGGCATTTTCGTTCTATTCTTTGGTTGGTCAGAATGTATCTTCGGCGAGTGACGTGCAGCCGTCGGACGCAGCAGCTTTGCCAGGTGCCGCGCAGTTATCGGACGCGGTATCTTTTCCAAGTGACGCGCAGTCATCAGATGCAGAGTTTTTGCCAGACGCCGCGCAGTCATCAGATACAGTGCTTTTGCCAAGCGGCGCGCAGTCATCGGACGCAGCATCTTTACCAAATGGCACGTCTCCGTCAGGTACTGCGGGAGTTTCAAATACAAAGTCAGTGTTAAATTTTATCATTTCTGCATTGAAAGGTGCAAAAATCGGAAACGCTGCTTTGCCCTGGCTCATTATTTATCTGGCAGGACTGCTTTTCTGTGCAGGCTTTTTAACCCTTTCTTATTTGAAATGTCTGAGTAAATTCAGAATGTCCTTACCGGTCAGGGAGGGGTATGGAGCGGCATGGCTGAAAGAGCATCCGCTGAAGCGTACCGTTTCCATCCGCCAGTCGGATATGGTTATGGCCCCCTTAACTTATGGGCTTTTTCATCCGGTCATTCTCATGCCGGGAAGCGTGGACTGGAACGACAAGGAAGAACTTCAATATATTCTGATGCATGAATATGTGCACATCAGACGGTTTGACGCTGTTACAAAGCTGGCTGCCGCCGTTGCCCTGTGCCTGCACTGGTTTAATCCCCTGGTCTTTATCATGTATATTCTTTTTAACAGGGATATTGAATTATCCTGTGATGAAAGGGTTGTCAGAACCTTTGGCGAGGAATCAAAAGCAAATTATGCCAACACTCTGATCCATATGGAAGAAAAGAAAAGCGGACTGGTCCCTTTTTATAGCAGCTTCAGCAAAAATGCCATTGAAGAAAGGATTAAAGCCATTATGAAAATAAAGAAAACGTCTTTTGGAGCGATCATATTTACCATTATTTTAATAACCGGCGTAGCGGTGCTCTTTGCCACATCGGCCAAGTCTGCGCCCTATGAGGATTCGTTAAAGGAAGCCCTGACCCGGATTCCCGGAGAGGAGTTTACAAAAGAGGAAAGCAAAAAACTGTTTTCTCTCTGGATTGACGATTATGAGGAAATGTCCGTGGCTGATTACAGGGATAAAATGAATAAAATAATGGATGAACCGGGAATGCCGGACCTTGTGGAACGATTTGCCGATTCGGACCTTATATATGAAATAAATGATGACAAAGAAGCAAAGGCGTTGGAAGCCTTTAACGATTATTTCTTTTACATTTTCAGACCGCTGACGGCGGAAAAGGAGAGGGAGTTTGGCGGATCTGCGTCCAAGGGGATAGAAGGTGCGCCTGCGGCCCCGGCAGTTTTTGAATATTCCTTTTCTTTGCATATCACGGATGCGGAAAATTTGAAGGTGGGGGAATACGATGATATCCGAAAGAGGACGGACGCGGCCCTGCGCAATATATTGAACGGCTGCACTACGGAAGAACTGTGCGATGTACGGCTGATGAAGGCTTTTCTGGATAGAGAGACTTCTCTTTTGACAGTAGAGCTTTCTACGGAGGATTTACAGGTTAAAGTGGAGGATTACGATTTTAGTCCCTTCCCTGCCGAAATGCTGGAAGATCTGGCGCTTCATAATGAATCAAATGAACAGTCAGAGAAATTATGGGATGAAACATTGTCGCCCTATATTTCCTTTGGATTGGAATGGACTTATACTCCGGACTATGAAGGCGGAGAGGTAAAAATGACCTGGCAGGGAAAAGAAGTCAGAGGCATTTTTGATGAAAAAGAAAAGGTTTGGATCACAGAGCATACAGGTAATTCGACTTATTCTTCCGACGCCATAGAACTTTATGCCGTATATGAGAACGGAAAATTAACAGGTTTACGCCCGGCTTCTGATGAAGAAGAGGAAGAATGGAACTTGGTAAGAGAAAGGAATGCTTCCGGTTACCAGCCGGCAGCGGATGCGGAATATTGGTCCTTGCTCGCCTTAAAAACACCGGGATATGAAAAACTATCCGTTGCAGAGTTCGATTCCGTCCTGTTAGACTGGGCAAACGAAAACCACGAAAGCCTTGAAAGGATTTTGACGGATTCAGGTCTGGATGATTACCGGGCCGATTTGTCCGAGGAGGAAAAGAACTTTATCGCCCTGACGGTCATGTTATCCAATGAAGAAAACTGCCGCATGGTAGAAAGCCTGAATACGGGGCAGACGGAGAAAATCTGCTGTTACGGGAACTTCCATGAGGATAAAGAGATAGAAGGAGCATGGTGCAGCCTATGGTATCAGCTTAACTATCGTATTCCTGATAAGGAAAGGCTTACGGTGGAAGAAAGAGATCTGTGTATCGGTAATATTCAGAAGGAAATACAAAAACTCTGGGCAGAAACGGATATTGAGCAGCTTATGTTGATGTCTGAAGAGGATATTGTCAAAGAGCTAAATGACATTGCGGCATCCTATAGCAATGAACGGATTACGGTTACCATAACCGGCAATGATATTCAGTTTGAGAAAAAGGATGAGAGGGCTTATCTGAATTAGAAATTTTTACGAAATTTTTGATAAAGTTTTAGGAAAAAATTCACGAAAAAATTCGAAAAAGTTGTTGACACTAAAAAGCAACTCTGATAGAATAACATTTGCGTCGGCTGAGAGACACAGCCACGATACGACATGGAGAGGTATCGAAGTGGTCATAACGAGGCGGTCTTGAAAACCGTTTGTCCGTGAGGGCGCATGGGTTCGAATCCCATCCTCTCCGTTAAGCCTTTGGGCTTACAGACAATGGTAATAACATATAGTAAGAAGTTCAGCTATGTTTGGAGAAGTACCCAAGAGGCTGAAGGGGCTCCCCTGGAAAGGGAGTAGGTCGTTAATAGCGGCGCGAGGGTTCAAATCCCTCCTTCTCCGTTGGTGATTCTCAAGATTACCATACAGTACCTTGACAAATAAACAGCA
>DEUB01000065.1 GCA_002362385.1 Lachnospiraceae bacterium UBA3273
AATACCAGAGATAAACCTTTTTTGAATACAAAAATTTATCTCTGGTAGAATTTACCCTTACAAGGTGGAAGTCACCTTTTCATTTCACCGTTTAGTGATGTTTGAGGCAAAGGAACCATGACAAAAAATCCGAGAGCCAGAAGAATACCTCCAGCTCTCGGAATGTTATGCTTTCAAGCTATATCAGTATTCAATTGATTATAAGTATTTCTTGAATGCTTTCTTCATTTTCATAGCCACATCCATCGCCCAATCGAACTGTTCAGACCACTTATCCTTATTATCAAAATCTGCCAGATGGGATATAAGGATTCTGCTGGCTTTCTTGTCAGGTAATTCTCTCCAGTCAAGTTTCATATCCATGTCCGTTTCAATCTCGCACTTATGAGAGTAAAATTTATGGAACAGTTCTTTATCATCGGAAATATACCATTCCACAACAATCTGATTATCCTTGCGAATCTGATTGATGCTGATATGACAAGCGGAAGAACCGACGCTCATGGTCATCCAATGGTCAGTACTTGCTTTTCTCTTGTTGAACTGCTTTGCAAATGCGTGGTGTTGGAATGCATAATCATTGAAGGCAACCCAATAATCATATCTTGCTTGCAACGTAGGAGAATTGCTGGTATTACGCTTGATTTCCTTTGTCCAGTCATTCGGCTTTTCTACCACTTCAAACTTAACGGCAATATCAGAACTGCCGATTTGATACAGCTTAATTTCAACCAGGAAGAAAGCAATATTCTCGTCGGTGTGGTTATTCAGCCACTCAATTGCAGAGCGATGTTCTTCTCTTGCTCTCTTGACAACCCAAATTACAATATCGGCAGATTTGCCGGACGCATATGTAATCAATTTGCCAAGGTGGTCATGGTTGGTATCTTCAAGCTGATTCTCGATAATGATTTTTCTGTCTGTTCCAGTTTCAGTAGCATAAATATCTACATTGAAATCTCCAACGCTGGACTCAGTCTCATCGATGGTTATCTCCAAGCCAACGGCATCCGCCAATAACGCAAGATTATCCTCTTCTGCAAGCCAAGGAGTGAAGTCCAATGCCTCATGCGGCCATACCTTTCGCAAGTCTTTTATTTCTTTCAGTTTTCCTAAATTAATCAACTCTATTCCTCCTTGCCGTGCAATTAACTATTCTATCAACTCAACAATCGGCAAAATCATCTTGTCCACTCGACTTTTCCTATTTTCAACCTGTCAACTCAACCTATCATTTTCGCCATAAGTCGGCTGATAAATCTTCCGTTCCGCAGCCATCAAAGCAAGGTACCTTTTTCCCGGAAACGCCTTGTTTTCAAGCCTTTTTCGGTATTTACTTCTGTACTTTTGACATCAACACTACGCACTCAACATGCCCCGTCCCCGGAAACATATCCACCCCGCAGGCCTTCTCCATCCGATACCCGTTCTCAAAAAACACCTCCAGATCCCTTACCAGACTGGTAGGCTTACAGGAAATATAAACGATCCTCTCCACTCCATAATCAATAATCTTATGGAGCGCCTTAGGATGAATCCCGTCCCTTGGCGGGTCCAAAATAATAAAATCCGGTTTTTCCTCAATATCATCCAGAACCTTCAACACATCTCCCGCTATAAACTCGCAGTTATGTAAACCATTTAGCTCTGCATTTTCTTTCGCTGCTTCCACTGCTTCCTCCACAATCTCAACACCGATTACCTTCTTTGCCACAGGCGCCATCATCTGTGCAATGGTGCCGGTTCCGCTGTACAAATCAAAGACAACCTTGTCCGGCTCTCCCTCCGACAGCCTTCCGATATACTGCCTTGCCGTATCATAAAGCACTTCTGCTCCCAGGGAATTGGTCTGGAAAAAGGAAAACTGGGATATTTTAAACTTAAGCCCCATAAGCTCCTCATAAAAATAATCCCTGCCATAGAGAATCTCATTTGCATCAGCCTTTACCACGTCGGCAACGGAATCATTCACGGTATGAAGAATCCCTATAATATGCCCTTCCATGCCGCCGGACTGTTCCAAGGATAAGAGCGCACTTTTAAATCCTTCCAAAAGTTCTGCCTCTCCCTGACAGTTTAGACCATCCTCTTTCTTAAAATCCCCGCTGGTAACCAAAGCAACGAGAATCTCTCCACTCTTACTTCCCTTCCTGATAAGCAGGTGCCGCAGATAGCCTTCCTGGCGCATCCTGTGATAGAAGCTTGTCTTCTCTGCCTTAAAATATTCCAGGGTTGTCCTCAAAATCTGCCTGTAATCTTCATCCACGATCTTACAGTCCACAACGCTGACAATATCATAAAACCCACCTCTTTTATGTAAACCAAGAGACAAGGGACCGTCTTTATACTCATCCCCGAAGGAAAACTCCATTTTATTGCGGTATCCGTATTGTCTCGGGCTTTCTTTCACTCCCTGAAATTCATAATCCGGTTCTTGATTCAACTTTATGTAAACTGAATCCAGCAACTCTTTTATTTGTTTTGCTTTCAATGCTATCTGATCCTCATAGGACAGATTCAGGTAATTACAGCCTCCGCAGTTTCCAAAATGCGGACACTCGGATGCGACCTCATTTCCCGCCTTCTCAAGCACTTCCAAAAGGACGCCTTCCGCTTTGCCTTTTCTCTTCTTACTGACGCGGAAAGATATTTTCTGCCCTGGAATCACATTTTTTACAACCGCCTTATCGTTTTCTTCCTCTACCCTGACAATCCCTTTTGCCGGAAAGCAGACGCTTTCCACAATTCCTTCATAACACTGACCTTTTTTCATAATACTCCGTTCTGCCAACCTGTGTTAGTCTAATAATCAATCAAAAACCTTATCCAAACATCCTGCATAATACCTTACACGAAAAAAAGACTGCTACAATTCCTGCAACAGTCTTATCATCCACTATAGGCGATCAGTCTTCATCAGAAGCCGCTTTATCGTCCTTTTTGTCTGATGCAGCTTCCTTTTCATCCTCGTCATCGGCAAAGAAGTCGTCATCAAAATCATCATCGAAGTCATCCTCGAAATCTTCCAGATAATCAGGCGTAAAGTAGCGGTATACTGCATAAGCAATCGCTGCAATTGCTGCAACTGCACCGATAATGGCAAATACCCAGAGTACCTTATGGCACTTCTTTTCTTCCTTTACCTCTTCCTGTCTCTTTAATACATCCCCCAATGTAGCTGCCAGTTCTTCAATCCTTGCTTTATTCATAAAATAATCCACCTTTCTCGCTTTTATTATTATAACCGAATTCATTATAAATAGTTTATCACTTTTCGCTCAACTTTACTACAGATTTTTTCCAATTTTTATGAAAAATATCCAATAGATTTTTAATATCCTGTTTAGAGCTTCTGCAGCTTGGCAAATGCGGCAAAAAGGATTTTCTGTCCGTACCGGTCAAATTCCACCGTGACCTGGTAATCCTTTGCTCCCTTTTCCAGATTTTTCACAGTCCCTTCCCCGAATTTAATGTGGGAAACCCTGTCTCCTATATCATAATCCGGTTTCTCTCCCGGAGCCTGCACGCCTTTGGTAATGCCCTTTGCACCAAACATGGCAGTCCCTTTTGCAATAAAAGGCTTGACTTCCGCTTTTGTCTCCTTAGGCTTTACAACAGCTTTCGGTCTTGTTACCGCCCGGTAACCGCCTGTCGAACTAACCGTTTCTGCTCCCCGGCTTGTCTGTACCGGCCTTGGTTTATCAAAAACATCATCCGCCGGATTGCTTCCTGCCCGGCTTCTGTTACCATATTCCTGAGCACCCTCATAGCCTTGTCCACGACTCTGCCCGTATGAATTCCTTCCACTATAAGCGCTTACCATATCATAAGGTTTTTTCTTAAAAATATTCCGCTCATAGGAATCAGCCTCATACTCCACATGATCCCTTGCTTTTCCGGAAGGCACTTTATTATCCAAAAGTTCTTCGGGAATTTCCCTTACAAACCTGGAAACCGGATTATACTGGGTCTCTCCCCTGACCATCCTTGCCTTTGCCGCCGTCAGGGTCAGATCCTCTTTAGCTCTGGTAATGCCCACATAAGCAAGCCTTCTCTCTTCCTCTATTTCCTCGGAATCGCCTTCCTTAAAATCACTTGCCATAATAGACATATAGCTGGGAAAAACGCCATCCTCCATGCCCGCCAGATACACATGGGGGAATTCCAGTCCCTTGGCGCTATGTAAAGTCATAAGAAGCACCTTGTTCCTGTCGCTGTCTACGTTGTCAATATCCGCCACCAACGCCACCTCTGCCAGAAATTCCGAAAGGGTCGCCTCCTCGTGTTCCTCCTCAAAAGCGGTCGCCTTGGAGATCAATTCTCCGATATTCTCTTTTCTGGCCTCCGCCTCTTCATCCGTATCCGCTTCCAACTGGTTTACATAACCCGTCGTCTCTATAATATCTTCCAACAATTCCTTTAAGGAATATGTCTTCGCTTTTGCCCGGAACACCTGGATCATGGTCACAAAGGGCTGAAGCTTTGCCGCGCTTCTTCCGATGCTTATAATATTGTCCGCCTCTTCCAATGCCTCGTAAAATCCGATGCCTCTTCCATCGGCATAATCCTGAACACGGGCAATGGTGGTATTACCGATTCCCCTTTTAGGAATATTGATGATCCTTTTTACCGCCAGATCATCCAGACCGTTGTCAATAGTCTTTAAATAAGCCAGCAAGTCCTTGATCTCTTTCCTGCCGTAAAAGTTTACGCCCCCCACAATATTATAAGGAATGCCTGCATGTACAAACTGTTCCTCCAGAACACGGGCCTGGGCGTTGGTCCGGTAAAGCACCGCACAGTCCTTATAATCGCAGATGCCTTCCCGCTTCTTTCCCGCCACATCATAGGCAATATATTCCGCCTCTTCCAAAGCATAATCAAACTGCCTGAAATGCAGCCTGTTTCCGCCCCCTTTATCGGTCCACAAAGCTTTTTCCTTCCGCCCCTTATTGTGGCTGATCACTGCATTAGCCGCATCTAATACATTCTGGGTGGAGCGGTAATTCTGCTCCAGCTTCACAACCTTCGCCTCCGGGAAAACCTTTTCAAAATCCAGAATATTTCGGATATTTGCTCCCCTGAATTTGTAAATGGACTGGTCGTCGTCGCCCACCACGCAGAGATTATGATTAGCACTCGCTAACAATCTGATAAATTCAAACTGGATGCTGTTAGTATCCTGATACTCGTCCACCATAATATAGCGGAACCGGTTCTGGTAGCTTTCAAGCACCTCCTGACTGGACCTTAAAAGCTCCACCGCATTTACCAGTAAGTCATCAAAGTCCATGGCATTATTGCTCTTTAAGACCTTCTGGTATTCCTTGTATGCCTTGGCGATCCGCATTCTGTTAAAGTCTCCCATGGCAGCCATTTCATATTCATCCGCCAGGATCCCTTCATTCTTTGCTGAGGAAATGGCGCCTAAAATCGTCCTCTCCTTTAACTGCTTCGTATCAATCTGCAGCCTTTTGCAAATATCCTTCATGACCGATTTGGAATCATCCGTATCATAGATCGTAAAGGAATTGTCATAACCGATCCGTTCCGCATACCTGCGTAAAATGCGGACGCAGCTGGAATGGAAGGTGGAAACCCAGATACTTTCCGCACCAAAGCCCACCATATCATTGACCCTTTCCCGCATTTCCCCTGCGGCTTTATTGGTAAAGGTAATGGCCATGATATTCCATGGATTTACCCCGCATTCTTCAATCAGATATGCGATCCTGTGGGTAAGGACGCGGGTCTTCCCCGAACCTGCTCCCGCCAGGATCAAAACCGGCCCTTCCGTAGCCATTGCCGCTTCCCTCTGCATATCGTTTAACATATCCATCCGATTCATAACTGACTCCTCATCGATTCTATTTCAACTTCTTTTACTCTACCATATTTTAGAATCTTTTACTATCAAAAAAGAAGCGCGGCACCAAAATTCCATGCCGCGCACCCTAATTCTTTCAAATAATGTTATGTAAACTAAACCAGCTTCTGTCCGCAGTTTCCACAGAAGTTTGCTCCATTGGTAGGCGTTCCACAGTTAGGACAGAACTTAGGCGCTGCCCCGCCTGCTCCCTGACCTGCCGGTGCCTGGCCGCCGGGATTCATCCCCTGCGCCATATTGGTATTGTTTAACATCTGCTGGCCCATCATCATACCCATCTGCATGCCTACCATCTGACCTGCGAGATTGGCGCCGCCGCTGCCGCCGTTTCCTTTTTCCATGGAATTGGCCATGGCAATCTGGCTGTATTTGTTCATATCCCCTACCATGGACTGGGCTGCAGCTTTCTCCTGCATCTTCTTGATCTCTTCAGGATAATTAAAGCTCTCAATGGTAAAGCCTGTAATGCCTACACCGATGCTGCGCATCTCCATATCCAGCTCTTCTTCAATCCCCTTTGCGATCTTGCGGGCATCCATCTGAAGATTGAACATATCCCTGCCTTCCTTGCCGATCCAGCTCATCAAAAGCTGGTCAAGGCTTGCAGTGATACGGGTTCTTACGTCCTCCACGCTGTAAGTCTGCATGGTGCCTGAAAGCTTCTCTAACATAACGGCAAAATCCATTACCTTACAGTTAAAAGTACCGAAAGCCCTTACCGGCATCCCCCCCGGAAGTCCCGGTGCCGGTAAGTTGATGGCATTCTTGGTCCCCCATTTGCAGAGAAGTTCTTTTGTATTGATAAACACTACTTCCGCCCTCATGCCGGAATTAAAACCAAACTTAAATCCTTTTAAGGATGATAAGAAAGGAATGATCTGCGTCTCGATATCATAGCTTCCGTCGTCCTCAAAAACGCCTTCGATCTTACCGTTATACATAAAGATCGCATCCTGTCCCGGACGGATAAAAAGCTTGGAACCTTTCTTGATCTCATCATTGGGCCATTTCCAGAAAATCACGCCTTCCCTGGATTCGTCCCATTCTACTACATTGGATAACTGATTAAAAAATACTCCCATTTTGCTGTGTCTCCTTCTTATATTACATTCCCATTTCTGCTTTTAACGCAGCAAGCTCGTCATCGATATCCGCATCCGCTTCTCCGCCTTCATACTTTTCAGTCAGCGCATCGATGCTGTCGGAAGGACTCTCGTTTAATTCTTCCATTGCATCCGCTTCATCCATCATACGATTAACCTTATCTTCCATCCTGTTAAAGGCATTGATCGTGGAAGCGGCTCCCTTACCGGATTCTCCCACGCTGTTCATCTTTTTCTTGGTCTCGGCCACAGTCAGTTTTGCTTTCAGGGTAGCCTGTTTTCCTTTTAATTCCTGAATATCCGACTCAAGCTTTTTGGTCATCTCGCGCATCTTGGCTGAATTTTCAAGGCAGATATTGTAATTCTTATCAAGCGCTTCCCTTTCCTGAGTCAGTTCCGCTTTCCTGCCTAAGAACTGGCGCGCTTCGCCGTCATTTCCCGCTGCAACCGCTTTTCTGGCATATTTGTCCATTTTGGCGATTTCTTCGTCGCAGGCATCCAGCTTTCTCTTAGCAGCTTTTTCATCTGCTATGATAGCTGCCGTCTCACTTTTCACTTTCCCCAAATCACTTTCCAAATTACGAAGATACTGATCGATCATTTTTTCCGGATCCTCACATTTGTCCAATAACGCATTGAAATTTGCCGACATAATGTCCTTAAATCTTGAAATAATACCCATGAAATTCCTCCTTTGCCTTCCCGGCTCCTCATTTTATTTGTTTTATCCTACACGCTCTGAATGCATTCTCTATGATAAACGGACTAGGTTCTACATTCAATTTGCTATTACCATTATATTATACTTTCCAAATACTGTCGATATGGAACTTTATTTTTCCTTTGAAGCCCGCCCTGCAACTTTGGGTTGCCAGACAGTTTTCCGGCATATGGCGTAAAAGGGGAACCTTTTTTCCTCTTGCATAATATCATATATTACAATCATAGGGAGGTTTATTATGAAAAAGCTTATTTCCATTACACTTACGATGACCCTCATGCTGTCCCTGCTTTTAATCGGCTGCGGCAGTAAGGCTTCCGGTAATCAGGAAGTGGTGCTTAACGAAGTAGCCCATTCCATTTTCTATGCACCCATGTATGTGGCCATTGAGGAAGGTTATTTTGCAGAAGAAGGCATTGACTTGACCCTTGTTACGGGATTCGGTGCAGACAAGACCATGACGGCCGTTTTATCCGGCGAAGCCGATATCGGGTTTATGGGAAGCGAATCAACTATTTACACCTATCTCGGGGACACCGACGACTATGTGGTAAACTTCGCCCAGCTTACCCAGCGCGCCGGCAACTTCCTTGTTTCCCGCACACCTGCGGATGATTTTAAATGGGAAGACATAAAGGGCACCACCGTCCTTGGAGGCAGAAAAGGCGGAATGCCTGAAATGGTGTTTGAGTATATCCTGAAAATGAACGGCATCGATCCTGCTGCCGACCTTACCATCGACCAGAGCATTGATTTCGGCTCTACGGCCGCGGCATTTTCGGGAGGGCAGGGAGATTATACTGTTGTGTTTATTTGGTTACTACACCTATTTGTTTGTAATTTTTACAGAGCTGGTCTTTATAAACAAATTCAGTTGGTTTTATAATACTTTTATAGTATAATAATAATCATCATAATACAAAAAGCAAACTTTAACAGCTGAAAGGAGATACAGCGATGAGCAATAAAGAAAAAGCCATACAGCTATTAGATCAGATCCCGGAAAGCAAGATGCTCTATATTATCGGTATTCTGGAAGGGGCTGCAATTCCCGATGAAACTCCGAATACCGAAACCCTGGAAGCTATCCAGGAAATAGAAAACGGCGGCGGAGAAGTCTTTGAAGGCTCTGCCCATGATTTTTTAAAAAAGATGCTGGAGGACTGATAAGTGCTTAGGATAAAATTTTCCAGTAAAATAAAAAAAGATATTAAGACCTGCCAGAAACGGAACTATGATTTTTCACTATTAGAAAAGGTAATCGAAACGCTGCAGATACCGGAGCAATTGGAAAGTAAATATCAGGATCATAATTTGAGCGGCAATTATTCCGGTTTCAGGGAATGCCACATTTTGCCGGACTGGCTGTTGATCTACCGTCAAAACGGAGAGTTTCTGGAATTGTTCAGGACGGGGACGCATTCGGACTTGTTTAGGTAATGAGGATCATTTAATAGTAATACGAATCCCCCAACTGTACTGGCATACAGTTGGGGGATTCGTTCTTTGTATCTACAGATTCAATAATTACTTTTTTGTTTATCCCTTGTATTCACAAAGTTTCATGGGATTCAGATTAACGGACAATTTTTGTTCTACTTTATAAAAACACATCATTTTTGATAAGTATGCAACACGATTCCTTACCAGTACAATTATTTATTCTCAATATTTTTTTAATTAATCCTTTCACAAATTATATAATATCATCATAAAAATGAATCTTTTGGCCTACACAATTTATAGCTATCCACGCAAATAGTAGAATAAATGCTGTATATAAAAAACTATTAAAAATGTAATATATTTATTAGATTCATTGCTTATTAGTGAAATGCCACAAATATACACTGAAATGTGAGCAATTTTTATTACTTCTAAACAACAACTCCACATTTGGAGCAGTCGTCCCGAAATAGTTTGTTATCCCATTCACAACAGCTATCTTTTTCCTATTGTTATAGGAGCTATCTACCCCGATCTTATTCAGACAATTGATCAAGGTAAACTCCGGAGTGGCATAATACTGTGACCCCACAGTCACACTCCCATACTCCGTATACCTGATATTCATATCTACATTACCACTGATCCCGGAAACCCTGCCATGTGAAGTAAACTGTCAGCCATTCAGCACTGACCTGGATCCTGCTGTCACGCTGGACTTATAGACCTCATTAGGGCTTGTCCCGAACTGCATAACCTTCTCCCCCCGCATAATACCGGGTCAGCCACAGATCATCATGGATTAGCGAGCCGTCTATCTGCTTTTCATATGCGTATTTCCCCATATACAAGCCGTAACCATAGCCAGAGTTGATGATGATCTCCTTGAAATTGTCTATGATCTCCGCCACAGCTTTCTTGCCAAGGACAAGCTGCTTGCCATACTCAATATCTGCCCAAATAACAGTATCTTTGCCGGGCATGATTCTATCCCCCTACAAAACCTCTATGACCCGAAGGGCTTCTCAGGGTTATTTCCTTGACCTCTTTCTCTTTGTATTACATTAGCACAATTAAGTGTGCCATTCTATGCTAACTTTATAATAATCCTAATTTTTTTTGTAAGGCTTCTTGCAGCAACTTAGAAAAGTTTATCCCTTCTTTCTCGGCTTCCACATTGAGATAATATGGAATTGTACAGTTTTTCTTTACCATCCGGTTATTGTGACGTTTTCTATATTCCGAAAAATCAATATCAACCATTGTTATTATCCCCTGAGAATAATCAAAGATTTCTGTATCTGCTTTTGCTATAGCCATTGCTTCATTATAGTTTGATGCCTCCGGCAGTTCTTTCCCATCATCCTGGTAATCAATTCCTTTTAATCCGATTGCATCCCTCGCCATTTCAATAGCATCTGTCATGCTCTTTCCTTCCGTATAAATCTCAAAATCAGGTACAAAAACCAGATAATCATTATTATGTTCCGCTATAAATACCGGATATGCGCTTTTCATTGAATTACTCTCCTTTCCAATGTTAATAGATATTTAAACTAATGCCTATAATAATATAAAACTTCCATTTCCTTTATATGCTGCTTTACAGCTAAATGGGGATTTTTATTTTAATCCCCATTTTTTAATTATGCTTTTTGCTGTAATCTCATTTATTTCTTTATGTCGTGGGATCTGCTCTGTATCGCTTCCTCTTTTGTATGTATCATGATTTCCTCCATGCTCTTTAAATTCAAACCCTGCTTTTTCAAGCATTTTTATCAATTCCCGACGCTTCAACTACATCGGCCACCTCTTGCTAATTATATTATACGTATTTTATACGTATTTATCAATAATAGTTGCGCATAAAATGCGTAGATATTATGAGGCATTCCATTTATAGCGATAGAAGGATAAATATTATTAAATCTTATTTCCTGCATTTCCATTCTGTCCGCTTCTTTTTCCCCTATCGAATAATATTGACCGATTATCCGTTACTTCTCCATCCGGTTACCGTATCATTATACTTGTGTAAAGGGGATTGCAGCACAGCCCTTAGGCTGGCCGCTTTTTCCGTTTATCCCCTCCACTTACTTAGTCCCTTCCAAAATACACATCAAGCATTTTGAAAAACTTTTCCCGCTTTGCCTTTGGCAGCTTTTCAATATCGCTGTCATACTCTGCAAGTCGGGAACTGCTGAAATAGTCCACTGCATCATACAGGATCTTATCAGCTGTTACTTCCAGTACGCTGATTATATCCAGGAATGTCGCAAGGCTTGGAACACGTTCTCCACGTTCGATCAGTCCTATGTGAGCCGCACTTTTGTCTACCAGCTCTGCAAGCTGCTCCTGGGTAAGATGCTTTGCCACCCTTGCCTTTTTCAGCCTTCTGCCTATGCGGCGCAAATTTATGTTTGCCATTATCCACACCTCCTTTCCTTTTAAGGTACAGATAATGGTATTAAGGCTGTTGCAAGTATGCAAGGAGATTATTCATTACAGTCTTTCAAGATTATTCCTGTCGATTGCCTGACCTCACTCGGGGCAATACTTGTTATTGCCCTCTTTGTCGCAGCCGTCGCCCCAGATATCAGGTAGCTGTGGGTTTTGCTTTTCTATTGCCTCCCGGCATTTATCAACTCTGCCGATCGAGCGATACCGTTGATTTTCTTTAAGAAGAAAAAGAATTATTGAATTTCTACAAGTACATTCTCCATTTTTTACATCAGAAAAATCCACATCTGGATTTTCAAAACATCTCTTATTTTCCTTTTCTAAGTTTTTAATAATAGAACAAATCTTTTCACTCTCTGTCAATCCCATATTTCAACAAGTTCACTCCTTGCCTGCATATATGCATTATTCAGACGAGTTCCGTTTATTTATAAAGTCAACTGCTTCCTGCGGGACTTCATGGTTATATTTTCCCCGTTCTGCTTTACTCTGTGGGCCAGCATTGCAAAGGCCGCTATACTGATCCATAAAATAATCTCTTTTACCTTCAACCTACTTAGCTTGTCCACTCTGCCGGCTTTATACCGGCTCGACTTTTTTCACTATGCTTACATCTAACTCTTCCAGTTTAACACCGATTTGATCCGCATATAAAAAAAGTAACGATCGTTTAATGTTGTCTGCTATTTCTGGCGTCATTTCCGGCACACTAGGTTTTTCTGCCATACAAATCCCTCCTTTTTCAAAATTTATGCTCTATCGCTTGTACTTGTTGCTTACTCATTTGTGGCACTCTTCTTTTCCTTCTTCCTAAATTTGATATTTTTGCTTTTTTCCGATTATTCTTTAACCTCTCTGTGGAATTTCTGGCTATCTTTATTTTCTTTCTTACCTTATACTTTCTGTACAGGTCACTGCCATGACCGAGTAGAAAAAAAAAGGGGAATCTCCATGAAAAATACCGAATATTAAAAGATCGAATTAAAAAAAGAAAAGGTGCTGGTTTGACGCAGCAATTATTTGCAAATCGATTGGGATTAAAACAAAATACCATTGCTGTGTATGAAATGGGAAAGAGCGGAATAAGCGATGCAGTTATTAATTCTATTTGCCGTGAATTTAATATAAATGAAAGCTGGCTCCGAACCGGAACAAGAAAAATGTATAATATTCAAACAGATGATTATACAAATATTTCAGTTGACATTGATAAAAATGACCCAAAGGCCAGACAGGCTATCATTGATTATTGGAATTTGTCAGAAGAGGATAAGGTCTTGTTCTGGAAATTCATTGATAGATTTGTAAAAAAATAGTTTTTTAAATACGAAAAGGAGGAGCCTTTCAGCTCCTCCAAGGTTTTTGGTTTTATCTGCAAAAAGCAATCTAAGACGACCATGCTTTCACAAAAGTATAAATCTTTATCAAGGTGTTTAAGTCATCAATATTTTTTATCATTTCGACCGTTATTTCCTTGTATTGATCTCGCATCCTTTCTTCTGCTATAGCACAGAGGCTTTCTTTTTCTCTTTTCGTATAGTTATACCCCCCTAATTACTTTTTAGATAAACCCCTAACCTCCTTTATGGATTCCCTTAACTAATAAAATAGTATCTAAATTCTTATGTGTAAAGTATTTGCAAACAAAAAAATACGATTTCCGAAATATCGGAAATCACTTATACATGGAGTCAAATAAGTCTGAAATCCTAACATTGAGCGCCCGTGCCAATATCTCCAGATTTACCAGCGTGGGAGAAGTTTTTCCGTTTTCATAATCGTTCAATGTACTCTTTGGTATGCCGGATAATTCAGACAGTCGAATCAAGGAAATGTTTTTTTCTGATCGTTAGTGTATAATTTTTATTGGC
>DEUB01000020.1:0-20033 GCA_002362385.1 Lachnospiraceae bacterium UBA3273
AATAAAGTGTTGACACAAACAATTTACTGAAATGAATTGAAAAGGCCGAAAAAATGGATTAAAATATAACAGACGTTTGAATCGAAACGGAGGATGAGTCATGGCAAAGGAAATTAAGACGATCGGTATTCTGACAAGCGGAGGAGATGCACCGGGCATGAATGCCGCAATACGTGCCGTATGCAGGAAAGCGATCGATAACGGCATGAAGGTAAAGGGTATCAAAAAGGGTTACCAGGGACTTTTGAACGAGGAGATCATAGATCTGGAAAAGAGGGATGTTTCCGACACCATTCAGAGGGGCGGGACCATTTTAGGAACGGCAAGATGTACAGAATTCCGTACCCTGGAAGGACAGCAGAAGGGTGCAGAGATCTGCAGAAAGCACGGGATCGACGGCATTGTGGTCATTGGAGGAGACGGCTCCTACAGAGGCGCCCAGGCCCTTTCAAAACAGGGGATCAATACCATCGGACTTCCCGGAACCATCGACCTGGATATCGCATGTACGGACTATACCATCGGTTTTGATACTGCGATCAATACGGCCATGGACGCCATAGATAAGGTAAGGGATACTTCCTCTTCCCATGAGAGGTGCAGTATTATAGAGGTAATGGGCAGAAATGCCGGTTACATCGCTCTCTGGTGCGGCGTGGCAAGCGGAGCGGAGGATATTCTGCTTCCCGAAAAATATGACTATAATGAGCAGGCGATCATTAACAATATCATTAAAAGCAGGAAGGTGGGAAAGACTCATCACCTGATCATCAACGCGGAAGGGATCGGCCATTCCACCTCCATGGCAAGAAGGATCGAGGCGGCAACGGGCATTGAGACGAGAGCCACCATTTTAGGATATATGCAAAGGGGCGGCAGTCCGACCTGTAAGGATCGTTATTATGCTTCCATTATGGGGGCTTATGCGGCGGATATTCTCTGTGAGGGGAAGACCAACAGAGTAGTGGCCCATGCAAAGGGCGGCTTTGTGGATTACGACCTGGATGAGGTTCTGGCTATGCAGAAGAGCATCAACAGCTATCAGTTTGAAGTGAGCAGAGCTTTGTCCAATTAAAGATAACGGAGTGCAAAGAGCAGTATGATCACATCGGCAGCAAATAAGGGAATAAAAAATGTCATGCTTTTGCTGTCTAAGGCAAAAGAGCGCAGAAAACAGCAGGTATTTGTGGCGGAAGGCATAAAGATGTTTTTAGAGGCGCCTGTTTCCGGGATAAGCCAGGTTTATCTTTCAGAACAGCTGGCAGAGGAACTGGAAACAGGCGCCTCTTTTGATATGGGAGAGGAAAAGCCGTCCGGAAAAGAAGGGGCGGCGCTTTCGGATAAGCTTTATTCCGTAAAGCAATCAGGCCGGGCATTGGTGGAAATCGTTAAAACGGATATCTTTAATAAAATGTGCGATACCAAAACGCCCCAGGGGATCCTTTGCGTCGTCAGCATGCCGGAATATCATCTGGATGAAATGCTGGAAACGAATGAGGGACTTTTTCTCATATTGGAGGATATACAGGATCCGGGAAATCTGGGGACTATAGTGCGGAGCGGAGAAGGCGCAGGGCTTTCGGGAATTATCATGAGCAGCCATACGGTGGATATTTTTAATCCCAAAACCATACGCGCCACCATGGGCAGCATTTACAGGATGCCCTTTATCTATACGGACGATCTGGCGGATGCAGTCAGGACCGTGAAGAATGCAGGGATCAAGACCTATGCAGCCCATCTTGCAGGAAAAACGGCCTATGATAAGGAAAATTATCGCGGGGCATCGGCTTTTCTCATAGGGAATGAAGGAAACGGGCTGAGCAGGGAAACAGCGGATCTGGCGGATCTGTATGTACGCATTCCCATGCTTGGAGAGGTAGAATCATTAAACGCCGGAGTTGCCGCCGCTTTATTTATGTACGAGGCAGCAAGGCAGAGGAGGAATTAAAGTGAAAACAGGATTTATCGGACTGGGCAATATGGCCACGGCAATGATAAGCGGAATCATAAAGGAAGGAATCGTAGAACCGGAAGAGATCCTCGGTTCTTCCCGGACAAAGGAATCCCTTAAGAAGGCTGTTGATGCTTTTGGGATTCGCGGCCTTGAGAACAATACCCGGGTGGCAGAGGAGGCGGATATTCTCATACTTGCCGTAAAGCCCCAGATGTATGAAAAGGTAATAAAGGAGATCCGGCAGTCCTTAAAGGATTCCGGGATCATTGTGAGCATAGCACCGGGAAAGACGATCGAATGGCTTAAAAAGGCCCTGGGAGATGAAAAATCCGAAAGAAAGATCGTAAGATGTATGCCCAATACGCCCGCCATGGTAGGGGAAGGCTGCACAGGAGTGAGCTTTTCCGAAAACATGACGGAGGATGAAAGGAAGCTGGTACTGAAGGTGCTTGGCAGCTTCGGGAAGGCAATGGAAGTGCCCGAAAGCCTTATGGACGTTGTGGTAGGCGTGAGCGGAAGTTCTCCGGCTTATGTATTTCTCTTTATAGAGGCTATGGCCGATGCGGCTGTGGCTGACGGAATGCCCAGAAAGCAGGCTTATGAATTCGCGGCCCAGGCGGTGTACGGAAGCGCTAAAATGGTACTGGAAACGGGGATGCATCCCGGGCAGTTAAAGGACATGGTATGCTCTCCCGGAGGCACTACGATCGAAGCGGTAAGGGTCCTTGAAGAAAAGGGATTGAGAAGCGGTATCATAGAGGCGCAGAGGGCATGTGTGAAGAAATCTAAAGAAATGTGAATGGATAAATTTGACAAATCGTTTATTATTTGCTATGATAACTTCACTTCCGTTATTTAACATTTCTGTAATAAATTGAAACAGAAATGAAATATAAATTAATAGATAGCGGAAAATTTTGGAGGTTATCATGAGAAGAGTAAGCAAAAAGACTCTTCGTCAAATGCTTGCCGTTGCGGTTTTTATTACAGCATTTATGATGATGGGCACTGTTGCAAAAGCGGAGGAAGTAGACCTGAATATAGGCGCCGCCGCGGTTCTTGATTCTGATGAAACAAATAAGGAAACTAATCAAGAGGTTTTGATTACTGCAGGTGCTATGGCAGACGAGTCCGTTATTCCCACAGACAGTAATAATACAGATGAAACAGAGGGGACGGATGAGACAGAAGAAACGGAGGAAGACGGATCAGAAGAGTTTTCCCTTGTCATGGCAAATGTGGATAACAGTGTGAACGTCAGGGAAGAACCGGGCGAAGAAGCTCCTGTGGCAGGGAAGTTATTTAAAAACTGCAGTGCCACCATACTGGAGCAGGGAGACGGCTGGACGAAGATCGAGAGCGGAAACCTGACGGGCTGGGTAAGCAATGACTATCTGATTTTTGGCGAAGAAGCACAAACTATGATGGAAGAAGTGGGCACCTTAAAGGCAACCGTTTTAACGGATGCTTTAAGGGTCAGAAAGGATGCCAGCGAGGATGCGGGCGTATACAAGCTCGTAAAAAACGGTGAAGTCTTAACGGCTGTAGAAGAGCTGGACGGCTGGGTATCCGTACAGGTGGATGACGAGACCGTAGGCTATGTATCGGCTGAATTCGTATCGGTAGAGTTCGCTACGGACCATGGAAAGACCACCCAGGAAATTGCCGATGAAGAAAGAGAAAAGGAACTGGCAAAATTAAGCAAAAACAGAGGGGCGGTTCCCACCAGTGTATCAGATGTTACCATTCTGGCAGCATTGATCCAGGCGGAAGCGGGAAACCAGCCTTATGAAGGAAAGCTGGCAGTGGGCGCGGTAGTCATGAACCGTGTCAGAAGCGGCGGCTATCCCAATTCCATTATTGAAGTTATCACGGCGCCGGGACAATTCCCGCCGGCTACCAACGGAACGGTGGCGGCCATTGCGGCAAGAGGACCGTCTTCATCCTGTATGCAGGCGGCACAGGCGGCAGTTGACGGGCAGACCACTGTAGGCGGCGCGCTGCATTTCGGACGTGTGGGCAAGGCTGCCGGGGTTGTGATCGGCAATCATGTTTTTTACTAAAAGGTGTTATAACAAAATTATGCAATATTTGAAAAGGAATCTTCCGGATAAGAAGGTTCCTTTTTGCTACTTACAGTTGCTAAAGAGCACCCAAATTTCTACAAGTCATTTTTTTCCCTTTCATTGAATATTTTATGAAAATATAGTATGATGGGAATACTACAAGAGGAGGAAAGGAGAATAGATATGGTAACAATGTTTGGAGTGTCTGTGCCGGCAATATTATTCTGGCTGGCGGTAATGGTCATTATGCTTGTGATAGAGATTGCGACCCTGGGAATTACCACCATCTGGTTTGCAGGCGGCGCATTGATTGCGTTTGTGCTGGCAATGCTGAATGCTCCGTTTCTTGTTCAGATACTTGCATTTTTAGTTGTTTCACTGTTATTACTGATTTTTACAAGACCTGTTGCGGTAAAATATTTTAATAAAGACAGGGCAAGGACCAATGTTGAGAGCATGATCGGCAGGCAGGCCATTGTGGTCAGCGAAGTCGATAATCTTCAGGGAATCGGCCGGGTTACCGTTGGCGGACAGGAATGGTCGGCCCGCACCGTTCAGGACGGGATCGTGCTACAGCCGGGAGCAGTAGTCATTGTGAAAGCTGTTAACGGTGTAAAACTGATAGTAGAAGAGGAAAAAGATAATAAAGCAGAAAGAAAAGAGGAAGATTAAATGGGAGCAGTTGTTGGAATTATTGTATTGATCGTTATCGTAATCTGGGTGTTGGCGTCCTGTATCAAGATCGTGCCCCAGGCTCATGCATATGTCGTTGAGAGGCTGGGCGCATATCAGGGCACATGGTCTGTAGGAATGCATTTCAAGACACCGTTTATCGATAAGATCGCAAAGAAAGTATTATTGAAAGAGCAGGTTGTGGACTTTGCGCCCCAGCCGGTTATTACCAAGGATAACGTTACCATGAGGATCGATACCATCGTATTTTTCCAGATAACGGATCCGAAGCTTTATGCATATGGTGTTGAAAATCCCATCATGGCCATCGAAAATCTGACCGCTACCACACTTCGTAACATCATCGGCGATATGGAGCTGGACCAGACTTTAAATTCCAGGGAGATCATCAACGCGAAGATGAGCAGCACCCTGGATGCGGCAACTGACCCCTGGGGTATTAAGGTAAATCGTGTAGAGTTAAAGAACATCATTCCTCCTGCAGGCATTCAGGATGCCATGGAGAAGCAGATGAAGGCAGAACGTGAACGTCGTGAAGCTATCCTTCGTGCGGAAGGCGAAAAGAAATCTACTGTCTTAGTTGCGGAAGGAC
This sequence comes from Lachnospiraceae bacterium UBA3273, assembly GCA_002362385.1. Lineage (GTDB taxonomy): Bacteria > Bacillota > Clostridia > Lachnospirales > Lachnospiraceae > UBA2882. The sequence continues at coordinate 5,309 of DEUB01000020.1, forward strand.
AGAAGGAATCCGCGATTCTGGAAGCCCAGGCGGAAAAAGAGGCGGCAATTCTTCGTGCGGAAGCCCAGAAGGAAAAGATGATCCGTGAGGCGGAAGGTCAGGCTGAAGCGATCATGAAGGTACAGCAGGCTACGGCAGACGGTATCAGAATGTTAAAGGAAGCCGGCGCTGACGAAGCGGTCCTTCAGTTAAAGAGCTTAGAGGCTTTTGGAAAGGCTGCGGACGGCAAGGCTACCAAGATCATTATCCCTTCCGATATTCAGGGGGTTGCAGGACTTGCCACCAGTATTAAAGAAGTATTGATGGAGAAGTAGTTTAGTCCGGGGGTGTGGGGATGCCCGGAAGAATAGAAAAGGATTTTGCCTCCCGGCTTTGTTTGGCCTGGGGGGCTTTCTTTTGCAAAAAAATATATTTATTTCAGGAACTCGCTTGCGCTCCGATAAAGGCGTAGCAGCACGTAAATCTGCAAAGAACGCAGATTAAGTGCTGACGCCTTTATAAGGGTTCCTTCAATTAAATATATTTTTTGCAAAGGAAAGCCCCCCAGGCCAAACAAAGCCGGGAGGCAAAATCCTTTTCTATTCTTCCGGGCGCCAAATAACTCCCGGGCTAAAGGGGGAGAGACCTATTAAAAAGCTGCCGGAGAAAGAGAAGGGGCGCACGACGGTGGAGAGTATGGAGGAGCGGCGGGAGGGGGATGGGAAGGGGGAATCAGGGGAAGGTCTTTTGGGCGGGGGCAGGGGAAGATATTTTCTGTTTTTCATGATCCCCATTACTGCAAATTGAGATTTTTCTTACAGCCTTATCGAAAACTAAGGGATAACAGCCCATGGATGGGCTGTTAAGCGTCTTTGCGGCATGGATGCCGCATTAGACGCGGCCCGACGACATGAAGTGAACCCCGGCAAGGCTGTTAGAAAAATCCAATTTACAGTGCGATTATGAAAACAGAAAATATCTTCCCCTGCCCCCGCCCAAAAGACCTTCCCCTGATTCCCCCTTCCCATCCCCCTCCCGCCGCTCCTCCATACTCTCCACCGTCGCATCCCCTTTCTTCCCCCAAAACCGGAAAAAAACAACTTGTAGTGATAAGCGTACAAGTTATATCATTTAATTATATTAGAGACCGTAAAATAAGATTAAGGAGGTAGTTTGTATGCTGCAGAAAAAAGAGTACAAGTTTTGGTTTTGTACCGGTTCACAGGATCTTTATGGCGATGAGTGCCTGAAAAAGGTTGCTGAGCATTCCCGTAAAATCGTGGAGGGCTTGAATAATTCAGGGATTCTCCCCTATGAGGTCGTATGGAAGCCCACTTTGATTACCAATGAATTGATCAGGAAAACTTTTAACGAGGCTAATCTGGACGAGACCTGTGCGGGCGTCATTACGTGGATGCACACCTTCTCTCCTGCAAAGTCATGGATATTGGGGCTGCAGGAGTTTAGAAAACCGCTTCTTCATCTGCACACGCAGTTCAATGAAGAGCTGCCGTATGATACCATCGATATGGATTTCATGAATGAAAACCAGTCCGCCCATGGAGACCGTGAATACGGACATATTGTGAGCAGGATGCGCATTGAAAGAAAGGTTGTGGTAGGTCACTGGTCGGATCCCGTTGTGGCGGGCAAGATCGCCATGTGGATGAGAACGGCGGTGGGCATTGTCGAAAGCAGCCATATCCGCGTTATGCGCGTGGCGGATAATATGAGGAACGTGGCGGTTACAGAGGGCGACAAGGTTGAGGCGCAGATCAAATTCGGCTGGGAGGTAGACGCATATCCCGTCAATGAGATCGCGGAAAGTGTGGACAGTGTTTCCGAAGGAGATGTCAACGCTTTAGTGGAAGAGTATTACGATAAGTATGAGATTCTGTTAGAGGGCAGGGATCCCGAAGAATTTAAAAAGCATGTTGCCGTTCAGGCCCGGATCGAGATCGGCTTTGAGAGATTTTTAGAGGAAAAGAATTATCAGGCCATCGTGACCCATTTTGGGGATCTGGGAGCTTTAAAGCAGCTTCCGGGACTTGCGATCCAGAGGTTGATGGAGAAAGGGTATGGATTCGGGGCAGAAGGCGACTGGAAAGTGGCGGCTATGGTACGCCTTATGAAGATCATGACCTCCGATCTGAAGAACCCCAAAGGAACCTCTATGCTGGAAGATTATACTTATAATCTGGTCAAAGGAAAAGAAGGCATTTTGCAGGCGCATATGCTGGAGATCTGTCCAACCATTGCAGAAGGACCTATCAGTATTAAATGCCAGCCTTTGAGTATGGGAGATAGGGAAGATCCGGCGAGACTGGTGTTTGAGTCCAAGGAGGGACATGGTATCGCAACTTCTCTCATTGATCTTGGCAACAGATTCCGTCTGATCATCAATGATGTGGAATGCAAAAAGATTGAAAAACCCATGCCTCATTTGCCGGTAGCAAGCAATTTCTGGACGCCGGAGCCGGATATGTATACAGGGGCGGAAGCATGGATTCTGGCAGGAGGCGCCCATCATACGGCATTTACTTATGATCTTACGGCGGAGCAGATGGGAGAATGGGCAAACGCAATGGGCATTGAAGCGGTTTATATCGACAAGGATACAAAGATCCGCGAATTTAAGAAAGAACTTATGTTGGGAGAGATATTTTATAAATAAAGTGTGAAGAGGGCATGGCGGAAAGAATAAGATTCGGTTCTGCCATAAGCCCTCTGACGCTGAAAACGATCAGTTATTTAGTATTTTGTGTAAATGGTATGTTATATTTAAGAGAAGGAAACCAATATTAAGACAGATGATTTTGAGAAGATGGAGAGTGGGACATGGACAAAAAATTATTAATTGAAGAAGGAAAGACCTTTCTGGGCATTGAGCTTGGCTCTACCAGGATCAAGGGCGTTTTGATCGATGAAAAAGGAACTCCCCTGGCGGCGGGAAGCTACGAATGGGAAAACCGGTATGTGGACGGCATATGGACCTATTCCCTGGAGGATGTCTGGAAGGGTATGCAGGGCTGCTATCAGGACTTGTTAAAGGATGTTAAAGAGCAGTATGGCGCAACCATTACAAAGATCGGCTCTATGGGATTTTCAGCCATGATGCACGGCTATCTGGCGTTTGACAAAGAGGATAACCTGCTGGTGCCCTTCAGAACATGGAGAAACACCATTACCGAGGAGGCTGCTTCTAAACTGACGAAGGAGTTCAACTACAATATTCCCCAGAGATGGAGCATTGCCCATTTATATCAGGCTGTATTAAATAAAGAGGAGCATGTGAAGGACGTTGCTTTCTTTACCACCCTGGCGGGTTATGTACATTATAAGCTGACGGGACAAAAGGTCCTGGGAGTGGGAGACGCTTCGGGCATGTTTCCCATCGATGTTAAGACCGGCGATTATGACGGGAACATGATCGATAAATTCAACGAACTGACAAAACCTGAAGGATTTTCATGGAAGCTGGAGGATATTCTGCCTAAAGTCCTGACGGCGGGCGAAAATGCCGGAGCGCTTACAAAGGAAGGCGCCGCCCTTCTGGATGTGAGCGGAAATCTTCAGGCGGGCGTTCCCGTATGCCCTCCCGAGGGCGATGCCGGAACGGGAATGGCGGCTACCAACAGCGTAGGCAAAAGAACGGGAAACGTTTCGGCGGGCACCAGCGTATTTGCCATGATCGTACTGGAGAAGGAGCTTTCCAAGGTTTATCCCCAGATCGACCTTGTGACTACGCCGGACGGGGCCCTTGTGGCAATGGTGCACTGCAACAACTGTACTTCCGACCTGAATGCCTGGGTCAATATTTTTGATGAATTTGCGGAAAGCCTGGGCGGCAGGGTGGATAAAAATAAGCTGTTTTCCGTACTTTATAACAAGGCCATGGAAGGGGATGCAGACTGCGGCGGGCTGGTTTCCTACAATTACTTTTCCGGAGAGCCGGTAACGGGCTTTGATGAAGGGGCTCCTTTGTTTGTGAGAAAAGCGGAAGATAAGTTTAATCTTGCTAACTTTATGAGGGCGCACTTATATTCTTCCCTGGCGGCTTTGAAAGCGGGATTAGACCTTTTGTTTAAGGAAGAGTCCGTAGAGGTGGACGAAATGTTCGGCCACGGCGGTTTGTTTAAAACAAAGGGCGTGGGACAGAGAGTGGCGGCTGCGGCAATGAATACCTCCGTATCCGTTATGGAAACCGCGGGAGAAGGCGGAGCATGGGGCATCGCCCTGCTTGCGGCCTATATGCAGAATAAAGAAGAGGGCGAAAGCCTGGGAGATTATCTGAAAAATAAAATCTTCGCAGGACAGAGCGGTAGCAGCATGGATCCGGTAAAAGAGGATGTGGAAGGCTTTGAAAAGTTCATGAAACGTTATATGGAAGGTCTGGCAATTGAACGTGCGGCCGTAGACGCGCTCTAAGGTAAATGCTGCCCGGTATATCATATGGAGGAACAGGATGTTAGAAGAATTAAAAAAACAAGTATATGAAGCCAATATGTTACTGCCCCATTACGGACTGGTTACTTTTACGTGGGGCAATGTAAGCGGAATTGACAGAGAAAAAGGGCTGTTTGTTATTAAGCCCAGCGGTGTGGATTATGACAAATTAACGCCTGACGATATGGTCGTTATGGATATGGAGGGCAACCGGGTGGAAGGAAAATACAAGCCATCATCCGATACGCCTACTCATTTAGAGCTTTATAAGGCGTTTCCCGAGATCGGCGGCGTTGTCCATACCCACTCATCGTACGCCACCAGCTGGGCACAGGCGGGAAGGAGCATACCCTGTTACGGGACGACCCATGCAGATTATATTTACGGCGAAGTTCCCTGCTTAAGGTGTCTGACGGAAGAGGAAATTGAAGAAGCATACGAGGAAAATACCGGGCATCTGATCGTCAATGAATTTAAGAGAATGGAAAAAGACCCTATGGCGGTGCCTGCCGTTTTGTGTAAAAACCATGGCCCTTTTTCATGGGGAAGGGACGCAAACGAGGCCGTTCACAACGCAGTGGTTCTTGAGGAAGTTGCCAAAATGGCTTACCGGACGGAAACCATTTATCCCAAGGTAGAGCCTGCCCCTAAGGAACTGCAGGATAAGCATTATTTCAGAAAGCATGGGGCCAACGCCTATTATGGACAGAATTAAATAGAAAGAGCAATGAAAAGAGTTTCAGGGTCCGCTCCCTAAGACAAAGCAAAGTCCGGGGAGCGGGATTACTGAAACTTTTTATAATTCATAACGCTGCCAGGCATCGGGAGCGGATACTTTTTTGTGTAAAAGGGCCGTTATGCCAAGAATAACGATGCAGAGAAAAAGTCTGCAGAGGGTGGAGTACTCATCGGGGACCAGAAGGACAAGTATTATGCACAAGACGGAAAGAAAAAGTCCTCCCATGCCTCCTAACACTGCGGAGATGCTTTGCTTGACGATGGTTACTTCATTCTCCCAGTTGAAAACGGGGAAGTGCAGATTGACTGCAATGCCGTATACACAGGAAAACAGGATGATGACGGCGGGTATCAGGATAAGAAAAATGCAGTCAGAGAAAGAGCCGGGTTTCAGGGCGGGGATCAGCAGGGGTTCTGATATTAAGTAAAACGGAAGTATCAAAAGCAGGTTCATAAGGATCTTGGCATTTAAAATCGATCCGGGGGCTAAGGGCAGACTTTTTAAGATCCACCAGTTTTTGCCCTCCATGGAAATGGAGGTGGCCGTGGTAGTCATCGTACAAAAGATCCCTGAAATGACAAAGGGCATAAGGGCGCAGACGTCAAGAGGAATGGGAAGGGATCTTGTAATGAGGCCCGTGCCGGTAAAAAGAAGGGCGCCGGAAAGAACGCATCCCATAACAGGGCCTATGATGGTATTGGTCACATAGATGCTGGATGAAAAATAGCGCTTAAATTCCCGTCTGCACAGGGAAGATATTACGGAATTTGCTTTCATCGATTTTAATTCGTAATTGTGTCTGGCAGAGGTTGCATAAAGGTTTTGGATGATGGAGTGGAAAAATACGGAGACGATTGCTGCCGCGGCTGCAAAAACCGCCACAAAAACGCCGATGCAGGCCAGACACGTAGCAAAGCTGCCTGTTATGATCCCTTCGCCCAGCCAGACGGCGGGAGGATATATTTTTTTAAGAAGTCCCGTTACAACAGAAGACAATTCCTTGAGCATTTCGGGAGTAATGGTTTCTTCCATGACGGAGAGCCTGGAGGATGCATACAAGACGAGCAGGACAAACAGCACGGACAAGACGGCTGCCGCCAGGCTTTTGTGTTTCATTCTGGAAGAAATGCCTGTGATCACGGCGCCCGCCAGGATAGATGCCGTGATGGGGATAAGAGGGAGGGCAAGTATGCTTAAAACGCCAAGGATATAAAAGGACACCCCGGGCTTTAAAGACCAGGCATAGACGAAAAGTCCCGGTGTCACGATGAAAAACGCCATGACCAGGTTTTCGACATACAGGCGCAGAAAACGGCTGGCAACGATGGCTGTGCGGGTTATGGGCAGGGAACAGAGGATATCATAACCGCCTTTTTGAAAAATAACGCTCCCGGCCTTAAAAATGCCAAAGAAAAAAATAAGCAGGCTGGCAGCAGTGATCAGATATGCGGGAATCAGATCGGCTAATCCCAGCTTGAGCAGCCCGTAGGAGAGGTTCCCTGCATAAAAGACGACCATGGCTATAAGGAAGAGCCAGAGGATCATGATGGAGAGCTCTTTTTTCTTTCTTTTCCTGTCTTTGGAAAACCTTAAAACATTCAGATTATAAATATTACAAAGCTCCAGCCCGGTAAGGATTTTTATCTGTTTAAGCATCTTTGACCACCTCCATAAAAATAGATTCCAGGGACTGTCCCTGCTTCAGGATTTCATCCATGTTACCGGAAGCGATCAGGCTTCCGTCCTTGATGATCGCCACCTTATTGCATAGTTTTTCCGCCACATCCAGCACGTGGGTGGAGAAAAAAATAGCTCCTCCGTTGTCGCAGGTCTCTTTCATGATATTTTTCAGGATAACGGAGGCTTTAGGGTCCAGCCCTACAAAGGGTTCGTCCAGGATCAACAGCTTTGGTTCGTGGACCAGTGCGGAAATAATTGCCAGCTTTTGTTTCATGCCATGGGAATAGGTGGAGATCAGATCCCCTAAGGAGGATGTGATCTCAAAGTCGTTTCCGTAACGGCCGATCAGCTCTTCCCGCCTGTGGGCAGGAACTTTAAAAACGTCTGCAATGAAATTCAGGTACTGGATACCGGTCAGATATTCATACAGATCGGGGTTATCCGGGATATAGGCGAATCTGCTCTTGCATAAGAGGGGATTTTCACGGATACCGGTTCCGTCTATCAGGATTTCCCCGGAATCAAAATCGTGAATGCCGGCAACGCATTTTAAGGTTGTTGTCTTGCCTGCGCCGTTGTGGCCGATAAAAGCATAGATATCCCCCGCTTCTATTTCCAGGCAGATATCGGTAACTCCTTTATTGCTGCCCTTGTAATGTTTGGTTAAATGATCGATCTTAAGCATAACGTTTTCCTCCTGATATATGAATGATAAACGTATTGTATACTATGACCTTACTGTAAAAGCAACAGGTGCCCTAAGGGAAAGGTAGAATTTTTTTCAATATAAGCCGGTTTGGCATAAATATCCGGGAATAGTTTAACCATTAAAAGAAACTTTAATCTTTAAAAGAGCCTGTGACTTGGGGTTTTGATAGCCTGCTAGGGCTTGCAACAAAGGAAAGGATAAGTTAAGATAAGAAAAGGATACAAACCGGTCATAAAAGTTGTATGAGATGATGCGGAGGATTTTGAGGAGGACGAAAAATGATAGATTTAAAAGGAAGGCATTTTTTAAAACTGTTGGATTATACGCCGGAGGAGATCAATTACCTGCTTGGTCTGGCGGCAGAATATAAGGAAAAAAAGAAAAAAGGAATTCCCGTAGATACTTTAAGGGGCAAGAATGTGGCCCTGATCTTTGAAAAAACCAGTACACGTACAAGGTGTTCCTTTGAAGTGGCGGCGCATGATCTGGGCATGGGGACGACTTACTTGGATCCCTCCGGTTCCCAGATCGGGAAAAAGGAGAGCATTGCGGATACGGCAAGAGTGCTGGGAAGGATGTATGAAGGCATAGAATACAGGGGATTTGACCAGGCGATCGTGGAGGAACTTTCACGGTATGCAGGGGTTCCTGTCTGGAACGGGCTTACCAATGAGTTTCATCCCACCCAGATGTTAGCGGATCTTTTGACCATCAGGGAGCATCTGGGAACATTAAAAGGGAAAAAGGTAGCTTATATGGGAGACGCCCGCTATAATATGGGTAATTCGTGGATGGTAACCTGCGCAAAGATGGGCATGGATTTTGTGGCATGTGCGCCGAAGAAGTATTTTCCCTCCGAAGATCTGGTAAAAACCTGTGAGAAAATCGCTGCGCAAACCGGCGGAACCATTACTCTTACTGAAGACGCCATGGAGGGCACCAAGGACGCAGATGTGATCTATACGGACGTATGGGTTTCTATGGGCGAACCGGATGAGGTATGGGAGGAAAGGATCAAAGAGCTTTCTCCTTATCAGGTTAACGGCAGGATCATGGCGAATGCGAAAGATACGGCGATCTTCATGCACTGTCTGCCTGCTTTCCATGATCTGAAGACTAAAATCGGCGCCAAGATGGGAGAAAGATTCGGCATTACGGAGATGGAAGTGACTGACGAAGTTTTTGAATCCGCCCAGTCGGTGGTCTTTGATGAGGCGGAGAACCGTATGCATACGATCAAGGCGGTTATGGCGGCAACTCTGGGGGCATAGGTCTGACAGAGCGGCAATTCGGAAGCACAGATTTTGCGGTGTGCGGTGAAAATAACGGAATGTCACGCTGCCTGCGGCGTGGTTGTTGAATTAGGAGATGCTTACATGAAAGCGGAAATATTGACCCTGCTCCGGGAAAGGGACGGTTATGTTTCGGGTCAGGAGCTATGTGATAAATTTGGCGTTTCCAGAACGGCGGTCTGGAAGGCGATCAACCAGCTGAAGGAAAACGGCTATGAGATCGAGGCTGTTCCCAACAAGGGGTATCATCTTGTGGGACAGGAGGATGTTTTAAATGAAAATGAAATCGCCAGCAGGCTGAAGACAAAATGGGCGGGGAGGAAGCTTTACTATGCAAAGGTTACCGGTTCTACCAATCTGGATGCCAAAAGCCTGCTTGAAAACGGAGCGCCTGAAGGGGTTTTAGCTGTGGCGGGAGAACAGAACCAGGGCAGGGGCAGAAGAGGGAGAAGCTGGCAGTCGCCCCCTGATACCAATATTTATATGACTTTGGGTCTCCGCCCGGATTTTGCGCCGGACTTAGCGCCTATGATCACGCTGATCGACGCCATGGCTGTGGCGGAGGCGGTTGAGGAGGTCTGCGGATTAAAGTCCCAGATCAAATGGCCCAACGATGTGGTGATCGGAGGAAAGAAGATTTGCGGGATCCTTACGGAAATGAGCACGGAATCCAACGGATATATCCAGTATGTGGTAATCGGTACGGGCATTAACGTAAATGTCAGGGAATTTCCGGAGGAGATCCGGGACAAAGCCACATCCTTATGCATTGAAAAGGGAGAAAAGATCTTACGGGCTCCCATTGTGGCAAAGTGTATGGAATGTTTTGAAAAATACTATGAGAGATTTTTACAGACCATGGATCTGTCCCTTCTCATGGAGGATTACGGAAAGCGTCTGGTCAACAAGGATGCAAAGGTAAAGGTGTTGGATCCCCAGAATGAGTTTGAAGGAATCGCCAGGGGTATTGATAAAAAGGGCGAGCTTTTGGTGGAAAAAGAAGACGGCAGTATAGAAACCGTTTATGCGGGAGAAGTCAGCGTCAGGGGCGTTTACGGATATGTATGAGAATGCCGCTTGTGCAGGGCATATGGGTTGGTAAGGAGCATAGATGCATCAATAATGAAAAGAATAGAGGCGTAAGGAATGAGCGATAAAGCAGAACCGATCAAAGAAGATGAGGGAAAAACTCCTGACGGGCGCATGGTTTTGTGTGCGGCAAATAAATATGAAATGAAGTATTTTTTTAATAAGACTTTCCAGTCCCTGCCGGAATCCATTCAGAATGAGCTTCATATTATCAGCGTTCTCTTTGCCCAGGAGGCAGGCGGAATCTTTAAGATCGTTTTTGAAGAAGACGGGGATATTACCATGGAAACAGAGGCGGCTGAGGATGATATTCTTTATGATGATATTTCCGCAGGACTTTTAGTGGCGGAGATCAAGAGGACAAGACAGGAAATGTTTGAATCTTTGAGTCTGTACTATAAGGTTTTTATCTTAAAGGAAAATCCGGGAGATCTTCTGGAAGAAGAGACATGAGATGACAAAATACATGGCTGAAAGATCATACAGTAAACGGAGTACAGGATGAAAACATTGAAAATAGGCCGGATAACCTTAGACAGCCCTGTAGTCCTCGCACCCATGGCAGGCGTTACGGACCTGCCGTTTCGTTTGGTTTGCAAAAGAAAAGGGGCGGGGCTTCTGTGCATGGAAATGGTCAGCGCCAAAGCAGTTTATTATAATAACCGCAATACGGAGGAGCTTTTGAAGATCCATCCGGAGGAAGAGCCGGTTTCCCTGCAGCTTTTTGGTTCCCAGCCGGAATTGATGGCGGAGATCGCAAAGAGGATTGAGGAGAGGCCCTTTTCCATACTGGACATCAATATGGGCTGTCCGGTTCCCAAGGTGGTAAATAACGGGGAAGGTTCTGCCCTTATGAAAGATCCCCGGCTGGCGGGAGAGATCATGGCTGCGGTGGTTAAAGCGGTCAAGAAGCCGGTTACGGTTAAAATACGAAAAGGTTTTGACGATGAACATGTGAATGCCGTGGAGCTGGCGAAGATCGCGGAGGACTGCGGTATAGCCGCCATTGCCGTCCACGGGCGCACAAGAGAGCAGTATTACAGCGGCAGTGCGGATTGGGATATTATCAGACAGGTAAAAGAGGCTGTTTCTATCCCCGTTTTGGGAAACGGGGATGTGAAAGACCCCGGGAGTGCAAAAGCATTGCTGGAGGAGACAGGCTGCGACGGCATTATGATAGGACGGGCGGCAAGAGGCAACCCGTGGATCTTTAAGCAGATAGATGATTACCTTTCTTTGGGGACCATGCCGGGTCCTGTTCCAAAGGAGGAGATAAGACGGACGATCTTAGAGCATGCAGAGCTTATGACCGAGTATAAGGGAGAATATATTGCAGTCAGGGAAATGAGAAAGCATGTGTCCTGGTATACGGCGGGGATGCCTGACTCCGCAAGGTTTCGCGGAAGGATCAATGAAATGGAGACTATGGAGGAATTGAAAGAGGGAGTAAACGCCCTGTTTGGCGGTTGAATGAGCGCTGACTGTTCTGCAAGGCTGTGAGGTTTTCCTGTATGATCGAAGGTAAAATAATGGAATCATAAATTTACAGCTAAGGCATAAGATGAAAATATGAAGAAGAAATTATTTTTGGATCATTTTGATACTGATAAGAATGAAGAGCCCTTTTTTGAAATTCCCGTGAAAACTAAATATATTTTATGTTTCCCGCCCAGAGAAATGCTGGCGGGAAATTTTTTCAGTCAGGCGAAAAGAGTTGCTTTCTGGAAACCCCGTGAAAGAGACCGCTATGAATATGAACCGGCTTCTGTAGGCGAAAAGGAAGAAATAAGAAAACTGCAGGGACGGATCCGGATCGGGGATACGGTGTGCATTTTTATGGAAAGCGCGCCGGAAACGGGGAAAGGAGATTTTTTTACAAGGAATTGGATAGAACGGAAGGTAAAAAAGCTTGTCAGGAAAATTGAAGAGGAAAAGTGGAACCCCAATTATAAAGATGGAAAAGCAGGGAAGAAGGAATCTGAATATGAAAGGGGAATGGCTAAAGAGGAGAGCGGAAACGGAAGGATAGAAGAAGGTCAGGATAAGGTATGCGACGTTTACCGGATGAAAAACAGGCAGGACTACCCTTACAGCCTGCGCCTGCATTTTGCGGAAAGGTTTCTGGAAAATCTGGATTTCGGAAAAAGGACCCGTATCGGGATCGTAGAAGGAGATACCTTAAAGAGACGCGACTTGATAGCCCTGATCCGGAACTGTTATGATAAAATAAATTTTCTGACCATTTTTTCGAGGGAAGGAGCAGAATACCGGGAACTGGTGGAGGACGCATGGGAGCAGTACGGCCTTGCCATTACGGTTACCCCGTCCTTTGGGGAACTGGCGTTTTGCGATTATGTGCTGGACTGTACCCGGATGCCTTTCGAGGGAAATATCCGCTGTCGTAAGGGCTGTTCTTTCTTTTCCCTTTTCGGAGACCAGAAGAAGATCAGGAGCTTAAGAAGGGCGGGAGGGGAAATATCTTTTGATTCCTGTGCCAACATCCTTGACAGAGCTTTTCATAATAAGGTATAATACCTTAGTTAATCGGGGGCGGCATTTATCTTTTTTTAAGATTGTATGCCCGGAACCTATAGAAAGAAGGGTATCTCATGGAAGCAAAAAAGAATATTTTAACCTATGAAGGTTTAAAAAAGTACGAAGATGAATTACATGATCTGAAGGTAGTCAAAAGAAAAGAAGTTGCCCAGAAGATCAAAGAAGCAAGGGAACAGGGCGACTTATCCGAAAACGCAGAATATGATGCGGCAAAGGACGAGCAGCGCGATATCGAGGCCCGTATTGAAGAATTGGAAAAAATCTTAAAGAATGCGGAAGTCGTTGTGGAAGACGAAGTGGATCTGGATAAGATCAACATCGGCTGCGTGGTCAAGATCAAAGATATGGAAATGAAACAGGATTTAACATACAAAATTGTAGGTTCAACCGAGGCAAACAGCTTAAAGGGCAAGATTTCCAACGAATCTCCCGTAGGGAAAGCGCTGATCGGAGCCAAGGTGGGGGAGACCGTCAAGGTGGAAGTGCCTGCAGGCGTATTAAAATATAAGGTTCTGGAAATCCAGAGAGCATCCGAGGTATAGGAAGAGTGTCTGCGGGAGTAAATACCGTGGCAGCAATAGGAGAAGAGAAATGGCAGAGCAGAATAAGCAGAATCAACAGCCCAAGGAGCAGGATATCAACCAGCTTTTAAAGGTGCGCCGGGAAAAACTTACGGCCCTTCAGGAAGCCGGAAAGGATCCTTTCCGGATCACAAAATTTGACGTGACCCATCACAGTACGGATATAAAGGACAACTTTGAAGAACTGGAAGGGAAAAAGGTAACCGTTGCAGGACGTATCATGTCCAAACGTGTTATGGGAAAGGCTTCTTTTTGTAATGTACAGGATTTAAAAGGAAACATCCAGTCCTATGTGGCAAGGGACAGCATCGGAGAAGAGCCCTATGCTGATTTCAAAAAATATGATGTGGGCGATATCGTAGGGATTTCCGGCGAGGTATTTAAGACAAAAACCGAAGAAATTTCCATCCATGCGGAAAGCGTGACACTGCTTTCCAAGAGCCTGCAGATACTGCCTGAAAAGTACCATGGGTTGACCAATACCGATATCCGTTACCGTCAGCGTTATACCGACCTGATCATGAACGAGGAGGTTAAGGAAACCTTTGTAAAGCGTTCCCAGATCATTTCTTCCATCAGAAGATTTCTGGATGATCAGGGCTTCATGGAGGTAGAGACGCCCATGCTCGTATCCAATGCGGGCGGCGCTGCGGCAAGACCCTTCGAGAGCCATTACAATGCTTTAGATGAGGATGTGAAGCTGCGTATTTCCTTAGAGCTTTATTTGAAGAGGCTTATTGTAGGCGGTTTGGAAAGAGTATATGAGATCGGGCGCGTATTCCGTAATGAGGGTCTGGATACCAGGCATAATCCGGAGTTTACCCTGATGGAGTTATATCAGGCTTACACAGACTATAACGGCATGATGGATTTGACGGAAAATATGTTCCGTCATGTGGCAGAAGAAGTATGCGGCACCACAACGGTTCCTTACGGGGAATATATGATCGATTTAGGCAAGCCTTTTGAGCGCATGACCATGATCGAAGCGGTCAAGAAATACACGGGCATTGATTTTGATGAGGTGCCCGATACGGAAGCGGCCAAGAAGCTTGCGGACGAAAAAGAGGTTCATTATGAGGACAGGCATACAAAGGGCGATATCTTAAATCTGTTCTTCGAGGAATTTGTGGAGGAGAATCTGATCCAGCCTACCTTTATTATGGACCATCCGGTGGAGATCAGTCCCCTGACCAAGAGGAAACCGGACAAGCCCGATTATGTAGAGCGTTTTGAACTGTTCATTACTGCAAGGGAAATGTGCAACGCATATTCCGAGTTAAATGATCCCATTGACCAGAGGGAGCGTTTTAAAGCTCAGGAAGCAGCCCTGGCAGCGGGAGATGAAGAGGCCAACACCACAGATGAGGATTTCCTCAACGCTCTGGAGATCGGTATGCCCCCCACAGGCGGCATCGGATACGGCATTGACAGACTGGTCATGCTGTTGACTAATGCGCCGGCGATCAGGGATGTGCTGCTTTTCCCGACGATGAAAAGCCTTGACAAGTAAACGATTTTTTCTTGAAAAAGCAACAAAGGCATGCTATATTAGACATATAAAAGGAACAACCGCCCATAAGGTGGGTTGACCAATAATGTAGATAGAAAATCCACCCTGCTACTCGGTCAAAGTTTAGGGGTGGTTTTTCTA
>DEUB01000020.1:20218-20903 GCA_002362385.1 Lachnospiraceae bacterium UBA3273
TAAAAACGAATGTAAGCAATGCCAGAAGGAGAAGACCAAAGGTCATCAGATCCTTAAAATCATAATGATTATTCATAGGCATTACCCCCCATTCCATAAAATGAGAGGTCAGCCCGCCCTGCAACACGGTTGTCCTTGTGGAGTATTCTAGCATAGAGCAGAGGCAAAGAACATTACAATATGCATGTTTGTATTAAAATAGTAATTCATAAAGAAGGAAAAGACTATAAAACAAGGGTTTATGAGGATTTTGTAAATTGATGAGATGATAACAAAAGCAACTTGAAAAATTGAAAATTTGTTGTTTCCTTTTCTTGCCGAAAGAGCATTCTAATAATCTAAAGTAAATACACACATATTTCTATTTTTATCGAACATATTTCCAAAGAAACATTATTATTCAGGATAAGACTTTCAGGTCGAGTATGTGCAGGAAAAGTTTATAGTTTGGTAATTGTATAGAAAGAATATTGAAATTGCCTGACAAGGAAATGTGTGCTATACTCCATTCATGGGAAACCATAGAGCCAAAGGCGGTTTTATCCCTCTTGTATTTTACGGAGGGTTCAAGTAGCCCTTCAGACGAAAGAAAGGAGGGCGATACAATGTATGTTACATATCAGGATTTAATCCAGATTGGTATATTCGTTGTCGCCCTTGGGAATTTGATTTATCAGATTTACAA
>DEUB01000020.1:21213-21371 GCA_002362385.1 Lachnospiraceae bacterium UBA3273
CTACTGCAATAGTGACGGCTGACCTCGTAAGAGGTTAAGTTTGTTTTGCTAGAGGGGTAGGGCCGCTTCTATGGTCTTCCCTTTATGTTCTTAATATAACATATCTGGTAACAGGACGCAAGAACAAAGGTAATTAAACGATTTTTTCTTGAAAAAGC
>DEUB01000043.1:0-2247 GCA_002362385.1 Lachnospiraceae bacterium UBA3273
GCCAATAAAAATTATACACTAACATTTAAAGGGTCCGCAGGCTGTATCGGGACAGGGAAAAATATTATCACATCTTAATATTCTAAATAATTTAATTGACAAACCCCGTTCCAAATTATATAATCCGTTTATATAAACAGTTTATATAATCAGATTGTATTTTAGGAGGAGCTTTATGCCAAAGCAGAGAATTACAAAAGAAATGGTTGTGGATGCAGCTTTTGAAATAGCGAGGACCCAGGGTACAGAGCAGATCATGGTCAAAAATATCGCCAACAAGCTGGGCTGTTCCGTACAGCCGATCTACAGCTATTGCAATAATATGGAAGGACTTTACCATGATGTGGAAAAGAAGGCCGCATGCTTTATACAGGAATATTTATCTTCCCATATAGATAGAAATAATTTTTTCCAAAGCATC
This sequence comes from Lachnospiraceae bacterium UBA3273, assembly GCA_002362385.1. Lineage (GTDB taxonomy): Bacteria > Bacillota > Clostridia > Lachnospirales > Lachnospiraceae > UBA2882. The sequence goes on from DEUB01000043.1 coordinate 422, forward strand.
GGTCATGCTTATATTCAGTTGGCAAAAGAAGAGCCCCACATATTCAGAATGTTCATTTTGCGCAAGAGGGAATCTGTCCATTCATTGGATGATCTTTATCAGAGCGAGACCGATCCGCAAATAGCTCAATTTATTGCCGACGATCTAAATATCAGCCTTGCCAAAGCAAAAGAGCTTCATCTGAATATGTTGATCTACACAGTAGGCATCAGTACCATTCTGGCAACCGGAGCGCCGGATATTTTGACCGATGAAATACTTGCCCGGGAAGAAACAGCCTATCAGGCATTTTTAAAACAGACGTTGGAAAGCGAAAGGAGTAAATAAAACAATGGCAGAGAACAGGATTATCCTTATTTATAAAAGCAGCACCGGATTTACAAAAAGATATGCAGAAATGATAGCAGACGAAACGGGCTGTGACCTGATCGATCATAAAGCTGCAACAGCAGAAATGCTTTCAAAATATGATACTGTGATTTTCGGAAGCCGGGCCCATGCAGGCATGATCGACGGCTATAAAAAAATAAAGAAGCTGTTTGAAGAAAGCAAAGCCCGCAAATTTATTCTTTTCGTAACGGGCGCAACACCTAATGACGCCGGAGACGTGATAGAGGCATTCTGGAAGCAGAACCTGACTGATGAAGAATTGTCAGAAATACCCCATTTTTATATGCAGGGCGGCCTGTGTTATGAAAAAATGTCTTTCGGGGACAAATTGATGATGAAGGCGGCCGCCCATATGATGAAAAAGAAAAAGGACAAAAGTCCTTATGATAAAGAACTTGAACAGGCTGTTTCCATTTCCTGTTCTTACGATATTTCATCCAAAAAATATATTGAACCGCTTCTGTCTTTTTTGAATGAAGCCTGATATAAAAGGGGAATGCCTGTTACCAGCATTCCCTTAATTCTTTATATTTTCTAAGAAGCATTTCATTTGCCGCCTCTTCATTCCGCAGCGCCTGCACCAGCCTTTTTATCATCATTTCTCCTTCCAGATATTCTTCCAGGCGTTCTTTTTTCTCCAGACGCTTTTTGCGCAGTTTTTTATATAGCTTTTTCCTTACATATCTTCTGCTCCTGCTGCATTGCCTGCCGTTGCTCACAGGCCAGGAAGATGCCCGGTAATCCTTTAAATCCGCTCCCACGGTAATAAGCACCTTATACTTTCCGGGACCGCAGTAATTTCCCCAATCCCTTCTGATCAAGGCAAGGACCTTTTCCCTGTATGCCGGATCCTCCTTCATTTTCAAAAATGCCTCTTCCGATATGATAAGCGTTGTATCCCTCGTGGTTTTATATGGAACTATCCTCGATAGATCATCATAGAACTTTCTTTTAAAATCCGAAAGCTCCGCCGCCTCTGAAAGCTTTTTCTCACTGCCGCCCGCATTTCCGGCGGCCTTCTCTGCCTTTGTACCCTGCCCGCTGGCCGTAACCCGATAATGGCAGCCAAATACAGAACCCGTTTCCATTTTAACCTTCCTCCCTTAAACAAATTCGCCGTCCGTATTTTCCGGTTTATGTCCTTCTATTTTATCTATCGGCATTTTTATAAACCTGCCAGGCCGATTGTAATGAATGCACTCTAAAATGTAACCAAAAAAATAAAGCCCGAAGCATTTGCTTCAGACTTCATTTTTTGATACATGCCGCAGACCGGAATCGAACCGGTACGATGTCGCCACCACAGGATTTTAAGTCCTGCGCGTCTGCCAGTTCCGCCACTGCGGCATCTGCGTTATAGGCTTTCACATGGACATACGCGCAAGCACTGTTCCATTGCCCTCATCAACGCATAATGGATGGAGGTGGATTCGAAC
>DEUB01000043.1:2605-75460 GCA_002362385.1 Lachnospiraceae bacterium UBA3273
TGGCCACTCGGGAATCCATCCATACAGGACAACTTGATCCTATGCCAAATTGCCCTGACAATATAAATTTATATCACAGTTTTCTGCCAATTGCAAGAAATATTTTTACCTGCCCCGGCTCTGAAGATCGCAGGTGCCCGAAAGGCTTCCTGCTGGTATTTAACTAAAGCAATTCTTCTCTGTGCCTCAAAATGATTACCGAGGTCTTGGGAAGCTTCAGCTTTAATTTTCCTGCATCGACCACATGAGACTTTACCTTGGTCGTATATCCCGCAGCATCAGTCAGCATGATCTGTTCAATCTCACATTCCTTGGGAATCCCCGCTTCCCACAACGAAAATTCTCTTTCGATCTCATGGTCGTTATTATTCACAATGATGACATAATGATCCCTGTCGCAGAATCTCACATAGCCTATCAGATTGTAATCGGAAGCAAGATATTTTAAACTGCCGTACAGAAAAGCATTGCTTTCCTTATGGATCCTGATCATTTCCTTATGAAACCTGATCAATTCCTTATCCTCATGTCCCCATGGATATGTTCTCCTGTTGTCAGGATCCGTAAAGCCGCATACGCCCGCTTCATCGCCATAATAAATGGTAGGGGCACCCATCCATGTCATCTGAATGGCCACCGCCTCCCGTAAAACGGCCTTATTTACGCCTTCATTGGCAGCTTCGGAGCCCAGCGTATTTACCCTTCCGACTTTTCTGTTGGTCCTTGTTAAAAAGCGGGAATGGTCATGATTGGATAATTCATTCATGGCGATATAAGCGGATTCCCCGGAAAAAGCCGTACAGTGATAATGCATAGCGCCCCAAAAGCTGTCCGCATTGCCATACAGATCTTCCCTGTAGTCGTCGCTGTGCTTCTGCATGCCCGTCAAAAACCAGGTTACCGGTTCCATAAATGCGTCATAATTCATGACGGTATCCCATTCCCCGTTCTGGATCCACTCTTTGGGACTTCCGTAATGCTCCGCCAAAACAATGGCTTCGGGATTAGCTTCCCTTACCGCCTTCCTGAAATCCTTCCAGAACTTATGGTTAAACTCAGGGGAATGCCCCAAATCTGCAGCCACATCCAGCCTCCAGCCGTCTGCATTAAAGGGAGGAGAAACCCATTTTTTCCCAATATACAAAATATAATCATAAAGCTCCTTGGAGGCTTCATAATTTAACTTCGGCAGCGTATCATGTCCCCACCAGCCGTCATAAGTAGGATTATAAGGCCATCTTTTCTCATCAAAGAAATGGAAGTACTTTCTGTACGGACTGTCTGCGGATATATAAGCGCCTTTTTCATATCCTTCAAACTCTTCATAGATCCTCTCACGGTCGATCCATTTGTTGAAGGAGCCGCAGTGATTGAAGACACCGTCCAAAATTACCCTCATGCCCCTTCTATGCGCTTCTTCCACCACATGGACAAATAATTCGTTGGAAGCCTCTAAATTCTTTTTGTTCGCTACGCGGTTGATATAGCGGGAAGCCAGACGGTTCTCCTGCTGCCCCGGACCTAAAAGCTCGCCTTTATCATCCACGATCTTCCCGAAATGAGGGTCAATATAATCATAATCCTGAATATCGTATTTGTGGTTGGATGGCGATACAAATAAAGGATTGAAATATATAACGTCTATTCCCAGATCCTGAAGGTAATCCATTTTATCTATAACGCCCTGCAGATCTCCTCCGTAAAACTCCCGGACCCCCATGGCAGCGGGGTATTTGTTCCAGTCGTCCACCTTTGTCACATGTTCGCCGATATAATTGTATTCATCTGTCAGCACGTCATTGGAAGGATCTCCGTTACGGAACCGGTCCACATAAATCTGGTACATGACCGCACCCTTTGCCCACCTTGGCACATGCTGCCCGGGAACGATCACAAATTTGTAATAATCCTGTACATCCTTTGCCACACCGCGAAAATCGTAATTGCACACAATTTTTCCTGCGGTAATCTCAAAATAATAAGCTACCCTTTCATCATCCAGCTGCAGATCATACTCATAGTAGTCAAACAAATCATCGCTTTTGAATTTCATCATCAGATGCTTTTCGCCTTTACAGACAAAATAAACTTTATCTATATTGTTTTTGGCAGAACGGAATTTGATCGTAACGATACTGTAAGGATTGGGATCCGGCGGGCTGACAAATTCAGACGACATATCCGAAAATAAAGCCCTTTTATTCAAAACGGGACGCATTGTAGAAATGTATTGCTGTTTTTGTTCTAATTTGGATAGCTGATTGTAAAACATCTATGAACCTCCCATGATTCATCTACTATATTTTATTCTATCATAATCAGTTTTGACAATCCACATATTTTTAGACAGGAAAAAAGACAGCAGTCGCACAGCTGTCTTTTTCGAGAAGGTATTTCTTTCTTTTGGGGTATAGCAAAAAACTATGTAATGTATTGGGGGGTTACAAGTACATTATAGCAATGCCCCCCTTTACCGTCTAGACTCACCATTCACAAATATTACAAAATAAAGGCTTCATTTTTGGTCAAATTGCACAAAGAGTTAAAACAGGCCTTCAAATTCCTTCATGGTAATCCGTTCTTTTTCCAGCAAGAGATCCGCACATTTATGAAGCACCTCTTCATTTTCCATGATAAGCGCTTTCGCTTTTTCATAGCAATCATCTACGATAGATTTGACTTCCGCATCGATCTTGCCGGCAACCAGCTCGCTGTGGTTTCTGGCATGGGCAAGGTCGCGTCCGATAAAGACGTCTTCTCCTTCCTCGTCATAGTTGATAACGCCGATACTTTCAGACATACCGTAACGGGTAACCATCTTTCTGGCGATCTGGGTGGCCTTTTTAATATCGCTGGACGCCCCCGTTGTAATATCGTCAAAAACCAGCTGCTCCGCGATCCTGCCGCCTAAAGCGACCATGATCTCATGGAGCATTTTTCCCTTGGTCAAAAACATTTCATCCTTTGCCGGCAAAGGCATGGTATAGCCCGCCGCTCCCTGCCCGGTGGGAATAATGGAAACGGTATACACCGGTCCCACATCCGGCAGCTTATGATATAAAATAGCGTGGCCTGCCTCATGATATGCGGTAATCTTTCTTTCCTCCCGGGAAACGATCCGGCTTCTCTTCTCCGTTCCGATGCCGGTTTTGATAAAAGCTTTTTTTATGTCTTCCGTGTTGATATATTCCCTGCGGGATTTCGCCGCCATAATAGCCGCCTCGTTGAGAAGGTTTTCCAGATCGGCGCCGGTAAAGCCGGCCGTGGTCTGCGCCACATGCTCCAGATCCACATTATCAGCCAAAGGCTTGTTTCTGGCATGGACTTTTAAAATATCCTCCCTGCCTCCCACATCGGGAACGCCGATGGCGATCTTTCTGTCAAAACGCCCCGGCCTTAAAATTGCCGGATCCAGGATATCCACACGGTTTGTTGCCGCAAGTACGATGATCCCTTCGTTCTCCCCAAAACCGTCCATCTCTACGAGCAATTGGTTTAGGGTCTGTTCCCTTTCGTCATGGCTGCCGCCCATACCGGCCCCGCGCTTTCTCGCCACTGCATCGATTTCATCAATAAAGACAATACAGGGATGATTCTTCTGGGCCTCGGCAAATAAGTCCCTTACACGGGACGCGCCCACGCCTACGAACATCTCCACAAAATCCGAACCTGAAATGGAGAAGAAAGGAACCTCCGCCTCTCCTGCTATGGCCTTGGCCAGCAGGGTCTTACCCGTTCCGGGCGGTCCTTCCAGCAAAACGCCTTTGGGAATTCTGGCCCCTATCCTTGTATACTTTCCCGGCTCCCTTAAGAAGTCCACGATTTCCTCAAGCTCTTCCTTTTCTTCTTTCAATCCCGCCACATCGGAAAGCGTTATTTTGTCCAGCCTGCCCACATTAAGCCTTGCGCGGCTTTTTCCGAAGTTCATGGCGCGGTTTCCGTTATTATTATTCATCTGATTATTCATAATGATCATAACAAAAACAATACCGATCACGACGATCAGGATGGGCATGGCCAGAGACCGGAACCAGGAGTCCTGAGGAATGTTATTCATCAGAACAGGGATCTGGTTCTCCTCCAAAAGGCTTTCCATCTTTTCCACATCAGCCACATACAACACCGTTCTGGTGCCGTCGTTAAACTGAATATCCAGACGCCCCGTAGGGGTCTGCTCATTGGGCTGGATCTCCACCTGGAAAATATTTCCCTCCGCCACATCCGCAAGGAACTGCACTCTGGTATATGCCTTGGAGCTGCTCTTCGTCATTTCCAGATATATGCAAAACAAAAATAATATAATGATGGGGATCAAAAAGTATCCCACGTTGACTGTTCTCTTTTTCAATGCTGCCTCCTGTTATACATCTAATTCCAATATGCCGACATAAGGAAGATTTCTGTATTTCTGCGCGTAATCAAGACCGTATCCCACTACAAACAGATCGGGAACCTCAAATCCCTTATAATCCACTTCCACGTCCACCACTCTTCTTTCCGGTTTATCCAGAAGAGAACACAGCTTTAAGGATTTGGGATTTCTCTTTTTCATCATTTCCAAAAGATAGCTCAAGGTCCTGCCCGTATCCACAATATCCTCTACCACTATAACATTCTTCCCCTCAATGGATTCGTCCAGATCCTTGATCATCCTGACTTCCCCGCTGGACTGGGTGCCGCTGCCGTAGCTGGCCACTGCAATAAAGTCGAGAGTCAGGGGCAGATCGATCCTTTTTGCCAGTTCACAGGCAAAAAGACTTGCGCCCTTTAAGGTACAGATCAGAAAAACCTCTTCGCCCCGATAATCCTCGGTAATCTGTTTCCCAATCTCCCTGATGCGCTTTACAACCTCTTCTTCCGGCAATAAAACTCTGATCTTGTCACTCATTTTCTTTTCCTCCAAGTATAGTAACTTCCAAAACCTGTTTTGTATCCTCCGTAACTTTATAATAAGCGCTGATCCGAAATCCCGGAATCCATATGATATGACTTCCGTCCGCGATCACTAAAATTTGATCCCGCATACCCACCGGAACCTTTTCATCCACAAAATAGTCCTTCAGTTTTTTTCTATGGGCGCCGTCAAAATAAAAATAATCTCCGCCATGCCGGCTTCTGACTGTCGGACAACTATTTATTTTATCATAATCAAACCATTTCGTATACGTTTTGTTAGAAATAGAAGCCTCTTTTTTATAAGGAAAAATCCTGCACCGGACGGTTTTTACCGAAAACGCCCCCTCCACAGCCTCCTCTATTTTCGTTTCCCCGGGAAGGTTCAGGGGAATTTCTGCTATGACGGCTTTTTCTCTGGCAGGCGGCTTTCCGATCCGGAGCCTGTGCTGGTCTAACTCCGCCCACAGGCCGTACGGCAGGACAATCCGTCTTCCGCTCTGCCCCTTTAAAAGCCCTAAGATACTTTCCACATGGGCCCTTGACAGATCCCGCCTCTTGCCGCAGGCTTCTGCAAGCATTTCATAAACGACGGCGGATTTCAGATAAGGATGCATCCCTTCCAGCTGTTTTTTGTCTATACAATACCAATTGTTGTCTCTTTTTACAACAAGTCTGCATTCTTCTTTTACCAATTCATCCAGAAAGTCCACCGCTTCCCTTATAAGCTCCGCACTTTGGGCAATATGGGCGGCGCTCCCTTCACAGATTTCCCTTTCCGCCGCAGGAAGCATGTCCTGACGGATTTTGTTTCTGGCGTAAGCGGTGTCAAAATTGCTTTCATCCGTTACGAACTCCAGGCGGTTTTCCTCCATAAATGCAAGGATCTCCTCTTTTCCCACACACAATAACGGACGGATATAGCAATCCCTTACCGGGCGCATTCCCCCAAGGCCCCTGATGCCGCTTCCACGAAACAGGTGGAAAAGGACCGTTTCCGCCTGGTCGTTTTCATGATGTGCAAGGGCGATCTTAGCTCCTTTATATTGCTCAAAGACCTGATAGCGCAAGGCTCTGGCGGCCTCCTCCAGGCACAGATGCTTTGACGCCGCATATTCTCTCACGTGAACCTCTGCTATTTTGCAGGGGATCTCCCATTTTTGGCAAAGGTCCTTTACAAATTCCGCCTCTGCAGACGCTTCTTTTCTTAAATTGTGATTAATGTGGACCGCTTCTAAAGAAAAATCCATCTCCTTAGAAAGTCTTTGCAATAAAAAGAGAAGGCAGACAGAATCCGCCCCTCCCGAAAGCCCTACTACCACCTGGTCTAAAGCACGAACCATATGATGTTTTTCCATATATTTTTTTACTTTTGTGATCATTCCGACTCCCGGAGCTGCTCTTTTATATCCGCCGGCACATGATCATCCTTATTTCCTTTATTGATGATCCCATATCCGCCGGCCGACTGTCATTGATTGATTATAATATACCGTCAATGCCTGTAAAAGTCAATTACATCCCTTATCTTCGCCCCTTTACCCGGTTTTTTTATCAGGTATTGGCCCAGATCCCCAAAACGATCACTGTCATATCGTCATTTATCTTTCCTTCCGCATTGGCAATTGCCATATTTAACAGCATACCAGCCATCTGTCTGGGATTTTCGTATTCCAGCTGTCCGATAAATTCCTGTAAGGAAACGGCGCTTTTACCGTTATCAAAGGCGTCAGCCACGCCGTCCGTCATCATAATAATATAGTCGCCGTCTTCCACACCGTAAACGAATTCCTCCGGCTCCGTTTTGGCAAACACTCCCAGAGGAAGGGTATTTGCTCCTATCCGAAAGACTTTCCTGTCCCTTTTTAAGAAAGAAACTGCAGCCCCGCACTTTAAGAACCGGCATGTCCCCTGATACAGATCCAGTTCACAGGAATCCAGCGTGAGCGTCCGTTCCTTTGCTCCCCTCAGAAACATCATGGTATTGAGAAGGACTGTTGCCTTTTCCATGTGGAATCCCGTCTCCATGAACTTGTCCAACAGATCCATTACTTTTTCACTGTCTTTAGCCGCTTCCTCTCCGGAACCCATGCCGTCGGACAATGCCGCCAAAAACATGCCTTTTCCAAACTCCTTTAACAGGTAACTGTCTCCCGAATAGCTCTCTCCTTCCTTTTTGGCCTTTCCGATCCCTTCTATTACATAATAATTAACCTCTTCCTCAAAGATCAGGGTTACCGGCTCTTCGTGCACATAAGAAGCGTTGGCGCTGTTATGGCGCAGCTTTCTGTGGCAGATCTCCGATACAAATTCCATCAGATCATCGGTATGATAGATTTCTTCATCAGAGGCCCGGATCTTCATCCCCACCTCCAAATGCTCTTTTGCCTCCACGACATATAAATCTTTTACGATCAGTCCGTTTTCCTTTAATCCCTTCAGAATCTTTTTCCTGAGCCGTTCCATTAAATAAGAAGTGGCGTAGGTCTCGCTGGCCAGTTCATTCAAGACCCTGGCCGTTTCATCCAGCTGTCCCGCCAGAAGCACATTCTGCTCCTGTCTTGTTTTATATAAATAGAGCTGTAGCTGGGACTTCCCTTCGGTTTCCGGAATCTCCTCAAAGCTTTCCGCAATTTCCTTTAAGGTATCCGCATACAGGATCAGTCTCCGCCTCCCGTACTCCGGCACCACATTATGGCTGATATCCTCACGCTCCATAAGATTCCACTTCATATACATCACCTTTTTCGTTTTTCAGTTTCAACCGTGCTCCTATTATATAACATGTCCTCCGCGCTTTTTGTCGAAATAAAGAGGCGGAAATAAAAAATTTTTACTTTTTTTAAGAAAAGATTTCAGGACAGACAAAAAGGACATCTGCCGTCTGCGCCCTAAAACGCTTCTGACCGATGTCCTAATTCATCTTAAATACGATCTCGCCTTCCTTGACAAGCCCCAGCTTCTCCTTTGCTACCTCTTCTATGTATGCCTGGGTCTGGGTATATTTTCTCAATTCCTCTAATTCAGTTGTTCTTTGTTCTTCAGCGGCGATCAGCTCATCCAGCTCTGCCTCCCTTTCCCGATAAGTATCCTGTTTTTGCCTTAGTAGGACACTGTTGACAGACACTACTACCAAAAGCATAACGATCACTGCGGAAACCAGAAACATGCCAAGACGATTTTGCCTTTTCCCCCGAAATGCGACTCTACGGCTCATGGCTATCCCTTTTATCCTTCTTCTTTTTATGTTTACATAATGTTATCTTAACCTCTTTTATGTCGCCCGTCAACTTCTTTTTTAATTGTTTTTTTATTTTTCTTTTCAGTCTCTTCCATTTGTTCCAAGTCCTGTTAAACAGCCATTTAAGGGGCCTGAAGAGCCACCTTAAAAACCTCGCCACCATATCTTGTATGCGGTTTAGTATTGTTGACATAATTTCCACAAGATGTTCTCCTATGGTATACTTATATATCAACATGCCGACCCCTGCGCCCGCAATGGAAAACCATCGGATAACGCCGTTATTTGTTTCATAAAGCATGTAAAATAAAAATGCCGCCGCCGCAAACCAGAAGATCAGATCCTCCAATGCGACAAAACCCGTACTATGCTTTTTCACTCTGCGGAAAATTCTCAGGCAGTCATATGCTATGGTAATACAAATACCGGACAGGAAGCAGGAAAACAGGAATCTTCCTTCACTGACGATCTGCCCGCTCATTACTTAAACAGCTTTCCTAAAAGAGATTCTCCCTTGTTTCCGTATCCCGACACCTCTGAATAGGTCAGGCTGTCGATCTTTCCTTCTACGTCCACTTCCCCTTTTTCCAGCGTGAGCCTGTTTACGTGCAGATCGCTTCCCTTGATCATCAACATTCCCTGATCGGTCTCCAATAAAATTTCCGCCAAATCAAAAGAAAGCACATCCGACACTCCACTGACCATACATGTCCTTCTGTTGGTCAGCATCAGCTTATGCGCTCTCTGTTTTGTATTCATATCTTCCATCTGCATACCTCCTCCTGATACGGTACAGATATACAAAGCTTCCTCTGCTACATCTGCATATTAAAGTATATTAGGAGGGTTGTAAAATATACCTACAAATAGCGAAACATTTCCTTTGCATCCTCTTTTCTTACGGTATCCGTAATGGAAAGCACTTCTATCTTAATGACCCTGTTTCCGAAGTTAACGGTAACTTCGTCCCCTTCCTTTACTTCCGCTCCCGCCTTTGCCACTTTTCCGTTGATCATGACCCGGCCGGCATCGCAGGCGTCGTTAGCCACCGTCCTTCTTTTGATCAATCGGGATACTTTTAAATATTTATCCAATCTCATTTCATATATCCTTTCACTGTTATATATACTTCCGTTATTATTTATCCATAGAGAGAAAACGAGCCCTCTTGCAACTGCAAAAGGGCTCTGGGCATTCGTTTTAATTAAGCGTTTACTAAATCCTTTAATGCTTTTCCTGCTTTGAATTTAGGTGCTTTGGATGCAGCAATCTTCATTGCCTTGCCTGTCTGGGGATTTCTTCCCTCTCTTGCTGCTCTTTCGGATACTTCAAATGTGCCGAATCCAACTAACTGGATCTTACCGCCTTTTTTCAGTTCTTCCCCTACAACATCTGTAAAAGCCTTTAAAGCCTTTTCTGCATCTTTCTTGGAGATACCTGCCTCATCAGCAATAGCTGCAACTAATTCTGTTTTGTTCATTCTGAACTCCTCCTACTTTACTGAATAAATCATCTTTTTTTTGCGTTACCTACAAACGCCTACAAATATTTATAATATTTTTTGACGGGTTTGTCAAGGAATAATTGCGAAAAATAGGCATTTTTAGGCATTTTTTCCATTTTGTCATATTATAAAATTATTTTATAAAATTTCGCAAAGACTTTTCTCAACCGTTTTTTTACAAACGGCTCTTCATAACTCTGACTTTTCTTTTCCGAAGCTTTTATTTCTCTCCATGATCTTAATGTATCCGGAGCGGGTTTTCTGCCGTCTAAAGGCGTTCCGTCCGGCTCAAATACATGGGGATGCCTGCGGATCATCTTTTTACTGATCCCTCCGATAACATCCTCCAGTGTAAAAAGCCCTTCCTCCTCTGCGATCTGGGCGTGCAGCACTACCTGCATCAGCACATCCCCCAGCTCCTCCTGCATGCATTCCTTATTTCCGGTTTTTTCATAAACCTTTATGGCAGAAACCGCTTCCGCCGCTTCTTCGATCATGCATCCCGTAAGGGAACCGTGGGTCTGGGCCCTGTCCCAGGGACAGCCGTGTTCGCTGCGCAGGACCTTAATGATCTCTTTAAAATCATCTAAGGAATACTTTTCCCGTTCCTTTACTTCTTTATTCATTTAACATCCCGTTTATCATGGCAAGCACTTCTTCTCCCAAAGCCGCCGATTTTTTGTTGGCATCCTCTAAAGAGTCTCCCTTGATCCCGTAATAGAATTTTACTTTGGGCTCCGTACCGGAGGGACGCACACAAAGCCATGCGTCATCTGTCAGGTCATAATAAAGTACATTGGAGGATGGAAGTCCTGTGGGCTTTTCCTCTCCTGTCTTCACATCCCTTATAATGCCCGCCTTGTAGTCCCTTGCGGATAAAACGGTATATGCGCCGATCTTTTCGGGCGTATTTTCCCTGAGGGTATTTAAGATCTCCTGAATCTTGGCAAGACCTTCGATCCCCTTTAAGGTAATGGATTTGATGTCATCCTTGTAATAGCCGTATTTTTCATACATATCCGTCATGGCGTCCCAAAGGGTCTTTCCCTGGGTCTTATAATATGCGGCAGCCTCGCAGAGAGCCATAGTCGCCACAATGGCATCCTTGTCCCTTGCATGGGTCCCGATCAGGCAGCCGTAGCTTTCCTCAAAACCGAAAAGATAAGTGCCCCTGCCCTTTTGTTCAAAGCCAAGGATCTGCTGTCCGATATATTTAAAGCCGGTCAGTACTTCGATCAATTCCACACCGTAAGCCTTAGCGATAGCGTCCGCCATATTGGTGGTAACGATGGTCTTGATCAGGGCGCCGTCCTCCGGCAGGCCTTTTGTGGCTTTTCTCTGTCCGATCTCATAATCCGCCAGAAGGCATCCCGACATGTTTCCCGTTAAGGTAATATATTCTCCGCTCTTTGCATCCTTTACATACACGCCTAAACGGTCTGCATCCGGGTCCGTTGCCAGCACCAGATCCGCATCCACTTCCTTTGCCAGCTTAAGTCCCAGCTCAAAGGCTTCTGCCGCTTCGGGATTGGGGTAGGAAACGGTAGGGAATTCCCCGTCAGGAAGCTCCTGTTCGGGAACCACATAAACGTTTTCAAAGCCCAGCTCCTTCATCACGCGCCTTGCGGGAATATTACCCGTCCCGTGTAAGGGCGAATATACGATCTTAATATCCTTCTGGGCTTCCTTTATGGCATCCCAGTGGATAACCTGGCTTTTCAGCTCCTCGATATAAGAATCGTCAATATCGGCTCCGATGGTCGTATAAAGTCCTGCTGCCTCTGCCGCCTCTTTATCCATGGTCTTTACCGTGTTGTAATCGGTAATCGCGGCAACCTCCGCCATAATGCCTCCGTCGTGAGGCGGCGTGATCTGTGCCCCGTCTTCCCAGTAAACCTTGTATCCGTTATATTCCGGCGGGTTATGGCTGGCAGTGATATTAATGCCTGCAATACATCCCAGCCTGCGGACTGCATAGGACAGCTCCGGCGTAGGGCGCAGGGATTCAAAAACATAGGCCTTGATTCCGTTAGCCGCCAGGCATAAAGCCGCCTCGTCGGCAAATTCCGGACTCATTCTCCGGGAATCAAAGGCGATGGCTACGCCCTTTCCCGCTTCATTCTGCTTTAAAATATAATTGGCAAGCCCCTGGGTCGCTTTCCGGACCGTATAGATATTCATACGGTTCGTGCCCGCTCCGATCACTCCCCGAAGCCCTGCCGTCCCGAATTCCAGCTCCCTGTAAAAACGGTCCTCGATCTCTTTTTCATTTCCGGACAGACTCCTTAACTCATCCTTTGTGGCATCGTCAAAATAGGGATTTGACAGCCAGCTTTCATACACTTCCTTGTAACTCATGTTTGTCCTCCTTTTTCTTTTTCGTTTTACTGCATTTCAAGCTCTGAGAAAGAATAGCTGATATCCTTATTGCTGCTATCTATCTGCAGAGTATAGCTTCTTGTCTGATATCCGTCCCTTCGAAGGGAAATGATATAGGTTCCCGCCTGTTTGGGGAAGTTTGCCGGGACAACTCCCACATAGCTTCCGTTTAAATACAGCTCCGCCCCTACAGGCGCATCGATATATACCCGGTAATCGGAAGCCCCCGCCGTGTTGGTGGAATTGGAGCTGACAGCAGGTTTCTTTTCCTCTGTTTTATTGTCGTCTTCATCCTCTTCCTCTTCCGAGCCGTCCGACTCCTCTAATGCAATATTGAGATTGGACATAGGCTCCCTTACCTTGATGTACTGGGTCAGGGTGCTGTAGCCTTCCTCCTTTACGCTGATCTGATGAATCCCGTAATCAAGCTCCACCTCGCCGCTGTAGTCGGTTTCATTACCGTCAACATAAAGCTTTGCCGTGGCGGGCGTAATGGTAAAAATGATCTTTCCTGTCTTTTTGATCTTCTCGGTCTGAAGCTCCGATACATCCACTAAAGTCTCTTCGTCGCTGACCACGGAAATATCCTTGCTTCCCGCAACGCCGTTGTTGCTGATATACAGGCTGTATTCCCCTTCGGGGACCACAATGAGCATTTCATCCGTAACCTCTCTGATCACGGTTTGTCCTATTTCTATAAAGCCTCCCACAAAGGATTCATGGCCCGTAAGGCGCACATATCCATGTCCGGTTTCCACCGTTATGGCATATACCTCATGATCCCTTGCTATGATTTTGAGACCGTCCACCGGATTGATCTCTTCCATCTGGATCTGTTTTCCCTTAAATAACACTACCGCATTTTTGTGAAGGGCATACTGATCCCCCCCAAAGCTCATGGTGTACGCAGCCTTGTTGATCTCATAGCCGGAATCAATGCGGCTGACCGATACATCGTCTAAAAGCTGCAGGGATTTGGCCCGTTTTTCATCCTTAATAAAGGTTACCCTTACCATATCTCCGCTGGCAAACTGGCCTGCCACCATTTCGTCGCCGAATTTGTTTTTCATTCCGGTGGTCCCGTCATAGGACAGGGTATAGGTCCTCCCTATGGTAAGGTTGTAAAATTGAATCGAGTTCTTCTCTTCATCCACCGACATGATTACCGCTTCATCCATGGAATCCGCAAGAGTTTCCTTATAATTGCCCTGTATTACGATTTCTTCTTGTGTTTCCGGCGTTCCCGGCGCTTCCCCGCAGCCTGTAAATACCCAGGTGCAAAGCAAAAACACCAATGCATATTTCAATATAAATTTTTTCATTCCGTACCTCTTTGCTTAAACTAAAGTATACCACTATTTTTTTAAATGCTAAAGTAAATCCTTTTCCAAATTTCTTAAAAATTCTATCCTGTCCGCCTCGATAGCCAACAACGCATCCAGCTTTTCCAGCTGCCTTCTGGGGGGAAGGGATTTTCTCTTATTCAAATAGGCATTTGCTATCTTCCAGTATCTTTCGGGATAAAGCAGCCTGGCATAAAGATACCTTTTTTCATCCATATTCAGGGGTTTGTTTTTTTCATATTCCGAAAGAATGGACAATCCTAAGGGAACGGACCAGTTGTTCTTTTCCAGGATCTTTCTTAAAAACAGGTACAGATCCCGGATCTGTATGTCCATACAGCATTTCTCAAAGTGTGTTGCCGCAATTTTCTTTCCGTTTATCAGGATATTATGCTGGTTGCACTCCCCGTGGCAGTACATACCTCTTTCTTTGACCATTTTTGACAGACGTAAAAGACAGCTTTCATCCAACAGATCCGACGCTTCCTTAGCCAGCTTTTCAAAATAGGAATATTCTTTCAAAAAATTCAGTTCAAATTCGCCCTTTTTCGCCTGTTTGCGGATAAAAGAACGGACTCTGTTCAATTCGGCCTCTCTTTTTGAAAAGTCCCTGATAAAAGGCTCTGCCCCTTGATTTTCGGGAATTTCCCCAAACTCCATGATCCGGTGCAGCTTGGCGATCTCTCCTATGATATAGCGGCTTTCCCTGCCATCGGTTACGTCACACTCCCTGCCTTCCACATACTTTTTTACAACGTAATTTTTTCCGTCTGTATCCGTTGCAAAAAGCGCTTCCTCTTTATTTGGGATCAGGTTGTCTATACTGCAGAACCCGCTTTCCTCCATCCGGTCGCAGACAGCCTTGCACAAGAGAAGCCTTTCGGGTTTTCCCGTATACTCCCACAAGCTGACGATTCCTTTATCGGTTTCCGCTATAATGGCACCTCTGGCTTTTCTGGTACTATTTACATTCAGATCATATTGGTCAAGCACAGCTACCGCTCTATCATTCACTTCTAATCATCCCCCTTAATAGGTCATACCTATCTTATGAGAGGGAAAGGCAAGATATGCCAATGCCGGCTTTTCCAATTTTGAAAATTTTTATCAATTCAGCTTCTGTTCTGCCTGATCTCAAGAAAGCATTCATACAGCCTGTCTTTATCATTCAGGGAAGGGGTTTCCAGCACTTTATCCAAAAGCAGGGACAGCATTTCTCCCATCTCTTTTCCCGGCTTCATCCCCCAGGCGGTCAGATCGCCGCCCTTTACGGCAAGGTCCTTAAGGGTAACGCATTCCCCGTCCTTTAAAATTTCCTCATAGAGCCTGTTCACTTCATAAAGCTTCTGTTCTTTTTCCTCACGGAGATAATCGCTCTGGGCCTTTATATCCGCCTGCTTTACCTTCAAGAGCATGGGAAATATATCCCCGCCCAGGCGGTTTATCGCCCTGCGCACATATTTCTTTTCCGGCTCCACGTCATAATCATGGTTTTTAACGAGCCTCCCCACCCGATGTATGGTATCGTTATCAAATTTCAGCCTTTTTAAGATGCGGGTACACAGCTCTTCGGATTTCAGACCATGCCCGTGGAAATGGTCGATGCCTTCTTCATCCGTGGTCTTACACAACGGTTTCCCGAAATCATGAAACAGCATGGCAAGCCTTAGATCCTTGTCCGGCTCTATGGCCATCATGGTCCTTATGGTATGCTCTCCCACACTGTATTTGTGGTGGGGATTATTCTGCTCCGTTTCCATGACCGCGTCAAATTCCGGCATAATGACCGCCGTTATGCCCGTTTCGTATAAATCCCTGATCTTTTCAGGGTAAGGCGATCTTATCAGCTTTATTAACTCTGTCTGTATTCTTTCCGCACTGATATATTTTAAATTACCGGCAAGCATTCTGACTGCCGTTTTTGTATTTTCTTCGATCTCATACCCTAACTGCGCGCAAAACCTTACAGCCCGCATGATGCGCAGGGCGTCCTCCTCAAAACGCTCTTTTGGGTCTCCTACCGCACGGATGACCTTCTGCTTTAGATCCTCCATACCGCAAAACAGATCTACGATCCCGCTTCGCTCATTATAAGCCATGGCATTGATCGTAAAATCCCTGCGGCGCAGATCTTCTCTTAAATCCGGGGTAAAAACAACTTCTTTAGGATGCCTTGCATCTTCATATTCGCCGTCTATCCGGTAAGTCGTTACCTCATAACCCGTATGGTGCATCATGACCGTTACCGTACCATGGGCGATTCCCGTATCTATCGTCTTACGGAATAAGGCTTTGATCTGCTCCGGTCTGGCTGAGGTAGTGATATCCCAGTCATCCGGAACGCGGGAAAGAAGGCAGTCCCTGACGCAGCCGCCCACCGCATAGGCTTCAAAACCCGCTTCTTCTATTGTACCAATGATCTTTTTCACATCTTCGGGAAGTGTGATCTTTACTGTGTTCTTCATTTCAACCTCTTTTACGGCTCTGCAGACTGCAGGATCCTCCGCTTTTATAATTTTACACATAGTTTCCTTTATCCGCAAGTATTATAAGCCGGTACATGCAGGAAAAACCTGCCACGGTTCTATTTATTCCTTTTTTATCCTTCAGGAAAGTGTTATACTATGGTTAGATTTTTAAATTTTCCCATAACTTTACCGCCTTTTATCCGTATCTCTATTATCAGCAATACCACAACAGCTGAAATATCAGTATGAATCTGCGAGGTAAACATTATGAAAAAACACTTACTATTATCAATCCTTTTACTTTCCACATTGTTCCTTTTTGCCTGCGCAAAGCAGGATGCAGAAAACCGGTCTCCTGTTACGGTGCCCGAGGAAGATGCATCGGAATCTCCTTCCACGGAATCTCCTTCCACGGAATCCCCTTCTACAGAATCCCCTTCTGCGGATATTTCTTCTGACAATGCTTCCCGGGAAACCGCGGACACCGGGACGGAAAATCCAGGCGCATACGATTCCGCCGCCGACAGCATCAACGCCTTAGGATACGACCTTTTTGCCAAAATGGGTTCCGAAGACAAAAACACCTGTATTTCCCCATACAGCATAGAGCTTGCCCTTTCTATGGCTGCCAACGGCGCTTCGGGAAATACCCTTGATGAAATGCTTAAAGTCATGCATGTAAAGGATCTGGACGCTTTCAACCAGGCCGTTTCCGTATCCAAAGAAAAGCTGGAAAATGACGCTATGGACATCCGCATTGCCAATTCCGTCTGGTTTGATAAAAATATTACCTTCAGCGACAGCTTTGAGGCCTCTTACCTGCCTCTGTTAAGCGATTCTTATGCTGCCGAGACCTTCGAAAGCGATTTTGCGGACGCTTCCGCCCTTTCTGACATGAACGGCTGGATCGCCCGGGCTACCAACGACAAAATTACAGATATTATTTCAGAAATTCCAAAGGATACGATCCTGATCCTGCTGAATGCGGTCTACTTCGACGCCCAATGGGAAGTTCCCTTTCCAAAGGAAGGCACCTTTGACGAAGTATTCCACAGCCCTTCGGGAGACCAGACGGTTCCTTTTATGCATTTAAGCGACGGCTATTTCCAATATGTGGAATATAAGGGGATCAAAGCCCTCCGCATGAACTATAAAGACAGCGATATGGCCATGGACATTCTGATCCCCGCAGACAAGGAGCAGAGCATAACAGAGCTTTTCAACGGTCTTACCTTTGAGGAGAAACAGGAATTATACCAAAGCCTTTCCGATTCGGAGGAGGTATCCATTTCCTCCTTAAAGCTTCCCCGGTTTGAATTTTCTTCCGAGAGCATCTCCTTAAACGATTATCTTAAAGAGCTGGGAATGCCGGTGGCTTTTACTTCCAATGCGGATCTTCCCCTGATCAGCAAGGGAGCTTTTATCAGCCAGGTCTATCACAAAACCTTTATCCGGGTGGATGAAAACGGTACGGAGGCCGCAGCGGTAACTGCCGTTATGGTAGATAAGATGTCTCTAATTGAGGGAGACCTTATTCTTTTCGAGGCGGATGTTCCTTTTGTGTATCTTATCAGCGATACCAGCGACGGAACCACTTTATTTATGGGAAACATGAACAGTATCCAATGATAAAGAAAGTAAGGACTGCAGCCCTGTCCCAAAAACAGGGGTGCGGTCCCCAATATAAAGAAAGAAGGTAATGATCATGAAACGACGTATTGAATCCTACATGGCGTACATAGACCGCTTACTTACGGACAACGACAGCGGTCTTACTTATGAAGAGTTAGCAATTCTGCATGAAAAGCAGCTTGCCTTTTTTATGCACGAGAGACTGGTCCATCTTTTGGTTACCCTGACTTTTGCCATTCTGGCCTTTGGGACCTTCTTTATGATCTGCTTTGCCTTTTCCGTAGGCCTGCTCCTTTTATTCGCCGCCTTTCTGATATTGCTGATTCCCTATATCATGCATTATTATCTTCTTGAAAATTCCGTACAATATATGTACAGGCAGTTCGACGCTCTCCAGGCCAAGATTCATCCCGGGACAAAAACCTTCAGTTTATAACAAAGGAAGATAACAAAGGAATTATGTTTTTGTTGACAATTATTTCCAAAATGATAAAATAGTAATAATTACTGATTTTGAAAAGGAGATTTGATATGGCAAATTTAAAAGGAACAAAAACAGAAGCTAATTTACAAGCCGCATTTGCGGGAGAATCCCAGGCAAGAAACAAGTATACATATTTTGCAAGCAAAGCAAAAAAAGACGGCTATGTGCAGATCGCAAACATCTTTGAAGAGACTGCCAATAATGAAAAAGAGCATGCAAAAATGTGGTATAAGCTGTTAAACGACGGCATCGGCACAACTGCGGAAAATCTGTTAGAAGCCGCTAATGGGGAAAATTATGAATGGACGGATATGTACGCTAATTTTGCCAAAGAAGCCAGGGAAGAAGGCTTTGATGAGATCGCCGCTTTATTCGAAGGCGTTGCCGCTATTGAAAAAGAACATGAGGAAAGATACCGCAAGCTTCTTGCCAACATCGAAGGAGACCTTGTTTTCTCCAAGGATGGAGACGTGATCTGGCAGTGCGCCAACTGCGGACATATCTGCGTCGGCAAAAAAGCGCCTGAGGTATGCCCGGTCTGCGCCCATCCCCAGTCCTATTTTCAGGTTAAAGCAGAAAACTATTAAAGCAGGAAAACAGTCATATGTCGCAGCATACTTTAATTGTGGAAGAAATGACAATCCCATATGAGATCATCCGAAGCAAACGCAAGACCTATGGCATCCATGTGGCCCCCGGAGGAAAGGTAACCGTCCGTATTCCTCTGCGGGGCAGTGAAAAGTTCGCCATTTCCCTTGCGGAGTCCAAAAAGAACTGGATCGCTTCCTGCGTCATCAAATTACAGGCTGTTCCCGGTCCAAAAGAAAAGACGCCTTCCGAAAAGCGTCTGGAAGCCCTTTACCGCAAAGCTGCCAGGGAATACTTTCCAAAAAGAGTCTCTCACTATGCCCATATTCTGGGCGTGACCTATGGAAAAATATCCATCCGGGATCAGAAGACCCGATGGGGAAGCTGCAGCAGCGAGGGCAATCTTTCTTTTAACTGGCGGCTTATCCTCGCACCGCCTGATGTATTGGACTATGTAGTGATCCACGAGCTCTGCCACCGGAAGGAAATGAACCATTCCCCCGGTTTCTGGTCGCTGGTGGAATCCCTTATGCCTGATTATAAAGAAAAAAGGAAATGGCTTAGGGAAAACGGCAGAAAGCTGACTCTGGATGCTCCGGATGCAAATTCTGCGTCCCTGCAGGACTAATTGCCTTCTGCGGCGTCCAAAATGCAATTCTTGTCCCCGATCCCGTTGATATCCTTGTATATTCCTATTCCCAAGTCAATGATGAGCAAAAGGTACAACACGGCGTAAACCCACATGGGGACCACGGTTTTCTGGGCAAGATAGAGCGTATAGCCCCCGAAGGAGCAGATGACCGCAATAAGCGGCACGTAAAATTTCTTCGGATTATAAAAAGCAACCGCCACAGACAGCACATCCGCCAAAATACCGTACCTTTCATGCATATGGGGCAGGAAGTACACCACTATCATGACAAAAAACATACCCATTCTGATCGTCAGGTCCTTGGTAAATACAAATTTCTTTCCTGCAATATAATACATCAGGACCATCAGCACCGCTAAGGTAAAATAGACGCCCGCATCCGCATATTCCCTAAGGAAGCTGTCCGTGCCGATGATCTGGTAAATATTGGGGAATTTATGGGAAAGGGCATAAATATCCATTTCCCCGTTGGCCTGGAAGAAATAGACCGTAAGAAGCTCCCACAGATTTTTCCCTGCGATCCAGGAAGGGATGACTCCGATAAAGTACATTACAGGGATCCACAAAAAATGCTGGATCTTCATTTTTTTCTTTACCCATAAAAGCACATATAAGGGCAGTATGAAAAAAGTCTGAAGCTTAAAGGCAAAAGCGATCCCGTAAAATATCAGAGAGAGCCTCGGCCTGTCTTTTAACATATATAAAAGAGACAGCATCACAAAGCTGGTAAAAATAATATCGCACTGCGCCCACATGGAACCGTTTGCCACAATGGTAGGCAAAAACAGCATGACCCCGTATGCCATGACCGCCTTTTTTCTGCTTTCCGTTTCCTCTAAAACAATGAAGGCAACCGCTATGGCCGCTACAAAATCAAAGAATATGGAGACCATCTTCATTAAGTACAGCGTATTAAAAAAGGGGCAGATACTGATGAAGGAGAGGATCAAAAGATAGGGCGTGGTATAATCCACATACTCAAACTCCGCCGAAAGTCCTTTAAAACCGCCTCCGGCCTCCCGCAGGGTGGCAACCCATGGCTCAAAAAACATCTTATAATCCCCGGCAACCACATTTCTTAAGGAAAACCGGATGGCACAGCCGAATACCGTGGCAAAAACCAGAAGCAGAATATCCAGAAAACCAATGGTAATCTTTCCCATCTTCCATTCCTTATTTATGAGTCCGCGTAAAAAATTATCTACCATATCTTTTCTCTTTACTTTCTTATATTTAACCTTTGCAGGACAGCAGTTGATAACGCCGGGCGTTTCAAAGTGCAAATTATTTTACAAGACGCAGGGTTTCCCTTGCAATGGCAAGCTCCTCATTGGTAGGCACTACCATAACGGTCGTCCTGCTCTCCGGCGTGGAAATGATCACTTCTTCCCCACGCTTTTTGTTGGCTTCTTTATCAATAGTTACCCCAAGATAACCAAAATATTCACAGATCATTTCCCTCGCCGCAAAGTTGTTCTCGCCTACGCCGGCTGTAAATGCAATAACGTCGACCCCGTTCATGGCCGCGGCATAAGCTCCCACATATTTTGCCACCCGGTAGCTCCATGTCTCTAAGGCTGTCTTTGCCTTTTCGTTTCCTTCATCCGCCGCATTCCCCAGATCGCGGAAATCACTGGAAAGTCCGCCGGACAAACCTAAAACGCCGGATTTTTTGTTACAGATATCAATAACGCCACCCGCACTGATCCCTTTTTTATCTGCAATAAAGCTGATGATCGCAGGATCCAGGTCGCCGCTTCTGGTGCCCATGATCAAGCCCTCTAACGGCGTCAGTCCCATGGAGGTGTCCACGCATTTTCCGTTTTGTACCGCCGATACGGACGCTCCGTTTCCCAAGTGGCAGACGATGATTTTCAGATCCTCCCGCTTTTTGCCAAGGATCTCTGCCGCCCGGCTGCTTACAAAATCATGGCTGGTTCCATGGAAGCCGTAACGGCGGATCTTATAGTCTTCATAATATTCATAAGGAAGTCCGTATAAATATGCTTTCTTTGGCATGGTCTGATGAAAAGCCGTATCAAATACAGCCACCATGGGAACGCCCGGCATGATCTCCCTGCAGGAATTGATTCCGATCAGGTTGGCAGGATTATGAAGAGGCGCTAAGTCGTTGCATTCTTCTACCGCTTTTATGACTTCATCATCAATGACCACGCTGCCCGCAAATTTTTCGCCTCCGTGAACAATACGGTGTCCCACCGCTCCGATCTCATCCAGAGAAGCGACCACTCCCACCTCTTTATCGACCAGTTTTTCAATGACATATTTCACGGCGGCGGTATGGTTGGGCATTTCAACCTCTGTCGTTACCTTTTCGCCCCCCGCAGGCTGATGGGTAATGGCGCTGCCATTTATGCCGATACGCTCGCACAACCCTTTTGCCAGCACTTTTTCACTTTCGCTGTCGATCAACTGATACTTTAAGGAAGAGCTTCCGCAGTTAATAACCAGAATATTCATTTTTATATACCTTCTTTCCTGCTTTTCATAAATATCCCCCGCCCCGTATGGCTGCCGTCTGCTGCAAAAGATCCGCAGAGCCCCCCAAAAACATACTGCACCGGTCAAGGACAACAGACAATGGCCTTTATCTGCCGTTCGGCGGGATTTCTGTTTCTATTGTACACATTCGCTATGGAAAAATCTAGTATGCTTTTCCCCAATATACCATTTTCGCAGCAGGCCTGCCACAGCAGACGCAGGTGTCCGAAAGCCGGTCCTGCTCAAAAGGCATACAGCGGCTGGTCACGGAAAGCTTTTCCTTGATCACATCCTCGCATTCCTGGTTTCCGCACCACATAGCCTTTACAAAGCCCGTTTTCTCCGTAAACAGTTTTTCAAATTCTTCCATGGTTCTTGCCACGTAAGTATGCTCGTCCCGGTGCTTTCTCGCCCGCTCAAGCATTTCCGTCTGCATGGTCGCTAAAAGCTTTGCTGTTTCTTCCTCTACGTGATCTAAGGCGCAAGGGATTTTCTCCCTGGTGTCCCTGCGCACAAGCACACATTTTCCTTCCGCTATATCCTTGGGCCCGATCTCGACCCTTACCGGAATGCCTCTCATCTCACATTCGGAAAATTTCCATCCCGGACTCTTATCGGAATCATCTACCTTAACGCGCATTCTGTTTTCTTCATATTTACAAAGACGTTCTTTTAATTCATATGCCTTATCCAGCACGCCTTCCTTTTTCTGCTGGATGGGAATGATCATAATCTGTGTGGGCGCTACTAAAGGAGGCAGAACAAGACCCGAATCATCCCCGTGTACCATAATGACCGCGCCGATC
This sequence comes from Lachnospiraceae bacterium UBA3273, assembly GCA_002362385.1. Lineage (GTDB taxonomy): Bacteria > Bacillota > Clostridia > Lachnospirales > Lachnospiraceae > UBA2882. The sequence goes on from DEUB01000043.1 coordinate 25,098, forward strand.
AGACGGGTCGTCATACCCCATGAGGTCTGATGTACATATTGCAGCTTATTATCCCTGTCCGTATACTGAATGCCGAAAGCCCTGGCAAATCCGTCCCCGAAATTATGGCTGGTTCCCGATTGAAGGGCCTTTCCGTCATGCATCAGGGCTTCTATCGTATAAGTAGCTTCCGCTCCTGCGAATTTTTCCTTATCGGTTTTCTGTCCTTTGATAACGGGAATCGCCAGCACCTCTTCACAGAATTTGGCGTATACGTTCAACATCTGAATGGTACGCTCCTGCGCCTCTTCTGCCGTAGCATGGGCCGTATGGCCTTCCTGCCATAAGAATTCCCTGCTCCGGAGGAAAGGTCTTGTTTCCTTTTCCCAACGCACAACGGAACACCACTGGTTATAGACCTTTGGCAGATCCCTGTATGACTGTACGTCATTTTTATAGAAATCACAAAACAGCGTTTCGGAAGTGGGTCTGACGCAAAGTCTCTCCTGCAAAGGCTGAAGCCCTCCATGGGTTACCCATGCAACCTCCGGCGCAAAGCCTTCCACATGGTCCTTTTCCTTTTCCAGAAGGCTTTCCGGAATAAACATGGGCAGGTATACGTTTTCCACGCCCGTTTCCTTAAACCTTTCGTCTAACTGCTTCTGGATCAGCTCCCAGATCGCATAGCCTGCAGGTTTGAATACCATACAGCCTTTCACGCTGGTATAATCGATCAGCTCCGCCTTCTTTACCACGTCGGTATACCACTGGGCGAAATCCTCTTCCATGGAAGTGATCGCCTCAACTAACTTTTTGTCCGCCATTTTTCTTTCTCCTTTTTCCTGATATATTTCCGGGAATAAAAAACGCCGCATCTTCATCCCTGTAAGGGACCGAAGACCGGCGGTACCACCCTAATTAGCCTATGCTTTCTTTGCATAGCGCTCTCTCTTTGCCGCTAACGCCGGCTTACGTCGTATTTTCATACGAGGCTCCAAGGCAGGTTCCGATGCTTCCACCTGGGAATTTCACAGCAACCGTCCAAACATCCCATCCGGTAATTCCCTCTCTGAAGGCTTTCCTATCGTACTGATCCTCTTCAACGCCTGTCTATTGGGTATTTTAGGCATAAATCGGGGATTTGTCAATTGAAATCAGAATTTTTGTTCTAATTAATAAGAATAGGAAGCGTTGTTTTTTTTATACTCATTTAAAAATGAATAACATAAATTTCCCAAAATCTTAAATTTGTGTTATGAATGTGCAAAAACTTTTAATTTTAATAGTAAAAAATAATTCAACATTTAAGAGGCTGTTAAAGCTCCAAGCTATTCTCTTTCAAAAGAAAATCATAGATACTCATAATTGTAATGCCGTCTTCATCCCGTGTAACATTTACAACATCTTTTACAATAATGATTTTTTTAAAAGAGTCTTTTACATTTATAAGAGATGCTTTCTCCTGCTTTTTCTTTTCTTGTGTCGGCATACTGAAAGCAGATTGAATATAATAACGTCTGCTTCCCAGATTTGCAATAAAATCTATTTCCAGCTGCGTCCTCTCTGTTTTTCCTTCAGTATTAAGACTTCTTTTCTCTACAACACCCACATCTACCGTATATCCCCGGCTTCGCAATTCGTTATACACAATATTTTCCATAAGGTGCGTTTCTTCTATCTGCCTGAATCCTAATCGAGCATTTCGAAGCCCTACATCTTCAAAATAGTATTTCAAAGGCGTGCCAATATATTTTCTGCCTTTTACGTTATAACGATTTGCTTTACTGATAATAAAGGCATCTTCCAGATATTCCATATACTGCCTTATGGTATTCAAACTGATATCCGATTTGATCACACTTTTAAAAGTCGCTTCAATCTTTGGTGCGTTGGTCAGCGAACCAATAGCAGATGCCAAAATATTGATCAGATCTTCCAGTTCCTGGGTTTTGTCAATATGATGCCTGTCTATAATATCCTTTAAATAGGTTTCTTCAAACAATTTAGTCAAATATTGAATTTTCTGCTCTTCTGTTTTCATTGTCACGGTAAGCGGCAGCCCCCCATAAACAACATACTCCGCCCATCCATGATACATATCTCCATCATAAACCTGCATAAATTCTTTAAAAGTCAGAGGAAAAATATGAATCTCATCGCCTCTTCCCCTAAATTCGGTAATAACATCTTTTGATAAAAATTTAGAGTTACTGCCCGTCACATATATATCCGCATTTGAAATATGAAGAAGTGTATTCAATACTTCCTCAAACTCCGCAAGCATCTGCACTTCATCCAGCATAATATAATACTGTCCCTGATCTGTAATAAGCGACTCAATATAATCTAAAATTGCGTCAGGATCACGGTATTTTTTATTTTTTCTTTGATCAAGTTCTATTGTAATGATATGGGATTCTGAAATATCCTGCTCTAACAAATAATTTTTAAAAATATGAAAAAGCAAATAAGACTTTCCGCTTCTTCTAATACCTGTCACAATTTTTATCATACCGTTATGCATACGGTTAATTAAATCATTTAGATATTTCTCTCTTTTAATCTCCATACAAGAATACCCCATTGAATATTTTTGACATTTTTACCACTTTCGTTCAATTAATTATAAGCTTTTTTAATATCGAATACAATATTTTTTATTCATAAAACCTCTCCAGATTCCTCCTAAACAACTTCGCCGGCCTGTGCCCGGCTCCTTCCGCTATTTCATCTGTTTCTATGACATAATCCGCTATTTTCCTGCGGAAGTTAGCCACAAGCAGCTTTTTCCCCTGCACGATTTCAAAAGCCTTTTGCAATGCGGTAAGAGTAAACCTTTCCGGCATAAGGTCAAAAACAGGCCTTCCGTTTTCATTTACTTCCTTCTGCAAAGCTAAAAAAGCACATAAAATAACCTTTGCGTGGTCAAAACCGATCCCTTCAGAACGGACGATCTCATAATCTATTGTTTCATGATAATTATGAAAATATCTATCCTCTATGATTTCCGCCCCTAATTCGGTCCGCTTTTGATCGGCCTCAAGTCCCTTTTTTTCCAAGCCCGGATCCTGTTTTCCCTCACAGATCAGCTTCAAATAATAGCAATTCCTGATATGAGCCTTCTCCTCTTCTATTTCCCTGCACAGTTCCTTTTTTTCTATGGAAATTGAAAACCAGCCTGCTTCCCATGCGTCGCTTCCTGCATGAACTCTATAGTTTTCCCCATTGACCAGCGTCAAAAATGCGTGGGAAATGATCCATCCTCTGGGGTCCCTGCCCGGCTCGCTGAATATGTCAAAGGGTCTTAAATAGGCGTCTTTTATGCCGGTCTCCTCACAAAGCTCCCGCCTTGCCGTTTCCAAAGTGCTTTCCCCTTTCCGGCAAAACCCGCCCGGCAGCGCCCATTCGTTTTTATAGGGGTAGCTTCCTCTTTTGATCAGCAAAAGCTTTAACTTCTGCTCCGGGTCCTTGCGGTAGTTTTCCAAACGGCCGCCCGCTTCTCCGCCGCCTTCTTTCATTATGGCAAAAACCGCCATATCCGCAGCCACGGAGGGCCTTTCAAAATCCTCGATATTATATTTTTCCAGATATGCTTTTTCTTCCTCTGACATTTTATATGTTCTCATATGCGCTCCCTGTTATACCACAAGATTTCCTTTTTTGTCTGCGATACCGATCTCGATCTCGCTTCCCGCATTAAATTCAATGGCGTCGCTTTCCATGCCGTCTGAAAATAAAACGCCGTTTACCGCCATTTTGGAAACGATCCGAAGAGTATCCTCTTTTCCCAGTTTACCATATACAATGTCAGCTTGGGTAGACCTGCTTTTATAAGGTTCCCTCACGACAAAAGTCAGATTATCGTCCGACCATCCTACAGGTTTATCTTTAAAGAAAATACTTCCTCCTCCCAGAATCTCTGCAATCCTCATGGCTTCCGTCATAACGGATTTGTACCAGCCCGTAGCGCCGAGGCCGGTGGATACGATTATGCCGCTGGAAGACTGGTTTTCCTCCTGTCGGTTCCAACAAATGTGATACTGTGCCGAGGTGTGGGTCCGCTGGCCGATAAACAGATCATTTACCGCCAGCATCTCCTGTCCGTCTTTTGTGGACGCCCTTGCAATGGTAACGGCTTTCCTTTGATAATTTCCCCTTATTACAGCGGGAAGGATACCTGTAAGATCTCCCGGCTCAAAGGGAAGCAGGACCCCGTCCCATCTTTTTATGTCCGGATTGACCCCGATCAAAGGATGGCCCTTTAAATATTTCATCACATTTGCAACCAGTCCGTCCTGTCCCACCGCAATAATGATATCATCCCTGCCAAGGATCATGTTGGGAAAAAAGGTTCTGTCCACTTCCTGTATCCTTGCATATTTTTCTGCAATGGACTTTACTGCCGCCACAGCCTTCCGGTAATTTTCATCTTCCAGAATATAGTCAGAAAAATCAGCGCCCAGGTGTTCAATGTAAAACTTTGCCTGCTCCAAAGTATTGTATTTATTTACAAGCTCTGTCAGCCTGGTTTTTCTGGTCACGATAATGATTTTATTCATGCCCCGCTCTTTGACATACGCTGATTTTATGGGATTTACGTTTAAATCATTTCTTTTCATTGCTTTTCCCTCGTCAAAAATTTATGATGCTCTTATTGGTTTTTTTTTGATCCGACGACCGGGCTGTTTTCGGCCCTAATTTTTTGTCAGCGTTTCCAATAAATCCGGCGAAACATTCAACACGCCGATCTTATCCGCTTTGTCCCCAATCTCCACAAACGCCTTTGCGATCAGGGATCTGCTGTCCATACCGCTTACCGCCAGGGCCTTGATGATCTCCGTATCCACTCCGGCAAAGGTACCAAGCAATACTTCCGAATCATATGCCTTAGCGTCGGATTTCTTCTTTTCATTTTCCGTCTGCAGATCTACCAGCTTGCGGTTTTCTTCCTCTAACCGAATATCGTTTGCAATCTTCTTTGCGTCAAGCTCCGCCTGCTTTTCCTGCATCATACGCTTTGTTTCCATATTCTTTTCGTGTTTTTCTTTTTCCTTTTCCGCAATCTTAATTTCCGTATTCAGCTCATTTTCCTTGATCGCCCTTTCCTGCTCGATGGCGCAGTTGCGGCGTTTATAAACAGCGTCATCCTGCTGTTTTAAAATTTCTTCTCTTGTGGCGGCCTCCAAAGCCCTTCTGGTATCAGGCTGAGGGGTAATACCGAGAATGGAAATGGCTATGATCTGCAGACCAAATTCCTGAATGGTCTCATCCGTCTTTAACGCTGCCTTCAACGCCTCCGCCAATTCATCCGCAGATACGATGGCCTCCCTGATATTCTTTGTGCTAAGGTACTTTGTAATGTAAACCTTTGTCAGATTCATAATGCGTTTTGCCATTTTCTGCTTTGCCTCAAACAGAATATTATCATATTCCTTTTTGATCCCTTTATAAGAGAAGTCAACCATGCTTGCCGCCTTTTCATAATCCGCAATGGTGTAGGATATATCTCCCTGCACGTTTATTTTTTGAAAGTCAGACGTCATAATATCGTCATAGACAAATCCGGTGTCGAACGCCGTTGCGGGAAGCACCATCATGCTGGTGGTCATGGTGTTGTAGAAAAAGGAAAGCCCCAGCCCCTGTTGTATGACATTGCCTCTTCTGATCTTCATTACATACTCTGTTGGTTCGAATTTTTTGTACTTGATTGCCATAATAATCTCCTCCTTTTCAATTCCCGGATATCATGTATTTACTCTTGAATTGATATTATCATTTTAATAATATCTTTGACTTGTGTTTATGATATTACCAAAATGATAATATGTCAAGGGCTTTTTGTAATTTGCCTGTAATCTTTTATAAAAAATCAAAAATGTATTGACTCTTACGCAGCGTCATAGCCTATAATGATGCAATCAGGAAAGAATTGAGGAAAAAGTTATGATTGTGAAAAGTGTATACTCGCCGGATGTTTACAGAAAAATAATGAATGCGGACCAGGATAAAAAGGATGATATATACCGCTACGAATTGATGCTTCCTTTTAAGGGCAAATGGGATTGCTATCATATCCCCATCAAAGCCTCTAAAAAAGGTGCTTATGACATTATCATGGCTAATAACAGGATGGGACTTTTTCCTCCGTCCAAAGTGAATTTGACAACAAAGGATTGGATTGATGCCATTTCCGATCAGAATTTATGGGATGCCTGTCAAAAATCCATCGAAAACGCTCTGGAGCGGTTTATCAGAAAGGGAATTGAACTCAAAGTTTCCGAGTATCTGTTTTCTGTTTTTTTGGCAGATCCGGAAAATGCTTATACAATAATGAATGAGGGCTATTGTGGGGACGGAGGCATTCCCGGCTTCGTCATGGGATGGCTGATCCCAAATGAAAACAATCTGAAAAAGCTTCCTGCCGCACTTGCACATGAAACAAATCATAATGTCAGATACCAGTTTATCAAATGGACGAACGACATAACCCTGGGCGAAATGCTTGTGGGAGAAGGTTTGGCGGAGAACTATGCTACGGCCATATACGGCGAAGAATTCCTCGGACCATGGGTAGCAAAAACAGATCCCGAACTGCTGCCGCTGATAAAAGAGATCATCTATGACGGTCTGAATGCAACAGGTTTTGAAAACATCACAGCCTATTTATACGGCGATGAGATGGCCAGAATGCAACATTTTCCCGAAGCAGGTCTGCCCTATTGTGCGGGATATGCCGTGGGGTATCATCTGATCAGATATTATCTGCAAAAAACCGGTATCAGCATTGAGGAAGCTACAATTCTTCCCCACGAAGAAATATTAAAAGAGGTTGAGGAATTTTGGAAAATGTGATGCGTCCCCGTCTATTCCCCCTTATCCTCCCGGATCAGCCTCCGGATCGCCTCCACGCTGACCCTGATGGCCTTGGTCATATCCTTACAGGTAGGATTATCAAACCCCTTCTTTTCCCTCTCCTGATTCCATAAAACATTCAACACGCATCCGGCCCTTGCCTTCAGGATCTGAGCCACAATAAACAATGCGGCGCTCTCCATCTCCGACGCCAGACAGTCCGCCTTGATCCATGCCTGCCATTTGCTCAAAAGTTCATCTCCTGACGGCATACGTTCCGGGCTGTGCTGTCCGTAAAAGGAATCTTTACACTGTACGATTCCGGTATGGTATGTCATATCAAACCCTTTTGCACTCTCCACAAGGGCGTTGGTCACTTCCAGATTTGCCACCGCCGGAAACTCTATGGGAACATACTCTTTGGAGGTTCCCTCCATCCTGACGGCTCCGGTCGCAATTACCAGGTCTCCGCCCTTTACTCTTTCCGCCATTCCTCCGCAGGTGCCTATCCGCAGGAAATTGCGCACCCCCGACTGATACAGCTCCTCTACTGCAATAGCGGTAGACGGTCCGCCCATCCCTGTGGACATTACCAGTACCGGCTCATTTTCCAATGTACCGATCCAGGAGGTATATTCCCGGTTTTTTGCATAAAATCTGGGTTTATCCAAATATGCGGCAATTTTTTCCACCCTCCCCGGATCTCCCGGCAAAATCACATATTTTGCTCCGTGTTCGTCTCCAAAACCGATATGATAAAGCTTCTCGCCCATTCTCTTGCCTCCCAAAATTCTCTGTAAAACTTTTTCCCTGCGGTGCTTATCTGTCAGGTAACCCTCAAAACTTTGCCCGGTCCCATAGTCCCATGACCCATAAGCAGACGCATCCATTATCCTTCAGTCCTTTTGCAGCTTTCGTATGCATTCCATGCGTCTTCGCTGCATTCCAGAATACGCATTGCCCCTTTAACGCTTCCAACAGGAACGGCCTTTTCAAAAGCCGCCAGCATTGCCCGGTTTTCCACATAGCCAAAGCTCTGGATGATCAACTCCGTATCGGGGCATACTTTTAAAATATCCTCTTCCGACTCAATTTTATGATCCGTATAAATTTTTATACCCAAATCCTTAATTTCCGCCTTCATTCGGTCAATGACCGTATCTCCCACTCCGAGGCCTGCGGTTTCGCTTTCTTCAAATACCGTGACATCCTTATTTAACATTGCCAAATGTCTTGCCGCTTCCAGACCGATATATCCGCCTCCCGCCACAGCGATCCGCTTTTTTTCCGGAATGGACAACAATGCTTCCGAAGCCTCTAACACCGGAAGCTTCACGGCTTTGATCTTATCCTGGGAGCTTCCCGCAGCAACAAATACACGCTCAAAACCGTACTCTTCCAAATCTTTATGGGAAAAGACTTTTTTCTTTACCCATTTTATATCCAGCTGTTTTAACATCCGCTCCGCTTCTTTCATAGGGAGGGCAAAGTTTTCCCTGTCTTTTGGAAGAGACATAGCGCGAAGCTTTCCTCCGATATGCTCGTCAAAAACTGTGACCTCATGCCCTGCTTCTGCCAGAAATCGGGCCAGATTCAGGCCTGCAATGCCGGCCCCCACGATCCCGATCTTTTCAGGCCGTTTTGTTTTTTCAATCTCCCGTATTCCTTCGAATCCCGTCTGGGGATTAAAAATACATTTTACATCTTTAGATATGAAAATACGTCCCAGGCAGCCCTGGTTGCATCCGGTACAAAAACGTATCTCTTCCTCTCTATGTTCTTTGATCTTGCGGATGATCTCCGGGTCCGCAATAAAACCGCGGCCTACGGCCACAATATCAGCATCGTCCTTCTCAACGGTATCACGGATCAGCTCTGCCGTATTTAACCGCCCGGCGACCATGACCGGAATGGACAGAATTTCTTTCAGTTTTCTGGCATATCCCCGAAGGAATCCCGAGGGAATGTGCATGGGCTGTATCATATATTCCATACTGTCATAGCTTCCGGCGCTTACGCTTAAGACATCCGCGCCTGCCGCTTCAACTGCCTTGCAGATCCCTATGGCTTCTTCAAATCCCAGGCCGCCCTCCAGATATTCCTCAACGCTTAAGCGGACTCCTACCGGCGCCTTTCCGTCCACTTCATCTAAAACGGCCTTAAGGACTTCCAGCGGATACCGCATTCTGTTTTCCGGCGAACCGCCGTACTCATCCGTTCTCCGATTGGAATAAGGCGATAAGAAGCTATGGAGCAGATACCCGTGGGCAAAGTGGACTTCGATGAGATCAAAACCCAGATCCAAGGCCCTTCTTGCGGCAATCCTGAATTTCTCCTTTATCCTTTCCAGATCCTCCTTATCCATTTCCTTAGGAGGCGCTAAGTTCTCAAAAATGCGGCAATTCACGGGACTGGGCGCAACAGGCGTAAAAAGATCGTCATGCCCGATCTGACGGCCGGCATGGTATAACTGCGTAGCAGCCTTACAGCCCTTCTTATGGAGTCTTTCCACCAGCTCCCCTAAGCCGGGCAGCCTGGTTTCATCAAAGATCTCCAGCTGGGAAGGCACGCCCTTTCCGTCAAAATCAACGGCCACAGAGCCTGTAAAGATCAACCCGCACTCATTTTCCGCACACTTTTCCAGAAAACGGATGAGCCTTTCGGTAACCAGGCCTCCTGCCTTTGCATATCCGTTTTCTATCGGTGCAAAAGCAACCCTGTTTTTTAAGGTAAGCTTTCCTATCTGAACTTCTGAAAACAAATCCGCCATATGATACCCTCCCGCAATATTTCTTACATTTTCCAAGATCTTTTGCTGTTCTCCACAGCCTTTACTCTTTACTTTCTTTTATTGCCTTCCTTGTCCCTTTTGTGACAAATGGCAGTTTCTTTACCGTTACCACAACGATAATAACGCCGATCATGACGTCCACCAGTGAACGGGGTACTTTTCCAAACATTTCCATGGTCTTCGCACCGCTCTGGAGGCAGCTTAAGAAAAATGCCGCAACCGGAATCAAGGGGAAGGAATTGCCCGCCATAAGGGATATGACAATGCCGTCGAAGCCTACGCTGGGAGCAAAATCTATCACAAACCGGTGGAAAACGCCTATGATCTCCAAGGCTCCGCCTGCCCCGGCTATAGCCCCGCTTATGGCCATGGCCAGAAGCTGCCGGTTCTTTACGTTAACGCCCGTATAACGGGCGGCAACCGGATTCACGCCTACGACTTCCGTCTCATAACCGGAAACCGTCCATCTGCTCCAATACCATACAATTCCCGTTACCACAAGGGCAAAAATAATTTCCGTAGTCAGTTCGCTTCCTTTTACAAGCGTCGTCAGGGAAACGCCCTCCGGTATATTGGCCGTAGAGCCGCTCTCCCCTACTGCGCCGGGCACATAGAAAGGCACACGTACCAGAAATTCCGTAAAATATACTGCAATATAGTTAAACATCAATGTGGTCACAACTTCACTGCACCGGAAACGGACCTTTAACACTGCAGGGATCAGCGCCCACAGCATACCTCCCGCCATTCCGGCGATCAGACCCAAAACAATGAGCAGCCATCCCGGAAGGGAAGGAAACAGAAGGGAAACGGCTGTTGCGCAGACAGCGCCCAGATAGAACTGACCCTGACCCCCGGCATTAAACATCTGCCCTCTTAAAGCTACCGAAAATGTCAGCGCCATCATAATAAGGGGCGCCATCATCCGGACCGTACGGGCAAAATTCATTTTATTACCCACTGCTCCCTGGGCCAGCTTTGAAAAAGCAAGTCCTACATCCTTATGGGCAATGAGCAGCATCACAATGCTGATTCCAAGGGCGCATACAATTACAAAGACCGCGATCATCATCGTGGAGATCATCTTTTGTTTTTTCATCTTTTTACCCCCTTCCGAACATGAGCTCGCCTAAACGCTCTTCCGTAGCTTCCCCGGCATCTAAGACACCGCTGATCTTTCCGTCATACATGACCACAATGCGGTCGCTCAATTCCAGGATCTCATCCAGGTCGGCAGAAACCAGCAAAACGCTGCCGCCTTCCTTTTTTACATTTAACAGACACTCCCTGATGTATTTACTGCTGCCAATATCCACACCTCTGGTAGGCTGGCATGCAACCACGATCTTAGGGTCTCTGTTCAGCTCTCTTGCTACAACGATCTTCTGCATATTTCCGCCGGAAAGATTGGCAACGGCTTCTTTTCGGCTCTTTATTTTAACAGAATAGGATTTGATCAGTTCTTCGCTGATCCTCTCTGCTTCTTTCCAGTTAAGTCTGCCCTTTTTCTTAACAGGCTCTTTATTGTGGATACCCAGTATCAGATTCTTTTCGGCGGACAGGGGCAGGGCGAGACCTTCCGTCATCCGGTCCTCGGGAATATGGGCAAGGCCTTTCTTCATCCTTTCTTCAATGGAACAGCCCGTAATATCCTCCCCTTCAAAAATAACCGCTCCGCCCTTTACTTCCTGGGCGCCTACGATCGCATCTACAAGGGTGCTCTGACCGTTTCCTTCCACGCCGGCAACGCCTACCACTTCTCCCTTATGAAGGCAGAAAGAGATATCGTCAATGGCCACACATCCGGCATTTCCCGCCTGTAAGTCCGTTATCATCAGGCTGATTTCTTTTTCCCCGTCCTCTGAAGTTCTCTGCAGCGGCTCTAATTCTCTTCCTATCATCATATAAGCCACATCTTTTGCGGTAACGTCATCCCGGTTTACCGTATTGACTAACACGCCGTCCCTTAAAGCGCTGATCTTATCGGATATTTCCATAACTTCCCTTAATTTATGGGAGATAAAAATAACCGTATGGTCATTTTTAATCAACAGCCGGATCGTGGAAAACAGCTCCTTCGTTTCCTGGGGCGTGAGGATCGCCGTAGGCTCGTCCAGAATGATGACCTTTGCCCCGCGGTACAAGATCTTCAAAATCTCCACTCTCTGCTTCATGCCCACGGAAATATCCTGGATCTTCGCATCCAGATCCACCTCTAATCCGAAATCCTCCATGATCTTTGTGATCTCCGGACGGAAGCTTTCCGGCCTCCATATCTTTTCGCCCTTGGGGGGCAGCCCCAGCACAATATTCTCCATTACCGTAAAAGAAGGCACCAGCATAAAATGTTGATGTACCATTCCGATTCCCCGGGCAATGGCGTCATGAGGGCTTTTTATCTCGATTTTTTCTCCTTCATAATAAATGCTTCCTGAATCCGGGCGGGTCATACCATAGAGAATATTCATCAGCGTTGATTTTCCCGCACCGTTTTCGCCCACGATCGAATGCACGTCTCCCCGCCTGATCGTTAAGTTAATATCTTTATTGGCATATACGCTGCCAAAATGTTTTTCGATATTTTCTAATTTAATGACTTCATCCATAGTATGCACATCCATTTCAAAAAACTTTTCAGTCATACGGATACCCCGCCCTAAAAAGCAGGGCATCCGCAGTTCATTAGATTTTTCAATTAAACCAATTGTATATTTATATGATTTTTTGTCTATATGCGCTTTTTCTTTAAACTGACAATTTCGTTATGCTTACTACCTGAATTTTTTATTAACTATTTATTAGCACATACTGACTATACGTTTACACAACTAATTGTTTGCACATACAAATAGTGTACTATTGCATCTATTCGTATATATTTTATACTCTTTGTATAGGAATCTTTATTTAGCGCTTGTGTCTTTCTCAACGGTCACTTCGCCGTTTTTGATCTTTTCAATGATTTCATTGGTAGCTTCAACGGCAGCTTTATATTTGCTCTTTAACTCATCGGATGCGCCGTCGCTTCCGAAATCGTCATACATCTGTAAAACGGAAATGCCGTTTCCAACGGAACATACGATAACGCCGCTTTCAAATTTGCCTGCTACGATATCGCTGATCTGATTGTATAAAGTATTGCCGTACCCGTAAATATTGTCGCCGATAACAGCGCTGGGCGCCAGGGCACTGTGATCTGAATTATCGCCGATAATGAATACGTCTCCGGAAGCCTCCTGCGCCGCTTCGATAACGCCTAAGCTTGTCCTTGCCGCATCCGTAAAGATTACATCCGCACCGTCAGCAATCAACTGGTTTCCTACTTCTTTACCCTTCGCAGGATCTTCAAAGGAAGCCGCATTGACGCGTTTTACCGTGGCGTCAGGGTTAACGGTCTGTGCACCTGCCAAAAACGCATTGGAGTTGGCAACGATCGTATCGTCCTCATAACCTACCACATTTCCCAAAACGCCGCTTTCGGACATGGATGCCGCCAAGACGCCTGCCGCATAAGAAGTTTCCCATGCATCATAAGCATATGCCACAACATTATCCATACCCAGATCGTCTGTTGCGTAGATCATAATAAATTTTGTATCCGGATAATCAGGGGCGATCTTCCTTACAGGTTCTACAAACTGCTGGAATAATGTAAAGATCACGTCATAATTTTCGGCCGCAAAGGAGCGAACTGCATCTTCCTGGTCTGTAGTATCCAAAGCTTCAACAACCTGTACCTCAATGCCGTAATCATTCTTTACCCTGTCGATGGCCAGCATGATATCATCTACAGGACCGTTATCGCCGGTAGCCTGGGGCGTAATAAACGCAACCTTTAAGTCTGATGCGTCGCTTCCCGCCTCCTCTTCCTTTTGATCTTCCTTTTCTTCGTTTTCCGCGGGCTGTTCCTCATTTCCCGCATCACTCTCCGCATTCTGCCCTTCCTCCGGTGCAGGCGTATTGCCTCCGTCATTTCCGCAGCCGGTCAGCGTCATGCCGAAAACCAGTACCGTTGTTAATAAAATCGCTAATTTCTTTTTCATTGTTTTACCTCCTTAGTTTTTAAATTGCTATGAAAAAGCTTCTTTCCGTTCCCTGTCATTGTGCTGCGTACCATAAGCGCTAAAATGGTTACCACATAAGGAAGCATCAGCACCAGGGACGAAGGAATGCCATTTCCCTGAACTTTGGTTGACAGCGTGTCCGCAAGTCCGAAAACTAATGCCGCTATCATAACGGATACCGGATCCGCTTTGCCGAACACCACCGCCACATATGCGAAAAAGCCCCGGCCATTTGTCATGTTTTCGCTGAATAACGTTACATACCCCAAAGAAAGATGGGCGCCTGCAAGTCCGCAGAGCATACCCGCCACGATCAACGAAATTACCCGGAATCTGCTTACGCTTAAGCCTGCCGCCTGTGCTGCATGAGCTTCTTCCCCTACTGCGCGGAGGCTGATTCCCATATGGGTCCGGTACAACAAAAATGAAAGGATCGGTACGAGGATAAATGTAAGGTATACCAAAGGCGTATAGCCGCTTAAGATCTCTCCTATCACGGGAATATCCTTGATAAAAGGAATCTCTATTCTCTCAAAGCCGGAAATCTTGTTGCCTGCCGAGATAGAACCGCCCTCCCCGAATACCATTTTCATAAGATAAGTAGTCATGCCTAAGGCCAGCGTATTGATCCCTATACCCGTAATGGTTGGTTCCGCGCCCATATCTTCCGTCAACTTTACGAAGATAAATCCCACTGCACCACAGACTGCCATGGCGACCAATGCTCCGATCCATGCGCTTCCGCTTAAATAAGAACCGTAAATTGCAAAGAAGCAGCCGAATAACATCATTCCTTCCAGAGCGATATTGAAAACCCCTACACGTTCACAAATAATCCCACCCAGTGCCGCAAGCAGAATCGGCGTCGCACATCGTATCATCGAAATAATTAACTGAGTCAATTTCAATCCCTCCCAATCCTTACAATAATCTGCTCCATGTATTTAATCCCTGCCACAGATCCTCCGTAGCTTCCTTCAGCCGCTTTCTTTGTTCCGGCGAAATGTAGAGTCGTCCGCCCCGGCAGCGCAGATATCCGTCCGCCGTCAGTTCCCGTATGGCCCTGTCTACCGTGCGGGTGGACAGCCCTGTGCTGTCTGCGATCCTCTGGCGGCTCAAACGTATGGAATCCGCTCCCGTGTTCATATCCAGGGTGGCTTCGATAAATACCATTACCCGCTGCTTTCCTTCAAAAAACAAAAACGCCCTGGCCATCTTAGCCTGTGTCAAAAGATAGGTTCCCATAGTCTTTGCCTCTAAGCGCAGGGCCTTTTCATCATGATTGATCCACTTTTCAAAAGCCCGTCTGGAAATAACTAAGAACCTGCTGTTTGTCACGGTGGTAAGCGAGGTACGGTAGGTATCCATATCCAGCAGAATTTCCATGGTCCCAAAAACCTTTATGGGCTTGAACCACATATATTCAAAGCTCACGCCGTCCCGGTACTGGTCAGTCGCCTTTACGCTGCCGTCCACCAGGATATAAATCTTTTCAATCTCTTCTCCTTCATAAATAAAGGTGGTTCCGCCCTTCATGTCCACAATATCGATCTGTTCCAGGATACTGATGGGAGCGTTTTCCAGATATTTATTCAGATAATTTCTTTTCTCATCATCTAAAGCCGCAATTAAATTCAATACTTTGTCCGTATGTCTGTTCAACATATCTGAGTCCTCCCTTTTATGAGGTAATGAACTACTTGAATCGTACATAATTTTCCGCCTTTCTCTCAACGACATATGTCGCATTTTCCATCATTTTACTGAAATTTTTGATTATAGTTAGCTAATTGCAGAAAAAATGCGGGGAAATACCGACAATTTCAGTATTTCCCCGCTTCAAATATTTCATTATGCTTTCCACCGGACCGGCCTTTCAGTTCATTTTTTAACCGATTCTTTATAACCGGTCTTTTTTTACCGGATTTTTACTGATCGAATGCTCCTTAATATCTTATGATAAGCGCTTTCAGGGGAACCTCATATCCTCCCATGCACACAAGGCAGACCCTTGATTTGTCAAACAGGCAGACCCGCGGCGAACGGTAAAACAGCTCCTCCTGTTCATCCCTTATGACTTCCCGGTAAATTTCCGAAAAATCCGCCGTATTGTAAATAGTCAGAACCGCCTGGCTGCCTTTAATATCGGTTACGGCAAAGGTTTCTCCCGTATCGGAAAAAACCGGTCCGCCTATGGTATTTCCTCCTTCGATATTTGTGCTGTACTTTTCTTCTCCTGTTACGGTATCCGCATAGCCCATTATTTTTTCAAAGGCCAGACTGTCCTCTCCAAACAACAGTTTTCCGTTCTTGTAAGCTGCCGCCATTCCTGCGTCTTTTTCAAGTATATGGTTTTCAAACCCTGTGCCGTCCAGATTAATATATCCCCAGGACTCAACCGTAACATCTCCCTTTGCGGTTCCTCCGCTAAATACCAGCCGCTCCTTTTCTTCGTCAAAATACAGCGTATCGGGGGCCAGCAGGCCCGAAACGTTTTCCACCGGACCGGAAAAATCAAGTATCTGTCTTTGGCTTTCCTTGTTGCAGTCATAAATGCAAAGACCTTCCCAAAGGTCAAAATAAGCCAACATGGTCATATCGGGAGATACGCTCCACAGGGTTGCGTCAGGATGTTGCGCTATATCATTTAACAAGATCCGCTTTTTCTCATGCAGAGCATTATCATAAAAGACCGCCAGCCAGACCTGGTCATCGGACGCTTCAATGACTCTAAAGGACCCGTCAGCCCCCTCATCACTGTTTTCCATATTATCTTCGGGCGCCCCTATGATGCAAAATCCGTCATGACAGGGATAAATATACGGTATAAACCACGATTCCGTTTTTCCTTCCGCTATAATCTTTTCTCCCGCTACATCATAAAGATACAGGGTATTTTCTTTTAAAGCTATAAGCCTTTCGTTTCCTGCGTCCCAAAGATCCATGTCAGATCCGTCAAACAACTCATTGTTCAGTTCTGACACTTTTGGCAGGTCTTCCTTCGTATTGCCTGACCGCGTAGAGGAATCCGCCCCAAGGGGCAAAGTGTCCATATCCGCAGCCCCTGCACTCAGTTCTGTTTCTCTAACGGACATACCGGCTTCCATCCCTTCCCCTTTATCGGAAGGAACACTGCAGCCGGCAAGTAAGCATCCCATGATAAGGACTGCTCCGGCAAATCTCCATTTATTTCTTTTCTTCATTTCTCCCGGCTTCCTTTCTTCTGGATTTTTCTCCGGCCTTTGTTCCTACGGCCAAGGTATATTCAATTCCTCTTTCGCTTTCTGCAGCCAGTCAGGATTAATGGTTCCGCCTACTTCCCCGCCGGCAAAAGTGCCTCCTATCCATTCCTCATCCGCACCCTGTAAAAATTCGGCATAGCCAAAGCTTTCCGGTTTTCCTCCGATAATGATATAGTGGGTTATTGATTCCGAATCCTCATAAACATAGGTATAGGCATTTGTATCGGAAATTTCCCCGGTAATATCCAGATTCTCTCCATTGACCGTTAAATATAACCGCCCGTCTCTAAATTCCGCAGGGGCTGTTGCTTCCTCCAGGTTAAACTCCGCCTCACTGCTTATGCTGCCGTCTTCACTTTCCGTTTTTGTAAATACGGCTCCGTTAGAAGCGATGAACCTGCTGATAAGGCCGCTTCCCGTATAGGCATACACAACTCCGTCCATTAGCAATAACGCCATGACTGCCGCCGCTGCGGCCGCCGCAAAACGCGGCATTTTACGTATTTTTTGCCCCCCATGCTCTCTTTCCGTTTTCTCTTCTATGGCCTTTTCAATATCCAAAACACATTGTTCCGGCATTTCCACCTGATGAAAAACATCTTTTAATTCTTTCTGCATAAGTCAGACCTCCTTCAATTCTTCTTTCAAAATCCGCCGTGCCCTCGACAGCCTTGTTGTAACGGCGGACTCCTTGATCTTTAAAAGCTTTGCAATTTCCTTTGTGGAATACTCCTCGCAGTAATAAAGATAAACGACTGCTCTATAGCCCGGTTTTAATTTCATAACGGCCGCCCATATATCCTCATATTCCTGCTCATCAAAAGAAACCGTTTCTTCCCCCAGGGGTTCTGTTTTCTTCCACCGGGCGCTCCGCAAAAGACTTTTACATTGATTAGCCGTTACCTGCATAAGCCATGCCTTTTCCTTACCCGGCTTAATGGATTTTTGTTCCATGAGCTTTAAGAAAACCGTCTGGCATACATCCTCCGCCTCCTGTATGGAATGGGTATAGCTGACCGCTAAGCGGTAAACATCATTTTTATAATTTTGAAACAGTTCCATGATATCTGTCATCGTTGCACCTCTTTCCTGCCGTTTTTGAGATCTCACTTATAAGACGCATGACCCCCCTCTTTAGTCACAAAAAACAGAGCGCATAGAACTGTTTTTCTATACACTCTTTTTTAAAGTCTCTTTTTTTCTTAATTTGCTCCTTCATTGTCTTGCAAAGCTCTGACCACTCTTTATTCATACGTCTCTCTTCTGCATTGACAAGGGCAGCTCCAGACCGCTTTTTTCCAAAAGTCTTTGGTCAGTCAGGATCTTTTCTGTTTCCCCCTCACAGATCAATTTTCCTTTCTCAATTAAGATCGTTCTGTTGCAGGTATCAAAAATCATATCCAAATCGTGGGAAGCAATGATTTTCAGCCCGCTTATCCCGTTAATGATATTGATGAGATTCCTCCGGTTTTTCGGGTCCAGCCCCACGGAAGGCTCATCAAAAAGTATGACCTCCGGCTCCATGGAAAGAATGGTCGCAATTGCCGCCAGTTTTTTCTGCCCGCCGGACATGCGGTAAATAGGCCTGTCCTTTAATTCCTCGATATGCACCTGTTTTAAAGCCGACATTACCTTTTCTTCCAATTCCTTCCCCACACATCCGTAATTGCGGGGGCCGAATGCCACATCCTCATATACGGTGGAAAGAAACAACTGGCTTTCGGAATCCTGAAACACATATCCGGTTTTCTTCCTGACTGCCGCCAGATTCTTTTTATTCACATCCAAACCGTCAATTTTTGCCTGTCCCTTATAATCCGTCAAAAGACCTGCCAGAATTTTCAAAAGCGTTGACTTTCCCGCTCCGTTAGCACCAATTAACCCTATGGTTTCTCCCGCTTTTAAGTCAAAGCTTATATCAGAAAGCACTTCCCTGTTTCCGTCATAGGAAAACGTAAGGTGGTCCAATTCTACCATTTTAATCTCCAATCCAGTTCCGTAACGCCATCAGTCCGACGGCATAAACCATAATAAAATCTTATCCTTAATAAATATTGCATTCCTGTAGCATTGGTAAAGGGCCGTACCCGTCACTGACCTATAGAAAGAAAAATATTTCCGGCCATTTGGAAAACGGGTACGCATCTCAATAAAAGGAATATTCCTATCCAGCCTGCCGCATATACTGCGCCAAGACCCTTTCCGGTTTTTTCCTGCCCTAAAATTTCATATTGGAACTCTCCGTCATAACCCCTTAAAAGCATACTGTCATATACGTTTTGCGCCCGCTCCATGCTTCTTAACAATAAAAGTCCCGCAAAGGACCCCCACACTTTGATATGGATTCCTTTCTGGCCCGGCGCCCGTAACCGATATGCCAAAGACATCCTCTGTATTTCTTTTAATAGAACAATGATATAACGGTAGATCAGTAAGACAACCGTAACTGCGCCTTTCGGAACCTTGAGGCACCGAAGCGCCCTGCAAAGCTGCTCTATTCCGGTACACATAAACATAAAGTATGCGGCGTATACCGTCAGAACGCCTTTAATAAACAAAGTCATCATAGAAAGCATACCGCCTGTAACGGTAACGCCTCCTGTCTGCATAACAATCCTTTTATCCAGAAAAGGATTTACGGCTCCC
Source organism: Lachnospiraceae bacterium UBA3273 (assembly GCA_002362385.1). GTDB lineage: Bacteria > Bacillota > Clostridia > Lachnospirales > Lachnospiraceae > UBA2882. The sequence continues at coordinate 44,672 of DEUB01000043.1, forward strand.
AACAGCACTACAAAAGCCAGGATATATTTCATCCTCTGAAATCCTTTTATAAAGGATAAATCTTCTAAAATCCCCGTTATGATGATAAAAAGCGACATGCCAAGAAGTCCCGTTACATCGTATTTGGGAAAGGAGACCACAATCCCTATGTACGCCACACAAACAAGGAGTCTGGAAACGGGATGGATCCGGCTTTTGCCGCTTCTTTTCCCCGCCTCCCGGTCCGCCTCGTGTAAGTTGTCGATCGCCTGCTGCAGCTTACTCATACTGCCTCTTCCTTTTGTTTTTTCCTTTTAAACAATTTTAACCCATAACAGCACAATACGCATAACCCGATTACTACAACTGCACCTATGATGCCTGAAAAAGAAGTTCCGGCGGCTGATTCCCCGGTCTTAAAGCCGTAATCCGGCAAAAGAGCCGTTGTTTCCTGTATCTTAGCGGCGGTTTCATAGGCCTCTCCTGCTGCCGTCAGTTCTGTGCTGCCGGATACTTTTTCCATAGACCATTCCAGCCCGTCGGGCAGCGCCGATGCCGCCAAAGAGAATAAGCCTCCGATAACCAGTGCGGTTACAGCAAGGATCCCAACGGTTTTCCTCTGCGAAAACTTTCCTTCTGTCTGACCTGACGGTTCATACCGCCAAAGCATTTTCGGTCTCGCTTCATAAATAAATATCAGGACTGCTGCCGTGATCAATCCTTCCACCAGACCGATGGCAAGATGAATGGGCTGCATAACCCCTACAAATATGCCAAAGGGCAGTTCGGTAACTCCTGATGCAAGAGTCTCCAGGCTGACGGATAATGCCCCAAGCTGCAGGGTCAATATACACCCGATAACAGAAGCCGCCATTATTTTTCTCTTAGACATCCCCTTTTTCATCATCCGGCTCCAGATAACCATACCGCCCAAAAAGCAGCCGTAAAACGCCATATTCCAGACATTCGCCCCCAAAGCCAGAATTCCTCCGTCCGCAAAAAGAAGACATTGTATCAGAAGCACTCCTATCATGGTCAGAAATCCCGCTTCCGGCCCTAAAATTGCAGATAAAAGCATACCCCCGCACAGATGTCCCGAAGAGCCTGTTCCGGGTATGGTAAAATTGATCATCTGGGCCGCAAATACAAATGCGCCCATAACGCCCATGACGGGAATTTTTTCCGGCTCATTCAGGGCCCTTACTTTTTTAATAGAATAGCCGGTTGCCGCCCCGGAACAAAGATACATGGTTCCCGCTACTGCCGGCGCCAATAAAGCATCCGCCATATGCATAAACTTCTCCTCCTCTAATCCGTTTAACGGCATTGCTCCATTATTTTTCCATAAACCTCCGGATAGGGCAATCCCTTCTCCCTGCATATTTTTACAACACTTTCATACTCCGGGTAATACCGGGCCTGTCCTTCTGTCATACAGACCTTTACCAGTGCTTCCCCGTAAACGGTCTGCACTTTCTTCATTTCCCTTTTCAGTACAGTCCGCTCCATTTCCACCCGTCTGATTCCTATGGTAGTGGTTTCCTTGAATATGATGGACTCCAGCTTTTCAATATCTTCCTTCAGACAGATTACATTTAACATCCATGCCGGTCTGTTCTTTTTCATGTAAACGGGAATATAATGTACGTCCTTTGCTCCCGCTTTTAGCAGCTCCTCCATGACATATCCCAGAGCCTCGCCGCTGCAATCGTCAATATTGCTCTCTAATTTATAAACTGTATCTTTTTCCCCTGTTTTTTCCCGGATCAGCATTGCCCTTAAAATACTGGGCCGTTCATAAGCCCTTTTTCCGGCTCCCATTCCGATCTTCTGTATGGTTATGCGCTCCGGCAAACCATAAGAAGGCTCCATTGCCGCCACAATGGCCGCCCCCGTAGGGGTTATCAGTTCTCCCTGTGCGTCGGTAAACTGCACCGGCAGGCCATAAGCCTCTATGATATTTGCCACTGCCGGAACCGGTACGGGCAGTATTCCGTGCTGACACCTTACACTGCCTGTTCCTTCGCAAAGTTTGGGAACGATTACTTTTGTAATATCCAGATTATCCAGGCATACCGCCGCCGCCACAATATCCACAATGGAATCTATAGCTCCCACTTCATGAAAATGAACCTCTTCGGGAGAAACTCCGTGGGCCTTTGCCTCCGCTTCTGCCAGAACCTCAAAAATCTTAACGGCAAGCCCTCTCGCCCTTTCCGTCATAGCACAGGCAGATAAAATCTCCCTGATCTCTTTCATTCCTCTATGTTCGTGTTGATGGGTATGACTATGCTCATGATCCTCCTCATGGCTGTGTATATGCCCATGACCATGCCCGCAATTTTCTGCCTTCCCATAGAGATATTCCATGTCATGGTCGTGGTTCTCATGCTCCTCATCCAGCAAAACCGCAAAGTCACAGCAGTCAAGCCCTGCTTTTTTTACCCGGCTGATCTTTATCTCAAAGCCCTTTGCCGGAATGCTGTCTAATACCTTCATAAGGACGTCCTCGTCCGCGCCCAGATCCAAAAGGGCGGCAACGCTCATGTCTCCGCTGATCCCTGTATTGCATTCCAAATATAATGTGTTTGCCATTATCTTTTCCTCTCTGCAATCTCTTTGTTAAATCTATATTTGATCTTTTACTCTTTAACTCCGTTAAGAGAAATTGTCTTTTAACTTCTAAGCCTTATTATCTATCCCTATATCCATGCTTCCCGAACGGAATCCTTCCATATCCAGCGTTATATACCAATACCCCAGGCCTTTTAAAAACTCCACAACCTCTTCTCTGCTTTCCAAAAGCTTCGGCATATCCTTTTCATCCACTTCGATCCGCGCCGTTTCCCCATGCACACGCAGTCTCACGTTGTATAATCCCAACTCTCTTAAAAAATCCTCTCCCTGTTCTACCTTTTTCATTTTTTCCGGACTCAAAACAGCCCCATAGGGAAAACGGGTTGCAAGACAAGGGGTAGAAGGGCGATCCGCCACAGATATATCGTAAGCCGCCGCTAACTTTCGTACTTCTTCTTTGGTAAGACCTGCATCCTTTAACGGACTTTTTATACCCAGCTCCTCAATGGCCTTCAACCCCGGACGATATACCTTTGTATCATCCAGATTGGTGCCCTCGATCAATATCTTTGCTCCCAGCTCCTCCGCTTTTCTTTTTATCTCCTTAAATAAAAGCTTTTTGCAACGGTAACAGCGGTCGATGGGATTATTGACAATATCCGCCTCTTTTAGTTCCCGCAGCTTAAGCACCGTAAATGCCGCTCCCGATTCCTCCGCCACTCTTTTTGCGATTTCAAGATCTCCCGAAGGATGAAGCTCCGTATGGGCGGAAATGGCATAAACATAAGTCCCCTGTTTTTTTGCCCTGAGACATGCCAGTTTTAATAAAAGACTGCTGTCCACTCCTCCCGAAAAGGCGACCGCCGTATTTTCCTTTGTCAATTTATCTAAAATCCGAAAAAGGTTTTCGCATTTTTCCTCATATTGTCCCATTTACTTTTGCCCCTTTATGGCAAGCCTGTTTATCTGGGTCGCCATATATCCTGCGCCGTAGCCGTTGTCAATATTAACAACTGCGATTCCGTTGGCACAGGAATTTACCATGGTTAAAAGCGCCGATAATCCTTTCATGCTGGCTCCGTACCCTATGGAAGTGGGAACCGCAATGACCGGATTGCTTACAAGGCCTCCGATCACGCCTGCCAAAGCACCCTCCATTCCTGCAACCGCCACAACGCAGTTCGCCTCCTGTATGGTATCCAGTCTGGAAAAAAGCCTATGGATCCCGCTGACTCCCACATCATAGATCCGCTCAACCGCCGAACCGAAAAACTCCGCCGTCTGGGCAGCTTCTTCCGCCACGGGAATATCCGCCGTTCCTGCAGTACAGACTGCTATTTTTCCGCTTCTTTCCTTACCTTCCTTTTCAATCTTCAAAATATGGGAGACTTCATCATAAAATATCTCCGGAATGACCTCCCTTACAAGCTCAAACTGCCGAACGCCGGCCCTCGTCCCGAAAGCCTCTCCGTTTGCCTCATACATCTTCTTATAAATGGACACCAGATACTCATCCGGTTTGCCGCTGCAGAAGATAACCTCCGGAAAGCCGGAACGGATCTCCCTGTGGGAATCCAGCTTCGCATAGCCTAATTCTTCAAAGGGCTGCTTTTTAAAAAATTTTTCCGCATCATCTATGCTGATCTTTCCTGCCTTTACCTGTTCCAAAATCTCTCTGGCTTCCATGATTCCACTTCCTGTCTTCTATTATCTGCCCGCTGCCTATGTGCAAAAAATCTGACTCTAAAACGAATCCTTGCTGCAATTCTGCCGGTAAATCTCTTTCAAATTATCAACTGCCATTTCAACATCCAAAGTATGAAACCCGGGAAAACATTCATTCATTATTCTGCCGCCGGCAGTCTTATATATCTCCTGACTGCTTTCATTCGTATAATAGTGCCAGAAACGATAAGTATAACCCGTCCAATACATGACCTCCATGGGATAAAGGATACCTGCTTTTTTTAGTCCGCCTGTCTCTTCATCCAGCTCTTCAAGAATATATTCCTCTCCTGCCCATTGTAAACGGTCATAGGTATCATCCAGGGAAACCGCCGCCCGGCTGTTCATAAATGCTTTAATAAATTCAGGGCTGTCATACCCGTTCTTAAATGCCAGTTCAAACAATCGTCCCTGTATGTCACAGAGCTGACGTTTTTCGAAACTAAGATCTGCCATACTATTTACCTGCCTCTAATATCTCATCAAAAAATCGTCCTTCCCGACGATATTTCCGACAGATTTCATTTGCCATCACAATACCGTTAAAACGATTCGTTTCACTTTCTATCTTCAGCTTACCCCTATCCTCTTTGGAAATTTCCTGTTCAGCAATGATACTTATTTTTTTGCATGCTTTTTTAGTTAAAGCAACATATTGCTTTCCCAGCTTGAGTGCGGAAAGACTATGGATTAAAGCAATATCTGTAATCTCTCCATTAAAAAATCTGTCAAGAACAACAAACATTCTGTCATTTGCTATATATCCGATAATCACGTCGCAGCCTTCAGCCAGATTTTGAAACCGGTCGTAAATAGGAGAATTTTTTATAAAATCCATTTTTCCGCGATTATATGCAACTAACAATGCCCAGTCTAGCCCTGCTTCCACATCAAGAATTTTAAAACCGGACAGATCGACGCTTAAAGTATATATTCTGGCTTCTGGATAATTACAGATCAGAGTAAGGAGCTGGGTACGGTCTGTCCCCATATAAAATCCTTTTCCAAAATCGCAATGTGCCCGGCTGACAGGCGCAATCGCTCCCCTGATACCTGATTTTGAACCGTGATAAAGAGTTACCGTTTCATCCCTGCTGATAATACGCGCCCCTTTAAATTGGGAAAAGTCAATATCACTGCTGCTGCATAACCGTTTAATTTCATTCATTGCGATCTGGGACGGCTCACAATGACCGTTTTCCCAACGGTTTACCGTGGCAAAGCTGACGCCCAGCTTTTCCGCCAGCTCATTTTGGCTTAAATTTAAACATGAACGGATTTCTTTTATGATCTCAGAATTTTTCATGTTGACCCCTTTGATCTTATAACATTTGTACGGTTTTATTGTAACATGTGAATTTTAAGAAGACAACAGCACTTTATTGTGAATTTACCCGCCATATGCTATACTTCCATAGAGACACAAGGTTAAGATTATTAAATCGGGAGGGAAAAATTATGAGCATCACTATCAACATATACTACACCGGAACCAATGGCGCAGCCAGAAAATTTGCCGAAGAAATGGAAAGCAGCCAGACTGCGGCGGCAATCCGCAAAGAGAAGGGAAATCTGCGATACGATTATTTCTTTCCCATGACAGACCCGGAAACCGTATTATTGATTGACAGCTGGGAAAACCAACAGGCCATCGACCTGCACCACGCCTCCCCTATGATGGAAAAGATCGCAGAGCTTAGGAATAAATACGATTTACACATGAAGGTTGAACGCTATCTGTCCGATGAAAGCGGAATACCGGAATCGGACAGCCATTTTATAAAAGAATGAACGTATCATGATAACAAGGGCTGCTGCAAGACGACTGACCCCTGCATGATATAGTCCGGATATCGTTGATATCACAACTATATGCATAGGCTAACCATACTGCAACAGCCCCTTTTCAATTACTTTGTTCTGTAATTAAATCTTGCTCTTTTCCTTTTACAGGCTCTACTCTTCAACGATCAAATCCTCATCCTTAATGATCCTCATTTCCTTCCTGTTCAGGATGTCATACATAACCGGCACAACAAACAAAGTCATCAAGGTAGCATAAGTCAGACCACCGATGCAGACAATGGCAACCGGCTGCATCATTTCGCTTCCCTGTTCGGTTCCCAGAGCCATAACGATCAAGCCCAGGATCGTGGTAATGGTGGTCATAAGAATGGGCCTCATACGGGTCTTGCCCGCTTCAATCAGCGCCGCTCTCTTTTCCATACCGTCTTCCCTCAGCTGATTGACAAAATCAACCAGCACAATACCGTTATTTACAATAATACCGCAAAGCATGACAAATCCCATCATGGAAACGACACTGATCTCCATACCTGTTACAAACAATCCCAGAAAACCGCCTGTAAACGCCAGCGGAATAGTAAAGAGAACAATAAAGGGAGACTTTAAGGACTGGAACTGGGCTACCATGACCAGATAAACCAAAACGATACCAAGTAGGATCATCGTGACCAGATCTTCCATAGATTCCATAATGGTCTCATTCTGCCCTTCAAATTCCAGAGTCATTCCCGGAGGCATCTGGTACTGATCCAGCGCTTTCTTTACTTCATCCGTTACCAATGTAACATTATAGCCCTCTTCAAGCTCTGCCGTGATATCAATGTATCTCTTCTGGTCCGCCCTGTTAATGGCCTGCAGGGATTCCGTCTCGGTAATTTCCGCAATATCCTTGAGCTTGATCTCCTTTTCCTCTCCTTCCCTGTCGGTTACGGTAAAGGTATAATTCTTAATATCCGCAAGGGAGGTTTCCAAATCTTCTCCCTTTTTCACGACCACATCATAGCCGCTGCCTTCCATGGTTATGGATGTGGCTGTTTTTTCTGTAGAAATATTTCCTGCCAGCTCCTGATAGATCTGGGCAACGGTCAGGCCTTCTGTCATGGCCTTTTCTTTATCCACGGATACTTTAATGGAGGGGCTTGTATCTTCCAGTCCGTCGGAAACATTTGTAGTTCCCTCCACACCTTCTACCACCTCAGCAACATTGGCCGCAGTCTGCTGCATGCTTTCCAGATCTTCGCCGTATAAATGAATGGTAATTCCTTCTCCGCCCATCATCGCCATCATGCTGCTCATGCCGCCGTCCCCGGAAGCTTCCACAGTGCAGTTATATTTGTCTCCCAGAGCGGAAATATCCTCCGCTAAACGGCCGGTATCCACTTTTTCATCTTCCGTAAGCATAACATATAAGGTTGTACTCAGTCCGTCCGAGCTGCCCATCATGGCGCTGGTGCTGCTCTCACTTTCCGCCATGGCGCCTACGCTGACAACGCCCTCCATCTCCTTTACTTCATCTACCACATTATCCGACGCCTCCCGAAGTTCCTCAAAGTCAGCGTCCTCCGGCATAACAATGGTTGCAGACATCTGGTTTGTGGACATATTGGGCATGAAGATAAATCCTCTTGCCAAAATGATGACCGCACTGAATACCAGCAGAAACAGAGCGAGGCCCAGAGTAATCAATTTATGGTTTAAAGCAACGTTTACAAGCTTTTCATAGCCGCCGATCAGCATATCCATAAACCGATGGGGTTTCTCTTTTACATTCTTAAGCATTCCCGATGCCATGGCGGGAACCAGGGTCAGCGCAATGATCAGACTGGCCATCAGCGAATAACCAATCGTTAAAGCCAGATCCGTAAAAATCTGTCTGGTCAGTCCTTCCACAAAGACAATGGGCACAAACACGCAGATCGTAGTCAGGGTAGACGCCGCAATGGCCCCTGCCACCTGGGACGCTCCGGCAACCGCTGCCCTGATGGCGCTCTCCCCTTTGTTGATCAGTCGATAAGTATTTTCTATAACAACTACCGAGTTATCCACCAGCATACCTACCGCAATAGCCAGACCCGACAGTGAGATCATATTCAGGGTCACTCCCGAAAAATACATCAGTACGATGGCAAAAATAACGCTGATGGGAATACTGCACAGAGTAATAAATGTGGGCTTTAAATCCTTTAAAAATACAAACAGGATAATAATAGCAAATACAGCTCCCATTAGAAGACTCTTTAAAATAGAATTAATAATAAGGTAAATATAATCCCCCTGGTCCATCATGGTTGAATAATGGAAGCCTTCATATTCCTGACATAATTCCTCCAGCTTCTCCCCGATACTGTCGGAAACCGTAGCCGTAGCATACGTAGACTGCTTTGTAAAGGAAAGCATAACGCCGTTGGTTCCGTCGATGTTGGCATATACGTCCGCATTGTTATCGGAAATAAACACATCCGCAACATCCGACAAATAAACGGGATCTACGCCGTCCATGCCCAGATCCATCAGCAAAAGCCCGCCGATCTCTTCTTCCGTGGTAATGGTATCCCCTACATTTACCATGTAATCAATGCCGTCCTCCTGCACATAACCCGCAGGCATGGCAAAATTCTGCGCCATCAATATACTGGAAATCATGTCCATGGTAATGATGTTATTCATATCGGACTGCTTATAGGCTGCCTCCTTGGCGTCTTTAAACTGCTCCACCCCGTCATCCAAAGCGGAAGAAGCCGACTCTAACTGGGATTCTCCGATCAAAAGCTGGGTGGTCGCCTCGCTCAACTGGAAAATGGCAAGGGTCTTCTGCTCATCCAAAGTCTTCTGGGCTTCGCTTAACTGAATACTGCCCGCCGCAATCTGGGCAAGCGCCGCTTCCAGCTTCCCGATCCCTTCATTGATCTGGTTTAAACCGTTTTCAAGTTCCGTAAGGGAGGTTCCTACCCCTTCCCTGGTAAGCCCCTGCTCCGCCAGCTTGGAATCTATCATTTCAAGTCCCGCATTTACCTGGGCTAACTGCTCCTCATAGGCAGCGATCATCGCACCCACCGTATCCCTGGAAGCCCCCATAGCCCCTAACTGGGCGTCAATGGCCGCATAAGAAGCCTGCAGCTGCAGATATTCTTCACTGGAAGTAATTGCCGCGATCATAGCGTCCTTCTGCTCCTGGGTCATATCCGGATTTTCATTGATCTGGGCGATCTGGGCATCAATAGCCGCCTGGGCGCTGTCCAAAGCGACAAGCCCTTCCTGTACCTGCTTTAATCCGCCGATACCTGCCTCTAACTGTGCTTTGGCAGTTTCCGCCTGGGAAATGCTGTTTTTCAATTCTGTAAGCGTAGTCTTACTCTTTTCTAATTCTTCCTTCTTTTCCTTCAGCTCTTTTAACTGGTCTTCCAGCTTCAGCTTCATTTCCAGAAGCTCCGTGTTTCCGGAAGTGATCTTTGCCTGTGCCTGCGCCATTTCCGAAGAAAGGGTATCCTTTCCGTCAGATAATTCTCTTTTTCCCGATGCGATCCCGGACTTTCCGTCATCGATCTCCGCCCTGCCGTCATTCAGCTCCGCTTCGGCGTCGGCAAATTCTTCATCCAGGGATGCCGTAATTTCCTTATTGACCGCATCGATCTTATCCTGATTGATCACCACGTTGATCCTGGTCTCTACCAGACCGGAAGCGTCAATGCTGGCAACGCCTTCAATCCCTTCCAGTTTGGGAAGTATCTCCTCGTCCACAAAAGCGGAAAGCTCCGCAGTATCCATACCTTCCATTCCTACTGCCGTAACGGCTACCGGAAGCATGCTGGGATTGATCTTTAAAATATAAGGAGTTCCTACCGTATCCTCCCAGCTTCCCGAGATCATATCCACATTCTGTAAAATATCCACCGATATGGTATCCAGATTCACATCTTCACTGAATTCCAGCGTGATGAGGGAATAATTTTCATTGGAGGTGGAATTAATGGATTTGATCTTATCCAATGTGGCAAAGGACTGCTCCATGGGCCTTGTGACCGTCGTTTCCACTTTTTCCGGTGTTGCGCCGGGATATGTAGTGATTACCAGCACATATGGCAGATCCATATTGGGCATCAGATCCGGCGTCATTTTGGTATATGCCACCACGCCCAGTACCAGAATGGCTACCATGGCAACAAATACCGTAAAGGGTTTTTTTACGCTGAACTTAGACATTTTTTGTCTCCTTTGCTCTTACTCCTGCTTCTACAATCGCAATTTTTTTCTTATATTTATCTATAATTTCATCTTCCGATTCTTCAAAAAGGAAGATCCTCACAAGCGCCTCTTTTATCAGTTGTACCAACATTTCCCAAATCAGGATCATATTCCCGGCAGAATAATTTGTATGATCCTTCTCCTTTACCCGTTTGCTGAATTCTTCAAAGAGCCACCTGACATCCTCTGCAAACATTTTATTCCCCGGGCACATTCCGCCGTACCTTAACTGGGAAAAAACATTTTTACAAACATCTTTAAATTCATAGCTCATTCCCACCTTAACGATTTCCGGCAGGGCATCCCGGAAAAAGCAGAACACATCTCCTTTATCCTCATCCAGATAGGGCCGGGCTTTTTTTCGTAGCTGCGCCCTGAAGTCCTCCAGCAAAAAAAGCTGCAGATCCTGTTTATCATCAAAATATTGGTAAAAGCTGCCCCTGGGAATCCCCGCATCCTGAATGATCCGGTTAATGGATATTTCATCATAAGGTACTCTGGAAAATTCCTTTAACGAAGCCTTGATAATTCTCATTTTCTTTTCTTCCGGCAAATGCAAAAATCGTTCTGAAGGCATCCTTTTTTCCTCCTACTACCATTTTTATAAACCTGTATTGCCAATCATAAGTATCCATAGACGATCATGTGTCATGACAACCTGTCATGTGACAATCTGTCATGATTATGTTCCTCTTTTTTTTCCCTGTCAAGAAATTCTTGTTTTATTTATACTTTTTTTATGATTTAACGCATCCAAAGGCTGAGAGCCCTTTAAAATAAATGGAAGGGATCCATAACATATGGACGGGTGTAATGAAAATAGCGTATAATTGATTATTAAAATCTTTTTTAAATTCCTAAATATAAAGTCTATCGCAGGCAGGACGATGTTGCAATACGGCGGCTTACAAAAAAATAATAGAAAAAGGGAGACTGTTTATCATGGGTAATCCATGGGAAGAAATCGACTTAAACGATTATGAAAGCCATATGAGCTTAAACAGTGTGTTTCAGCTTCAAACAATGAATCAAATGATGAAAAAGCAATTTTATGACCATCCTATAAGATCCGTTATGATATTGGGAATAGCAGGCGGAAATGGACTGGAGCATATAAACACACAGCTTTTAGACAAGGTTTACGGCATTGATATTAATAAAGATTATCTGCGCGCATGTGAAGATCGTTATCCTGCGTTACAGGGTATATTGGAAACCATTCACGCCGATTTGACAAAAGATACAAATTCTCTGCCCTGTGCAGATTTACTTGTGGCAAATCTTTTTATCGAATATATTGGGTATGAATGTTTTCAGAAAGTAGTGAAGCAGGTAAACGCACAAATCGTTTCCTGTATCATTCAAGTCAATACGGATGCTTCCTTTGTTTCGGACTCTCCCTATACACATACCTTTGATCGTCTGGATGAGGTACATCATCAAATGGATGAAAATACACTCATCAATGCCATGGGCGAAATAGGATATAAAAAAGAGGCGCATGAGGAAGAAAAATTGCCAAACGGAAAGAAACTGGTCAGAATTGATTTTATTCATTAGCAGAAGATTATACTTACCTTCAAACAACCTGAATACAAACAACGAAAGACTCTGCCGTTTCCATTTGTGCTTTCACATCTATTTAAAGAAAACGCATTGACAAAAATATAATCTAAAGAATACAATTCTAAACAAATACAAATCATAAACAGGACATAAAAAATACTTTCTGGAGAATAAGATATGGCTGAAAATTTAGATGAAGAAGAACTGGAAGAACTGCGCTGGAAACAGCATGCACAGGAAAGACAGGAAATAAGGCAGAAAAGACAACAACAGAGATTACTGAAACAACGCATAAAAATGGCTTCTATAGCAGGTGTTGTTATCATCCTTGTTGTTTCAATTATTCTGATACAAAGGGGAAAAGGAAGCAAAACCCCCGAAGATGAAGGAATAGCGGCAGCAGGGCAAAATCTCGCCATGGATCTCGAATCGGAAAACGGAGCAGAATATGCCGCCAATTCGGAAACTGCCGGGTTTGATAATGCCAATTCAGAAAATGGCAGCGTGGACAATAACAATCCGGAAAATCCCGGTTTGCCAAATCCCGGCGGCGGGGAAGGAGCCGGCGGAAATTCTTCCTATGTATATACCTCTACAGACAGTACCCTTTATCCGGGAGACGAGATCAACAGCAGCAATGCCATTTTTATAGATCTGGAAACAGGAAACATCTTAGCGGACAAAGGCGCAAAACAACGAATTGTTCCTGCCTCCATGACCAAGGTGCTGACTCTGCTGGTTGCGGCGGAAAATATCGACAATCTGGACGATACCTTTCAGATCACAAGCGATATTACCGATTACTCCTTTGTAAACGGCTGCAGCAATGCGGGATTTGAAAAAGAAGAGGTCGTAACCGTAAGGGATTTGTTATACGGTACCAACCTGCCCTCCGGCGCCGATGCGGCTTTAGGGCTGGCGGTCTATGTATCAGGCTCCCAGGAGGCTTTTGTAGAGTTGATGAATCAAAAACTGGATGAACTGGGACTGTCGGAAACCGCTCATTTTACCAACTGCATCGGAATTTATGACGAAAACCATTACTGTACGGTTTATGATATGGCGGTTATCATGAACGCTGCCCTCAATAATGAAATATGCCGTGAAGTCATGTCCGCCCATACCTACAATACCTCCAAAACAACGCAGCATCCCGAAGGGATTCTTTTATCCAACTGGTTTTTGCGCCGGATCGAAGACAAGGACACCGGCGGGGAAGTCATCTGCGGCAAGACGGGCTATGTGAATGAGTCAGGCAGCTGCGCCGTCAGCTACGGAACGGATCACAAAGGAAGAAGTTATATCTGCGTTACCGTCAATGCACAAGGTAAATGGAAATGCATCTATGACCATGTTGATCTTTATAAAAAATTCTCTGAAATGTAGCCTGCTGAGATTTAAATCCTGACGTATTAATTTGGCTTGTCCATTGACCAATGATTTTATTTCCGATACAATAGAGTACAGAAATATTAGGAGGCACTATAACTATGGCAAAAATCATTCTGACAGGCGACCGTCCTACGGGAAAGCTTCATGTCGGTCACTATGTCGGTTCTTTAAGAAGACGTGTGGAACTACAGAACAGCGGAGAATATGATGAAATTTATATCATGATAGCCGACGCCCAGGCTTTAACCGATAATGCGGACAACCCAGAAAAGGTGCGCCAGAACATTATCGAGGTAGCCCTGGATTACTTATCCTGCGGCTTGGACCCTGCAAAATCCACTTTATTTATCCAGTCCCAGATTCCCCAGCTGACAGAACTTACCTTTTATTATATGAATCTGGTTACGGTTGCGAGATTACAGCGTAACCCCACCGTAAAATCCGAGATCCAGATGCGCGGTTTCAATGAAACCGGCGATAATAACCATACTGCCGGCATTCCCGTGGGATTCTTTACCTATCCCATCAGCCAGGCTTCGGATATTACCGCTTTTGACGCTACTACGGTTCCCGTAGGCGAGGATCAGGAGCCAATGCTTGAGCAGGCAAAGGAAATTGTCCGCAGATTTAACTATATTTACGGGGACACTCTGGTAGAACCCCAGATCCTTTTACCGGAAAATAAATACTGCCTGCGTCTGCCGGGCACCGACGGAAAAGCAAAGATGAGCAAATCCTTAAACAACTGTATTTACTTATCCGACTCCTCCGAAGAGGTCCGCAAGAAGATCATGGGCATGTTTACGGACCCCAACCACTTACGCGTAGAGGACCCCGGCCAGGTAGAAGGCAATCCCGTATTTATTTATCTGGAAGCCTTTTCCACAGACGAGCATTTTAAGAAGTTCCTGCCGGAATATGAAAATCTTCAAGCATTAAAGGACCACTACAGCCGCGGCGGATTAGGGGACGTTAAGGTCAAGAAATTCCTCTATGCCGTTATGGAGGATGTACTGACTCCAATCAGAGAACGCAGGAAAGAATACGAAAAAGATATTCCCGCTGTCATGGAAATCTTAAGACAGGGCAGCATTAAGGCCGAGGCAAAAGCCGCCGCTACCTTAAACCGGGTTAAACAATCCATGCGCATCAACTATTTTGACGATCAGGATTATCTTAACGAACAGGCAAAGAAATTTGCGGATAATTAAATATAAATGATTTTATAAATCCATGTGTTTTCGCGCAAATTGATTTGAGGTTGAAAATATGTGGATTTTTATTTGGGAGATGGAACAATTTATGAAACAGATATTTTTGGTTGAAGATGATGAAAAAATTGCCAGAAACCTGGCGCTCTTACTCCGGGCGGAAGAATTTACGGTTATCCATGCTTCCACCCAGAAGGAAGCTTTTGCCATGTGCGCCAAAAACCAATTTGATCTGGCCTTAGTGGATATTTCCCTGCCCGACGGAAACGGGTTTGCCGTCTGTACGCAGATCAAAGAAACACAGGATATTCCCGTTCTCTTTCTGACAGCCTCCGGCGATGAAGCAAGCGTTGTTACCGGACTGAATCTGGGTGCGGACGACTATATTACCAAACCCTTCCGACCCCGGGAATTAGTTGCACGGATCAAAGCCGCCCTGCGAAAAGCCGGGACTAACTCATCCTCCTTTAAGATCTGCGGCCTTTCCGTAGATACGGCCAGCGGCGTTGTGAAAAAGGACGGACGGGAAATTTTTCTCTCCGCTTTGGAATACCGCCTGCTTTTAGTGTTTATCGGCAGTCCCAAAAACATTATTACAAGGGAGCGGCTCTTAAACGAGCTTTGGGACGCGGCAGGGGAATTTGTCAGCGACAATACTCTGACCGTATATATTAAACGCCTGCGGGAAAAAATCGAAGAAGATCCTGCCAATCCGCAGATCATTTTAACCGTCCGCGGAACGGGATACCGTCTGGGAGGCAGCCATGTTTCGGAATAAAGAAATTCAAAAATTTACCGTTATATTTATCATGATAACCATAGCTTCCATAGGCGCGGGTCTTGCCATCCATCCGGCTGCGGCTGTGCTGGCGCTTATCTGCGCCGTTTTGTTTGGCACGGCTTTTTTTATATTTACAAAAGCCCGTTACAAAAGCATTGCCCGGATCTCGGAACAGATCGACCTTATCCTTCACAACGCCGACCGGATTTATGTCAGCGAAGCAGAAGAAGGCGAGCTTTCTATTTTGCAAAGTGAGATTACCAAAATGACCTTGCGCATCCGGGAACAGAACAGCTCCCTGAAAAGGGAAAAAGAGCATCTGGCGGATTCCCTTGCCGATGTGGCGCACCAGCTGCGTACCCCCCTTACGTCCATGAACCTTATCCTGTCCCTTCTGGCAGAAACACCCGATGAAGAAGAACGAAAGGATTTCTTACGGGAATCGGAAGAAATGCTGATGCAGATGGATTGGCTCATCACTTCTTTATTAAAACTGTCCAGACTGGACGCAGGCGTTATTGTTTTTAATAAAGAACAAGTTGATGTAAAAGACCTGATCCATACATCCGTACATCCCTTTCTAATATCCATGGATATACACAATATTACCCTTAAAACAACCGTGCCGGAAAATGTAACGATTACCGGCGACTCCAACTGGCTCTCTGAGGCAGTTAAAAATATCCTCAAAAATTCCATAGAAAATGCAGGCGATAACGGGCTGATCGAAATCAACTGTGAGGATACGCCTTTATTTACTGAAATTACGATCCACGACAGCGGCAGGGGGTTTGAAAAAGAAGACCTTCCCCGTCTGTTTAACAGATTTTACCGGGGGAAAAATTCAGACGCCGCAGGCTACGGAATCGGTCTGGCGCTCTGTAAAACGATCATCATGAGGCAAAACGGTATTATTGCCGCCAAAAATCATCCAAAGGGCGGCGCGGTATTTATGATCCGTTTTCCAAAGTGACGAATCTCTCACTGAAAAGTCACGGCAATGTAAGATAAAAGTTCTATTCTATGAGTAAATTCAAAGGCATTTTTGAATACTGAAAGAAGGAGGCTCATATTATGGAGTTTTTAAAAATTGAAAATTTGTGTAAGGTATATGGTTCCGGAGAAAATCAGGTCACTGCCCTGGACGATATTTCCCTTACCGTTGAAAAAGGGGAATTTACCGCCATTATCGGTTCTTCCGGCTCGGGTAAATCCACTCTTTTACATGCCATTGCCGGCGTGGACACCCCTACCGGCGGTAAAATATATTTAAACGGCCAGGACATCTATGCGGGAAGCAATGAAAAGCTGGCTATTTTCCGCCGCCGCCAGGTGGGACTGATCTACCAGTTCAACAACCTTATCCCCACCCTGAATGTGGTGGAAAATATTACCCTTCCTATTCTGATGGATAAACGCAGGGTCAATGAGGAACGGCTCAACGACTTGCTGGATCTGTTGGGATTACAGGATCGGAAAACCCATCTTCCCAACCAGCTCTCCGGCGGCCAGCAGCAGCGCGTCGCCATCGGCCGGGCTTTAATGAACGCTCCCTCCGTTATGCTGGCGGACGAACCAACAGGCGCCCTGGACAGCCGTAACAGCCAGGAGATCATCAGGCTGTTAAAAGAAAGCAACGAAAAATATGGACAGACCCTGCTTCTCGTTACCCATGATGAAAACATTGCCCTTCAGGCGGAACGCATCATTACCATTGCAGACGGAAAAGTGGTGCGGGATGAAAGGCAGGTGGCCCGCTCATGAATATTTTCAATAAGGTCGCCCTTCAGGGCTTGAAAAAGAACCGCACAAGGACGTTCGTAACGGTCATCGGCGTGGCATTATCCTCCGCCCTGATCACGGCCGTTACCTGCTTTACCGTTTCTCTTCAGGATTATATGATCAACGGCGCTATTTCCAAATACGGTAACTGGCATGTGGAAATTCCCGACACCAATGTTTCCTTTGTACAGGATCAGGCAGAAAACGGCTCCGTAGCGGAATCCCTTTATATTAAAAACATCGGTTACAGTATTTTAGAAGGCGGGCAGAATCCCGATAAACCCTACCTTTTTATCAGCGGATGGAATGAAAAGGCCCTCAATACCCTTCCCATTCAGCTTCTTTCGGGACGGCTGCCGGAAAATGAAAATGAGGTGGTGGTACCTGCACATATTGACGCCAACGGAGGCGTGCAGATTTCCATAGGAGACACCCTTACCTTATCTGTGGGGAACCGCATGAAAGGAAATGAAAAGCTCTCCCAGCACGACCCTTATTCCCATGAGGAAGAGGAGCTGATTCCCGCTGCAGAAAAAACCTATACGGTGGTAGGCATCTGCCAGCGCCCGGCAGTTGAAGAATTTACCGCACCCGGTTATACGCTGATCACAAAAACGGACGCCGTTTTAGACGACGACAGCCTTACCGCATTTTTTACGCTGGAAAATCCTTACGGGCTGCACTCTTATATTAAGAAATCCCTTCAGGGCACGGATTATATTTTAAATAACGACGTACTCAGGTTTATGGGACTTTCCGGGGAACGGTTCATACTCATCCTCCTGTGTTCCATAGGCGTTATTTTGGTTTCCCTGGTTATGCTGGGTTCCGTATTTTTAATCTATAATTCCTTCAATATCTCCTTAAATGAACGCACCCACCAGTTTGGGATCCTAATGTCCGTGGGAGCAACGGAAAAACAGCTCCGCCACTCCGTACTGTTTGAAGGTCTTTGTATCGGCGTTCTCGGCATTCCCCTGGGTATCTTAACAGGTATCCCCCTTATAAAAGTCGTGCTGGCTTTTGTAGAAAATAACTTCAGGAATGTAATGTATGGGGACGTTCCTCTTTCTTTAAAAATATCCGTCCCCGCCCTGGCCGCCGCCGTTTTGGTCAGCATGGTCACGATCTTGATCTCTGCCCACATTCCGGCTAAAAAAGCCGCCCGTATGTCCATCATGGAATGTATACGGCAGACCAATGAAATTAAGGTAGAGGCAAAAGCGGTCAAAACTTCAAAATTTACGGAATTGTTTTACGGTCTTTACGGAATGCTGGCTTTAAAAAACTTTAAAAGAAATAAAAGGCGGTATCGCAGTATTATTTTGTCCCTTACACTGAGCGTTATCCTGACTATAGGAAGCAGTTCCTTTGTAACTTACTTAAACCAGACTGCAGAATCCAGTTCCCCGGTAGTGGAAGACTATGATATCTGTTTCCACAGCCGGGATATAGGGGAAGCAGACCTCTTTTCCCTCTATGATAATATGAAAAATGTAACGGGCGTTACCAAAAGCTCCTACCAGGCCCTTTGCAGCTATCCCTGCACTTTAAACGTCAGTGATCTGTCGGAGCATTTTCTTGAAGAATGCGGAGAGGCTGTGGGCTATGATCCTATAAAGGATACGATAGACATACAGCTGGACGTTCAGTTTGTGGAAGCTTCCGTTTATCAGGACCTTCTTGCAAAGCTGGAGCTTTCCCCGGAGAAATACTCGGGAAAAGGAGAAAATATGATCATGGCAGGCATGCTGCCGGAAAAATATTACGTACAGGAAGAGCCTATGGAATTTACCATAAGATCGGGATCCGGAAACGACTCCAAAACAGTTTTTGCCACCTTTGTGCAGGATTATCCGGACATGCTGCCTTCCGACGCCAATGAATGGATCGGCTATTCCCTCATGCTGATCGCCCCTTATGAGGCAAAAGAACAATTTGACGCCCTGAACGCAGAGATAAAACCCCCAAAACTGGGTATGACCTTTGAATCGGAAAATCCCGGACAATCTGTGACCGCTATGAAAAATATCATTGAAGGCTCCGGTATTACTTCGTATTACAACCTGTATAACGTTTATGGCATCCTTGAGCAAAACCGCAATCTCATATTCGTCGTAAATCTGTTTTCCATCGTCTTTATCGGGATGATCTCATTGATTGCCGTTGCCAATGTATTTAATACGATCTCTACAAATATCCGGCTCCGCAGACAGGAATTGGCCATGCTCCGTTCCGTAGGCATGTCCGATCGGGATTTTAATAAAATGATGCGCTTTGAATGCGTTTTGTACGGATCAAAGACCCTGCTCTTTGGACTGCCTCTTGCCCTGCTCCTTTCCTACCTGATCTACCTGGGTATAAACTGGGGTACTATTGAAGGAAACACTACTTTTGTATTTCCCTGGCGCAGTATGGCAGTCAGCATTGCCAGCACATTCCTGATCGTTTTCATTACCATGCTTTACACGACAAGCAAGATCAAAAAAGAAAATATCATCGACGCCCTGCGGGATGAAATGACTTGATCTTCATAATTTGAACTATACAGATATTTGCTATACAGATAAACCAGCGCTCCCGCCATAAGTAACTTTGTTACCTGCGGGAGCGGATTGTCAGAAAGGAGGCTGACAATTATATGAAATACTTCTTAAGATCATTGCGAAAAACCCTTCTTAAGCTATCGGCTCTTTTTCTGGCCGCCCTTTTGCTCCTGACTGCTTTTTTCGGGGTAAAAGGTTATATGATGTACCGGGACGCAGTCAGTGAAACACCTGTTGCCGAAATCGTCAACGCAGTCCGCAGCCGGGAAAACTTTACTACATATGACGAACTGCCTTCCATCTATATTGACGCCGTTATTTCTGCCGAAGACAAGCGCTTTGAATACCACTTCGGCATTGACCCTTTGGCGATCGGCAGGGCGGCATGGACCAATATAAAAGCTCTTTCCTTTAAGGAGGGAGGCAGCACCATTACACAGCAGATCGCCAAAAATCTGCTTTTTACGCAGGAAAAACGCTTTGACCGGAAATTCGCGGAGGTTTTTGCCGCCTTTGCGCTGGAAAAAGAATACAGTAAAGAAGAACTTTTTGAACTATATGTAAATACGATCTACTTCGGCAGCGGATACTATGGGATCTATGATGCGGCCCAGGGTTATTTTGGTAAGACGCCGTCTGAACTGACAGATTATGAGGCGGTCATGCTGGCAGGTATTCCCAATGCTCCTTCCGCTTATTCGCCGGACAATCATATGGACCTTGCCACAAAGAGGATGTCCGTGGTTTTAGAACGGATGACCGACTGCAAAAAAATAACCGGTCAGGAAGCGGAAGCCATTTTACGGGAGGCGGAAATACAAAGGGCAGCTTTCTTACTGGAATCGCAGTAGTCATAAAAGCCGACAAAAGGAAACATTTACTATCGGGACTCCTGTCTCCTTAAGTCGTATACTAAAAACAGAGTTTTCGGAAAAAGATTGATTTCGTATTTTTCCGGGAATAAAAACAAGGAGTCGATATATATGGAAAAATGTATTCTGGAGCATTATAAAAAAACCGGAACATTTACTTATGCGGGATGCTATACGGATTATTTTTGCTCCCTGCCCGACGATGTTCCCACCCTCGGCAGGCTGATATGCAGCCAGGTCATACACCGGGTAACCTTAAAGGAAGGAAACACCAATGCCAACCGGACCCTTTTGTATGGCGATATGGACCGCTACCCCTGGTACCGGATGCGGTGTGAGGACGATATCCTCTTAACGGCCCCTGCATTAGCTGCAGAGCTATTCCGGCTGGATGAACGGGGCTTTGTAAAAGACCGGGAGGCAGAGCATAAGATCGTGGTAACCTGCCGCTACGTTTCCGTCCTTATGAGCGCGATATTAAAAGCCAAGGGAATCCCTGCAAGGTGCCGCGCCGGCTTTGCGCCTTATTTTAAAGAGGGCGTCAGCATGGACCATTGGATCAATCAGTACTATAATGAAAAAGAGGCTCGCTGGATCACTTTTGACGCAGACGGCTTTTATGAAGAAGGGGGAATGCCCCTTTCCCAATACGATATACCGGCAGACAGCTTTGACTGGGCCGCTAAAGCCTATCTTGCCGTAAGGAACGGGGAGACCGACGGAAAACAATATTTATATGCAGACGGATTGGGCACCTGTTCCCTTCCTGCGCTGGTCCGCTATCTGATCTATGACTTTCATGCCCTTATGAACCAGGAGCTGACCTATACTTTTTTACCGTCCTTCTTAGACGGAAGGCTTGATAAACTGACGGAAGAAGAATTACGGGAATTAGACGCTCTTGCCGCATGGCTTTTAGAACCGGACAGATATTTTCATGAACTTTGCGCCTTCTGGGAACGCGAAAGAAAATACAGGATCTTAAACAGCCCCCTTGTAGGGGACTACGACCATGGCGCAGAAACAGAAGGGCAGCAGGGTTCTAATCAGGTCCGGAAGTCAAACGCGCGCTAAAGCCGGGAAAAAAACGGAGATATAAAACATGGACTGGATCAAAACCGTAGAAACTGCAATCGAATACATTGAAGAAAACATTACCGAAGATCTGACTGTCGGCAAAATCGCTGCAAAGGTGCATACGTCCCCCTTTTATTTCCAAAAGGGATTTTCCATGCTCTGCGGATATACCGTGGGAGAATACATCCGACTGCGGCGGTTATCCCTTGCCGGCAGCGAATTGCTTTCATCGGATATTAAAATTTTAGATCTGGCGGTAAAATACGGCTATGATTCGCCGGACAGTTTTACAAAAGCTTTTACAAGGTTTCATGGGAACACGCCCACAAGCATTCGGAAAAACAATGCCTCTTTGAAATCCTTTGCCCCCCTACACATTAAATTATCCCTGGAAGGCGGCACCGTAATGGAGTACCGTATTGAAAAGAAGCGCTCATTTAAAGTAATGGGCATTTCAAAGATGTTTTCATATGAATCGGCAAATGAAAACATCCCTAAATATTGGGATGAACTGGATATCCCCGGAAAAGCAGAACCCTTAATGGGAATGTACGGCGTCTGCTTTGATGAGGAAATGGCCGGCAACAGGTTCCGTTACATGATCGCCGATGATTTTTTCCCGGAAACCGCTGCAGAAAATCATCTGGAGGTATATGAAATTCCCGGCCACACCTGGGCGGTCTTTCCCTGCCTTGGGCCCATGCCCCGGGCCTTGCAGGAGGTAAATAAAAGAATTTTTTCACAGTGGCTCCCGGCAAGCCAATATGAGATCAGCGAAGGCTATAATATCGAATATTACAGCAATGCCGCCCATTATGAAAAAGGAACCCAGGATCCCGCATACTATACGGAAGTCTGGATTCCCATAAAAGAAAAACCATAAGCTTCCCTTTATATTTTACCAATATGAAAAAAGAATTCCGGCAAGAGGCGACAATACGATCATTATCATTGAGAATGTAAAGGACTCCATGGAAATAAGCGTGGCCCTCTGTTCTGACGGAAACATATCCTGTAAGATCCTGTTGGTCCTTACCTGAAGCGCATCATCCCCAAAGGCAGCGGCAAAACCGCCCAACGCCATTATGATATAGGACGAGGAATGCTCCATGAACACTCCTGACAATACAAAGGCGCCGGTAACTAAAAACACATTTCTATAAGAAAGCTTCTTACATCGGAGTATGGCTTTTGCTCCCAGGATGCCTCCCATTTCCATAAAAAATAAGGCGAATCCCAGTCCCCATTCCGGTATGCCTGCCGCCGGCAGTTTTGCCTGAAGAAAAAACAATAATAAAATATCCACTGCCCCTACCAGCGAATTGCAGAACATGAGAAAGATCGTCCTTTTTTCGTTCTTTATAAAAGATAAACTGGACAGAAAGCACTGCATGAACTCTTTCCCCATGGAGCGGCTCACATTTTTAAAAGACCCCCTATCTTTGCCACACACTTCTGCTTCCCATAACGACGTCAGCACCCATATCTGCACGGCGCACATCAGAATATCTGTGCCGTATGCCGCCCTATGCCCGATCAACAGTGCAAAGCCTGCGCACAATGTTGATATTCCGCTGCAAAGCCGGTATATAGTCAGCTGGTTCGACGCATATTTTTCATAATATGTTTCCTCTCCGACAGATTTAAGGGAATCATATGCAAGGGCTTCCCCGGAACCCGAAGAGAAATTGTAACTCATGGCATGAAATGCAATGGATGTGCAAACCATAAACAGATTACAGGAAAATATCATGACGATATTTCCCAAGAGCCTTATAATACTGCTTACGATCAGCATCTTTTTTCTTCCGAACAGATCGGCGAGAACGCCGGAGGGAATTTCAAACAGGATGCTTGTAATGTGAAAAACCGTTTCCGCAAAACCGATCTCCGTAAGGCTGTAGCCTCTTACCGCAAGGATCGCCACCCATGCCCCGGTCAATGATAAGTTCCCAAGCACGGATGATAAATATAATGTTGATATCTGTCTCTTTATTTTTAACATAAAAAAATCTCCTTAACTTTAATTAAATACCCCGATGCAGGCACGGCGCCTGGCTCATTGCCCGCGGGAATAACAGTTAAAGAGATAATGTACTTATTTTATAAGATGTGCCGGATCAGATCCGTCCGCCGTAAACGGACCGCTTAAACGTCCCTTTTTCTGCAAATCTTCCTGAAAATAAGCGCACTATCCCCATAAAGGGGAAAAGTATAACCTTTTTTCAGTTGAAGATTCGTCATTTTCCAGAACATAAATTCAGCCTCTGTCCAATATTTCTAAAATTTAACCCATTATACATAAACGCAATAAAAAAGTCAAACATCCGGCAGCGGCATCCCATGGAATATGCCTTTTATGCTTGAATGTATATAAATTCAATGCTAAATTAATGAACAGAAGCTTTCGAAATATGCTTTTGGTACAATTTGTTTTTTAACAGTTTATATTTACCGTTATATGCAGATATTTTTAAATTTTTCCCATAAATTTACCATACTCTATCCGTATTACTAATATCAGAAAAAAAGAATTTGAAATTTTTTGGAGGTAAGAGATTATGAAAGGCAAAGACAAATGTAAAGCATTAAAAGAGATCCGCAGACAGATTGCGGAAAAAAACGATATTCCTTATGTGGTGTCCCAATGCAAATACCAGGGAGACTGTCTGGGAACCTGCCCTAAATGCGAAGCGGAGCTTAGGTATTTGGAAAGAGAACTCGCTATCAGGCGGGGGATCGGAAAGGCTGCTGCCGTAGCCGGCATTTCCATAAGCGTCTGCGCTTCCCTTACGGCATGTACATCCAAAAACAGTACATCGGATCCCGAATATGAAGAACTTGGAGGCGCTGTGGAGATTTACGATCCGGCGGACGAAACAGCTCCCGAAACAGATGTAGAGGAACCGGAAGACGATAAATCCGGCAGCATCAAAGAATCCGAACAGAAATCTCCGGAAAATGAAGACCCGGAAACAGCCGGAAAAATCGGGGATGAAGAAAAAGAAGAAGGTATTGGCGAAACAAACGAGCCTCTCGACACGGACGAACTTGCCGGCGACGTTGAGATAGTTCCTGAAAGTGAGTAGATTAATTTATATGGACCCAAATTTTCCCACTCTTCCTGTTTTTGGAATAAAAAGACACCGGATGACCACAGACGGCACAGGTGTAAGTACCCTGGTTGGCGCTTACGGCTGTCCCTTAAAGTGCCGCTATTGCTTAAATCCCCATGCCTGGAATCCGGAAACCTTAAAAAAATGCACCAATATGTCCCCGGAAGACCTTTATGAACGGGTAAAGATCGACGCCCTGTATTTCCTGGCAACGGGAGGCGGGGTTACTTTCGGCGGCGGAGAAGCTCTTTTGCATGTCGATTTTATCCGGCAGTTCCGTAAGGTCTGCGGTCCCGGCTGGACACTTACCGTGGAGACCTCTTTAAACGTCCCTTCCGCGCAGCTTGAAAAAGCATTTGATACAGTAAATGATTACATTGTGGATATAAAGGATTTGGAACCTTCCGTTTATGAGGCCTATACCGGTATGCCCGTCGACAATACCTTGCACAATCTTAAACTTCTTTCAGAAAGCGTATCCCCGGAGCACGTTTATATCCGGGTTCCGGAAATTCCCGGATATAATACAAAAACCCATATTCGGCAGTCCGTGTCACAGCTCAAAAATATGGGTTTTATAAATATTGAAGTTTTTCCCTATGTGATCCGCCAGGAAAATGGCATTCCTAAGCATAATGATACTCTTTCCTCTTCGTTACCAGAAAATATAGAGTGATGAACAATGCCAGTAATTCTGCCGCCACAACGGAAAACCAGATACCTTGAATCCCCCAGAAAATGGGAAGCAGCAACACCATGATGATCTGCAGAACAAAAGCCCTCAAAAATGAAATCAGTGCGGAAACCACACCATTGTTTAACGCCGTAAAAAATGCCGACCCGAAAATATTCAATCCGCTGAATAAGAAGGAGAGGGAAAACAGCCGGAATCCCAAACAGGTCATCTTATAAAGCTCTTTATCATATCCTACAAATATCCGGGAAAGAAAGCCTGCCGACCCTTCGGCTGTAAACGTCAGGATAATACTGAATCCCACCATCAAAAACAGGCTTTTCTTAAGCAGGTTTTTCAATTCATCATGATTTCCCGCTCCATAATGATAGCTTATAATCGGAGCGCTCCCGATGGAATAGCCCAAAAATATGGCGATAAATATAAAGTTCACATACATAATGACACCGTATGCCGCAACCCCGTCCTCTCCGGCAACCTTCATCAACTGATAATTATATAACATATTGACTAAGGACATGGAGATATTGCTTGCAAGCTCCGAAGAACCGTTGGTACAGGTTTTGAAAAGTACGCTTCCGTTAAATTCGGCCTTTACCAACTGTAAGGGCGTTTTGTTTTTCCTGATAAAATATATCAGGGGAAATACGCCTCCTACCGACTGGCTGACAGCAGTGGCTATAGCGGCTCCCTCCAGTCCCCATTTAAAAACGGCCACAAAAAGAAAATCCAAAAAAATATTCGTAAGCCCTGCCGCGACCGTAACCGCCAGACCCAGCTGGGGTTTTTCCGCCGTCACAAAAAAGCTTTGGAATACATTCTGCAAAATAAAAGGGGTTAAAGCGATCAGAAGAATCCTTCCGTATACCACGCAATTTTCTATCATTTCCCCTTCCGCACCCATGGCTATCGTAAGGGGGCGGATCACGATCATTCCGATTATCGATAAAACAACGCCTCCCGCTATGGACACATATACCAGCATGGAAAAATGACGTCTCGCTTCCTCTTCCCTGCCTTCTCCCAGAGTCTTTGCCACAAAGGCGCTCCCTCCGGTTCCGATCATAAAACCCAATGAACCCAACATCATTAAAAAAGGCATGATCAGATTAACCGCCGCAAAAGGCACCTTTCCTACATAATTGGATACAAACAGTCCGTCGATCACGCCATAAATAGAGGTAAAGACCATCATTACAATTGACGGAAACACAAAACGAAGTAATTTTGAATAAGAAAAATGTTCTGATAATTGAATATTCATGTCTGCTTCCCCTTTAAATATGCTTCCAGCTCTGATTCTAAAAGATTATTATACTTTTGGGAAATTTTTGTCAGCTGTTCCTGTTCCTCTGTTTTCATTTTATCCCATGCTTTTCTTTCCAGCAGGATCATACCGTCGATATGATCCCTTACAAAGTCCCATCCTTCTTTTGTAAGAAATATTTTCTTTTCCCGCTGGTTATCCTCCCTGATCTCAAGCCGGATAAAACCCTTTTTTACAAGCTGCTTAATAGCCGAATGAATGGTTTGTTTATTTAAGGAAAACTCTTCCCTGATCTCCGCCTGGGTGGTACAGCCCTCCCTGATCATGACCAAGGCCCAGTATTCTCCGTCCGATAAGCCGCATTCTTTTGCAAACCGGGAATAAATTCTGTCCAGATCCTTGTAGATTTCCCAATAAATCTCTATTGAAGAACGGTTCTTGTCATTTTCTTCCTTATTTTTACTATAATTTATATCTTCCATAGGTCTACCTCCCGGATATCAAGAATAAAATTTGTAATCTTATGGTATTAAATCAGACTGTCTTATATCATACCGAAAAAATAAAATTTTGTCAACAGCAATAAAAAACTGTTGCAAAAGTAATACTACCCTGCAACAGTCCATTTCAATATTTCAGTTTTTTAATTATTCATCCAGATACTTATCATATTTCACATTGGTTTCATCCAGATACACAACTCCGATGATCCCCGGTCCCGTATGGGCGCCGATGGCGCATCCCACCCTGGACTCAATAAATCCCTTAATATTGCACTCTGACTTTAACATCTCTTCCGCTTTGGCAATGCTTTCCTTTTCCATGCCGTATACGCAGCCTAAAACCTGCTGATCCAGATTTGCTCCTTTTTCCTTTACAATGTCCACAACCCTGCGTACCGCTTTATTCCAGCCGCGGACCTTTTCCGTAGCCTGAAGGGCGCCGTTTTCATCTACTTCAATAATGGGTTTGATATCCAAAACCGTGCCGGCAACTGCAGAGGTTTTGCTTAAACGTCCTCCTTTGTAAAGATACTCCAAAGTGCGCACTGCAACGGCATGGCGCATATGCGCACAATAAAACTGCGCCGCTTCAATGATCAGGTCCTTATCCGCTCCGTTTTTCTGCATCTGTAAAAGCTTGCTGACTACCAGTCCGAAGCCCATAGAGGCGCATTTGGAATCAATAATCGTAATCTTAAAATCGGGATAATCCTCTAAAATCGCTTCCTTTGCCAGATTTGCCGCCTGAAAGGTCCCGGCAATTCCTGTGGAAAAGCAGATATACAGCACTTCATCTCCTGCCTTGGCATAAGGCTCGAAATTTTCCTGAAACATATACTGGCTGATGTGATAAGTTTTAATATCCTTTCCCTGAGCCTGAATTTCATAAAACTCATCGGGAAAAATAGTCTTCCCGTCAAAATAATCCGTACCTTCAATGGTAACCGGCGTAGGAATTACATGCAGATCATATTCCTCGATCAACGACTGCGGCACATCCGATGCGGAATCTGTAATAATTTTAAAAGCCATAATGTCCTCCTTTGTTTTCGTTTTACGGGTCTCTATTGTATTGCTTATTTCTCATTTTAATTTATGGGAGCTGTTTCTTCTTTTAACCATTCTTTCTCTTTTTCCCCTAAACATATGCTTATTTTATCACAAACTTGCTTATGATAGGAGTTTAAAATGAATTTTTCACGATTATTTAATAAAGACGGCTCTATGGATTCCCTGTCAAATGGCACAAAAGTTAAGGGTCTGAAACCGTAAAAGCCGTTTTCTTCCTCCACACACTCTATAAGGTTTTCCAGACGGATCCCATATTCCCCCTCGAAATATAATCCCGGCTCGTCGGAAGTAATCATCCCCGGCACAATAGCCGTCACGTCCGCTTTTCCTCTGCCTCTGTAAGTGCGGAATGCATTAGGCCCTTCATGGACGCTTAAAATATACCCTACTCCATGTCCTGTTCCGTGATTAAAATCCAGACCTTCCGCCCACAAAGGCTCCCTTGCCAGCGCATCCAGACTGTTGCCGCAGACCCCCTTTGGAAACTTTGCCGAAAGCAGCGCCAAATTTGCCTTTAGAACAAGGGTGTAGTGCCGTTTTTTTTCCTCCGATAAAGGTCCTGCTGCCAGAGAGACGGTTCTGGTAATGTCCGTGGTGCCGTCCTTATAATGACCTCCCGTATCGGAAAGCAGAAATCCTTCCGCCTTTAACACGGCATCCGTTTCTTTAGTGGCAAAATAGTGGACAATGGCCCCATGTTCTCCGTAAGCCATAATGGGATCAAAGCTGGGTCCTAAATATCCATCCTGTTCTTCCCGAAAGCCTTCCAGAATTTCCGCCGCCTTCATTTCCGTCAAAGGCTGCCCCGTCCATTGCCCTTCTGCTAACTTCTTTTTGTATTCCTTCATATAATAAAGGAATTTCGTCACGGCGGCTCCGTCCTTTATTTGGGCATTTCTCATATTGGATAACTCGGTTTCATTTTTTAACGCTTTCAAAATTGTGGTAAAGTTTTCCGAAAATATCAGGCTGCAATGAGCAGAAAGATAATCAAGAAGCCTTTGGTTTACCGCTTTAAGGTTTAATAACACCTTTTGCTCCCGCAGTCCGGCAGTAAATTCATAAACATCTTCATAAAACCGTAATCGGATTCCATCCGCTTCCAGATGCTTCCTAACTTCTTCGGAAAAAACCTCCCTGTCAAAAGCTTCCCCCTCTACCGTTTTCCTTCCTGCAAACAAAATACAGTCTTCTTTTGTTATATAAAGATAGGATAAAAAAACCGGATTACAATGAATATCCCCGCCACGCAGATTTAACAGCCACGCAATATCCTCAAGGGAAGTCAAAAGATGGGCGTCTGCACCTTTTTCTTCCAGTTTTTCTCTTATCAGATCCAGCTTTTTGCTTCTGGGGATTCCGCTCTGGGACAGCTCAAGTTCCCAAACGGGATGAAACGAAAGCTTCGGGCGTCCACTCCACAACCTGTCCACTAAATCATATCCTCCTTCAAAGAAAATACCCTTTGAAGAAAGCTTCTCCTTAAGCTCTTTGATAAATCCGCCGTTTACACATCTGCCGTCAAAGCCCAGCCTGTCCCCCGGCTTTAAGGCGTTTATCAAAAATTCCTCTACGGTAGGAACGCCCGGCTCCCCCATTTTCATCAATTCGATACCCGAACCTTTCAGCTGTTCCTTTGCCTGGATGAAATATCTTCCGTCCGTCCACAGACCGGTAAAATCCTCTGTAATCACTAAAACCCCGGCTGACCCGGTAAAACCCGATAAATACTCCCTGCATTTAAAATGATCGCTTACATATTCCGAACCGTGAAAATCATCTGTCGGAACATAATAAGCCGCCATATTTTCTTTTTCCATTTCCTGCCGCAGGGCATCGATCTTTTCCTTTGCCGTCATCATGTTAATATCCCCTTAATTATCCGCTTTTAAAACCAGACTCTTTTCCATCAGATAAAACCTGCCTTTTCTCCAGTCCGCATGTCCTACGATCTTATATCCCGCCTTTTCATACATGCGGAGTGAAAAAGGGTTTTGCGTAAAAGCATCCAGCCGGATGGATTCTATACCCATTTCCCTGACGGCTTCTTCAATATGCTTAACTGTTTCTCTTCCGACTCCCCGGTTTTGAAATCGGGGATCTACACATAATCTGTGAACCACCTTATAGGATGCATCCGGATAGTTCCAGTTTCCGTTTTTATATTGTTCGTCGCATTCATTATTTAATACATATGCGCAGGCAATTTCATCATCCAGAAGTCCTATGTATAATTCCTTTTTTAAAATATCCCCGCGAAGGTCGCCTTTTTGGGGATAGATTTCATCCCATTGTAAAATATCCTGTGAGATCATGTTTTGAATCGCCGATTCAAAGACTTGAAAAACTTTGTCCAAATCGGAAGGCTCGGCTAATCTAAAGTGTAAATTCATTTTTGTATTCCCCCTGCTGTTATCATATATAGTAAACTTATTGTGTATCTGTAAATACTTATAAGAACTATCCTTTTATCACATACTAAATTTTACACATTACAACTTTAGTATGCAAGATTTGTAACAAAGATAAATATGATTTTAATTAACTTTAATGGATTTTTTTAATTAGAAGTGTTAAATTTG
>DEUB01000074.1 GCA_002362385.1 Lachnospiraceae bacterium UBA3273
GAAGTTACTTTTGCAATTTAGGAATATCCGCCCAATATTTAAAAGGAAATTGTGGCGGCAGGAAAAATATGTTAAAATCGTAACAGGGTAAATACTGTTTTTTGGAGGTTATAGTTGAGCTTTATAGGGAGGTAACAAATGACGAAGAAAATGATTACAGCATTGGATGATTATATCAATAAGGTTTATGCTATTGTACTTCTTTCTGTAACGGGTGCATGTCAGGCGGCGGGGATATTGTACACGGCGGAAAAGCTTATAGGGCTGTTTCCCACGGTACCCTGGATCTTGCTTATTATTTTTGACATAACCTGTCTTGTTTATCTTGGCAGTGCAGTTTTTCTGGTTAAGACGGGATATTCGGATAAAATGGTAAAAAACGAAAGGCTGAAGCAGGCTAAGATTTTTCTTATCATTGTCATGTATATCCAGTTTAATTTTATCCTTTATATGATTCCTTCTACGGAATTTTGGGCGTTTGCCTTTTTGTTTACGGTAGCCACGGCGCTGTTTCTGGATCATAAGATGGTAATTGTGACAGGTCTGGGACTGACTTTGTCAGTAGCTGTTTCCTGGTTTGCCAAACCGGACGTATTGATGCCTGTAAAGAACGAGCTTTTGATTCCCAATATGATAAACAGGATTGTCTGCATTGTATTGTCGTTGACCTTTATCTGGTTGTTTACGTGGCTGGTGCAAAGGTTTCTCGTACATGCCAAGAAGGATGAAATGGAGAAAAACAATGAGCGCGTCCAGAATATGCTGCATTCTGTTGCTGCTTTGTCTGCAAAACTGGGAGGGGCAGGAAACGCCCTGTCTGATATTTCCCAGAATGAAAGTTCCTCGGCAGAGGAACTGGCGGCCACAAGCGAAAACCTGCTTGCAGGAAACAACAGGCTTGGTAAAAAGAGTGATGACAGTATTGAAAATCTCAATGAATTGCAGCAATGGGAGCAGGTAGTCAGCGAACAGGTCGGCAGAGTAGAAAATAGTTCCAGGGAACTGTTGGAAAAGTCCCGGGATAATGAAAACAGGATGCGGTCTTTAAAAGAAATTACAAATGCGGTTTCCGAATCCATGGAAAATACAAATCGGGTTGCGGAAAAACTGTCAGAGGCAGTAAAGGAAATTGATGTTGCTTTAAATGTTATTGACGGAATATCTTCGTCTACAAGTCTTTTAGCGTTGAATGCTTCTATTGAAGCGGCCCGTGCGGGAGAAGCGGGAAGAGGCTTTGCTGTTGTTGCCCAGTCTGTAGGCGGTCTTGCGAAGGATACCCAGGAATCCTTGGGACAGGTTGGGGAAGTCATCGGTAAGGTTCAACAGAATGTGGGTGAAATGACCGCAATTGTAAATGATAATTCAGAAAAGCTGGCAAGGCAGAATGAATATTTTGAAAAGGTATTTGTAGGAATCCAGGAAATGATAGAAATTCTCCGGACTTCTATTGAAGATATTGCCGCTATGGGAGACGCCCGTGACAAGCAGTCTGTCGTCATCAGAAATACGGTGGAGATCAACAAGGCCATTGCAGAAAGCATCAAAGACGAAAACGCTGAGTTTACCAATATTAACCGCATGGTTGAAAATAATGCCAATGACGTGGAGCAGATGACCGTGCAGATCGGTGTTTTAAATCATATGGTAGAAGAAATAAATTGCCTGCTTTCCCAGGAAAATTAGCGTATCGACTTAAATGGAGGAGCAAAGGATAAGTGATTTTGGAAAAAGAAATATGCGCAATGCAAAAAAATGAGGGCGGCTATGGAAAAGGATTTAAATAAAGCAATCGACCGGTGCTATGAAATATGCGATTATATGGAGAAAAACGGGGTTGTCAAAAAGGAACTGCAGACCAGTTTACGGGAGCTTCTGCGCAGGGAGTTCCTGGATTTCGTGATCTATCTGGCAATGTTAGATGCGGGATTTACCCCGTGGGAAGAGGAATATATCAACAAAACCTTTGGTTTCCGTTTAAATAATGATACGGTAAAGGAATTAAAGGTGCACAGAAGGCTTACGGAAAGCCATTACGGAACCCAGATCCCCCTGGCGCTTAAATATTTTGTGCTGGCAGATGCGGGGAGAAAGATCAAAGGAGATATATACGGCAATAAGAAAGCGAAATATCTCGTAGAGACATACCGTTTGATCGGTCAGAATTATCTTGCGGGAAACGAGAGTGCAGGAGATAAAGAGATCAACGCCCTGTCAAAATACTGCATGATGTTAGATGATTATCTGAAAGAATACGGGCTCTTACGCCCTGATAAAAAGAGTGAGCCTGTTACAAAAGGAGAAGTACAGGAAAAGAAAGAAGACATTAACGACCTGATGGCGGAGTTAAATTCCCTTACGGGCTTAAAGACCGTAAAAGAGGATCTGAATGCCCTGATCGATCTGATGAGGGTGCAGAAGATGCGGGAAGAAAACGGCATGAAGCAGACGGACATCAATAAGCATATGGTCTTTATGGGCAATCCCGGTACGGGAAAGACTACGGTGGCAAGGCTTTTGGCGGAAATTTATGCCGGGATCGGCGTGGTGGAAAAAGGACATCTGGTAGAGGTGGACCGCTCCGGCTTAGTCAGCGGTTATATAGGGCAGACCGCCATGAAGGTGCAGGATGTTGTGGAGGAAGCTTTAGGCGGTATTTTATTTGTGGATGAGGCTTACACCCTGACAAGCAGCAAAGGGCAGAATGATTTCGGACAGGAAGCGGTTGACACCTTGTTAAAGGCCATGGAAGACCACAGGGACGACCTGATCGTCATTGTGGCGGGGTATACGGACCTGATGCAGGAATTTTTGGATTCCAACCCGGGGCTTCGGTCACGCTTTAATAAATATATTATCTTTGAGGATTATACGGCAGAGGAACAATTTGAGATTTTTTGCTTTATGTGCAAAGGGATGGATTATGTACTGTCAAAAGAAGCAGCCAAAGAGGCGGAACGGTTTTTTAAAGAGAGGAATGAAAACAAGCCGGAGACCTATGCCAATGCCAGGGATGTGAGGAACTATCTGGAGAAGGCCATTTCCAATCAGGCAACAAGGATCGTGCAGTTAAAAAACGTGGATAAGGAGACTCTTGCGATTCTGGAAAGGGAAGACTTGGAAGGAATCAGTCTGGGATAAAGGAATCATATTATGAAAAAAATCGTAGTGGGCATTCTTGCCCATGTGGATGCAGGTAAAACAACATTATCGGAAGCGCTGCTCTATAGGGGCGGCACAATCAGAAAACAGGGACGGGTGGACCATCAGGATGCTTACTTGGATACTTTTACTTTAGAGCGGCAGAGGGGGATCACGATTTTTTCAAAGCAGGCGAAGGCCGTCTTTGAGGAAATGGAAATGACACTTTTAGATACGCCGGGACACGTGGACTTTTCCATGGAAATGGAGAGGACTTTGCAGGTATTGGATTATGCAGTTCTGGTCATCAGCGGAACGGACGGCGTTCAGGCTCATACAGAGACCTTATGGAAATTGTTGGAAGAATATCATATTCCAACTTTTTTGTTTGTCAATAAAACAGACCTTCTTGGAGAAGCGTTTACGGAAGAAATGCGGGAAAGTATGATGAAAAGCTTTAAAGAAAGGCTTGATTCTTCCATAGTGGATTTCACGGAGGAAGTCCATATGATGGAAGAGGCTGCCATGTGCGGGGAAGACGCCATGGAGGAATTTTTGGAGAAGGGCAGTCTTTCTGAAGAGACCATTGCATTACTGGCTGCGGAACGAAAATTATTTCCCTGCTTTTTCGGCTCGGCGTTGAAATTATTTGGCGTGGATGAATTTATAAAGGGAATGGAAGCTTACTGCTGCGAATTAGTTTATCCTGAAGCATTTGGGGCAAGGGTATATAAAATTACCAGGGATGAGCAGGGGAAACGCCTGACCCACTTAAAGCTGACCGGAGGCAGTCTGAAGGTAAAGGGGCTTTTAAACGGGGAGAAGGTTGACCAGATACGCATTTATTCCGGCAGGAAATATGAAGCTGTGGACGAAGCGTTTGCAGGCGGTATCTATGCGGTAACAGGACCGGAAAAGACCTATCCGGGACAGGGAATAGGAGTAGAAGATGAAGCGGCAAATCCGGTGTTATCCCCGGTTATGACCTACCAGGTACTGCTTCCTGAGGATACGGACCCGGTGGTAGCGCTTCCAAAGCTCCGGGAACTGGAAGAGGAGGATCCCGGACTTCATGTGGTATGGAATGAAAGCCTTAAGGAAATTCATGTACAGATTATGGGAAAGGTTCAGCTGGAGATATTAAAGGATATGATCAGGGAACGGTTCGGCATAGAGGCGGACTTCGGTACGGGCAGCATTGTTTATAAAGAAACCATTGCTTCTGCCGTAGAGGGCGTAGGTCATTTTGAACCCCTGCGCCATTATGCGGAGGTTCATTTGATCATGGAGCCTTTGCCTTCCGGAAGCGGCCTGGTTTTTGACAGCAGCGTGAGCGAGGACGAGTTGGATTTAAACTGGCAGAGACTGATTTTGACCCATTTGGGGGAAAGAGAGCATCCGGGCGTGTTGACGGGGGCCGCCATAACGGATATGAGAATTACGCTGGCAGGCGGCAGGGCACACTTAAAGCATACGGAGGGCGGAGATTTCAGGCAGGCTACCTACCGTGCCGTAAGACAGGGGCTGAAGAGCGGGGAAAGTATTTTGCTGGAGCCCTTTTATGACTTTGAACTGGAGATTCCCGGAGAGCAGATCGGCAGGGCTATGAGCGATATCCGGAGAATGCAGGGGACCTTTGAACCGCCGGAAACGTTGGGAGATACTTCTCTTTTGAAGGGTCGGGTTCCTGTGGCGTCGTCTGTTGATTATATGAGTGAGGTCAATGCCTATACCAAGGGAAGGGGAAGGCTGAGGCTGCAGTTTGGCGGCTACGGTCCCTGTCATAATGCGGAAGAAGTGATAGAGAGGATCGGTTATGACAGTGAGGAGGATGTGGAAAATCCTACGGGTTCCGTATTCTGTTCCCACGGAAGTGGATTTTATGTAAACTGGAATGAAGTGCCGGACCATATGCATATAGAGTCATGTATGGCGAAAGATAATAGAGAGCAGGAAAAAGATCGGGAACAGGAAGCAGCCCGGGGCGAATATGACAAAGCGGGCCAAAGTAAAGGAAGCGGAAGGAAGAAAAGAGAATGGAGCGGATACGCCGACAAAGAACTGGAAGAAATCATGCTGCGGGAATTCGGACCGGTAAGGAGAAAGGAATACGGCAGCAGGAACACCAGATATATTGCCGGCGGTAAAAGCGTTGATGCAGGGGAATACTATAAAAAGCACAGGGATAAAAACAGAAATCCCGCGGAAAATTATCTGTTAGTGGATGGTTACAATATTATTTTTGCATGGGACGAATTAAAGGATCTGGCTAAGACCAATCTGGATGCCGCAAGGGGAAGGCTTATGGATATACTCTGCGATTACCAGGGATTTACAAAATGCCGTCTGATCCTGGTGTTTGACGCCTATAAGGTAAAGGGAAATCCCGGAGAAGTGGGGAAATACCACAATATTCATGTTGTATATACGAAAGAGGCGGAAACGGCTGATATGTATATTGAGAAGGTTACAAAAGAGATGGCAAAAGACCACAGGGTAAGGGTGGCTACCTCGGATGGACTGGAGCAGCTGATTATTATGGGGCACGGCGCCATGAGAGTATCGGCGGCAGAGTTTTACAGGGAGGTTATGGAGGTTAAGGAGAAGGTGCGGGAGATCATAGAAAAGTAGCTTCAGGCAAAGGAAATCAATAGGAAGCTTCAATCATCTTATATAGGGCTGTAAGAATCCCCGGCAGTAAAACAAGAAAGGAAATGAATGATGAAATTAATGAAAAGAGAAGAGCAGAAAAAGGAAGACACCTGGGCGCTGGAGGATTTATATATCAATGATGACGCATGGAAAAGCGACGGCGTCAGGCTGCAGTTTGCCATAGACGGGCTTAAGGAGTATGACGGGAAGCTGCAGGATAGTGCGGATAAGCTGTTGGAATGCCTGAAGGCTTATGCCGATGCAAACTGTCTGTTAGAGTCTTATTATGTCTATGCCAACGAGCGTTACCACCAGGATACGGCAAATTCCTATTATCAGGGCTTTGCGGGAGAAGCAGAGATCAAAATGAACCTTTTGCAGGCGGCGGCTTCCTATATGGTTCCCCAAATATTGGCGATACCCGGGGAAAAACTGGAGGAGTTTTATAAAGAAGAGCCGGAGCTTTCAGAGTACCGTATATTTATTGAGAATATACAGAGGCAGAAGGCGCATACCCTGGATGAGAAAGGGGAAGCAATGTTAGCCGCTGCTAATGAAGTGGCGAAGGGAGCCTCCAATATTTATTCCATGTTTAATAACGCGGATGTTAGGTTTGCGGATATCAAAGACGAAAACGGGGAAACGGTGCCTCTTACCCAGGGGAGGTTCGTTACCTTTATGGAAAGCCGGGACCGCAGGGTCAGGAAGGAAGCCTTTACTTCTCTTTATGCAACCTATAAGCAGAATATTAATACGGTGGCCGCCATGTTTGACGCCAACGCCAGGGCCTCGGCCTTTTTTGCTAAGGAAAGGCATTATGAAAGCGCGTTGGAAGCGGCGCTGGATGATGCAGAGATCCCGGTGGAGGTTTATCATAAGCTAATCGAAACGGTACATGAGAATCTGAACGCCATGTATGATTACGTGGCTCTCAGAAAGAAGCTTCTCGGCGTGGAAGAGCTGCATATGTATGATGTCTATGTCCCTATGGTAAGCGGTGTGGAAAAGAAGTATACCTTTGAAGAGGCCAAGGCACTGGTGCTGAAAGGGCTTGCGCCTTTGGGAGAAGACTATGTGAAGCTGCTTCGCGAAGGATTTGCCAACCGCTGGATAGATGTTTACGAAAATGAAGGAAAGCGCACGGGGGCTTATTCCTGGGGGGCTTATGGGGTACATCCCTATGTGCTGTTAAATTTTCAGGGCACGCTGAACCATGTGTTTACCCTTGCCCACGAAATGGGGCATGCCCTTCATTCCCACTATTCGGATTTAAACCAGCCTTATTTGTATGCGGGCTATAAGATCTTTGTGGCGGAGGTGGCTTCCACCTGCAATGAAGCCCTGTTGATCCATTATTTACTGGAAAAGACAGAGGATAAAAAGGAAAAGGCCTATCTGATCAATTATTTTCTGGAACAGTTTAAGGGAACGCTGTTTCGTCAGACCATGTTCGCAGAGTTTGAGATGATGACCCATGATATGGTAAAGGAAGGTAAGACCCTTACTGCAGATGTGCTTTGCGAAACCTATCGCAGGTTAAATGAGATTTATTTCGGTCCGGATATGGTCATAGATGAAGAGATCGCTTATGAGTGGGCGAGGATCCCCCATTTTTACACACCCTTTTATGTATATCAGTATGCCACAGGCTTTGCGGCGGCCATTGCCATCAGCAGCAGGATATTAAAAGGGGAAGAAGGAGCGGTAGAGGATTATAAACGGTTTTTAAGCGGGGGAAGCAGCATGAGTCCCATTGAACTGTTGAAGCTCTGCAAGGTGGATATGACGGAAAGCAGACCGGTAGAGGAAGCGTTAAACGTATTCAGGGAATACCTGAAAAAGCTGCAAACGGACTGAAACGGTCACATAAGCATTATAAAACAAAAATGAGCAATATAGTACAAAGGTGTATGGGGATTGACTAGAAAAAACCGTAGAAAATAAGGCTAGACAAGTCAAAAAAGTGTTAAATTGTACTTTTTTTAGAACAATACGAAAACCCTATACACATTTGAAATCCAATGTGCTAATATATCGTAGCGGTTCAGAAAAACCGTGTATGGATATGAGACAGCCGGGCTGTCTGTCCGGGAGTTTGCGAGCCCCGGAAATTTGTAAGGAGGAGGCATTGGATTATGACAAAAGATTTGACAAAGGGTTCTCCCATGAAGCTGATCCTGGGATTTGGAGTTCCCTTATTATTCGGGTTGTTATTTCAGCAGTTCTACAACATGGTAGATACCATCATCGTAGGAAGGATGCTGGGAGTGGACGCGCTGGCGGCAGTAGGCTCCACCGGTTCCGTAAATTTTATGATCCTGGGATTCTGCATCGGGCTGTGTAACGGTTTTGCCATTCCCATTGCCCAGAAATTCGGCGCAAAGGATGACCATGGCCTTAGAAAGTTTGTGGCAGGCTGCGCATGGGTGTCTGTGATCTTTGCAGTAGTGATAACTGTAGCAGTAGGTTTCCTTTGCAGGAATATTTTGATCTGGATGCGCACGCCTCAAAATATCATGGAGGATGCTTATTCCTACATATTTATCATATTTATGGGAATTCCGGCAACAATTTTATATAACATGGTTTCCGGTATTATCCGGTCTTTAGGCGACAGTATCATGCCTCTGGTATTTCTGGTAATAT
Source organism: Lachnospiraceae bacterium UBA3273 (assembly GCA_002362385.1). Classification (GTDB taxonomy): domain Bacteria; phylum Bacillota; class Clostridia; order Lachnospirales; family Lachnospiraceae; genus UBA2882. The sequence continues at coordinate 8,437 of DEUB01000074.1, forward strand.
CCTCTTTGGCAAATATTGTGCTGGATGTGGTTTTTATTCTGCAGTTCGGCGTTGCAGGAGCGGCGTTGGCAACAGTGATCGCCCAGGGGGCGTCAGGAATCATAAGCCTGGTTTATTTGGTAAAGAAATATGACATTTTGAGAATGAACAAAGAGGAGAGGCGTTTTGATGCGGACTGTATTAAGGCACTCTGCGGCATGGGAGTTCCCATGGGCTTACAGTATTCCATTACCGCCATCGGAAGCGTTATCTTACAGTCTGCGGTAAATACCCTGGGTTCTGACGCCGTAGCCGCTGTTACGGCTGCAAGTAAGATCTGTATGTTTTTATGCTGTCCCTTTGACGCCATGGGTTCCACTATGGCAACCTATGGAGGTCAGAATATCGGGGCGGGGCTGCTTAACAGGATCCATGAGGGCATCAAGGCATGTTCCAAGCTGGGCGTGATCTATTCTCTGATCTGCCTTGCAGTAGTGCTGCTTTTTGGAAAGGACCTGTCTCTGCTTTTTGTTTCGGCCGATGAGACGGCTATTATCGGAAGGATCCACTACTTTATGGTGGCAAATGTGGTGTTTTATATTCCGCTGGCCTTTGTAAATATTGTCAGGTTTATGATACAGGGATTAGGCTATCCTAATTTTGCCATCCTGGCGGGAGTTTGTGAAATGGCGGCAAGGGGAATTATGGGCTTTGTATTTGTGCCCCTGTTTGGGTTTGCCGCTGCGGGTTTTGCCAGTCCGGCGGCGTGGATATGTGCCGACTGTTTCTTGATCCCGGCGTATTTCCATGTGATGAAAAAGCTGAAGAAACAGCTGGAAGCCAATGAAAATGCCATGAATCCGGCGAATATAGAATGCCGGGAAGAACATACTGAAAGAAAGTGGCATTGGAGGAGAAACAAAAAACTCTTACATTAGAGGAGAGATTTAATGAAAGAAATCAGGATTTTGGTAGTATTTACGGGAGGAACCATCGGGAGCGCTCCGGAGTCAGGGGCCATCCGTCCGGCAGGAGAAAAAGCCAGAAAGCTTTTGCTTACACATTTTGCGGATGGCAGGCAGAGGCTTTTTGAGGAATACTTTCAGCGGGAAATTTCTTTTGATACGGTCTGTCCTTATGAAATTTTAAGTGAGAATCTAAATGGAAATCATCTGGAAAGGTTAGAGGCGTGTATTCTGGAAAAGGGTGTGGAAAATTATGAGGGAATTATAGTGACCACAGGAACGGATACCCTTGCCTATTCTTCAGCAGCCATGGGATATGCTTTTGCAAATCTGCAGATTCCCATGGTCATGGTGTCAGCAAACTTTCCTTTGTCAGATGAAAGAAGCAACGGCTTTTCAAATTTTGAAGGGGCGTTGCTTTTGATTCTTTCCGGAGAACATAAGGGTGTATTCTGCTCTTATGATAACGGTGACGGGCATTTTATTCATTACGCCACGAGACTTTTGCCCCAGATGAACTACAGTCACAAGGTTGAAAGTGTTATGAGCAGGGTCTATGGAAGTGTGGAGGGTATGACGGTAAGGGTAGAGAAAGAAGCCCTGGAAATGGATAAGGAAGAAGAAAAGGGGATGGTCAGACTTTCCTGCAAAAATCTGTCAGGGAAAAAGCCTGCCTTTATCAGACCTTATCCGGGAATTGTTTATACCGTGCCAAAAGACTGCTGCAGTATTTTGCTGGATACTTATCATTCCGGTACCCTTCCGGCACTGGGAGATGACTTCCAAAATTTTATGAAAGAAGCAAAAAGGCAGAATGTTTTGGTGTTTGCAGCAGGTGTTCCGGGAGGATTGGTATATGAAACCGTAGACCGGATGAAAAAAGCGGGAATGATAGTACTGCCTGCTGCATCGCCCGCCGCAATGTATATGAAGTTGTGGATGGCGGCAGAAACAGGGACGGATTTAAGGCAGGCGCTGTTTTGTCCGATAGGACATGACCTGGTTTCTGCAATGTTTTGATATAATTCGGGAGAATGAAAGGATATTGTTATGAGTGGAAAAAAGTATTTTATTTTGAGAACGTGCGTTTTGGTCTTTATCATGCTTGCGGCAGGAATGGCTGCTGCATGCGGACGGGAAGATTCAGAACTTGAACATAATACAGAGAATGAAGCGGCAGAAATTGTTACAGAGCAGGCGGCAGAAAATGCAGTTACGGATAATAACGGCAATTATAATGAAAATAACACTGACATAACGGAAGACGAAGACGTCGCGGCAGAGGCCGCAAGGGAAGCGGAACTGAAAAAAAGATTCGGAGAAAATTGTATTGCCGGACAGACGTTTGAGGTTACACTGAGTGAGTACAACGGAAAGGTCTGGTTTGTTCCGTTTTATTCTCCGGAAGATGAACAGGGATTTTCCATGCAGATCATTCAGGATGGGGAAGTCCTTTCGGATATTCATGCCTTTGTTCCGGAAAACCTGGAAGGGCAGACTTTCAGCAGTCTGGATGCGGTATCATTTTTTGATGCCGACTATGACGGCAATACAGATATTGTGCTGGTTGAAACTTATGGAAGTACAAGCTTTGCAGCAATTTATTATGGCTTTGGGGCTGATGCTGAAGAGTATGAAAGATATTTTGACTGGGAAGAGCAATTGTCGGATGCAGTATCAAAACAGGTGGAGGTTTTGACAATACCGCAGATCCGAAGTTTCTTAACGGAGGGGAAAGAGAACGGAAAATTTTCCGGTTATGAGGAAGCCTATGAAGCCGTGAGTAGAATTTGCGCGCTGGAAAGTGACGGAGAGATGCAATACAGTCTGATTTATGTTGATGATGATGATATTCCCGAACTGGCTGCCGGAGTTAGCGGTTATTATACAAGCCTGTATACTTATCATGACGGGACGCTTTACAAGGTTATGGACCGCTGGCCTTATGGGGCTATGGGAAACGCAGGCTATGAATATTCTCCCAGGAAAAACAGTTTGAGAAATTATAATAACGATTATGCGGGAGCCATTATGTATACCACATACATGACTATGGGTGCCGGGTACTCTATAGACACTGTGGTACAGATTGTGAGCTATAATTTTGATGACGTTAATCAGAACGGACAGCCTGACGAGGATGAAATGGATTCTATGGGACTTTATGGGGTAAGTTACATCGACGGGGCAGAGGTTTCAGAGGAAGAATGTGCAGCTTATGATCTGGGCGGCTATGAATTCATAACGGTTACGATGAATCGTGAGGAATTGGTAAAAATGCTGAGTGAAAATAAAAACTAAAAACAATTGACCTGTATTCATAAATGTGATAATCTTTTTAAAAGCATATGTTTCAAATATAATTTCTGATGAAGATTCTAAAATTTTTCTAAGCCCCTTTGGGGCATCGAAACGACTCGTGCTTTTATTCCAAACAAACAATTGAATAAGGCGGGAGGTTTCGGAATCCATAGTATAGATGCCTTCTGCGAAAAGGAGGTATCTATGGGAAAAAGGGATTTGCCTTCATGATTTTCTGGATTTTGGAAGTGAGGATGTAAAGCTTCAAAAAGAATTAAAAAAGCTGGTGCCGGAATATCCCTTACATATTTTGGATTTAAATGAGGTTACAGATTATTCAAAATTTCAGACGGAGCTTCGAACGGTATTTGAACTGTACCGCTGTAGAAATGATAAGAGGAAATTTAGGGAATATGTGGAGGAGCATGAAGAATGCCGGCATCTGGACGAAGAAAGCATCCGGATGATCGGAAGATTTACAAATGCGGAGAAATTGCTTATAAGGGCAGGTAAAGACAAGAAGGAGGAAAAGGAAATGGATGTAGGAAGCGCAATCTGGGATATCAGGGAAGAGGGAGTGCAGGAAGGAATCAGTCAGGGAATCAGTCAAGGAATCAGTCAGGGAATGAAGGCTTTGGTAGAAACTTGTAAAGAATTCGGCTGTACAAAGGAAGAAGCCGTTGCAAAAATGATGGAGAAGTGCGCATTATCACAGAGTGAGGCGGAGAAATATGCAGAAGAGTACGGATATTGAATTGTTAAATAAACTGGATAAACTGCATACTACTGAATTAGGCGCAATACGGATCAGGAGAAATCTGTCCCTGGATACAGAGGATGTGGTTTTATGGTGTCAAACAAAAATAGAATCAGATAACGCCGTCATTACCAGAAAAGGAAAAAACTGGTACGTAAATGTTGATGGCTGTATCATAACGGTAAATGCATATAGTTATACGATCATTACAGCGCATAAGGAGAAGAAATGTGGAAAAGCGTGACCTGGTCAGGGAATTTAAAAAAATAGGAATTCATGAAGGAATGGCATTGGAGGTTCACAGCTCACTTGGCAGTTTTGGATGCTTGTATGAGTTGTTTTTGTGTAATTAGCTAAGAAAATATGTTATACTTTTAATGCAATACTATTTGTGACGTAAAGGATAGCGAGGTGAAACATATGCTGTGCCATATGATAATCGATTTAAGTTATATACTCTGTACAAAGTCTGATGACAGGACGAGGTTTGTACAGAGATAAGGTTTCGTCCTACATTGGATTTTGTACTTATTTATTCTAAAGGTTAAGAGATAATAAGAGAATAGATTGGAGAAAATTCAATGGAAAATTTTAAGAAATATATTATTTTGTGGATCAGCCAGAGCATATCGCAGTTGGGAAGTTCCATGACTGCATTTGCACTTGTATTGTGGGCGTATGACCGGAGCCATTCTGCATTATCGGTCTCGATGCTCTCGTTTTGCAATTATGTTCCCTATATTCTGGTAAGCATGTTTGTAGGTACGTTTATAGACAGGCATAAAAAGAAAACGGTCATGCTGGTTTCCGACAGCGCTGCGGCAGTGGGTTCCCTGGTGGTTTTGCTGCTTTTTGTCACAAAACATTTATCAGTCTGGAATATCTATATTGTCAATGCGGTAATCGGAATCACAACTGCCTTCCAACAGCCGGCCTCTGCGGTGGCTGTTGGAAAGTTTGTGCCAAAGGATAAAATATCAAACGTCAGCGGAATGAACTCTTTTTCGGGCAATTTGATCGTGGTATTCAGTCCCATGCTGGCAGCAGCATTGTTTGCAATAGGAGGACTTCCCCTTATACTTGTGGTTGATCTGGCAAGCTTTATGACAGCATTCTGCGTCCTGTTGTTTTTGATTCACATACCTGAGGAGATTGAGAAGAAGAATTATACATCTCCTTTTGCAGGGGCGGCAGAGGGATTTTCATTTTTGAAAAAGGAAAGAGGCATTTTATATATTATGCTGACCATGGCGATGATCAATTTCTTTTCCCGGCTGACCTATGAAAATATTTTATCGCCTATGATTCTGGCAAGAAGCGCCGGCAACAGCATGGTTTTAGGAATCGTAAACGCCTGCATGGGAATCGGCGGGATCGTCGGTGGGATCATTGTCTCCGTCAAAAAGGAGAGCCGTTATAAGGCAAGCGCTATCTATGTATCGGCTGCATTGTCATTTTTGTTTGGGGATCTGGTCATGGCAGCGGGAAGAAATGTTTTCTGGTGGTCTGCGGCTGCCGTCTTCGCCAGTATACCGATTCCGTTTATTATGGCTAACCAGAATACCATACTGTATCGTAAGGTTCCGGAAAGTATGCAGGGAAGGGTGTTTGCCGTTCGGAATGCGGTCCAGTACAGTACCATACCTGTGGGAATTATTCTCGGAGGTTATCTGGCCGATTATGTATTTGAACCGTTTATGCATGGGGGAAACGGGTTTGCAGTGCTGCTGGAAAAGATCGTGGGGCAAGGAGCCGGCAGCGGTATGGCAGTCATGTTTTTATGCACGGGCATATGCGGATTTGCAGTCAGCATCATGTCATGTTTCAATTGTGAAATCAGAAAGTTGAATGATTAGTAATTTTATTTTACACAGCGGGATGACCCAAATTGTCCCGCTGTGTTTTAGAATCGGAGTGGAAAAGAAGATGGATTCTGACACATTTATCCCTAAGGATATAGGGGAACTATATGAAAAACTGAAAACCGAAAATTTACAGGGTAAATTATCAAAGGAGGGCGAATGCCTGATTTGGAAACTGCCCAATAATATTATGCTGAAAATCTCTATTTATGATATTCAGTCTAAGAGGGGGACTTCCTTCCGGGAAGGCTATATTGATACATATTATCTAAAAAACGGGAAAGAACAAAATTTGACCCACTGGAATCCGCAGGAGGACGAAATCTGGCAGGACCTGATGGATATCAACAGCGGACAGATTATTTGGGTCAGAAAGAAATCAATTTTTGGAGAGCGTATCATCATTATGGATCAAAAGGAATATAAAGCTATTGACCATAAGGAAAAGGGCAAATATACTATTTTGGTAAAAAAGTTGTCAGTAGAAGAAGCAAAACGGCATATTTATGATTCCCTGACCGAATACACGGGGTGGAAGTTTTTGAAGAGCCAGCAATGTCTGAAAAAAACGGTAAAAGACATGGTTTTTGAGATTCAGTTTTTTTCATCAAAGAATAACTGCTCTTATGAATCCGTTGAAATAAATTGTGATTTTAATATATGGTGCAGGAAGTTTGATAAATGCTGTAATGTAAAGAGTATTATCGGCTGTTATTCCTTCCGGCCGGAAAACGGATACTGGTATGACATATCCGATGAAGAGAAGTTAGAAAAGGTATTGACGGAGCTGAAAGAAAAAACAAAAGAATATGTCCTGTCAATAACCGATAAGTTTGAGGAGGATGATGAAGCGGCTTTGGAATTTCTGGCAAATCCCCAAATTCAGGAAATATATCATATAAAACATTTTGGAAATCTGGAAAAATTATATAATGAGGAAACTGGGTAAAAATGATAGGAATTTATTTTAGCGGAACCGGAAATTCAAGATGGGCATTGGAGTTTTTTTTACAGGAATACGAGGGAAGATCCCGGATGTATTCCATTGAAGATGAGGATGCCCTTAAAGAAATAGAAAAGCAAAAAGAAATTGTTTTCAGTTATCCTGTGCAATACAGCAATCTGCCTAAAATGGTCAGGGATTTTATTGTTTGCCATAAGAATCTATGGAAGGGAAAACATATTTTCATTATTGCCACCATGGGCATGTTTTCAGGAGATGGCACAGGCGTTATGGGCAGGCTGTTGGAGAAATACGGCGCGAAGATTACAGGCGGTCTGCATTTGCGGATGCCTGACAGCATTTGTGATGAAAAGGCTCTGAAGAAGTCATTGGAGGAAAACAAAAAACTGGTTGCAGATGCTGAAAAAAAGATTAAAAATGCGGTAAAGAATGTAAAATCAGGAAATCCGCCAAAGGAGGGGCTGGGTTTTTGGAGTCATTTAGCAGGACTATTGGGACAGCGGTTATGGTTTTCACGTATGACGGCAGGGTATTCCGACAAAGTAAAGATAGATGGGCAGAAATGTATAGGCTGTGGGAAATGCGTGAAATTATGCCCCATGAACAATCTTGAGCTACAAGATGGTAATGCCGTAGCAAAGAATCAATGTACCATGTGTTACAGATGTGTAAATCATTGTCCCGTGCAGGCAATTACTTTGTTAGGCAAAAATGTGGTTAAGCAGGGGACTATAGAAGATTATATAAAAGGAGACAGATGACATGGCAGAGAAAGAAGTCCCATTCTGGGAAGAGGCTTATCAGAATCCGGATCATATAACCTTTTCCAACGAACCAAACGGTACGGTAAAAGAATTTGAAAAGCTGCTGCCTAAAGAAGCAAGGATTTTAGAAGCCGGCTGCGGGGAAGGGCAGAATGTGTTGTACCTGGCAAAACAGGGCTATCAGAATATTGACGCCTTTGATCTGTCGGAAAACGGCATCCTGAAATTGAAGAAGCTGTGCGGTATCCATTCGGTAGAACTGCATGCCTTTGTGGATGATCTGACGACCTATCGGTTTGAGAAGACCTATGATCTAATCATGTCTTTCGGAACTTTGCACTTTGTGAAAAAAGATTTATGGAAACAGTTTATAAGGCGGGCAAAGGAAAATACCAACCCGGGCGGCATTCACATTATGCAGATATTTACGGATGAAGTGCCTGCATCGGCTGATATCGCTACCTTTGCGGTTGGGCTGGCAAAGGATGAAGAGATCAAAGAATTGTATGAAGATTGGGAGATTTTGCAGTTTAAATCCTATGTGTTTGAAGACGAGCATCCCAATGTGCCAAAGCATTTGCATGCTTCCAATAAAATTGTGGCAAGAAGAGTTAAATGAGCAGAAGGCTTGACGAAGGAAGGGCAGAATAAATGATGAAAAAAGTTCTTGTTACGGGCGGAACGGCATTTGTCAGCAGATATGTGGCAGAGTATTATGTGAAAAAGGGCATGGACGTCTATGTTCTAAACCGGAACAGCAGGAAGCAGCCAAAAGGAGTACGACTGATAGAGGCGGACAGGCGCTGGATCGGAGACCGGCTTCGCACATACCACTTTGATGCGGTTCTTGACATTACGGCATATACGGCGGAGGACATCCATTCCCTGCTTGACGCATTAGGAAGCTATGACCGGTTTATCATGATAAGCTCCAGCGCTGTTTATCCCGAGTATGAGAAACCGCCCTTTACGGAAGAAACGCCTGTGGGGGAAAATAAATTCTGGGGAAGTTATGGGACCGGCAAAATAGAAGCGGAGAAGGCATTGCAGGAAAGGGACCCTAAAGCGTATATTCTCCGCCCGCCCTATCTGTACGGACCGTTAAATAATGTATACAGGGAGGCGTTTGTATTCGATTGCGCCATGGCGAAACGTCCTTTTTTCCTGCCCGGAGACGGCGAAATGAAACTGCAGTTTTTCCATGTGAACGACCTGTGCAGATTTATGGATATTCTTATGGAAAAGACGCCGGGGCAGAGGGTATTTCATGTGGGGAACAGTGAAGCGGTTTCGGTAAAAGAATGGGCGGCATTATGCTATTACGTCGCAGGGGAAAGCTTCAGATTTCAAAATGTATCGAAAGAGATAGAGCAAAGGAATTATTTCAGCTTTTATGATTACGAGTATTATCTGGATGTGGAAAAGCAAACGGCATTGATGCCTTGTACAAAAATGCTTGCAGAAGGGCTTAAGGAGTCTTTTGAATGGTATCAGGAAAACAGGGACTGTGTGAAAAAGAAGCCGTTTCTGGAATATATTGATAACTATCTGATAAAGAATTTGCGGTAAAACAGGACCGGGGGAGGAGAAAAGGAATGAATAAAACAAATAAAACAGGTATTGTAGTCATTTTGATCATTGTGCTCATCGGCGGCGCGGCGGTTTTTATGTATTCGGTCTGGCAGGGCAGACAGGAATGGCCCAGGCGGTTTCGGACGGAATTAGATGAATTTTTCGGCGAGGGAAACTGGGAATGGGTTTCGGAAGAGACGAGGAGCAGCAGTATGTTTAAGGAAGGGGATATTCATTCTTCTTATCCTTATTCTCCGCAGATTGACAGAATGCCGGGGAAATACCATGTCTGGAATATTGTTTTTACCAACCGAAACGGGGAAAAGGAACTCTGGGTTTTAAGCGACCATACCATGATGATCAATCATGCGAAAAACAAGCCTTTGTCCCCTGGCAGATATTCTCCCAAACAGGCATTTACCCAGCAGTTAATGGAAATTTCCATGGAAGCGGCGCAAGAAGAGATCAAGCAGGAAATACTGTATCCGCTTTTGTCCGAAAAGGAAGCGGACTGTCTGGATGTGAGTATTTCCTATCATAACGGAAATCCGACGCCGGAGATGTATGACGAGCTTATAAAGCAGCCATGGTTTAAGGCGAACGAGGTTATGCCTTCGGATTATATTGACAGCAGTCTGCATGACTTTTATATCTGGATCCGTGCCCATGATTATAAGGTGGATAAGCTGACGGAAAGCGAGCGGCAGCATTTAATGGACAGCCTTGATGAGCTGGAAAAAATGCTGAAGGAAACCTACGGGACAGACGTCGGGTATGAAATCTATCTGGACGAGGAGCACAAGGGTATTTCAATCTGAACGATATAATCCTCTCTGAAATCGGTCACGTTTTCATTAATGATCTTTTCATAGGAAAAGCCGCAAAGCCTTAAGCCGTGTTTTTCTGTATAGGCAAAGATTTCTTTATATTTTTGAGGCAGTTTATCCCAATCTCCCTGATAAAATGCCCTAAGATAGTCTCCGCAGGGCTGTATATGCAGCCCTGCTTTTTGTATGGGAAAGGGGATTTCGATAAACAGCCTGGAATAGTCTTCAAAATTCCCCTGATACAGGCTTTCAACGGAAATCATCGTTCCGTAGGAAGCGTCGTGGAGGCGGCGGAGCTGATATTCCTGTGTCTTTGCAGTGATCATTTCTACTTCCCTGTCATAAGAAATTTCGCGGTCTATATCTACTGTTACAAGACAACATTCTTCTTTATGGACGATCTCTATGGAAGAGAGGTTCATTGTTAAAAGATTTTTCATATTCTTCTGATAATTGCATAAAGTCTTTCTGACGGCTTTTAAATGTGCGATTTTTGCGTCCAGTCCGGCTATTTTTTCAGCCAGAAGTTTTGAAAGGCTTTCTGCACAGCGGTCGTTCATAAAGTTCTGTATCTCATCTATTGATACGTCCAGTTCCCTGAGCAGAAGTATTGTTTCCAGTAAAGAACTTTGATAATAGCTGTAGAACCGGTATCCATTTTCGGGATTGACCAAAGCCGGTTTGAAGAGTCCGATTTCGTCGTACCACATCAGCGTCTTTTTATTAATGCCGTGAAGCGCTGCAAATTGACCGATGGTAAGTAATTTACCTGTTTCTTCCATTTCTGCCTCCTTAGTCAAGGCTCTTTCTTGCCGCTTATCATTGATTACATTTTATAAATATTTGTAATCTTTCATTATGCCCTTGACCGTACAGTTACTGTATGGTTTATGGTACTATACACAGAAAATAAATGCAAGATATAGTAAGGGAGAAAAAATATGGAAGATCAAAATATTTATTTAAAACCTGTAACGGTAAGGAATATTTTTAAATTTGCCGTTCCTACCATCGCCATGACGGTATTTATGTCCTTTTATACAATGGTCGACGGACTGTTTGTATCAAATCTGATTGGAACGGACGCTTTGTCGGCAATTAATCTGACTGCGCCGGTCATTCAGTTTGTTACCGCTGTTTCCACCATGCTTGCCACCGGAGGCAGCGCGGTCATCATGAAAAAGATGGGGGAACAGAGGATACGGGAAGCAAGGGAGGATTTTACTTTTCTGATCCTTGTTAATGCCGCTGCAAACTGATGCTCCGAGATGGCAACGGCTCTCGTTACCGGGATCATTACCATGATGTTTAACTGGACGATGCTCCATTATGTGGGAGAGGACGGCGTTGCCGCCGTGACCATCATCATGTATGTGCTGATGTTTGCAAGTTCTTTGTATACCGGTTATTCGTACGGAGTAGCTCCTATGATCAGTTTTTATTACGGGGAAAAGAATCGGGATAAGTTAAAAAAGCTCATCTCCATCAGTATGAAGGTTATTTTGTTTATTTCGGTTTTAACAATAGCGGCGTCCTTCATGCTCACAAGACCTTTGGTATCCGTCTTCGCCTCTCCGGATAATCCGGTGTATGACCTTGCGGTAGCGGGAAACAGGATCTGCAGCGTTGCTTTACTCTTTATCGGCTTTAACATTTTTGCCAGCGGAATGTTTACGGCGCTGTCTAACGGAGCGGTTTCGGCTGTCCTCGCATTTTCAAGATCCTTTGTTTTTATGCTGATCACTATGCTGGTACTTCCCGCTGTTCTGGGAGTTAACGGTATCTGGCTCGCAACGCCTGTGGCGGAGATGATGGCCCTGGTTCTGTCGGCAGTCATGTTTTTGAAGTACAGGAAAAGATACCGGTATTAGGAAGCGGATGGAATGAAACGGGAAAATGATGCAGAAATGATGCAAAAATGTGCAGAAATGATGCCGGAAGAAGAGGGAGCCATATATTGCAAAGATGGGAGGGCCGTTTTATAATGAAAGACACAGACTCATCAGAAAAGGATAAGGATCATGAGTAAATACGATGCACTATGGGAATATGTCAAAAGGAACAAAGAGCAGTCTTTTCAGCTTACATTTGAAGAAATACAGGACATTGCCGGAATACCGATAGACCATTCTTTTTTAAAGTATAAAAAAGAGCTTTTGGAATATGGCTGTAAAGTGGGAAAAATTTCCATGAGAGAACAGACGGTCTTATTTGAGAAATGTAGTCAGGAATGATATAAAGCGTGCAGAGAGGGAATGGGTATGACGGATAAAATAAAGCGGATTTCCGGCGGTCAGGCAAATGTTTATCTGATCCGCGGTCAGAAAGGAAGCATCCTGATAGATGCTGGGATAAGCAGGTATCGGAAGAAGATAGCCCGTGTCTGCAGCGATGCATCGGTAAAACTGATCGTCCTGACACACGGGCATTTCGACCACTGCCAGAATGCGGCATATCTTTCGGAAAATCTAAACTGTCCGGTGGGGATCGGAAAAGAGGATGCCGCCATGCTTTTTGAGGGAGAAAAAAGAAAAGTATACGGAAAAGGGATATGGAGCAGTTTTTATGCGGGGGTCTCCAATTGGAGTATCCGGCATAATAAGATTGAGCCTGTCAGACCGGACGTGATCCTGGAAGAAGGCATGTCTCTCGCAAAATACGGTGTGGAGGCAGCGGTAGTTTCCCTGCCCGGCCATACAAAAGGCTCCATCGGCATCTTATTAAAAGACGGAACGCTTTTTGTGGGAGACGCCATGCAGAATGTTTTTTCGCCGTCTGTTACGTGGTGCTATGAAGACAGGGAAAGCGCTTTAAGGAGTGTGGAGGTCATAAAGGCCATAAAAGCGGAAAAGATCTGTTACGGACATGGGAAGGAAAGCGATACGCTGATAGATGACGGCAGGAGGTAGAGGGACGGAATGAACAATTCAATGATTGGTGGGGCGGATGGCCCTACAGCCATATTTTTAGCCGGAAGGTTCAATGGATTTATGATTCCGGCATTTGGCGTTATGATCTTGTTTTACGGCATTTATTTTATTAAGCAGCTGGCACAGAAAAAACAGGGAATTGTTACCAGGCAGCTGGGACGAAGAAAAGAGAAATTCCTTTATACAACAGAAGTCGTCATGTCCCTGGCAACGGTTCTCATCGTTATAGTGGAGATATTTTCCATCTTGTTTGAATTAAATCTTATGCCAATGCCTGTAAGAATTGCGGGCATTATTTTGGGAATATCCGGGGATCTGGTTTTCCTGACTGCTGTCATTACCATGAAAAACAGCTGGAGGGCGGGGATACCGGATAAGGACAGGACGGAATTTGTTTCCTCAGGGATCTACCAATACAGCAGGAATCCGGCTTTTCTGGGTTTTGATATGATGTATGCGGGCATTTTGCTTATGTATTTTAACTGGCTGCTTTTGGGATTCACGATATGGGCAATGATAATGCTGCATTTACAGATTTTGCAGGAAGAAAAGTATCTTCCCACGGTATTCGGGGAGAAATATCTGGAATATAAAGAGCATACCCGGCGTTATCTGGGGAGAAAATAAAGCCCCCTTTGGAAATGCTGCGATTGGGATAAATGAAAAGTATACAGCATGCTAGGGTAAAGTTTTTGTAGG
>DEUB01000029.1 GCA_002362385.1 Lachnospiraceae bacterium UBA3273
AATATTTAACTGTCAAACTCCCGAAAAAAAAGCGCACAATATGTTGGCAGGGGCTTGCATATATTTCAAGATATAGTAAAATAGAATAGTATAGATAAAATTGAGATAAGTATGTACAGAATGGAGATTGTGAAGATGTCTGTGCAAGGTTACATAGAAGCGGACCGGGAAAAGATCAGACAGATCAGGCAAAAATATGACTTATCAAAAGATGAAGATGTGCTGGCGCTTTTTTCCGCACTCCAAAGCGGGGAAATTCAATTTGAGTCTTCCGAAGGAAGGCGGTTTGACGACCTGATCTATGAAAAGGCGTCCGCGATCAGGGCCAGAGAAAGGGAAAGCAGGAAACCGGGTCCTGACAAGTCTTCGGCAGAAGGAAAAGGCGCCGGGGGAAAGAACAGGCCGCCAAACAAAAAGGCAAAAGTAAAAAAAGTAATCGTACTTACCAAAAAGGAACTGGTTCTGCGCCGGATATCCATGGGAGTGCTGCTGCTTTTGGCAATATCCTGTCTCGGCTATTTCGGCTTTTACTGTTATGAATCTTTTAAGGTTGACAGGGAAAACAGGCGTTTAGCCAGAATAAAAGAAAACGAAACGATAAACGGCATGTATAAGGACGAAGTGGTTGAGGCCCAGGTAGGAGAGGAGACCAGATACTTTAAAGTGCTGGAGCAGTACAAATCTCTTTATCATCAAAATCAAAACCTAATCGGATGGCTGAAAATTGCCGATACAATTATTGATTACCCTGTCATGCAGACAGGAGATAATGACTATTACCAGAATCACAATATCAATCTGGAGGAGGACCGGAACGGCGCTCTTTTCCTGGATACGGATTGTGACGTTAAGGCGCCCAGCACCAATTTTATTATTTACGGACATAATATGCGTTCGGGCAAAATGTTCGGTTCCCTGGATCAGTATGCAAATGAAAAGTTTTACAGGAATCACAAAACGATTCAGTTTGATACAATATATGAAGAGGGAACTTATGAAGTGATGTACGTATTCCGATCCCGGGTGTATCAAAAGGATGAGGTGGTATTTAAATACTATCAGTTCATCGATGCTTATTCGGAAGAGGAGTTTAATTCCAATATGAAGGAAATGGCGGCGATTTCCCTGTATGATACGGGAGTGACCGCCAGCTACGGCGATCAGCTGCTTACGTTATCCACTTGCGATTATGTGGAAGAGGACGGACGTTTTGTAGTAGTTGCAAAGCGTGTAGAATAATAGAAGGAGAATGATTATGGCTAAGAAAAAGGTGGAAAGACCAAATAAGAAGTCAAATAAATTAAGGAGAACGGTCCTCGGTACTTTATCGGGCGTTTTTATGATATCTGCACTGATCGTTGCGGCAATTCCCGTAAAGGATGTAGAAGCGGTGGATGATACGGCGCCTTTTAACGAAAATACTGCGATTACCGGTCTGCTTAATGTGAATGATGACGCCACAAACGGTATTCCGACCTATACGGGTTCCAATGTGTTCTATCAGGACGACGGAAGGTTTGGAGTTGCCCGTCTTACCAATGCGACGCCTACCCAGGGTGTCATCGTATATTATAACTTGAGCGCCCAGGGAACGGGAACTCTGAATATTCCCACGTCGATCAATGCGTGTCAGTATGAATATGATCCGAATTACGGAAACGGAGAGAGTTTTTTAAGGCCGGTTTATCAGAATACCACAAACGGCGGAGTAGGCGCAAGTATTCAGGACAATGTGGAAGGCTTTCTTTACTATGCGCCAAACGTTGAGGTTTCCGCAAATTCGGTTCCCGAAAATGTGGATCCGTCGGAGCTTGTACCCTGCTATACAGGCCGCAGGGGAGAAAATGACAAGGCAAATCAGGATTTATGGCAGGGCCGGACTTTATATGATAAAAACGGAAATGTACATAACTGGCTGGAGGTACCCGTAAACTATATCGGAAGTACGAGATTTGTTTTGGACCTGGAGGAGGGTCATGTCGCTGCAGGACACTATGCCACAGAGGCTGACGGCGAGACCGGGGTATTTGCGGGAGCCACCAATTTTAATAATCTGAATATACCGGACGGAATCCTTGCTATAGGGGATAATGCCTTTAAAGGCTGTTCCATGGGTTCCGTGTCCATATATAATGTAAGAGCCATAGGGCACCATGCTTTTGACGGCTGTATTTCTTTAAACAGAGTGTCTCTGACCCAGTTGGCGTCAACCAGCTTAAAAAGGATCGGGAATTATGCCTTTGCCAACTGCAGCGCTTTATCCAGCATTGATATTCCCGATGATGTAGAGACCATCGGAAACGGCTGCTTCATGAACTGCGTTTCCATGAGCGCGGCAAATCTTTACGGCCACGATACTACGGATGAGAACGGGGAATTGGTTGAAGCCTGGGGAAATACAAGGCTTACAGGGATGGGTAACGGAGCTTTTTACGGCTGTTCCAGACTGCGTTATGTATATCTGCCCAGAAATTTAAGCGTTGACGGCGTGGAAAAATGGTTTTACGGCTGCTCCAGTATGAGCCAGCTGTCTCTGCCCGAGGTTTCTTCAGGAAACTTTAAAGCCAATAATGTAACGGGCTGCAGCGGCTTATCCATTGTAACAGTGCCCAACAACAATATGACCTTTGACTGTGAACATTCGCTGGAGACTTATTGTCCCGGAGAAGCGGGATGTACCTTTAGTGTAGCCAACTTAGGTTCAGAGCTTCCCATCGGGGATTCCTCCCTGGGAGACAGATTCATCATAAAGTGTAAACGTAATTCAGAGGCGTACAGATATGCCTGCCGTCACGAGTATACCGTAGGATGGACGGATGACGGATTTGAAGGTACTTATGAAAGGGTAAAGGACAATTGCTGCTTTATCATAGACAGTGAAGGCAATTTAACAAACCTTCAGCGTTATGATACGACCATTGCGGCTCCGATCTTAAATATACCCGATAAGATCGGCGGACTTACCATCAAGACGCTGAGTACCAGCTTTTTAAATGCCTACGATCAGAAAGCGAATATTGAATATGTCCATATTCCGGAATCGGTTACTACCATCGAAAGCAGGGCCTTTAACGGATGTGAAAAGCTTGCGGAGGTGGAATTTGCCAACGCCATGGCGGTAAATGAGATCGGGGATGATGCGTTCTATACCCAGACCAGCCAGAATATCCAGCTGCGTTTCGTGGGCGTGATCAGCCGCGACAGTGTGGAAAGCGAGCCTTTCAAATATGCGATGCAGGTAGACAACAGCTATACGGACCCCAATAATACCTATGGGGCAAAGTATATCCATTATACAAACCCGTTCCCTTACAATTTACAGGTCGAACTGGTCATAGACAAAGACCCTACCACAGGTATCGTTACAAAGGCAACTCCTACCCTGGTGGATGCGCCCAACTATGATGATTTTAAATCTGGAGAGGGCGGGGCGGACAGCTGTACCTACAGCCTGTCTTCCAATCCGGATATCAGGGCCGAGCAGAATGCCATTGTTGCCAGCGCTTACGAAAAATACAGGAGAGGCTCCATTTCCGGTAATGATTCCATCGTATATTCCCCCAATGAGGAAGCGGTCTTAGACGCTATTTTCAGGGTAAACATTCCTGACGGCGTTTATGATATGAATGCGGACGTATATAAGGGAAATGAATATCTGAGCAGCATTATTTTAAATTCCATTACGGATGTGCCGGATGAAGCTTTTGCAGGCTGTTCCAATCTGACCTCCTTTATTATGAGGGAGTCCAGACAGGAAGGCGGAGAGCGTATCGGGGACAGGGTCTTTGACGGAGACCGCAGATTGTCAACGGTGCTGCTTCCATCTACTTTAAATGAAATGGGTTCCCTTCCTTTCTATGAGTGTTCCGCATTGGAGGAAGTGAATTTTTCCGGCAGCCCCAAGTTTGTATGCAGCGAGGCTATTATTTACGAAAATAAGGAAGACGGCACCCGCAAGATCGTGGAGTGTTTAAAGAAGAGAGGAAACGGCGTAGGCGCCAGCACCCTTGATGAATCGGTATTTACCAATGTATCCGAGATCGAGCCCAGCGCTTTTGAGGCCTGTGACGGGGTTAAAATGGTTTATTTCGGAAACTGTCCTTTAAAAGTGATTCCCGAAAAATGCTTTAACGATTGTGTGAACCTTTCCTATTGCGAGGTATCCAATAAGACCGAGGATATCGGGGATTATGCATTCAGGAATACGTCGCTTTCCGGTATTAAGATTCCTTCATCGGCTCAGTTTATATCCGGAAATGCCTTTGTAGAAGAGGATAATACCACTTTGATACCGGGTCTGACCATTGAGTGCGAAAACCCGTCGGCTGCTTATACTTATGCAGAACATTATGGATTTAAGATCGGCGAGATCACGCTTCCCGAATATGAGGTAAAATTCTACAATTACGACGGTTCGGTATTGTTGGATACACAGACCGTAAAGCAGGGGGCAGATGCGGTGCCGCCTGAACCTCCGGAAAGAGAGGGCTGGGTATTTACCAGATGGTGGCCGGATTATACCAATGTAACGGCTCCTTTGACGATTACGGCGCAATATGAGCCGAAAGAGCCGGATGCGCCGGATGACAGAAAGATTTATACGGTTATTTTCTACAATTATGACGGTTCCTTAAAGATCAGCACCCAGAAGGTACGTGAAGGAGATGCTGCTGTGGCTCCTGAAACGGTTCCGGAAAGGGAGGGGTATACCTTTATTGGATGGCTTCCCGAGTTTAACAATATTATTGAGGATACCAATGTGTATGCACAGTACAGATCGGGCGGTTCCAACCCGAACGACCCCGATGATCCCAATAATCCAAACAACCCGAACGACCCCAATAACCCTAACAATCCGAACAACCCCAATAATCCAAACGGGGGCAATAACGGCTCTAACGGAAATAACGGCTCTAACGGGACAAACGGCTCTAACGGAACAAACGGCTCCAATGGAACAAACGGAACGAACAACAATAATAATAAACCCGGCAGCAATACCAATAATGGCGGCAGTACTGTAAGCGGAAATAAAACAAATAATAAGACCAATAACACCGGAACGAAGGTCAATGTCAATAAGAGCGGCCTTTCCAATTCCGGACTTGTATCCGCAACGGTAAACGGTTCTTCCGATGATTATGTAGTGAAGATCACGGACAGCGAGACTGCAAGAAGCGCTGTTGAACAGGCGCTGTTGAATGAATACGGTTCATTGGACAGTATCAGATATTTTGCAATGGATATCAGTCTTTATGATAAGACGGGTACAACCAAGATCCAGAATACGGACGGAATCAGTGTGACCATTACCATGCCTATTCCCGATGCCCTTGCATCTTATGCGGGCAATAATAAGGCAGGAGCGGTTGTGGGCAACAATACTCTGGAAAAATTACAGGCCAGATTTACGACCATTGACGGAGTACCCTGTATTTCCTTTGTGGCAACGCACTTTTCGCCATACACGATTTATGTGGATCTGAATAATATGTCGGCAAACGGAGGAGGCATCGACGCAACCCCTGTTACAGGCGATCCCATCCATCCGAAGTGGTTCTTATCCATCGGTCTTGCGCTGATATCCGTACTCATGTTCTTTATGAAAGGCAGTAAGAGAACCGTCGTTAAGGTAATTTCCGGTTAGGAGCCTGCTATGAAAAAAACGATTTTTAGACTGTTGGGGACGGTATTCCTTGTGATTGCCGTTATCCTGACCCAACTTCCCGCAGCGGGAGTGAATGCAGTAAGCCCGTCCAACAACGGATTTATGATGGACGGCGACAAATTAGTAAAATATACAGGCACGGCTACGTCCGTGTCTGTTCCTAATGGAGTAAAAACTATCGGGGCGGAAGCCTTTGCAGACAATACCTCCATATCCTACGTAACGCTTCCAAACAGTCTTTTATATATTGAAAGCGGGGCATTTAGCGGATGCAGGTACTTAAACCGTGTTATTGTTCCCGAGGGAGTAAGGAGTATCGGAAACGGCGCTTTTGCGGATTGTGAAAATCTTTCTTCCGTTTCCCTTCCGGCTTCGCTTACCCAGATGGGAACCAGCGTCTTTGCCGGCTGCGATGACTTAAAAACCATTGGCATCGACAAGAAAAACCCGGATTTTGTATGTGAGGACGGCGTTTTATATAATGACGACAAAACTGTTCTTTATCAGGTTTTAGCGGGGAGAGACAAAAAGAACTATATGATGCCGAATTCCGTTGAAGAAATAAAGAAATACGCCTTCTGGGGATGTGAGAATCTGGAATCCGTAGGAATCAGCGGACATGTAAATAGGATCGACGACTATGCTTTTTCCAATGCTTCAGGATTAAAAAGCATTACCATACCCTTCAGCGTACGCTCTATCGGGACGAAGGCCTTTGAGGACTGCAGAAATCTTGCGGATGTGTCCATACCGGTTTCCGTTACAAAAATCGACCCTACCGCTTTTGACGGATGCTACCGTTTGAATGTGATCGCAGACGAGGGGACTACGGCGGCGGACTTTTTTGATGACTTTGAGGCAAATAACGCTTCAAAGGCGGAATATGAAGACAGCGTGTCCGCAAATACCAATCCTCACTGGGTAAAAGATACCGAGGAGAAGGAAAAAGAGAGAGAATCCAAGGTAAATGTTTCTGATGTGGAAAATTATGTGGAGTGGGATGTGGACAGTCCCGGGGTTTTAGGAAGATCCAAGGTTGTATCCAGACAGGCGGTCATTTTTATGGACGCCTCGGAAGGTACGGTATATAACGGAACCTCCGGCCAGGGTACAGGCGTGAATACAGAAAGTACGGGCGGCGATGAGGGGGCGGCTACGGATTCAGAGGGCGTTACCGAGGGTAATGCCATTGCTTATAAGGCCTTTTATCAGGATGATTCCCTGTTGTCCTTTTCCTTCCCGGGAGGGATCAAAACGATCGGGGAACTGGCGTTTGCCAGAAGCGGGCTTAGTTCCGTACAGATTCCTTATGGTGTGGAGAGGATCGGAAGCGGCGCATTTTATCATTGCGACGACTTGGCTTCTGTGTCCATTCCTTCTTCCGTGACGGAGATAGAACCGGACGCCTTTACTTATACGAAGTGGATGAATAACTGGCAAACGGCTGATATTAACGATTTTCTGGTAGTGGGAGACGGTATTCTGTTAGCTTACAAGGGAAATTCCTCACAGGTTACCATTCCTTCCCATGTAAAGAGGATCGCGCCGGGAGTTTTTAAGGATCATGGCGAGATTTCACAGGTAACGATTCCGGAAAGCGTTAAGATAATAGGAGAAGAGGCCTTCTTGAATTGTACGGGGCTTACCAATATATCCGGAGGAAGCGCCATGACAGAGATTCGGGACAGAGCTTTTTACGGCTGTCCTATTGAAACGGTCAGAATTCCGGCGACCGTGGAAAAGGTAGGATTGATGGCCTTTGGCGGGACGGATTCCACGGACAGCGTTGTATTCTTAGGAAGCAAGCTTCCCAAGGTTTCTTATGAAAAGAGTGCAACCCGTTTGTCCAATGAGGATTACAGGAACAGTTGTTTTGATAATATATCCGTAGCGGTTGTAAATGCGGATGTGGGCAGAGATGATTTGGAGGGTACGGTATTAGACTGGAAACAACCGGGCTTCCAGGGACAGATCTATGTGTTAAGCAGCGATGCGAAAGACCCTAAAGCGGAAATGCGCTCATCCACCCTTCCTGTAGGTAAAACCCGGAAGCCGGATAATATTTTTGTATACGGCAGGAAATATCAGGTAACGGTTACAGAAAAAACAAGTTATCCGGAGGAAGAGCCGGGCGTATCCGATAATTCCATCCAGGGGCTTATGGTAGTTGACCATACGGACATAGACAAAAAGGATGTTGAAATTTCGGCCAACGGTTCCACGGTAAATCTGGACGGTTATCATTTTTATCTGTCCGATCCCGGATTGGGAGAGTCTGATTTAAAGAAAAGGATACAAAACTATTACGGATTTGTAAACGATGACAATTATTTTGCCATGGATCTGTCGCTTTATGATCCTACGGACACCATTCCCATTAAGAAGCTCGGGAAGAATTCCATTACGGTTACCATGCCCGTTCCGGCAAATCTTCTGGATAAAGAGGTATGTGTCATCAGCGGCGATGAGAATGGAAATCCGGAAGTGACCTTCTGCACGTGGTCGGAAAAAGACGGCAGGGAATATATTTCTTTTGATGTGGAGCATTTTTCGCCTTATGTCCTTTACGGGGCGGAAGGAGAATTAAAGGAGCGGATCGCCCAAAAGAGGAGCGCAGCGTCAAATCTTTCCGGTCTGGACGATACGCCGGATACAGGAGATACGCTGGATATCAGGATGATCCTCATAGTAGGGCTTATTGCATTAGGAGGCTTCTTCCTTTTGCTGGGATTTTTTAAGCCTGCAGGGCTCAAAAGAAATTCATGAGAAAAGATTTGAAATCAATGTCATAAGAAAAACTCCCGACATAATATAACAAAAACGGGAGTTTTTTTCATTGGACAGAGTAAGGGAACAGCTTCATATGAACGGAGTTTATAAAACGGGGCTGACAGGCAGGAATGTTAATGTCTGCGTGCTGGATACGGGCGTTTTTCAGCATGTGGATTTTGAAGATAGATTGATAGAGTTCGTGGATTTTACAAAGGGGATACGGGGCCCGTGTTTTGATGACAGCGGCCATGGGACCCATGTCTGCGGCATTCTGGCGGGCAGCGGCAGGGCCAGCGGCGGGAGGTATCAGGGAATTGCGCCCGAAGCAAAGATCATTGTGGGAAAAATACTGGACGATAAGGGAAAAGGGAATATTGAAGACCTTTTTTCTTCCCTTGAATGGATCTTATGCAATAAAAACCGGTACAGGATCAGGATCGTGAATATTTCCATAGGCATTCCCGAAAAAAGCGACTTTGTGGAAAATATGGAGAAGAGGACCTTTTTACGGAGCTATATGGAAAAGCTTTATGAAGAAGATATTTTAGTGGTAACGGCCGCCGGAAACTTTGGCCCTGCAAGGAGCAGCCTGTCTATTTTGGGAGAAAGCACCAGGACCATCTGTGTGGGCTGCCATGACGGAAATATATCCATCCCTCATAAAAAGCGGTGCGAAAATTATTCCGGCAGGGGTCCCAGCGTTTTTTCTCTAAGGAAGCCCGATGTAGTAGCGCCGGGCACCGAGATCGTTTCCTGTTCCCACAAAAATGCCTTCGGCTATGTAAAAAAAAGCGGCACTTCCATGGCATGTCCCATTGTCAGCGGCCTTGGGGCGTTATTGATCGAAAAGTATCCCTATATCCATGTTGACGAGCTGATGAACAGGCTGCGGAGGGGAACCCTGGATTTGGGGGAAGCCTGGACGAAGCAGGGCTACGGCATGATAGACGGGGAGAGAATATTCGGAAAAACCGTTTCTTAATGCTTATTGACATATAAAGTATGATTGTATACAATAATACAGGAATGTGGATGGAGCCTTTTTGACCATATTCTGAGAGGAGACACGGTTTATGAATATGAATAAAGATTATGATGCGGTCAATCTGTTTGAAAACAGACCCGTTACCATGAATTCCCATAACAATCTGTTGGAGATCGAGGAGCATATGTATATTCTGGATGACGTGAAGAAACCCAATGTTTTCCGGAATATGTTTCCTTATTCGGAGGTTCCTAAGATTCCCTTTAATGACAGGATCGTACCCCATAATATGCCCAAAGATATCTGGATCACGGATACCACCTTCAGGGACGGACAGCAGTCGCGCACTCCCTATACCACGGAGCAGATCGTAACGATTTACGATTATCTGCACAGGCTTGGGGGACCCAACGGCATGATCCGTGCCAGCGAGTTTTTTCTTTATTCCAAAAAGGACAGGGACGCCGTTTACAAATGTATGGAGCGGGGCTACGAATTTCCCGAGGTAACCAGCTGGATCCGTGCCAGCAAGGAGGATTTCAAGCTGGTCAAGGAAATCGGCATGAAGGAGACGGGGATTTTAGTAAGCTGTTCCGATTATCATATTTTCCTGAAGCTGAAGATGACAAGAAGGCAGGCTATGGAGCATTATCTGAGCGTTGTACGGGACTGCCTTGAGGAGGGCATCAGCGTCCGCTGTCATCTTGAAGATATTACCAGGGCGGATATCTATGGCTATGTTGTGCCTTTCTGCCTGGAACTGATGAAACTGATGGAGGAGTATCAGATCCCCATTAAGGTCCGTGCCTGCGATACCATGGGATACGGAGTCAATTATGCCGGCGCGGTCATACCAAGAAGCGTACAGGGGATCATTTATGCCATCCATACCCATGCGGGAGTTCCCCATTCCCTGATCGAATGGCACGGGCATAATGATTTTTACAAGGCCGTATCCAATTCAACGACGGCGTGGCTCTATGGCTGTTCCGGCGTCAATACGTCTTTGTTCGGTATCGGCGAGCGTACGGGAAATACGCCTCTTGAGGCCATGGTATTTGAATATGCCCAGCTAAAGGGAAACCTAAACGGCATGGATACGACGGTCATTACGGAGCTTGCGGAGTATTATGAAAAAGAGATCGGCTATGAGATTCCACCCAGAACGCCTTTTGTAGGAAAGAACTTTAATGTGACCAGGGCGGGGATCCATGCGGACGGCCTCTTGAAAAATGAGGAGATTTATAATATCTTTGATACAGAGAAGTTTTTAAACAGGCCTGTGCGCTGCGCCGTGTCCAATACATCGGGCCTTGCGGGCATTGCCCACTGGCTGAACACTTATTTCGGGTTAAAGGGAGACGAGCAGTTTCAGAAAAACGACGCTTTGATCGCAGAATTGAAAAAGTGGGTGGATAAACAGTATGAGGACGGCCGTGTGACGGTCATTACGGATGAAGAGCTGGTGGAACAGATCATCACAACCTGCAGGGAGCTTGGGATCGATTATCCGGGAGAGAAAAATCAGTAAAAGGAAGTAAAATTCATGAGTGACTATAATCTGAAAGAAGAGGTTACGGACAAATATTCTCTGCGCGGAAGGGTTTTCCACAAGATCAGAGAGGATATTCTGAACGGAAAATATAAGGAAAATGACGAGCTCAGGGAAGCGGCCATAGGAGATGAACTGGGAGTTTCCAGGACTCCTGTAAGAGAGGCCTTCAGGCAGCTGGAACTGGAAGGATTGATCCGTATCGTACCCAATAAGGGAGCTTATGTGACGGGAATCACTTCTAAGGATGTGGCGGATATCTATATGATACGCTCCCTTCTCGAGGGGCTTTGTGCCGAGTGGGCGTCGGAGCATATCACGGAAGAGCAGATGCAGGAGATGGAAGAAAATGTATATCTTTCGGAATTCCATGCGGGGAAAGGACATACGGAGCAGATTGCCGTTTTGGACAACCGTTTTCATGAAATCTTGTATGAAGCCTGCGACAGTAAGATGTTAGAGCACTTATTGAAGGATTTCCATCAATACGTGTACCGTGTCAGGAAACAGACGCTTTCCCAGGATTCCAGAGGAAATGCATCCAATCATGAACATCGGGAAATCATGGAAGCGATCAAGGCGCACGACGGCGAACGTGCGGCGGAGCTTGCAAAGCTCCATATGCTGAAGGCCTATGAAAACATCAAACAGAAAGGTCTGTTAAAAGAATAAAAATAATCGAAAGGACATGAGCAGATGGCAAAAATTGAGATGAAGACACCCCTTGTAGAGATGGATGGAGATGAAATGACCCGCATTCTCTGGAAAATGATTAAGGACGAGTTATTGCTTCCTTATATCGATCTGAAGACGGAGTATTATGATCTGGGTCTTTCCTACAGGAATGAGACCGACGATCAGGTAACCCTTGACAGCGCAGAGGCAACGAAAAAATACGGCGTTGCGGTAAAGTGCGCTACCATCACGCCTAACGGGGCGCGTATGGACGAATATCATTTAAAGGAAATGTGGAAAAGCCCCAACGGGACTATCAGGGCGGCTTTGGACGGGACCGTATTCCGGACGCCCATCGTGGTCAAGGGCATCGAGCCCTGTGTCAGAAACTGGGAAAAGCCCATTACCCTTGCCCGCCATGCATACGGGGATGTGTATAAGAACACGGAGATCAAGGTTAACGGACCGGGAAAAGCGGAGCTGGTCTTTACGGATGAAGCGGGGAATGAAACAAGGGAACTGATCCATAATTTTACAGGTGCGGGGATCATCCAGGGAATGCACAATACGGAAAAATCCATTGAGAGCTTTGCAAGGGCCTGCTTTAATTATGCGCTGGATACGAAACAGGATCTGTGGTTCGCTACAAAGGATACCATTTCAAAGAAATATGACCATACCTTTAAGGATATTTTCCAGGAGATCTTTGACGGGGAATATAAGGACAAATTTGACCAGGCTGGAATAGAATATTTCTATACGCTGATCGACGACGCCGTTGCCAGGGTAATGAAGGCAAAGGGCGGATTCATCTGGGCGTGCAAAAACTATGACGGGGATGTTATGAGCGATATGGTAAGCAGCGCCTTCGGCTCCCTTGCTATGATGACCTCCGTACTGGTATCCCCTTCCGGCGTTTATGAATACGAGGCTGCCCACGGGACGGTACAGAGACACTATTATAAGCACTTAAAAGGGGAAGAGACCTCTACCAATTCCGTTGCCACGATATTTGCATGGACAGGCGCTTTGCGGAAACGCGGGGAACTGGACGGCATAAAAGAGCTTATGGAATTTGCGGACAGGCTGGAGAAGGCAACGATCGCCACCATCGAATCGGGCAGGATGACAAAGGATTTGGCATTGATAACCTCGTTAAAAGATGTTACAGTACTAAATAGTGAAAACTTTATTAAAGAAATCAGGAAAACTTTAGAGGAAATGTAATTGTTATGGATTTTATATCTGTAGCTTATCTGGGCTTTTTAGGAATATTGATCGTTTTGTATTATTTGGTACCCAAAAACAGGCAGTGGATCCTGCTGCTTGTTTTTGGTATCTTTTTTTATAGCTGTTTTTCCTTGAAGATGTGGATATTCCTGCTCTTTACGGCGGTAACCACCTATTTGTACGCCCGTTTCTTTTGCGGATCGGGAAGGTGGCTCTTTATGATAACGGCGGTAAATGTGCTGGCACTTTTTTTACTTAAGCTGTCGGCTTCCGGGCTTTCCTTTGTAAACGGGCTGGGGCTTGACCGCTTTGCAGTACTGTTACCTGTGGGGATCTCGTTTTATACCCTGCAGACCATTGCCTATATGACGGATGTACATAAGGGAAGGATCGAAGCCCAGAATAATTTTTTAAAATATCTTTTGTTCATTACCTTTTTTCCCCAGATCTTACAGGGACCTATTCCCAGATACGAGGAGCTGGGAAGCCAGCTGTATGAGGGACGGGCTTACAAAACGGAGAATTTAAGGGACGGCGCCTATCTGATCCTCTGGGGCTTTTTCCAGAAGATGGTCATAGCGGACCGGTGCAATATCGTTGTCAATGAAATATTCGGAAATTACACGGGGTATGACGGACTTTATTTCCTGATAGGGGGCATCCTGTACAGCTTACAGCTGTATACGGACTTTGCGGGATGCGTTTCCATTGCATCGGGAAGCGCAAAGATGCTTGGCATTGAGCTTACGCAGAATTTTGCCCATCCCTATTTTGCTCTGTCCATTAAGGATTTTTGGCGAAGATGGCATATTTCCTTAAGCCGGTTTTTAAAGGATTATATTTATATCCCCTTAGGCGGTAACAGGAAGGGAAAGCTTAGGAAATATAGTAATCTCATGCTGACCTTTTTTATAAGCGGGATCTGGCACGGGATAGGCACCCATTTTCTCATATGGGGGCTTTTACACGGCTTTTACCAGGTTATGGGAGAAGTGCTTTTGCCTGTTAAGAAAGGCCTGTTAAAAATAACGGGAATGGAAAAGGGATGTTTTGCCCATCGCTTTTTTTCCAGGCTTTTTACCTGCTTTCTGGTTATGACGGCATGGATATTTTTCCGTGCGGAAAGCACGTCCAAGGCAGTCTATATGGTCTGCCATATGTTTATGAAGTGGAATCCGTGGATCCTGTTTTCGGGCCAGCTTTATGCCCTTGGCATGACGGAAGAGGAATGGCTTTTGCTGATTCTTTGCATGATCCTTCTGATCGTCATCGCCGTGCTGCACGAAAAGGGGATCCGTATCAGGGAAAGCTTTGCAAAGCAGCCCTTAATCTTTCGGTGGCTTATATTGTTCGCGTGGATCTTTGTGATCCTCATAGCGGGGATCTACGGACCGGGATATGACTCGGCACAGTTTATTTACGGAGGGTTTTAAATGAAAAGATGGAAAGCCCTGATCAAGTGCATAGCGTTTATCTCTATTTTTGTCCTGCTGTTTTTGTACGTACAGGAGCTTCTCAGGGATAAGTGGGCGGAAGGGGAGTACAATGTAACGACGAAGGTCAGGGGATTTTATGAAGAAGAGGAAAATACTCTTGATGTGATCTTTATAGGCTCCAGCCAGATGTATGCGGATATGGCTCCTGCGGTGCTGTTTCATGAATACGGCATTACCTCTTATGATTTCTGCGCCAATGAGCAGCCGATGTGGATCTCTTATTATTACATTAAGGAGGCGCTTAAACATCAGACGCCTAAAGTTATCGTGCTGGATGTGTTTACCGTATACGGGGAGGATTATGAAGAGGAAGGGGTTACCCATATCAATCTGGACGACCTGCCCATGTCCCTTAACAAAATAGCCGCGATTTGCGACAGCGTGCCGGCAGGAATGCGTTATTCCTTCTATTTTCCGCTGGCAAAGTATCATAACACCTGGACGGATTTCTTTGAGGGAAAGGCGGAGCTTTCCTTTTACCATGAAAGCGACCCCTATAAAGGGTATTCTCCCTTTGTTTTTGCGGCAGATTATGAAGAAAGCGCAAAGCCCGAGGTGGTAAACCAAAGGGAAAGCGAGCCTATACCGGAGCGTGCAGGGACATGGCTTCGCAAAATCATCGACCTTTGCAAAGAGGAAGGGGTTCCCCTTGTCCTTACTAAAACCCCCAACGGGAATGCGGAAAGACAGAAACTGTATAACAGCGTATCAGAGCTTGCTAAAGAAACCGGTACGCCTTTTCTTAACATGAATGTGCTTTTAGACGGACAGGCCCATGTCAATGTACTGCAGGCCGAGAAAATATCCATGCTGATGGGAGAGTATCTTGTTTCCCATTATGAGTTTGAGGATAAAAGAAAAGATCCGGCATATGCGGAATGGGTGCAGGATGCAGGGCTGTTTTACAGGCAGAAGGCAAAATGCCAACTGATCAGTGCCCGGACCTTTGAGGAATATATCCCCCTTCTTGCGGATGAGGATTATATTGTCTGTATCAGTGCAAAAAACAGCAAAGGACAGCCTTTTTTGGGGGAGGACGTGAATCTGTTAAACGACTGTCTTAATTTGCGGTGTGAGCTGGATAAAAATGCAGAAGGGACTTATTGCGCGGTTATTGACGGCGGAACGGTCGTTTATGAAACTGCCACGGAAAATCAGAAAGCCCCGGAGGGATCGGATGAATTTACCCTTGAGACTTCCGGGTTAAATATCTGGGTGGCTTCCCCGGGAGGGCTGCCGGACCGTTCCGCTTATATCACGGTCAACGGAACGGATTTTTCCATGGACGGCGACGGATTGAATATTGCCGTTTACGATAAGGTTCTGGGGGAGCTGTTTGAAATGTCGGTTTTGGACATCGGACAGGAGATGAAACCGGTAAGAAAAGAATGACGATTATAGAAGAAACGGAGTTTAAGCATCATGATCTTATCATGTCATGAATTATCAAAATCTTTCAATGAGGAGCTTTTGTTCTCTCATTGTTCCTTTCATATAGAAGACCAGGAAAAGGCCGCCATCATCGGCAGCAACGGATGCGGAAAGACGACCCTGGTGCGCATGATCTTAGGGAAGGAGTCCCCGGATGACGGAACTGTTACCTTTGCAAAGGATAAGACCATAGGGTATCTTGCGCAGCATCAGGAGGATATGGATCTTGAGAGGACCATATATGAAGAGCTGCTCACTACAAAGGCCCATATTATCCGTATGGAGGAGACGCTCAGGGAACTGGAAGCAAAGATGCATACCGTTACGGATGAGGATGCCTTAAAGGAAATTATGGAGCGTTATGAAAATCTTACCCATGCCTTTAAGCTGGAAAACGGATTTACCTACAAAAGTGAAATTGCAGGGGTGTTAAACGGCCTGGGATTTTCGGAGGAGGAATTCGACAAGCCGGTTTCCGCTTTGTCCGGCGGGCAGAAAACCCGGGTGGCGCTTGGAAAGATTCTTTTGATGAACCCGGATATTATTTTTTTGGACGAGCCTACCAACCATCTGGATATGGATTCCATACGATGGCTGGAAAATTATCTGATCCATTATAAAGGGGCTGTGGTTCTGATCTCCCACGACCGGTATTTTTTAAATAAGATCGTAGGGAAGATCATTAAGATCGATAATCATAAGACCACGGTCTTTATGGGCAGCTATACGGATTATTCCGAGAAGAAGCGTTTGCTTCGGAACAGCCTGATGCACGCATATTTAAACCAGCAGCGGGAGATCAGGCATCAGGAAGAGGTTATTGCCAAATTAAAGTCCTTTAACAGGGAAAAGTCCATAAGACGGGCGGAAAGCCGGGAAAAGGCCCTTGCCAAGGTAGAGGTATTGGAAAAGCCCGTAGAGGATGTAAGGCAGATGAATTTCACACTGACCCCTTCCAAGATCTCGGGCAATGATGTGCTGAGCGTGGAAAATCTGGAAAAGGCCTATGATGGTAATATCCTGTTTCAGGAATTGAATATGGAGATCAAGCGGGGCGAGCATGTTGCCATAATAGGGAGGAACGGAACGGGTAAAACCACCATCTTAAAGATCATCAACGATCTTGTTACGCCGGAGAACGGCGTCATCAGGCTGGGAACAAATGTGGAGATCGGTTATTACGACCAGGAGCACCATGTGCTCCATCCCGAAAAGACGATATTTGAGGAAATTTCCGATGATTATCCTTATCTGACCGGAACCCAGATTCGGAATACCATGGCGGCTTTCCTGTTTACGGGGGACGATGTCTTTAAAAAGATAGAGTCCTTAAGCGGCGGCGAAAGGGGAAGGGTCAGCCTGGCAAAGCTGATGTTGTCGACAGCTAATTTCCTGATACTGGACGAGCCTACCAACCATTTGGACATTGCATCCAAAGAAATACTGGAACAGGCTTTAAATAACTATGAGGGAACTGTGCTCTATGTTTCCCACGACCGTTATTTTATCAACCGGACAGCCCACCGCATTCTCGATCTGGAGGGAAAGAAACTCGTTTCCTATCTGGGAAATTATGATTATTATCTGGAAAAGCACGGAGATATTTATGCTTCGGACGGTCTTTCTAAAACGCCGGGGGCGGATATTAAGAAGGATGCCGGCGAAGGGAAGCTTAACTGGCAGGAGCAAAAGGAAGTAAAGGCAAGGAGGAGAAAGCTGGAATCGGATCTTTTAAAGACGGAAACGCAGATTTCGGATATAGAAGAGAAGCTTCTTAAGCTGGATGAGGAAATGGCGCAGGAGGAGGTCGCCACGGATGTGGCACGGCTGACAAAACTGTCCAAAGAAAGGGATGCCCTTTCAGAAGATCTGGAAAAATTATACGAATTGTGGGAAAGCCTTTCGGAAGAAAAGGAGAGCCAGGCAGGGGAATAACAGACGGGGAATAATTTTTTTGACATATTTTTAACAGAAGATTATAATAAAAATAAGTATATTTAGGGGGCACCGATGTGGAAGAAAAAGAAATTTCACAGGCTGTTATAAGCCGTCTGCCAAGGTATTTCAGATATTTGGGAGAATTGAAGGATACGGGAAAAGAAAGAATATCCTCTCAGGAATTAAGCGGGATCATGAAAGTGACCGCTTCCCAGATCCGGCAGGATTTAAATAATTTCAGCAAGTTTGGGCAACAGGGCTACGGGTACAACGTAGAATTTCTCTATACCGAGATCGGCAAGATCCTGGGCCTTCACAAAAAGCACCATCTGGTTCTGATCGGTGCGGGCAATCTGGGCCAGGCGATTGCCAATTACATGAATTTTGAAAAAAGAGGCTTTATTATCAGCGGCATTTTCGATATCGATCAGGATCTGATCG
Source organism: Lachnospiraceae bacterium UBA3273 (assembly GCA_002362385.1). Classification (GTDB taxonomy): domain Bacteria; phylum Bacillota; class Clostridia; order Lachnospirales; family Lachnospiraceae; genus UBA2882. The sequence goes on from DEUB01000029.1 coordinate 18,189, forward strand.
GAAAGAAGGTGCGGGATATTCCGGTGCGTTCCATGGAGGAACTGGAATCCTTTGTCAAAGAGCACAATATAGACATCGGCGTGCTGACGATCCCTAAGGATGCGGCGGTGGAGGCGGCAAAGAGACTGGTAAGCTGCGGGATCCACGGGATCTGGAATTTTGCCCATGTGGATTTGAATGTTCCCGAGGATGTTCTGGTTGAAAACGTACATTTATCCGACAGCCTGATGAAGCTATCCTACAATATTAACCGGTACGGGGAGTCAAAGAGCGGCAGGTCAGGAAAACAATAAGCGGCAGTAAGAAGGTGGGTTTATGTCGAAAAGTGAAGAAGACTTTAAGGGAGCCCTGGCAGGGAAAAAGCTACCCATATTAACTCTTGATAATAAATGGCACAGACTTTTTACCCAGCACAATCAGGACAAGGAAACAAAAAAGCTGGTTGAGAAACTGAATGAACTGGTTGCCAGGCAGGGAGGGTTGAACCACGAGATCAAAGATATCAAAAAGCTGAAAGCGAAGCTGATGAACGAAATCGTTTCCGGCGTGGATGAAAAACCGTTGACCGATAAACAGATGGAGGAACACAAGAGGCTGATCGCCGAATGTAACGAAAAGATCGACGGATGCCAGGACGAGCTTTTAGACCTGCCGAAGGAAATCGACCGGGTCAATTATGATCTTATGCTCCGTACCATGGCCGTCTGTTATGAGGTCATCCGGGATAATACGGAGGAAATTACCCGTATCGGGGAATGGATCAGCCAGATCCGCGTAGATCTGAAAAAGAATGTGATCAGAAAACAGGAAAAAGAATATATGAATCAGGAATTGTATTCCTATATGCATGATATTTTCGGGCCGGACGTGATCGATATTTTTGATATGAAATATGATCCGAAGGAAACCATGTTAAAAAAATCCGCCGACAGGAAAGAAAAAAAGGAAACCTGATCCATAGACGGATATACATAGTCAAACACCCCGTAAAAGATACGGGGTATCTGATTTTGACGGGAAAGGAGTCTGTTTTGAAATATGTTGTAACAAAAGCCGAAATGCAGTCGGCCGATTACTATACATCTGATGAGCTGGGGCTGTCGTCTGCGGTTTTAATGGAGCGTGCCGCCTTAGGGGCAGCCGATGAGATCTGTAAGCGCTTTGGGACGGACGGGGCGCCGGTCAGGGTCTGTATCGTATGCGGCAGCGGCAATAACGGCGGAGACGGTTTTGCTCTTGGGCGCATTTTGAATGAACGGGGATTTTTCGTTCATTTTTTTATGGCAGGAGAAGCACAAAAGGCGTCAAAGGCCAATGAATTGCAAAGGAAAATACTTTCCAATCTGGGACTTGCAGTTAGCACGGGGCAACCCGTGGAAGAATATGATATTATAGTGGATGCCGTATTCGGTACTGGACTTGGCAGAAACATTGAAGGAGCTTACCGGGATGTGATCAGGAGCCTGAATGAAAAAAAGGGATTTAAAGTGGCCCTGGATATTCCTTCCGGCATATGTGCGGATTCCGGAAAGGAATTGGGCTGTGCTTTCCTCGCCGACCTGACGGTTACCTTTGGCTTCTATAAATGGGGGCAGTTACTGTATCCGGGAAAGTCCTTTTGCGGAGAAATTATCTGTAAGGATATCGGAATTACCGAAAAATCCTTTGGCGGGCGGCTTCCCGTGGGCAGGATGACAGAAAAAACGGATATGTCGCTGCTCCCCAAAAGGGTTCCGGACAGCCATAAGGGCACCTATAAAAAGGCCGGCGTTATTGCAGGTTCGGAAAAGATGGGAGGCGCTGCGGTTCTATGCAGCAGGGCGGCAATGAAAACCGGCGTGGGCTATGTAAAGGTTATGAGCCATTTTTCCAACAGGGATCTGGTGCTGTCCCATACGCCGGAGGCCTTGATGTATATTTACGGGGATTATACCGCCCATCCTTTAGAAAAGCTCAGGGACTGCAGTGCGGTAGCCATGGGTCCCGGAATCGGCGTCTCGGAAGAAATGAAGGAATTGCTGGAGGCGTTATTCGAAAAATATGATTCCACCCTGATCCTGGATGCGGACGCCATCAACCTGATGGCAAAATATCCGTCTTTAAAAGAGGGCCTGAAAAAGTATGCGTCCAAAATAAAAGGAAAAAGCAGGAGAGTGGTCTTAACGCCCCATAAAAGGGAATTTGTCAGGTTTTGCGGCGTTTCTTTTGGAGAAGACTTTTTAGCGGAGCATAAAAAGGCCTTAGAGACGGCGAAGGAGTATGATGCTGTCATTGTTTTAAAGGATGCAGTGACGCGGATCTATACGCCGGAAGGCACGGTTTATATCAATACCACCGGCAATCCGGGAATGTCTACGGCAGGCAGCGGGGATGTGCTGACGGGAATACTCGCGGGGCTTTCGGCCCAGATGGAGGATGCTGCCATGGCGGCTGTGCTTTCCGTGTATATCCATGGCTTGTGCGGGGATCTTGCGGCAGAAGAAGGAAATCCCTATTCCATGACGGCAACGGATATGGCGGAAGCGTTAAAGTTTGTATTAAGAGAAGGGGCTTAAGCTTAGATGAAAGAGATAAATCGTTACGACAGGGTACGGGCGGATATCGATCTGGATGCGGTTGTTTTTAACATGGAACAGATGCATGAGAACCTGAATGAGGAAACAAGGATGATGGGAGTCATCAAGACAGACGCCTACGGACACGGTGCGGTGCAGATCGGACGGGAATTAGAAAAGCTTCCCTACGTTTTCGGCATGGCGGTAGCGACTGCGGAGGAAGCTCTTATTTTAAGAAAATGCGGAATCGAGAAGCCGGTTTTGATCCTGGGTTATACCTTCCCTTATGCTTATGAGGAACTCATAAGAAACGAAGTGAGGATGACCGTTTTCAGAAAGGATACGGCAAAGGAGATCGACGAATGCGCAAAAAAAGCGGGCAAAAAAGCATTGGTACATATTAAAGTGGATACTGCCATGAGCAGGATCGGCGTAAAGCCTGATGAGAGCGGCATTTCCTTTATCAGGGAGTGCCTTTCCATGGAGCATATTGCCGTGGAGGGGATCTTTACCCATTTTGCTAAGGCGGATGAAAGGGATAAGAGCGCCGTGCGCTCCCAGCTTGCGGCCTTTAAAGAGTTTCTGGAGCTGTCGGATAGGGAAACGGGTTATGATTTTCCCATCAGGCATTGCTCCAACAGCGCCGGAATTGTGGAGCTTAGGGAGGCAAATATGGATATGGTCAGGGCGGGAATTACGCTTTACGGGCTGTGGCCTTCAGAAGAGGTTTCAAGGGATGTGATATCCTTAAAGCCCGTATTGTCCTTAAAAAGCCATATTGTTTATGTGAAAAATATTTCAAAAGGGACTCCGGTAAGCTATGGAGGAACCTTTATGGCCGGAGAGGATATGCGCATTGCTACGATTCCCGCAGGCTACGGGGACGGTTATCCCAGAGGGCTGTCCAATAAGGGCAGCGTGCTCATAAGAGGAAAGCGGGCGGCCGTTTTGGGCCGGGTGTGCATGGACCAGTTTATGGTGGATGTGACAAAGATCCCCGATGCAAAAGAAGGGGATGAGGTTATCCTGATCGGCAGGGACGGGGAAGATGCCATAACCATGGAGGAACTGGGGGATTTGAGCGGCAGATTCAATTATGAACTGGCCTGCGATCTGGGGAAAAGAATCCCCAGGGTCTTCTACCGTCATGGTAAGGTCATAGATACCAAGGATTATTTTGAAGATTACAGATAAAAAAATCTCTTTTACAGATAAAAAATTTCTCTTTGAAGGTATACAACCGTAAAAATGGGCAATACTCTTTGCAAATGTTGAAAGGGGTTGTATAAAACTTGAAACGAGGAGATGTCTATTACGCTGATTTAAGACCTGTGGTAGGTTCGGAGCAGGGCGGGATAAGGCCTGTCGTCATTGTCCAGAATGATGTGGGAAACCGCCACAGCCCCACGATCATAGTGGCGGCGGTCACTTCCAAATTGAATAAGGCGAAGCTGCCTACCCATATCGAGCTTTCTGCGGACAGATACCATATGGTCAAGGATTCCGTTATTTTGCTGGAACAGCTTCGCACCATTGATAAATCCCGGTTAAAGGATAAAATATGCCATTTGGACGAGGATATCATGGGAAGGGTGGATAAGGGTCTAAAGATCAGTCTGGAGCTTCATACATAAGAGCTTTGTTGACGAATGCCATACAAAATGATATATTCTAATTCATGGCGGCAGAAATTTTTAAGGGATGATTTCTGATGCCTGAGATTTGTTAGAAGGAGAAAAGAAAATGGATGATGCCATGTGGACTGTCAGCGTTTTAGCATTTGTATTTCTGCTGGCAGTCGAGGTGATTTATTACGGATTCGGTTCGGCGATCCAGAATCTGAATCTGTCCCAGCTCAAGGAGGAGGCAGAGGAAAAGGGAAATAAAAAAAGCCGGCAGATCCTGCAGCTTGCGGAAAAGCCGGAGAGATACATCAATACGGTACAGCTTTTGGTTACCTGTATCCAGTTAGTGGTAGGCGGGTATTTTATCGGAGTGGTACAAAGCGTGATCGACAGCCCCATAAGGAGCCTTATGGGAGGCCGGTACGAAACGGCGGTAAATATGGTCAGCCTTTTATTGAGCGGCTTTGTCATGCTGTTTATCATCCTGACCTTCGGCGTTATGGTCCCCAAAAAGCTGGGCGTAAAATACGCCGGGGCATGGGCCTATACGTTTATCGGGCCTATCGTGCTCGTCAATAAGCTTTTAACGCCCGCTACGGGGCTTATGAATATGGTATCCACCCTGATCGTAAGGCTTTTAGGCGTAAAGCCCGAGGACGAAGAGGGGGACGTGACGGAGGAAGAGATCCTGTCCATGGTAAATGAAGGCCATGAGCAGGGAGTCTTACGTGCCTCCGAGGCCAAAATGATCTCCAATATCTTTGATTATTCCGACAAGGAAGCCAGGGATATTATGACCCACAGAGTGAATATCGTAGGGATCGACGGCAATATTTCCTTAAAGGAAGCGGTGGACTTTATGCTGTCCGAGGCAAACAGCCGATATCCGGTCTACATAGATAATTTTGACCATATTATCGGAGTCATTCATTTAAAGGATGCCTGCAGGATGCTTGAAAACGGCAAGGACGGAGGAAGGGCCATCAAAAATATCCGGGGATTGATCAGGGAAGCCAGCTTTATTCCTGAAACGCGGAAGATCAATGTGCTCTTTCGCAGCATGCAGTCCATCAAATCCCATATGGTCATCGTCATTGATGAATACGGGCAGACCTCGGGACTTCTTACCATGGAGGACATTCTGGAGGAGATCGTCGGCAACATTTTTGACGAATATGATGCGGAAGAGGCTTTTATTGAGCAAAAGGGAGAGGACTGCTACGAGATCGACGGGCTTACCCCGTTAGAGGAACTGGGGGAAGAGCTGGAGATTGATTTTTCCGATGAAGATTTTGAGACTTTGAACGGTCTGATGATTTCCAGATTAGAGAGGATCCCCGAAGATGACGAAACCTTTGACATGGATTACGGCGGTTACAATTTTAAGGTTTTAGCCGTGGAAAATAAATTGATCAAAAGGGTTCTGGTTTCCAGAATACCAAAGAAACAGGAGGGAGAAAAGTAAAATGTCCGGACATTCAAAATTTGCGAACATTAAACACAAAAAGGAAAAGAACGATGCTGCGAAAGGCAAGGTTTTTACCATTATCGGAAGGGAGATCGCCGTTGCGGTAAAAGAGGGCGGGCCGGATCCTGCCAACAATTTTAAGCTGGCGCAGGTCATCGCCAAGGCAAAGGCAAACAATATGCCCAATGAAACCATTGAAAGAGGCATCAAGAAAGCGGCGGGAGCCGACGGGGCGGTAAATTATGAAAAGGTCAGCTATGAAGGTTACGGGCCTAACGGTATCGCCATTATCGTGGACGCGTTGACGGATAACAAGAACCGTACCGCGGCGGATGTGAGGAGCGCGTTTACCAAGGGCGGCGGAAGTATCGGTACTCCGGGCTGCGTTTCCTTTATGTTTGACAAAAAGGGACAGATCATTGTCGATAAAGAGGAATGTGATCTGGATGGGGACGACCTGATGATGATGGCTTTAGATGCCGGAGCGGAGGACTTTTCGGAGGAAGAGGACAGCTTTGAGATCATTACCGCGCCGGAGGATTTCCAGGCTGTATATGATGCTTTAGCGGCGGAAAACTTAAGCTTTGCATCTGCGGAGGTTACCATGATCCCCCAGAATTATGTGGAGCTTACGGACGAGAACGCCATTAAGCAGTTAAACCGCACCCTGGATCTTTTGGATGAAAATGACGACGTTCAGGCGGTTTATCATAACTGGGACGAATAAAAAGGAAAACGGAGAATTGTATGGATATTCGGGAAGCAGTGGAAAAACTTTTTGAATATGAGGAAATGGGGAACCGCAGATTTTCAAAGGAGACTTATGCGCCTTCTTTTGAGAAGTTTGAAGAGATAGCAAAGGATTTTGACGAAGCGCTTTATGAAATTTATGACGGGATCATGAAAAGCGGAGGCGAAGACGGGGAAGCCTTAAGCGAAAGGGCTGTCAAAGAGGTGTGCAAAAATGCCGCAGAGGCTTTGGTGGCATATGTCAGGGAAAGGGAAGAAGACGGCCTTTCAAGAGGAAAAAAGGAAGAGAAGCAGGGCTTACACAATGCTTTTATGGCAACCTATGTACTGCCCCATATTATGGAAATGAGGAATCCCTATTACAAGGAACTTGCTAAAGAGATCGAAAGAAGCTGGGCGGCGGCTTTTAAAAACAGCAGGATAAAAGCGGCCACCTTTGAAACCATTGCAGGCGGTTTCCAGAGAAAATTCCTGGGATTTAGTTTTTAAAGGAGAGAGAAATGAATCAGAATTACAGCATTGAGACAAACTGTGTACAGGCAGGCTACACGCCGAAAAACGGGGAAGCGAGGGTTTTGCCCGTTTATCAGAGCACCACTTTCAAATATGAATCCACGGAGCAGATGGGACGATTGTTTGATCTTGAGGAAAACGGTTATTTTTATACGAGGCTGCAGAATCCCACCAATGATGCGGTAGCTGCAAAAATCTGCGCTTTGGAAGGCGGTGTGGCGGCAATGCTTACCTCTTCGGGACAGGCGGCAAATTATTATGCGGTATTCAATATCTGTGAAGCAGGACAGCATGTGATCATGTCGTCTACGGTTTACGGCGGCACCTTTAATCTGTTAACGGTTACCATGAAGAGGATGGGGATCGAATGCAGCGTAATAGATCCGGACTGCAGTGAAGAGGAATTGAACGCTTTATTTAAAGAAAACACCAGATGCGTGCTTGCGGAGTCCATTGCCAATCCGGCCCTGGTGGTCCTGGATTTTGAAAAATTTGCAAAGGCGGCCCATGCACACGGCGTTCCCCTGATCGTGGACAATACTTTCCCTACGCCCATCAACTGCCGGCCTTTCGAGTTCGGTGTGGATATCGTAACTCACTCTACGACCAAATATATGGATGGACATGCCATGGCGGTAGGCGGCTGTATTGTGGATTCCGGCAATTTTGACTGGACAAAATATCCCGATAAATTTCCGGGATTGTGCACTCCCGACGAATCCTACCACGGTGTTGTCTATACGGAGCGTTTCGGAAAAGCGGCATATATTACCAAGGCAACCGCACAGCTTATGCGTGATCTGGGCTCCATCCAGTCGCCCCAGAACGCCTTTTTATTAAATGTGGGGCTGGAAACCTTACATTTGCGTGTGCCCAGACACTGTGAAAACGCACAGAAGGTGGCGGAATTTTTAGAAGGCCATGAAAAGGTGGCATGGGTCAATTATCCCGGTTTAAAGAGCAACAAATATTATGAGCTGGCACAGAAATATATGCCGAAAGGAAGCTGCGGCGTTATTTCCTTTGCACTAAAGGGAAGCAAACAGGATGCGGTGCGTTTTATGGACAGCCTTAAGTTAGCGGCCATCGTGACCCATGTGGCGGATGCAAGGACCTGCGTGCTCCATCCGGCAAGCCATACCCACAGGCAGATGAACGAGGAACAGTTAAGGGAGGCCGGAGTGGATCCGGGCATGATCCGTTTGTCCGTGGGGATTGAAAATGTGGATGATATCATTGCCGATCTGAGCCAGGCGATCGATAAAATTTAGGCACGCCGGAGGCACGAAAGAACGAAAAAAGGACGGATGGCGGACGAGGCCGTGATAAGGCCCGGACGATACGGAGGAAGGCTATGGATAGACTGGCGCTGGTCGTTCCCTGCTATAATGAGGAAGCGGTTCTGGAAATTTCCGCAAAGGAATTAAAGCGGGTATTAAGCGACCTGATTTCAAAAAATAAAATTGCGAAAGACAGCTTTGTTTTGTTCGTCAATGACGGAAGTAAAGACCGGACATGGGAGCTGATCGAAAAGGAATGCGGGGAAAGCCCTATGATCTGCGGTCTTAAGCTGGCGGGCAACGTGGGACATCAGTTTGCTCTTACGGCCGGACTTTTGGCAGCAAAGGATATGAGCGATGTTACCATCTCCATTGACGCCGATCTCCAGGATGATACGGCTGTGATCGAAGAGATGATAGATAAATTTCATGAGGGAAAGGATATTGTTTACGGCGTGCGCAACGACAGAAAGCACGATTCTTTGTTTAAACGCACCACTGCCCAGGGATTTTATAAGGTCATGGCGGCCATGGGTGTCAAGACGGTTTACAACCATGCCGATTTCAGGCTTATGAGCAAACGGGCGGTGGAACAGTTTTCCAAGTATGAGGAGACCAATCTTTTCCTGCGGGGAATGATGCCTCTGATCGGTTATGAGACGGATAACGTCTACTATGAGCGGAAGGAACGGGTTGCGGGAGAGAGCAAATATCCCCTAAAGAAGATGCTGGCTCTTGCATGGAACGGCATTACCTCTTTTTCCGTCAAGCCCATCAGCCTGATCACGGCGTTAGGGTTTGTCATTATGATCCTCAGCATATGCGCTGCAATTTATGCTTTTGCATCTTATTTCCTGGGAACGGTGGAGCCGGGCTGGACATCCCTGATCTTATCTATCTGGTTTTTGGGGGGCCTGCAGTTAATTGCCATCGGCCTGATTGGACAGTATATCGGAAAGATCTATATAGAGGTAAAACACCGGCCCAGATACAATGTGGAAAAGCTGTTGACCCATGATGAAAAACAGCCGGACCATGACGGGGAACAATCGGAAAATCAGTAAATACAAGGAGGACGAAAGGATGGATATGAGAAATATGTCGGCAGAAGAACCGGAAAAAAAGACCAATTTTATTCCCAATCCCTTACCGGTGCCCAAAAGGCATGCAAAACGGGAAATGGGCTATGACCATGATGTGTCTCCGGATAAGATGCACTATGATGTGGATATCCATCCGGGAGACGACTTTGATATATAATAAAGAATGAGAAGCAGGACGGCAGGTTATTGATGCATATCAATCCGGCCGTCCTCAATTATTTCTTTGTTTCCCTTTTTTTTAAACATCATAATTAACAAAAATACTGCGCATACTATAAAGAAATTTCTAAATGCAGGCATTGAAAGGAGCTTTTGGTATGGGAGAGAAGACATCACAGGAAGAGCTGGAAAAGGAACGGGATGCGGAAACAAAGATCGAGAAGACGGGGCAGGCGGATTTAAATGAAAATGAGCAGCAGCATAAGATCCACATGATCTCCATTATCGGGGAAGTGGAAGGCCATGATATATTAGGGAGCGGCACCAAGGCCACAAAATATGAACATATTCTGCCGGAACTTGCCAGAATTGAAGACAATAAGGAGGTGGACGGGCTTTTGATCCTGTTGAATACCATGGGCGGAGACGTGGAGGCAGGGCTTGCCATAGCCGAGATGATCTCCTCTTTGAGCAAGCCCACGGTTTCCCTTGTTTTGGGCGGCAGCCATTCCATCGGGGTCCCCATAGCGGTAAGTACGGATTATTCCTTTATCGTGCCGACAGGGACCATGGTCATCCATCCGGTCAGGCTTAACGGCATGGTCATCGGAGTTGCCCAGACCTTTGACTATTTTAAGCAGATCCAGGACAGGATCAGCCATTTTGTGACAGGGCACTGCAATATTAATGAAAAACGTTTTTTAGAGCTGATGATGGAGACAAAGGTGCTGACAAAGGATGTGGGGAGCATCCTTGTGGGAAAGGAAGCGGTCAGGGAAGGGATCATAGACCAGGTGGGCGGAATCAGGGATGCTCTGAAGAAACTCCATAAACTTATTGAGAAAAAGGGGAAATAATGATATACTATTATCGGTGTGCCTTGAGGGAAGGCTAAGATACGGAGGTTTTAGTATGGCTCAGACAAGAGGTCGCAAGACTTCTTCTAAGAGAAAAACGAATAGCAGGAGGAAGTCGGGAAGCAGGACGCCCGACCGGTATGAGAACACGGTTATTGACGAGGTCCTCTTTCTGATCTCGTTGGCGGTTACCATACTGCTCTTTTTATGCAATTTCCATCTGATCGGTAAGGTGGGGGATAATTTAAGCAAGGTCATGTTCGGGCTTTTTGGCTATATGGCATATGTGGCGCCTTTATTATTGTTTTTTGCGGTCTATTTTGGGATTTCCAATCTGGGCAACCATGTGGCGTCCATTAAACTGGTATCGGGCATCATCTTTTTTTCCATGTGCTGCGTCCTGTTTACCCTGACGGGAGGCATAGACAATATCGGAAGCAGTATAAAGAACTATTACGGATTTTCGGCAGAAGCCCATAAGGGCGGCGGCGTTTTAGGGGGCTTTCTCGGAAAAGGGATGCATGGGCTTTTAGGACTTGCAGGTACGATCATCATAATGATCGTTTTAATGCTGGTATGTCTTGTCCTGATGACGGAGCGTTCATTTTTGGCAGGGATCAAGAGAGGCGGAAAAGCGGTGCTTAACGATGTGGACCGCAGGAAGGAACTCGCCAGGGAACGCATGGAGATGCAGGCGGTAAAGAGAGAAGAACGGGAGAGCATCAGGAATACAAAGAAGAAAGAGGCGGAGGAAAGCAGACTCCGTATGAATAAAAAGGCGTCGGGAGTCGCTTCCGTCTCCCAGCTGACTTTAAAGGAAGAGGAAAAACCGGTAAAAGCGCCCGGTCCCGTCGCTTCCGTGATGAAGGACGAGGAAGGGGAAAAGCTGGCGTTAGAGGCTTTATCCAAGATCCGCATCAGGGGAATCGACGATGCAAAACAGACGCAGAATGCGGGAGAGCGTGTTTTCGGACAGGAAATCGGACAGGAACCCATAACCTTAGGGAAAAAGAATACCGGCAGAAATGAAGACGTACAGACTGCCATGGCAAAAGAGGCCGAACCGGTGCAGGAGACAAGGACACAGACGGCCGTTAGGACCCCTGCGGTAAAGGATAATAAGACCGAAACATCCGGTAAAGATCTGGATATTTCTGATGATATTAAAGCGGCGGCAAAGCCTAAAAAAGCCTATAAGCTGCCACCTCTTAACCTGTTAAAGAAGGGAAGCAGTAAAACAGGCGGGGATAGCGGGCAGAAGCTCAGGGAGACCGCCCTCAGGCTGCAGCAGACCTTACATACATTCGGCGTCAATGTTACAGTGACAGATATCAGCCAGGGACCGGCGGTTACCAGATACGAGCTTCAGCCCGAGGTCGGGGTAAAGGTAAGCAAGATCGTAAATCTGGCGGATGATATCAAATTAAATCTGGCTGCCACAGACATCCGGATCGAAGCGCCCATTCCGGGAAAAGCGGCTGTGGGCATCGAAGTGCCCAACAGTGAAAACAGTGCCGTTGCATTAAGGGACCTGCTGGAATCTCCGGAATTCCAGAATTTTGATTCCAAACTGGCCTTTGCGGTAGGAAAGGACATCGGAGGAAAGACCGTGGTCACGGATATTGCCAAGATGCCCCATATGCTCATTGCCGGTTCTACCGGTTCCGGTAAGAGCGTCTGTATCAATACGATCATCATGAGCCTTTTGTATAAAGCGAATCCTGATGAAGTGAAGCTGATCATGGTGGATCCCAAGGTGGTGGAATTAAGCGTTTATAACGGCATTCCCCATTTGATGATCCCTGTCGTCACGGATCCCAAAAAGGCGGCGGCGGCCCTGCACTGGGGCGTTGCGGAAATGACTGAGCGTTATAAAAAATTTGCTGATTTCAATGTCAGGGATTTAAAGGGGTATAATAAAAAGGTTTCCGAGATGAGGGAGAATAACGGACAGCCTATACCGGAGAAAATGCCGCAGATCGTCATTATTGTAGACGAGCTGGCGGATCTGATGATGGTTGCGCCGGGCGAGGTGGAAGAATCCATCTGCCGTCTGGCACAGCTGGCAAGGGCGGCGGGCATCCATCTGGTCATTGCTACCCAGCGGCCCTCCGTGGATGTCATTACCGGGCTGATCAAGGCAAATATGCCAAGCCGTATTGCCTTTGCCGTATCATCCGGTGTGGATTCCCGTACGATCCTAGACATGAACGGTGCGGAGAAGCTTTTGGGAAAAGGAGATATGCTCTTTTATCCTCAGGGAATGTCAAAGCCGTCCAGAGTGCAGGGGGCTTTTGTGTCCGACAAGGAAGTATCGGAGGTTGTGGAATTTATCAAGGCCCAGTGCGTTGACAGCGGCGCCCCTTCCGATCTGGAGGAAAAGATCGCAGCCATGAGTGCGGCGGGAAACGGAAGCGGTTTTACCAACGATGCTTCTGAAAGGGATTCTTATTTTGTGGATGCAGGGAAATTTATCATAGAAAAAGAAAAGGCGTCTATCGGCATGCTGCAGAGAGTGTTCAAGATCGGCTTCAACAGAGCGGCAAGGATCATGGACCAGCTGGAGGAGGCCGGCGTGGTGGGACCCGAAGAAGGCACAAAGCCCCGCAGGGTGCTCATGACGGAAGAACAGTTTGAGCAGCTTTTGGAAGAATTGTAAAACAGTTTAAGCGGATGCTTACACAATGTAAAAAAGCTGGCGCAGGAGGAGAAAGCCATGAAAACAGATATTGAAATTGCCCAGGAGGCGGTTATGGAGCCCATTGCCAATGTGGCAGAGAGGCTTGGAATGACTGTCGATGATCTGGAATTATACGGTAAATATAAAGCGAAGATTTCCGACGCTTATTTAAGATCCATCCATGACAATCCCATGGGAAAACTGATACTGGTAACGGCGATCAATCCTACGCCTGCGGGAGAAGGAAAGACCACGGTCAGCACCGGTTTGGGGCAGGCTTTCGGAAAGCTGGGCAAAAAAGCGGTACTGGCTTTAAGAGAACCGTCTTTAGGACCCTGCTTTGGCATAAAGGGAGGAGCTGCCGGGGGCGGCTATGCCCAGGTGGTTCCCATGGAAGATTTAAATCTTCATTTTACGGGGGATTTCCATGCCATTACTTCGGCCAATAACCTTCTTGCCGCACTATTGGATAACCATATCCAGCAGGGCAATGAGCTTCATATCGACACCAGGCAGATCGTATGGAAACGATGCCTGGATATGAATGATCGGGTCTTAAGGAATATTGTGGTCGGCCTCGGAAATAAGAGCGACGGTGTGGTAAGGGAGGACCATTTTGTCATAACCGTGGCGTCGGAGATCATGGCGGTCTTATGTCTGTCCGAGGATATGGAAGATCTGAAAAAAAGGCTTGCCCGCATTATTGTGGCATATGACAGGTCAGGAAAACCCGTAACGGCGGAGGACTTAAATGCCGTTGGAGCCATGGCCGCTCTGTTAAAGGACGCCATGCTGCCCAATATGGTCCAGACCCTGGAACATACCCCCGTTTTGGTCCATGGAGGACCCTTCGCCAATATTGCCCACGGCTGTAACAGCGTACGGGCTACAAAGGCCGCTTTGAAAATGGCGGATTACTGCATTACGGAGGCAGGCTTCGGCGCAGATTTAGGGGCGGAAAAATTCTTTGACATCAAGTGCAGGCTTTCAGGATTAAAGCCAGATGCGGTCGTACTCGTGGCCACCGTCCGCGCATTGAAATATAACGGCAAAGTGGCGAAGGCGGACTTGAACGAACCGAACATGGAGGCTCTCAAAAAAGGAATCGCCAATCTGGAAAAGCATATCGAGAATCTGCAAAAATACGGGGTTCCCGTTGTGGTTACCTTAAATTCCTTTCTTACGGATACAGAGGAAGAGATCGGCTATATAGAAGATTTCTGCCATGAAAGGGATTGCGAGTTTGCCTTGTGCCGGGTATGGGAAAAGGGCGGCGAAGGCGGCATCGGCCTTGCAAAAAAGGTATTGGAGACTCTTGAAACAAAGAAAAGCGCATTTGCCCCTCTCTATGAGGATGCGCTTCCTTTAAAGGAAAAGATCGAAACCGTGGCGAAGGAGATCTACGGAGCGAAGGGCGTTAATTTTGCGCCGGCCGCATTAAAACAGCTTCAAAAGCTGACGGAGCTGGGATTTTCGGAACTTCCCGTATGTATGGCAAAAACCCAGTATTCCCTGTCGGACGATCCGGCTTTATTGGGAAGGCCCAAAGACTTTGAGATCAATGTGAGAGAGGTCTATGTATCGGCGGGCGCAGGCTTTGTTGTGGTATTGACGGGGGCTGTTATGACGATGCCCGGACTTCCCAAAAATCCTGCGGCATTTTCCATTGATGTCAATGAAAAGGGAAAGATCACGGGATTGTTCTGATTACATGATAATTTAGTAAAGCGAGGATAAATATATGGCACAGATAATAGACGGTAAAATGATTTCAACCATGATAAAGGATGAATGCAGAAATAAGGCTGAAGCCTTAAAGGAGCAGGGAAGGGAGGTCTGCCTGGCGGTCATACAGGTGGGATGTGATCCTGCAAGCAGCGTATATGTCAATAACAAGAAAAAGGCATGTGCATATATCGGAATCAATTCCTTATCCTATGAGCTTAAAGAGGAGACCACCCAGGAAGAGCTGATGAAGCTCATAAACGAACTGAATGGGAGAAAGGATGTAAACGGCATTCTGGTGCAGCTTCCGCTTCCCGGGCACATTGATGAAAATGCCATTATCAAGGCTATCGATCCCAAAAAGGATGTGGACGGCTTCCATCCCCAGAGCGTAGGGGCGCTGTGTATCGGACAGCCGGGCTTTGTTTCCTGCACCCCTGCGGGGATCATAGAACTGTTAAAGCGTTCGGGAGTAACGATCTGCGGAAAACGCTGCGTGATCATCGGCAGGAGCAATATTGTAGGAAAGCCAATGGCACTTTTGATGCTGCGGGAAAATGCCACCGTGACCGTTGCCCATTCCAGGACCGAAAATTTAAGGGAAGTGTGCAGGCAGGCGGATATTCTTATCGTAGCCATGGGAAAACCCAGATATATTGATGCTTCCTATGTAAAAGAAGGAGCGGTGGTCATCGACGTGGGAATCCATAGAAATGAGGATAATAAATTGTGCGGAGACGTGGATTTCGAGTCCGTATCCCCTGTGGCATCTGCCATTACCCCTGTTCCGGGCGGCGTTGGTCCCATGACCATTGCCATGCTGATGAAAAACTGCGTTGAGAGTATAGAACTTCAATAATCAGGAGTGAGTTTATGAAATGTCCACATTGTGGCGGGGACATGCGCCAGGATCAGATCTTTTGCGAAAAATGCGGAAAAGAAAGACTCCTGGTACCGGTATTTGAGCCTGAGATTGAAGAACGGGTGGCAGAATCCATGTCAACCATCGTACAGGAATTAGCGCCGGACGAGCATGCAGACGACAAAATAAAGGAAGAACAGAAGGAACAATCGAATACAGATAAAGAGCAGGAAAAAGATAACGGGAAACAACATAAGGGAATATCTCCGGATGTTCCACGTCACGGCCTCAGTCATCTTGTCTTTTTTGTGCTGGGGATCATCCTTTTGATCGGCGTTATTTCCACATTTTCCATCTATTTTTATGTGTATACGGAAAACAGCTATGAATACCAGTACGCAAAAGCGTTGACCGCATTTGAAGAAGGACGGTTTGAGGATGCCCTGGTTCTTTCGGACAGGTGCCTTGAGTTAGATGAGACTTCCATAGAGGTACGGATGCTGAGGATCCGGATCTATCAGGAACAGGGAGAGACGGATAAGGTAATCGAACGATGTCTTTCCGTGCTGAATATGGATCCTGAAAATCAGGAGGTATATGAGATCCTGATTTCCATCTATATAGAAAGAGAGGAATATCTGAAATTGAGCCGGCTGCTGTCGGACTGCCCCGTACAGGCCGTTGTGGAAAAATACGGGGATTACAGGGCGGAGCCGCCGGAGTTCAGCGAGGAAGAAAGGACTTATTATAATCCTCTTTCCCTAAAGCTTTTGGCGGGAGGTACTGGAACGGTTTACTATACCCTTGACGGAAGCGAGCCAAGCAAATACAGTGACAGATATACCGCTCCCATAAAGCTGAATTCCGGCATATACCATATTTCCGCAGTATATGTAAACAATTACGGCATCAGCAGCCAGGTTGTTACCAAAACTTACCGGATCGAAAGCGGCATCGAACTCAAACCGGAAATTTCTGCAGATTCCGGCAGTTATGATATTCCCTGTGTCATAAAGGTTAACGTATCGGATGAAGGATATATGGTATATTACACTACGGATGGACAGGATCCTACCATGGACAGCAATATTTATTCCGCACCTTTTCCGATGCCCCTGGGACACAGCGAATTCCGCTTTATGCTGGTTGATGAAGAAGGAAATGAAAGCGATGTGGTAAAAAGGGTCTATGACTGTAATCCGGCGGTCAATTTCACAACGGAGCAGGCATGCATCATATTAAAGCAGCATCTGATCGCAAGGGGCGAGATACTGGATCTTGATGGAAAAATGAACGGAACGGAGGATACGAAGCAGTACGTATGCGACAGTGCAATGACGGCGGATGACGTGGTATATTACATGATTTATGAATATATCAGGAGCGCTTCCGGCACTATGATACGTTCCGGCAACATTTACGCTTTTTCCGTGACAGACGGCAGGATACTTCGTGCATCTGTTTCCAATAACGGATATTTATCCCTTTCGGAATTTTGAGCGAATGAATTGACGTTTATGTGGAAGTGTGAGATTATTTAAGAAATATACTTAAGAAGGGGAAGTGAAAATATGAAAAAGATCTTTACAAAGAAACTTTTTATTTATATGGTAGTGGCATTTACGGTTACCATAGCTGCAATATTTACACTGCAGACCTTTACAAACAGACGCAGCAATATGGAATCCAGCAAAAACAAGCTTGAGGATGTACGGGAAAAGCTTGCGGGAAATGATGAGACCATTGCGCAGCTGACGGAAAATCTTGGACAGAATAATCTGGCAAAAGCCAGGGCTTTTGCGGATATGCTCAAAACAGATCCGTCCATCGCAGATGATAAGGAACGGTTACTTAAGATTATGGACAGGCTGATGGTAAACGAGTTACATATTATTGATGAAGAGGGTATCATTACCAGCAGTACCGTAGACGCTTATGTGGGGTTTGATATGAAAAGCGGAGAGCAGTCAAATGCGTTCATGGTGCTTGTAGACGATCCTTCTCTGGAGATCGTACAGGAGCCCCAGGAAAATGTGGCGGAAGGTATCATAATGCAGTATATCGGTGTGCCAAGGAGCGATGCAAAGGGACTGGTGCAGGTAGGCGTGCGTCCGGAAGTTCTGGAGGAGGTTCTTGCAGGAACGGATATATCCGTGGTATTGGGGCAAATTGATTTCGGTACCAACGGCTATATTTACGCCATCGACAAAAACAGCGGATCGATCCTTGCCCATCCCAATGCGGCTCTGATCGGCACGCCTGCGGTTGATGCCGGTTTCCCGGAAAACTTTGAAGGCCACGGCAGGATCAAGGTAGACGGGAAAAGGGGATATTTTTATGCAGAAGCAAATGATGACATCATATTGGGGACCTTTCTGCCGGCTTCGGAATATTACGCGGCGCGCAGAAGCCAGACTCTGATCGTATCCCTCAGTATGCTTTTGATATTCGGCGTTTTACTGTTTATGATCAACAGGATGGTGGATGATAAGATCGTCAGCGGATTGAACCGTATTACGGATTCCATGAAAAAGATTGCGGACGGCAGTTTTGATATTACCGTTAATGAAAGCGGCAATCCGGAGTTTCTGCAGCTTTCCGACAGTATCAACAGAATGGTGGACAGTATTTGCCGCAGCATGGAGGAAAACGAAGGGCTGATGCGGCAGCAGAAGGCTGACGTGGAAAGCAACCGCATACTGATCCAGAATGTAAAGAATGCCTGCAGGGAGCTCGGGGAGGTGTCCGGCAAAACGCTGGAAAATGCGGATAGTATTTATGAAGGTACAGGAAGACAGGAACAGGCGGTTTCGGATCTGAAAAACATCATGGAGCAGCTTACGCAGGAATTGAACCATAGCGTGGAGGCTTCCGTCGACGTTTCATCGGCAACGGAAATGACCACCGGAAAGATCAGGGAAACACAGTCCCAGATGACCATGCTGCAGGCTTCCATGCAGAAGATCAGCGAAATGTCCATGGAGATCGAAAAGATCATCGATGAGATCAATTCCATTGCCCAGCAGACCAATATGCTGTCCTTAAATGCGTCAATAGAAGCAGCAAGGGCAGGCGAAACAGGAAAAGGCTTTGCGGTAGTGGCAGCCCAGGTGGGCGAGCTTGCGGCCAGAAGCGCCCAGGCGGCAAAGGAGACCAACGAACTGATTACCAATTCCATGGAAGCGGTAAGGGAAGGGCAGGAGATCACGGGGCAGACGGTCAATACCTTCGGTATCGTGGTTGAAAGCATCGAGCAGTCCAGACAGGATGTAGAAGGAATATCCCATATGGTACAGCAGAATGTGGATATCGTAAAGATGGCGGTCAGCCAGTTGAGCCAGATTTCCGATGTAGTGGAAGAAAATGTACAGATTTCCCACAATACCAAAGATGTGTCATCCAATATGGCGGATATTACCGGAAATCTGTTGGAGCTGATAGAAAGCTGACTATTGCCTTTTTATGATTTTTCGGATAATATTGATAAGATAGCGGAGTTTCATGAAAAAATTATTGAATCGATCCAAGTGGGAGGATGAAGATGTACAAAATTGTAAATGCAAAAGAATTGACAACGAACATTTATCTTTTTGAAGTAGAAGCAAAAAGAGTTGCAAAATCCTGTATGCCGGGACAGTTTGTGATTGTCCGTATGGATGAGGATTCCGAAAGGATCCCTCTGACGATCAGCGATTATAACAGGGAAACGGGAACGGTTACCATTGTCGTACAGACGATCGGTGCGGGAACCGGTATGATGAAGCAGTTAAAGACGGGAGACAGTTTTAAAGACTTTGTAGGGCCTTTGGGCCGGCCTTCCGAATTTGTGGAAGAAGATCCGGAAGCCTTGAAAAAGGAGCGTATTATTTTTGTGGCAGGCGGACTGGGAACGGCGCCTGTATACCCTCAGGTAAAATGGCTGCATGAAAACGGTATCGATGCGGATGTCATTATCGGAGCAAAGACAAAGGATCTGCTCATTTATGAAGAAGAAATGAAAGCGGTTGCCGGAAACGTATATGTGACTACCGACGACGGGTCCTACGGCAGGAGCGGAATGGTAACCAAAACCTTGCAGGACCTGGTTAAAGAAGAGGGAAAGCATTATACCAAATGCGTTGCCATCGGCCCCATGATCATGATGAAGTTTGTTTGTCTGACGACCAAAGAACTCGAGATCCCCACCATTGTTTCCATGAATCCCATTATGGTGGATGGAACCGGCATGTGCGGCGCATGCCGCCTTACTGTGGGCGGAGAAGTAAAATTCGCCTGTGTGGACGGACCTGAGTTCGACGGACATCTGGTAGATTTTGACCAGGCCATGAAGCGCCAGCAGATGTACAAAACAGAGGAAGGCCGCGCAATGTTAAAATTGCAGGAAGGCGATACGCATCACGGCGGATGCGGAAACTGCGGAGGTGATAAATAATGGACGTATTAAATAAAATTCCCGTCAGGGAACAGGAACCAAAGGAAAGAGCACATAATTTTGAAGAGGTGTGCCTGGGATATAACGAGGAAGAGGCAAAGTGTGAGGCTGCAAGATGCATTAACTGTAAAAATGCCCAATGTATAAAGGGCTGTCCTGTAGCCATTAATATTCCCGGCTTTATTGAGCAGGTAAAGGAAGGCAATATAGAAAAGGCATATCAGATCATCAGCGAATCCAGCGCCCTTCCGGCCGTGTGCGGCCGTGTATGCCCCCAGGAGAGCCAGTGTGAGGGAAAATGTATCAGAGGCATAAAGGGAGACCCGATTTCCATCGGCAAGCTGGAGAGATTTGTTGCCGACTGGGCGAGAGAGCACGAGATCAAACCGGAAGGCGCCAAAGAATCGATCGGCAAAAAGGTTGCCGTTATCGGTTCCGGCCCGGCAGGACTTACCTGTGCCGGAGATCTGGCGAGAATGGGCTATGACGTTACCATTTTTGAAGCCCTTCATGAACCGGGCGGCGTACTGGTTTACGGTATTCCCGAATTCCGTCTTCCCAAGGATGATGTGGTAAAGAAGGAAATCGAAAACGTGAAATCTTTAGGCGTTAAGATCGAAACGGATGTTGTGATCGGCAAATCCACAACCATAGACGAACTGATGGATGAAGAGGGCTTTGATGCGGTATTTATCGGTTCCGGCGCAGGACTTCCCAAGTTTATGGGCATTCCCGGCGAGCAGGCAAACGGCGTATTTTCCGCGAATGAATACCTGACCCGTTCCAATCTGATGAAGGCCTTTAAGGAGAATTCCAATACTCCTATTATGCGCGCTAAAAAGGTGGCTGTCGTAGGAGGCGGAAATGTGGCGATGGATGCTGCAAGGACGGCGTTAAGGCTGGGCGCCGAGGTTCATATTGTATACAGAAGAAGCGAGGAAGAGCTTCCCGCCCGTGTGGAAGAAGTACATCACGCAAAGGAAGAAGGCATTATTTTTGATCTGTTGACCAATCCGGTTGAAATTCTGGTAAATGAAGACGGCTGGGTAAAGGGCATCAAATGTATCAGGATGGAGCTGGGCGAGCCGGATGCATCCGGCAGAAGAAGGCCCGTAGAGGTTCCCGGTTCAGAATTTACGGTTGATGTGGACTGTGTGATCATGTCCCTGGGAACATCCCCCAATCCTTTGATCTCATCCACAACAGAAGGTCTGGAAGTCAATAAATGGAAATGTATCGTTGCCGATGAAGAATTTGGAAAAACTACAAAAGAAGGCGTTTACGCAGGTGGAGACGCGGTTACGGGAGCGGCCACCGTTATTCTTGCCATGGGTGCGGGAAAAGCGGCTGCGAAGGGCATTGACGAGTATTTAAGCGGCAAATAAAGGAGTTTTTTGTATTATGGTAAATCATTATGTGTTCTGGAATTTTAATGATTCCCTGACAAAAGAAGAACGGGATGAAGCGGGAAATAAAATAAAGGAGCTGTTAGAGGGTGTGGGAAAGATCGTTCCGGGCGTTGTTTCCCTTGAAGTATTGATCAATCAGTTAGAATCCTCTAACAGAGACGTGGCGTTAATCTCCCGTTTTGAGAGCGTGGAGGCGTTGAATGCCTACCAGGTTCATCCTGAGCATGTTAAAGCAGGCAGCTATGTTGGATCGGTTACAACAAATCGGACCTGTTTCGATTTTGAAGAGTAGATAAGGAGGCCTGCAAAATGGCATTTTGTCCGGTATGTAAAAATGAATACAGGGAAGGCATTACGATCTGTCACGATTGTAAGGTTCCACTGGTGGAGGACTTAAACAACGGTCCGGCCCCGGTCATTTACGGGGAAAGGGAACAGCTCGAGGAAATCCTGCAATTCTGTAAGGAAAAAGGGTTGACCACCGGGTTTATTACCTACAATGAAGAAAGCGACTCCATCCAGCTGTATTTTGAAAGAAACGAGCTTGAAGAAGCCACAAAGGTTATCAGAGCCTTTTTTATGAAGAAAGAAATAGACCGTCTGGCTGTTATGGCGGGAATAGACCCCAAAGAAATGACGCCGGAAATGGCAAGGGAGCTTCAGCTCCAGGAAAGAAAAGAGATGGAGGATATGCGGCGGGCGGAAAGAAGCCGGGGTATCGGAACATCTTATGTGGATAAACGGTCAAAAGCCGCCGAATACAAGTCCAGCAGTCTTGTTTTGTCATTTGTGGGAGGCGTCGGGATTCTTTTTTTGATCCTTCTGTATGTAGGGGCGATCCCGGCTCTCAAAGGATGGCGGACCAACTACATGTTTATGGGCGTTATGTTCTTTCTCTTTCTGATTTTTGTCATAACCGGTTTTGTTACCTTTACCAAGGTGGGAGAGATACTGGAAGAGGCGGAAAAGGAAGAGGATTTTATCCGGAAAGTAAAAAATGTCATGGAGATCATACTGACGAAGGATATTATCGACCAGGCGGTGGCTTCTGCGGATCCTGCGGTTACCCAGTCGGAAGAGGAACTGTATTTTAAAAGGGTCGATTATATGGAAACCGTCTTGAAGGAAAAGTATCCCGATATGGATTCCGACTTATTTGAAAAGCTTTTGGATGAAAGATATTGCGAATTATATGAAAATAGCGAAGATAACGATAATTAGTGTGGGAAAAATAAAGGAAGCCTTTTACCAGGATGCGGTTGCAGAATACAGTAAAAGGCTTTCTGCCTATTGTAAGCTGGAAATCAAGGAGCTGACCGATGAAAAGACTCCTGAAGGAGCTTCGGCGGAGACGGAAAAACTCATAAAGGAAAAGGAAGGCGGGCGGATCTTAAAGGCCCTGGATGAAAAAGCCTATTCCCTGGCTCTTTCCATAGACGGAAAAAAATATGATTCTCCCGGATTTGCAGGGCAGCTTGAAAAGCTTACCCTGTCGGGAAAAAGTCATATCCAGTTTATTATCGGCGGTTCTTTAGGGCTTTCCGAGAAGGTTCTTCAGAAAGCGGACGGGAAAGTGAGCTTTTCGGATATGACATTTCCCCACCAGCTGATGCGGGTTATTTTGTTAGAGCAGATTTACCGGGCTTTCCGTATCAATAACAATGAACCGTATCATAAATGATGCCGAAAGGAAACGAAAGATGTGGATAGCATATGAATAAAAAAACTGCTGAGTTTCCGGTCAATCTGTTTTGCAGCCTGATGCTGCTAAGCTTTATTCCTTTTATTTATACCCTTATAAGAACAAACCTGATCGCAAACAGTCCTCTGGCGGACGGACTGGGAATTGCAGGCCATATTGAATGGTTCGATCTGATCAATGAAACGTTACAGGCATTTTTAATCATACCCTTGTATGCGTTGTTCAATAAATGTATTGGGGATATGAATAAATTGAAAGAAAGGATCTTTCAGTCCTTTTTTGCAGTCAATTTCGTTTATATATTTTTTGCGGTCATAGTCCTTGTTTATTGCAGACAGATCGTGTCAGCAATGGCTGCTGACCGTATTTCTGAAGTGACGGAATATCTTGGGCTTGAAATGATCGGATTTATTATTGGGAATGTCGTCAGCTTTGCAAACGTACTGTTTGTTGTTTTGGGAAAGCCGTTATACATATATGCGTTAGTTGTTTTGAAAACAATATTTACCATATTTGGCGATCTGATCCTGATTCCCGGGTATGGGGTCAATGGTGCTGCATATTCAAATATTGTGGTAAGCGCAGTCTGTGTTTTGCTTTGTCTGATTGCCTTATTCAGGGAAAAACTCAGTGCAGTTTCTTTTAAATTCGACAAAGGGTTTATGAAGAATTATTTGTTTATCGGGCTGTTTTGCGGATCCCAAATATTGCTGGATAACATTATCTATTCCGCCGTAGTATGCAAAATGGTCAATGAGGTGGCGGAACAGGGGAATTATTGGACGGCAAATAATATCATATGGGGGTTGATGCTGATTCCGATTTTGGCATTGGCAGAAATAATCAAAAAAGATTGCAGAGATGAATTAACCCCGGCAAAAATGAAACGCTATAATATAGTCATAATCGTAACATTCCTTGCGTGGCTGTGTTTTATACCTATGATGGATCCGTTTTTAAAATATGTTATGGGAATAAAGGATTTTAGACCGATCAAACATATATTAGTAATTTTGATCCCATTCTATCTTGCATATAGTTATACTGCTTTATTTGATAACATATTGATCGGTTACGGTAAAACACATTATTGTTTTGTTGTTTCGGTAATCGTGAATCTTTTCTATTATCCGATTGTATACGGGCTGCTGTTAAGAGGCGTATTTACGCCGAATATAACCTTTATCTGTATGATGTTCGGTTTTGGCATGGTCGTGCATCTTGGCTGCAGTATCATATGTTTCTTAATATATAAAAGGCATTTTACCCCAAAACATTCATAAAAGGCAGACAGACAGGCGGGGAATGATAAAGGGTGGAGAATAGAGAAATGAGAGAAAGCTATCAGGCGGCGGTAATCTCGGATACCCATGGCATCCTGAGAGATGAAGTGATCAAGGTAATAAAGGGCTGTGATGTTATTTTACACGGCGGCGACTTCGACTGCAAAAGAGTGTTTGAAGACTTAGAGCAGATGGGAAAGCTCTATGCCGTCAGAGGAAACAATGATTGGGATATGTGGGATAAACTGCCTCCTTTTTTAGACTTTTCGCTCTACGGGCTGCATTTTTATATGGTACATGATAAGTCCGATCTGCCGGAAGATCTTTCGGATATAGATGTCATGATTTACGGACATTCGCATAAGTATGAAGAAAGGCATGAAAACGGAAGGCTTGTCTTAAATCCGGGAAGCTGTGGCAGGGAGCGGTTTGGCCTGCCCCTGACGATGGCGGTTTTAGATATTTATCCTGCATCAAAGGATGTAAAGGTAACGCGTATAGATATTTCGGGGAATAAAAAATCCTCCTTGAAGGATGAGATGACGGCCCGGGATATGAAAAGGGTCATTACGTCGGTCATAAAGGATATGGACAGAGGAAAGAAAATTGACGTGATAGCGGTAAGAAATAATATCAGCAGGGAGCTTGCGGAGCAGATCTGCAGGATATATGTTACGCATCCCGGCGTGGATGCGGATGGGATATTGAATAAAATGGAAGCATCCCGGCTGTTATAAAACAGGGGCGGTGGTAAAAATTTCCTTGACAGGCGGCCTGCATATCCGTATAGTATTAAGTAGGTCAAGGGAGACAACAGATGAAAAGTTGTCTTTTTTTTATAGTCTGTTGCTCATAAAGGGCGCTATAGCATATAAGTTCATATATTGGAACGGCTGTTTATCAAAAAAATGAAATGAGAGGGATAAGATCATGGATAAGCTGAATGAAATTGTCAAACTGGTTGATGATTTTGTCTGGGGACCGGTTATGCTTGTATTGCTGGTGGGAACGGGAATTTTCCTGACTGTCAGGACAGGATTTCTTCCTTGGAGAAATCTTCCCTATGCGATCAAAAGCACGTTGAGCAAGGAAGCCAGAAAAAAAGGAAGAGGAGAAGGGGATGTTTCGCCGTTTTCGGCGTTGACTACCGCTTTGGCGGCAACCATCGGAACCGGTAATATTGTAGGTGTTGCGACCGCTATGGTAAGCGGAGGTCCCGGAGCCCTTGTGTGGATGTGGATATCTGCAGCCTTCGGATTGACTTCCAAATTCAGCGAATGTATGCTGGCCATTAAATACAGGGAGAAAAATGAGAAGGGCGAAATGTCCGGCGGTCCCATGTATACCATGAGAAAGGCAATTAAATGGAAGCCTCTGGGCGCTGTTTTAGGCTGGCTCTTTGCCCTCTTTGCGGTAGTGGCGTCCTTTGGTATCGGAAATATGACCCAGGCCAATTCCATTTCTTCATCTATGAAGGAAACATGGTCGGTGCCAACATGGGTTACGGGAGCGGTCATTACCGTACTTGCGCTCGTTATCATTGTAGGAGGGATCAAGACTATTTCCAAGGTATCTTCCGTAGTCGTACCCTTTATGGCAATCTTCTATGTAGTCGGCGGACTGGTTGTCATTGCGTTGAACTATAAAAATATTCCTTCCGGCATTGCACTGATATTCCAATGCGCTTTCAGCGTAAAAGCCGTTTCCGGCGGTGTATTGGGAACCATAACGGCGTCTATGTTAAACGGTATGCGTTACGGCGTTGCCAGAGGCGTATTTTCCAATGAAGCGGGTATGGGTTCCGCAGCCATTACGGCAGCTGCCGCCACCACAGACCATCCTGTCCGTCAGGGTTATATCAATATGACCGGTACTTTCTGGGATACCATAGTTGTCTGCACCATCACAGGCCTTACCATCGCAAGCTCCGGCGTGCTGGGAAGCGTAGATGCATCGGGGAAGCTGGTTACCGGTTCCGCACTGACGATTTCTGCCTTTAGGACGGCGCTGGGACCCGTAGGAGGCTGGCTGGTTACCGTGAGCATTGCGTTGTTTGCTTTTTCCACCATTTTAGGATGGGAGTATCACGGGGAAAAGGCTGTTGAATACATAATGGGAACCCACAAATTTAACATGGTCTACAGGATCATATTCTCCCTGGTCATTTATGTGGGAGCTACGGCTACCCTGGACCTGGTATGGAACCTTTCAGATATCGCCAATGCGCTGATGGCGGTTCCCAACCTGATCTGTATGCTGTTATTAAGCGGAGAAATCGCAAAAGACATGAAGGATTTCCAGGTTATCCTCAAAGAAGAAAAGAAATAAAATATATTTCTATAAAAATAAGCGCCTTTGCAGGAGAATTCATGCAAAGGTACTTATTTTTTGATAAAAGATATGATAAAATGTGCGTGTAGGCAATGAGCAGTGCCACGCCGCAAGATGGAAAAATGACTGCTTGCAGTCATATTTGACAGATTGAGGCGTGATAGGGCGAAGCCCTCGAATTCGTAAAACCGAAGGTTTTACGAATCTGCACTGCGGACAATAGGAAACAGCGACCGCAGATACACTGCGGACGAAAGGAAACGGCGACCGTCAACTAAGCCACGCCGCAAGACGGAAAAAGCTGCTTGGAATATACAATAGAGAATATATGATTTAAGGTGAAGATTATGTCAGAATTATCATTTTCAGATGTGAAGGTTCATAATGAGATCGAATATTGCATTGTCCAGGATATGGATATCAAGATGAAAATCGAAAGGGCTTTTTTGAACAACAGGATTTCTTATTATGAGAAGTGGGAAGAGCCCTCCCTTTTCCGTAAGCTCTTAGGCGACGGCGCTTTGCGCTGTACCCTCTGTATCAACAGCATGCAGGCGGAAAAGGCCAATGAACTGTTGGCGGACCTCGATCTGGACAAAGGACAGGTGGAAATGGTCATGAGGAGAGTGGACAGGACATATTTTTAAAAATAAACTAAGAAAGTATAGAGGGTAATTTGTGGAAGAAAAAAGATTTGCGCTTTTAATTGATTCCGATAACGTTTCGGCGGAATATGTACAGAAGATTTTAGATGAGCTGACCAAGTACGGGATCGTAACCATCAAGAGGATATACGGGGACTGGACGAAAAGCAACAGCAACAAATGGAAAACGGTGCTGCTTTCCAATTCCATCCAGCCCATGCAGCAGTTTGCCTATACAAACGGCAAAAATGCCACGGATTCTTATATGATCATTGACGCCATGGACATTTTGTATTCCGACAATGTGGAAGGCTTCTGCTTAGTGACCAGCGACAGCGACTTTACAAGGCTGGCGGCAAGGCTCAGGGAAGCCGGCAAAAACGTCATCGGCATGGGAGAGACCAAAACGCCGGAGGCCTTTGTCAGCGCATGCGACCGTTTTATTTATTTAAACAATATTTCCGGCAAGGAACAGGACGACAAGGAAAAGAAACATGTCCGTTCCATAAAGGCCATTGAAAAGGCCATTACGGAAATCCTGGATGAAAACGAGGATGCCGGAAAGCCCATGACCAATATCGGAGAAGTGGGAAGCAGACTGCTTAAAAAATATCCTGATTTTGACGTGAGAAACTACGGATATTCCAAATTTTCAACCTTCTGCGAGGGCCTAAAGGCCGTAAAAATACATAGGAACAACAATATCATTTCCCTCATCAACGCCTCCAGACAGGATGCCAATGTGGAAGAGATGATGGTAAAGATCATAAAAGAAAAAGACGGAGTTATGGAATTGAGCCTTCTTTCCCAGGAATTAAAAAGGCAGTTTCCTGATTTCAGCGTAAAAAATTACGGGTTTTCCCAGTTCAAAAAGTTCGTGAAGAGCTTTTCTTCCATGAAGCTGGAAACAGATAAGACCAACAACAAAAACTATGTGAGATTAAAATAAAAAGGCAGGTGGCGGCCGGCATGAGGATGTATGACCTGATCATGAAAAAGAGAAACCGCATGAGCTTAAGCCGGGAAGAGATCCGGTTTATGATCGAGCATTATACGGCAGGGATGATTCCCGATTATCAGATGTCAGCCATGATGATGGCGGTTTATTTTAACGGAATGAACGAAGAGGAAACCCTTGATCTGACCATGGCAATGGCGGAAAGCGGGGATATGCTGGATCTGTCTTCCATTGACGGCATTAAGGTGGACAAACACAGCACAGGAGGCGTAGGTGATAAGACCTCCCTGGCGCTGGCGCCCATGGTGGCGGCATGCGGCGTTCCCGTGGCAAAAATGAGCGGCAGGGGTTTAGGACATACGGGCGGTACCATTGACAAGCTGGAAAGCTTTCCGGGTTTTTCCGTTTCCATGGAGACTGACCGGTTTATGAAACAGGTCAATGAGATCGGAATTGCCATTATGGGACAGACTAAGGATCTTGCGCCGGCGGATAAAAAGCTCTATGCTTTGCGGGACGTTACGGCTACCGTTGACAATATGTCCCTGATCGCCAGCTCTATTATGAGCAAAAAGCTGGCGTCCGGTGCAGACGCCATTATATTGGATGTAAAGACCGGCAGCGGAGCCTTTATGAAAGAAGAAAAGGATGCTTTTGCCCTGGCAGAGGAAATGGTGCGCATCGGAAAGGGCGCAGGCCGCGATACGAGGGCGGTCATTTCCAATATGGACGAGCCCTTAGGGTATGCCATCGGGAATGCCCTGGAGGTAAGAGAGGCCATCGATACCTTAAAAGGAAAAGGCCCTGATGATTTCCTGGAGCTGTGCCTGACCCTTGGAACTTTTATGGTCTTAGCGGGCAAAAAAGCAGAGAACGAGGATGAAGCACGGGAAATGCTGCTTGAAAAGATAGAAAACGGAAGCGCTTTGGAGAAACTGGCACAGTTTGTAAAGGCGCAGGGAGGGGACGAAAGCTTTGTGTACGAACCGGAAAGACTGCCCCGGGCATCCATGGAAAAGACGGTAACGGCGGCTCGTGACGGCTTTATTTCCCATATTGACTGTGACCAGGTCGGGATCTGCTCCCTGATTTTAGGCGGCGGAAGGGAAACCAAGGACAGCGTTATCGATTTAAGCGTAGGACTCAGGCTTTCCAAAAAGGTGGGAGATAAGGTAAGAGAAGGGGAAACGCTGGCGAATCTTTACGGCAACGACGCTTCTTTGCTTTCGGAAGCCGCACAGAGATATGCAGATGCTTGTCATATCTCAAAGGAGCCGGTAAAAAAACCGCTCCTTATAAAAGGAATGATTCGTTAACTGTGCTCATATATTTAATCATGAGCGGATTTTATAATAAAAAGAACAGAATCATACAGGCTGCCAAAGAGCAGATGACGGATACCTTAAAGCTTCCCAGAGAGCTGGTAACGGGCGACAGCGTCATTACCATGCAGGGGCGGGAAGAGGTTTTTGTGGAAAATTACCGGGGCATTCTGGAGTGCTGTGATACCGTAATCTGGATCTCCACCAGGAATTTCCGCCTTTGTATCGAAGGCAGGAATTTGTGTGTCGCCTATTACACCAATGATGAAATGAAAGTGACAGGAACCATAGAACATATTTCATTTATGGAGTGATTGGCAGATGCTTTCGATATTCAGATTCCTTCGGGGATATGTGAGGGTTTATTTATGGGGCTTTTCGCCGGAACGCTTTATGAACCTGTGCAACAATCACGGGATCGAGCTTTGGGATGTAGAGCCGGCAGGCGAAGGCTATGAATTTTATATGCACATAAAGGGCTTTTTGAGCTGTAAGGATTTTTTGCGTAAGACAAAGACAAGGGTGGTAATCAGAAATAAGCTGGGACTGCCTTTTTTATTGTTCAGATACCGCAAAAGAAAGCTGTTTTTTGTAGGACTTTCAGGATGCTTTTTGGCGCTTTTTATTGCGACGCGGTTTATCTGGGCTTTTGAGATTTCGGGCAACAGACAGTTTACGGAGGATATGTTCCTTTCCTTCCTGGAATCCCAGCAGGTATCGTATGGTATGCCCATAGAGTCCCTTGACATTGACAGCTTTGAAAAGGCGCTCAGGGAAGAGTATGATTATATCATATGGGCGTCGGCCAAGATCGAAGGGACCAAGCTTCATGTTATGATAAAGGAAAATGATGTGGAGCATACAGGCGAAACGAAGGAGCCGGAAACCGGAGATATGAAGGCATCCGTATCAGGGACGGTGGTATCCATGGTAACGAGAACGGGCGTTCCCAAGGTCAAAACGGGAGATCTGGTAAACGAAGGGGATGTGCTGATCTCCGGCATCATTCCCATTATGAATGACGACGGCACCCTGCGCACCTATCATGAAACCAGGGCGGACGGGGATGTGGTCATTGAGAGGGCGCTGCCGTATCTGGATGAGCTGCCTTTAAAATATGATAAAAAGATATACACAGGCAACAGGCAGCGGCTTTATATCTTCGGATTCGGCGAGAAGGAGATAAAGCTGGGTTCGGTCAAAATAAAAGAGGAATACGAAACCCTTTCCGTAAGGAAACCCGTAAGACTTTTTGACAATCTGTATCTGCCGGTAATTTATGGGCATAATGATTATATTGGTTATGAAACGGTGGAAAGCGCTTATACAAAAGAAGAGGCCGGAGAGATCTTAAAAAGCAGGTTTTTACAGTTTTGTACAACTTTAGAGGAAAAAGGGGTTCAAATAATGCAAAAAGATGTTAAAATAGATTATGCGGGAGATAAAGCGGTATTGTCGGGAAATCTGACAATTCGGGAAAATGCTGTGGTCTTATCTCCCATTACGGAATTCCCAGAGGAGAATGGCATTGAATGATTATACCATGTTAATGGATATGGACACCGTATCCATGCAGAAGCTTTTTGGTACCAACGACGCATATATTCGTAAAATAGAAAATGAATTCGGCGTTTCCGTCATCAACAGGGACGGGGCGGTAAAAATATCAGGCGAAAAGGGAAATGTAAAAAAGGTCTACAGGCTTTTGGAGGAACTGTTACAGATTTCACACAAGGGGACGGAAATAGAAGACACAAACGTTAATTACGCTGTTATGATGAGCAAGGAAAATGAAGACGACGGACTGCTTACCATGGATGAAAACTGTATCTGCCATACGATCAGCGGGAAGCCGGTCTGCCCTAAGACCCTGGGACAGAAAAAATATGTACAGGCCATGAAGGAACATATGATCGTTTTCGGCCTCGGGCCTGCAGGAACGGGAAAGACCTATCTTGCCATGGCCATGGCGATCACGGCTTTCAGAAATAACGAGGTGGGAAGGATCATTCTTACAAGGCCCGCCATTGAGGCAGGAGAAAAGCTGGGGTTCCTTCCGGGGGATCTGCAGAGCAAGGTGGATCCTTATTTGAGACCTTTATATGATGCGCTCTATCAGATCATGGGCGCCGAAAGTTTCCAGAAGAATATGGAAAAAGGCCTGATCGAAGTGGCGCCTTTAGCCTATATGAGGGGACGCACCTTAGATAACGCATACATTATACTGGATGAGGCGCAAAACACCACGGAGGCGCAGATGAAGATGTTTTTAACCAGGATCGGATTCGGCTCCAAGGTAGTCATAACCGGAGACGCATCCCAGAAGGATCTGGGAGCGGGAACAAGGTCGGGCCTGGATATTGCGGCAAAGGTTCTTTCCGGGGTGGAAGGGATAGCTTTCTGCAATCTGACAAGCAGGGATGTGGTAAGGCATCCTTTGGTACAAAAAATTGTAAAAGCATATGAGGATTACGAGAATAAGCAGCTGCAAAAGGGACAACGTATGCAAAGATATACACGCAAGAAGGGAAAATGACTAAAGTAATGGGGAAGGGAAGAAGGGAGAAAAAAGGCTTTAAAGGGCTGGCTGTCTCTTTTATTATAAATTTATCGGTTTTCATACTCTGGACATTTATGTGGGGATATTTTCATGACGCAAAGCTTTCCGGTATGCTTAAAAATCTTCTGCTGGATATCATCGGGGCATTTGCCATATCCTTTTCTTTTTGGGCGTCCTCTTATAAGGGGGAACTTTCGTGGTGGAATGAAGGACATATACTAAGATACAGCCTTGTTGCGGCGTTTTGTACAGGCGCTTTGTACGGAATGCCTTATCTACCGTTTCTGGCGGCGCCGGCAGCGGCAGCGGCGGTAGTTATGACGATTTTTTCCGGAGGCTTTTGTGCCCTGGTATCCTATCTGTTTATGATCATGCAGTATATATTTCTAAGCGGGCTTGGATCGGAACAGGCAATGGTGCTGGTATTTTCAGGCTTGTTGGGCATTGTGTTATTTAAAAGCCTGGACCGGGAATTTCGTTATGTGGGACTGCTGTTTGCTTATCTGGTGGGCGATCTTGTATGCTGCAGCATTTATTATGTGGCGGCGGATCCGGGAACGGATCTGGGAGATTCCCTTCTGTATATGGGGATCCGCCTGTTCTCGGAGACGGTAGCCATTTTGATCTTACTGAAACTTACCGGAAAATATTGCATTTACCGGGATGAAGATTTTTATAAACAGATCAACAACCCCGAACACAAGCTCCTGGCACAGTTGAAAAAAAACAATAAAGAAGTTTATATGAACGCCGTTCATACAGCGTATCTTTCCGAGAAAATATCCCGGAAGATAAAGATCGATACGGCTTTGGCAAAGGCCGGAGGATATTATCACAAGATCGGAGTCCTGGAAGGGACGGATACCATAGAGAATACTCTGAAGGTGGGACGGGATAACAAATTCCCGAAGCCCCTTATGAAGCTTTTGGAGGAATACGGGGATAAAAAATGCGGCAGGCTTTCAAAAGAAGCGGCGGTCGTCCAGCTGTCTGACGCAGTAGTTTCCTATATTTCCCATATGTTTCTGGAGAATAATGATGCCGTGCCGGATTATGAAAAGATCATCGACACCATGATCAGTAAAAAAATGCACAGACGGGACTGGCGCGGCTGCGAACTGACGGTGGACGAGCTTTGTAAGATCAGGGAAGGCCTTGTGGAGGTAAAACTGTACTATGACTTTTTACGTTGAAAGTGAAGGCACGAAAGAAGACCGGGGGACCGGGAAGGACAAAGATTTCCCCTTTCCTTTGGAGGAGACGGCAGAAAAGGTGCTGCGTGCAGCCCTTTCTTATGAAAATTGTCCTTTTGAAGCGGAAATCAATATACTGATTACCGACAGGGAAGGGATCAAAACATATAATGAGGAATACCGGGGAATACCCAAAGAAACGGATGTACTGTCATTTCCCGGCGTGGATTATGAAGAGCCGGGAGATTTTTCCCTTGCCCTATCCGATAAAAACAGTTATTTTAACCCGGAAACGGAAGAGATTTTGCTGGGAGACATCATACTTTGCAAAGACAGGGTGTTTTCCCAGGCGGAAGAATACGGACACAGTGTTTTAAGGGAATTTGCATTTCTTTTGGTACACAGTGTTTTACACCTCTTAGGTTATGACCATATGGAAGAGGAAGATGAAAAGATCATGAAAAAGCATCAGGATGAAATAATGGAGAAACTGGGAATTCTCCGGTAAAGAGGTACGGCATGGCAAACCAAAACAAGACAAAAAAAGGAAATTTTATAGGAAGAAACAGGCTTCAGGCGGTTTCGGCGCTGGTAATTTTTATAGGAATGTTAATAAAAATGATTTTTCTGCGTTCCAGGATCGAGGCGGTAGGGACGGGATTTTACCTGACTGTGCTTACATTGGTCATGACGATTACCATGCTTTTGGCCAACACCCTAAGAGAAGCGGTTAAAAAGGCTGTATTCTACAGGAAATCGAGAGGACAGTATAAAAACGCTTTAAAGATCATGAATACGGGGGCCGTTATAGGCGCTGCGGCAGGTATTGTCATTGCGCTCATACTGCTTTTTACGGCGGGGAGGATGACTGCCGTACGCCTTCATCTGGGACCTTACGGGACGTTTCCCATGGTGGTTTTGGCGGCGTCCATACCCTTTCTTCTTTCCGGTTATGGAATATTGGGCTGCTTTGACGGATTTTCTTTTGAGGTCGCCGACGGTGCGGCGAAGATAATCTTCGGCATTTCGGATCTGCTTTTCAGCCTGGTCCTTGTATTTTTGGCATGCGGAATGGGAAAGGTCCACAGCGGGCTTTTACATGACGATTACGTTGTTTATTCCTTTGGGGCGACGGGTGCGGCTGCGGGATTTAGCGGCGCCTGCTTTGTGGCCTTCATATGGCTTATTTTCCTCTTCAGGGTGTTCCGCAAAAGAATGCAAAGCCTTGTAAACCAGGATATGAGCCGCAGCCTGGAGACCTTTTTTGAGCAGGCGGCGGGGCTTTTTGGCGCCTGTGGGATCTCCTTTACCAGATTTCTTGTTCTGTCCGGAACCTTTTTCATCAATCTGATCTTCTTTTTTAAAAACCTAAAAACTCTGGATGCATCTACCCAGTTCGGCATTTATCTTTCAGAGAATCTTTTGTGGTTTTTGCTCCCTGTCTTTTTTACTTTCATACTGGGCAGCTTTACCCATGATTACCTGGAAAAGATCATGAAAAAAGAAGATATTTACCATGCGGGCATGAGGA
Source organism: Lachnospiraceae bacterium UBA3273 (assembly GCA_002362385.1). GTDB lineage: Bacteria > Bacillota > Clostridia > Lachnospirales > Lachnospiraceae > UBA2882. Next base: position 53,131 of record DEUB01000029.1, read on the forward strand.
TCGTAATGGGCGTTAAGCAGTATCTGTGCTGTGTGCTTCCGATGTTTGTCATATGCGGCATAATTTATCCTGCTTTAAACGAATCCTTTTATAAAAGCACCGTAACTTCTCCCAATCTGCCGGCCCTTTTGTTTGCCGTCCTTTTTGGAGCGGGCCTTCTGCTGTGCGGCATGTTGAAGGGGATCGGTAATGAGTGGATCGGCACCATTTGCGGAGCAGCGGCTTTTGTTGCACAGACCGTCTTTGTGATCGTCCTGTTTTCCAAAAAGTGTGATTTGAGCGCACTTTTGTATGGCAACCTTATTTTTGCCCTTGTGTTTTTTGCCGGATGCGCCTTCTTTGTGGGAAGGTTCTGCGTATACAAAAAGCATCTTTCGACAAATCTGCTGATGCCTATCGTGGCCCTGCTGGCGCTTGTTTTATCAGCGGTCCTGTGTATGCTGTTAAAGGACGCGATAGGAAATATCCCCGCCGTAGCGGCCGCCATTTTGCTTTCCTGCATTATACATGCGGTGACCCTGGTAATCCTAGGATGCGTCAGGGAAGGGGAATTAAATGATTTTCCCCAGGGCGGTCTTTTGAGGTTCGCAGGCAGGCTGTTAGGCATTTATTCATAGGATGAAAAGGAGGTTTCCATATCTGCCCGGTCTATTTTTGCAAAAATAAAAAGTGAATAAAAACGGTCCTTCGGGCTGATACTGATTATAAAGGAGTTCATTATGAAATACTTATATCGTATCAGCCTGATTTTTATGATCCTGACTATTACGTCAGCTCTGGTCCTGGGAGTATATTTTTTCTACCAGACAAATAAAGCAAAAGAAGATGACCGTGAAACGGAAAAAAAGGATATGACACTGGAAACTGCGGTTGCAGGAGGCACTACGGACTGCGACACGGAATATATTGTCCTGGAATATGACCTTGTTTCGGGAAACAGTGTGCCTTATGTAGAAAGGATTCCGGCAAAATATATAGGAAAGACCAAAGAAGAGATGGAAACGCTGCTTTTGGAAGAGGAAAAAGCGCCTACTCTGAGAGAGAGGGAGAAGGGACTTAAATCGATCAGGCTTTCGGCGTTTTCAAGAGAACGGATCGTTGTGGTAAAGAGCTATGAACCGGTACGGGAGGAAGCGGAAAAAACAGTCAGCGGTCAGAACGGATACCGGGCGGCAGATGAGGAGCAGGAAGAGAGGGACGCCATGGGAATGGCCAGCCGGGAGGAAGATGAGGAGACGAAAGCCCAGGCGTTGGAAACCATGGGGTCCGGCAATAAGCGGATCAGCGAGCTGATAGATACGGGAGCGTATTACCTTATGGCGAGAGAAGGCTTTGTGTGCGTCTATTATGAGGATTTGAAAACCATTTATCTTACTACGGAAATCCCCATCGACCATCTGCCGGATAAGGTCAGACAGGAGATATTGGATAAAAAATATATGAAAAACGAAGAAGAACTTTACAATTTTCTTGAGTCTTATTCCAGTTAGAGGTATAATTTTAATATCTGTGCATGGAGGAAGGCGTATGAAAAGGTCTGTATGCGTGGCAGGAGGAGGCGCTTCCGGTATGATGGCGGCAATTGCCGCAGCAAGGGCGGGAGCGGATGTGACCATTTTGGAAAAAAATGACCGTCCGGGTAAAAAAATTCTGATGACAGGGAACGGAAAATGCAATCTGACGAACCTGGATATGGGTATTTTTGCTTACTACATCGAAGACGGGGCCTCTCCTGTAGGAAGGATCCTGGAGCAATTTGACGAAAAGGCTTTGATAGAACTGTTTAAGGAGCTGGGGATGGATGTAACCGTAGCCAGGGATTCCTATGTCTATCCCAAAACCCAGACGGCGTCTACGGTGTTAAATGTTTTAAGGCGTGCCCTGAAGGAGTTTGGCGTTTCCTGTAAAACGGACACGAAAGTGACAAACATTAAAAAGGAATCTTCGGGATTTAGTATTGAAACGGACAAAGGTGCTTTTTTTGCAGACAGGGTCATCATTTCCATGGGCGGAAAGTCTTTTCCCAAAACAGGTTCGGATGGGGACGGATTTTTGCTGGCAAAAAAGCTTGGGCTTTCCATGCAGCCTGATTACCCGGCGCTGACGGCGTTAATATGTCCCGTTGAGGGGCAGAGGATGATTTCCGGACTCCGGGCTGACGGGGAAGTTTCACTTTTGATAGACGGGAAAAAGGTCTTTCGGGATTCCGGGCAGATCCAGTTTACGGACTACGGGATTTCGGGAATACCGGTGTTTCAGGTAAGCAGATTTGCTTCCGCCCTGCTGTGGAACCGGAATAAAGGAAAAAAGGCGCGGCGCCGTATCGAGGCGGCGGTCAATCTGTTTCCCGATATGGGGGAAGATGAGCTTTTCTTAAAGATAGAAGGGCAGTTAAAAAGATTTTCCGGTATGACTTATGAAGAGGCCATGACCGGATTGTTACATAAAAAATGGATCGAGTTTTTCGGAAAAAGGCTGGGGCTTTTTTCATATCCCGACGCCGGGAGCATTCCTCAAAAGACCGTAAAGGAATTAGCTTCTGAGCTTGTGAAACTGTCTTTTCCCGTGGAAGGCGTAAAAGGCTATGATTTTTGTCAGGTGACCGGCGGAGGCGTGGATTTATCCTGTGTGGATGAGCATTTGCAGGCAAAGGCGTATCCCGGGCTTTTTCTGACAGGGGAGCTTTTGGATGTAACGGGTAAGTGCGGAGGCTATAATCTCCAATGGGCATTTTCCACGGGGTATATCGCAGGAACCTGCGCGGCAGAATAGGAAAGATCATGATAAAATACCAACAGTTAAAGATGCATCCCGGTTATACCATGGAGGATGTACAGAAAAAAATAGCGCAAAACCTTCATGTTTCCCGGGAACTCATAAAAGAGCCGGAAATTTTAAGGGAGTCCATAGATGCCAGAAAAAAACCGCAGATATTTTATATCCTTTCTGTGGCCTTTTCTTCGGACAATGAAAGTGCACTGCTTAAAAAATTCGGAAAGAAGGGAGAAATTGCCCCTTACGAAAAAAAGGAGGTAAGACTTCCCGTCATAGATAAGACATCGATCACGGACAGACCCTTAGTCATCGGCGCGGGGCCGGCAGGACTATTCTGCTGTTATTATCTTGCAAAAGCAGGCTTAGGGCCGATCCTGTTAGAACGGGGAAAATGCGTTGAAGAGAGAACGGCTGACGTAGACGCTTTCTGGGAAAAAGGGAATCTTAATACGGAATCCAACGTACAGTTTGGCGAAGGGGGAGCCGGCGCTTTTTCCGACGGAAAACTGAACACCTTAAACAAAGACCCGTTGGGCTATCAGGCAAAAATACTGAGTCTCTTTGTGGAAATGGGAGCGGATCCGAAGATTTTGTATGAACAGAAGCCCCATTTAGGGACGGATAAGCTGATCTCCATTGTGAGAAATCTCCGCAGGGAGATCATCCGTTTGGGCGGCGAAGTAAGGTTCGGGGCAAAGGTCACGGATTTTCTCATAGAGGAGAAAAAGAAAATAAAAGGCGTCATCATAAATGATGGGGAAAAGCTTTATGCAGAGCATATCGTTCTGGCCATCGGCCACAGCGCCAGGGATACGTTTCAGGTGCTGGAAAGATCGGGCTTTGCCATGGAACCCAAGGCTTTTGCGGTGGGATACCGGGTACAGCATCCCCAGAAGGATATTGACGAAAGCCAGTACGGGGAAGAAAATCTGGGGAAATTCCCCCCTGCCCCCTATAAACTGACGGCAAAGGCCAAAAACGGGAGGAGCGTATACAGCTTTTGCATGTGCCCCGGCGGATATGTGGTCAATTCTTCATCGGAAGAAAACGCTCTCTGCATCAACGGCATGAGCTACAGCGACCGCGGAGGAAAAAACGCCAACAGCGCCATTGTGATGTCGGTTACGCCGGAGGACTTTAAAGATAAGGGGCCTTTGGGCGGCATGTATTTTCAAAAGGAATTGGAGCGGCAGGCATATGAAAGGGGAAAAGGCGCCATTCCGATCCAGAGGCTTGAGGATTTTATAAAGAACCGGCCTTCAAAAGGAGAAGGGGCCATAAAGCCCTGTATGAAGGGGCGTTTTTCCTTTGCCGATCTAAGGGGCTTGCTGCCTGATGAGCTGGAAGAGGCTTTTATGGACGGCATGGAGCAGTTTGGCAGGAAAATTCCCGTATTCCGCCATAAGGATGCTATTGTGGCAGGCGTGGAGGCAAGGACTTCTTCTCCTGTGAGGATTTTAAGAGATGAAAATTTCCAGAGCCTTTCTTTGGAAGGCATTTATCCCTGCGGGGAAGGCGCGGGATATGCGGGAGGCATTACTTCTGCGGCAACGGACGGCCTCCGGGTGGCCATTGCCCTGATCGAAGACTTAAGCTTTGGCGGATGTAAAAGGCCCGGAAAGGGATTTAGGAGGAAACAGCAGTGAATTTACGTGATCATATCAAAGATAAGCAGAGGATCGTCATAAAGGTGGGATCGTCCTCTTTGCAGCATAAGGAAACGGGAGGGCTTGATTACATTAAGCTGGAGGTCTTGGTCCGGGAATTATGCGACATCAGAAATCAGGGAAAGGATGTTATTTTGGTCTCCTCCGGCGCCATTGCCGTTGGAAAAAGAGCGGTCCGTTTGGGAAAGGACGACAACCCCATCGCGGTAAAGCAGGCGTGTGCGGCTATCGGGCAGGCAAGGCTTATGATGACTTACCAGAAGATCTTTTCGGAATATAATCATGTGGCGGCGCAGATCCTTATGACCAAAAACACCATTGTGGATCCCTTGAACCGTTTTAACGCCCACAATACTTTTTCGGAGCTTTTGAAGCTGGGAGTCATTCCTATCGTTAATGAAAATGATACGGTTGCCACCTATGAGATCAAATTCGGCGATAATGATACCCTTTCAGCCATTGTTGCCGCCCTGGTGGATGCGGACCTCTTAATTCTTTTATCCGATATCGACGGGCTCTATACCGATGATCCCAATAGGAATCCCGATGCGGTCTTTATCGGCCAGGTAGAGGAGCTGACCGATGAACTGATGGATATGGGAAAGGAAACGACGGGAAGCAATGTGGGTACAGGGGGGATGAATACCAAGCTTTTGGCGGCAAAGATCGCCACCAAGGCGGGGGCGGATATGATCATAGCCAACGCCGACGATATGCGGATCATCCACAGGATCATGGACGGAAGGGACATCGGGACCATTTTTAAGGCAAAAAAAGACGAGAATTTTTATCTGGCCGATTATGTGGCGGCGATGGATCAGGATTAAAGAAAAAGACGGTACGATTACGGATCTGGGGGAGAAATTTGGAAGAAAAGAAAATTTTGAGAAATAAAATGAAGGCTTTAAGGGATCGGCTTTCCTATGAGGAAGTCCTGGATTTAAGCCAGATGATCACGGAAAAAGCAGTATCCTGTTATGAGTTTTTAGAGGCAGAGGATATTTTGGTCTATATGCATTATCAAAACGAGGTGCGCACCGACGGCATCATAGCTTATGCATGGATGATGAAAAAAAGGGTCTTTGTGCCAAGGGTAAAGGAGCATACCATGGATTTTTATGAGATCCATGATTTAAAAGAGTGTGAACCGGGCTATATGGGTATTCCCGAGCCGCCCCTTTGTGCATCCCCCTATAGTTTTAAGGAAGGACGGGATGCCCTTATGATCCTGCCGGGGCTTGCTTTTGACAAAAAGGGAGGAAGGCTCGGCTACGGAGGAGGCTTCTACGACCGCTTTTTGGAATCGCACCCTTCCTTAACAAAAATGGGGATCGGATTTGCGTTTCAATGCATAGAGGAGGTCCCTGTTAACACACAGGACATCAATATGGATGTGATTGTAACGGAAGAGAAAACATGTATTATATAAGCAGGTTTTTGTATTATGTGAGCGGGCATTTGAGTGCGGCAGGAAAGAGACACATGGTCAGTGCAGACCGATATGAAAGGATTTGAAATGGAAGAAGCACAACTTCAGTATGAATACATAGAAAAAGCAAAAAAAATAGTAAGGGAAAAGGCGGAAGAAAAGGGAAGCAAACTGACCTGTTGTGTAGTAACCTTCGGCTGTCAGATGAACGCCAGGGATTCCGAAAAGCTTTCGGGAATTTTAAATGCGGCGGGCTTTGAAGAAACGGAGGACGAGAATGCGGATTTAGTCATTTATAATACCTGCACTGTCCGCGATAACGCCAATCAGAGGGTGTACGGGCGCTTAGGGGTGTTAAACGGCTATAAACGGAGAAATCCCCGTATGAAGATCTGCCTGTGCGGCTGTATGATGCAGGAGCCTTCCGTTATTGAAAAAATAAAAAAGAGCTATTCCTTTGTGGACCTTATTTTCGGAACCCACAATATTTTCAAATTTGCCGAGCTTTTAGTGGAAATGTATGAGGCGGACGGTATGCTCATCGATATCTGGAAGGATACGGACCAGATCGTGGAAAAGCTTCCCGTACAGCGCAAATATCCTTTTAAATCGGGAATCAATATCATGTTCGGCTGCAATAATTTCTGCTGCTACTGTATCGTGCCTTATGTAAGGGGAAGAGAGCGGAGCAGGGAGCCTTTAGAAATTCTTTCCGAGATCAGGGCCCTTGCGGCGGAGGGCGTGGTGGAGATCATGCTTTTGGGGCAGAATGTGAATTCCTACGGCAAAAACTTAAAAAATCCCGTTTCCTTTGCGGAACTGTTAAGGCAGGTAGAGCAAATAGACGGGATAGAGAGGATCCGTTTTATGACCTCCCATCCCAAGGATCTGTCCGATGAACTGATCTTAGTCATGAAAAATTCAAAGAAGATCTGCAGGCATCTTCATCTGCCCCTTCAGTCCGGCTCCACCCGGATCTTAAAGGAGATGAACCGCCGTTATACAAAGGAGCAGTATCTTTTGCTGGCGGAAAAGATCAGAAGGGAAATTCCCGATATTTCCATTACTACGGATATTATCGTGGGCTTTCCGGGAGAGACCTATGAGGATGTTCTAGAGACCATAGATGTGATAAGGAAGGTACAGTATGACAACGCATTTACCTTCCAGTATTCCAAGAGGACGGGAACCCCGGCGGCCGCCATGGAAAACCAGGTGGATAAGGAAACGGTCACAAAGCATTTTGACGAGGTGCTTTCCGTTGTACAGCATACGGCAAAGGAGCGGGCAAAGCTTTTAGAGGGGCTTACCATGGACGCCCTTGTGGAGGAAATAAACGAGCATGATGAAAGTCTGGTCACGGGAAGGCTTTCCAACAATATGATCGTCCATTTTAAGGGGACAAAGGAGCTTATTGGGAAAATCGTTCCCGTTTTCTTAAAGGAATGCAGGGGCTTTTACTATTTTGGAGAAATGTTATAAAAAGAACCTTTGCAAAAATTTGGCAAAAAATGTTATGATGATGAAGGAACAGTTAGTTATATGAAACTGCGATGAGAAAGCAGGGAGAAACAATGGCAGAATTAACACCTATGATGCAGCAATATATGGAAACGAAAAAGCAGTACCCGGACTGTATTCTTTTTTACCGTCTGGGGGATTTTTATGAAATGTTTTTTGACGATGCAATTGCCGCATCCAAGGCGCTGGAGATCACGTTGACGGGAAAAAGCTGCGGACTGGAGGAAAAGGCGCCTATGTGCGGCATTCCTTACCACGCGGTGGACGGCTACCTGACAAAGCTTGTCTCAAAGGGCTATAAGGTCGCCATCTGCGAACAGATGGAGGATCCTAAGCTTACCAAGGGAATTGTAAAGAGAGAGGTTGTCAGGATCGTAACGCCGGGCACCAATCTGAACATGCAGTCCTTGGAAGAGACCCGGAATAATTTTTTAATGTGCGTAGTCTATCTGGATAAGATCGGGATCTCGGTCATAGACGTTACCACCGGGGACTATTATGTGACCCAGGTGGATGATAAGAAGAAGCTTTTTGACGAGATCATCAAGTTTTCCCCGGCGGAGATCGTCTGCAACGATGGCTTTTTAGTCAGCGGATTTGATTTAGACGACCTGCGTTCCCGTCTGGGAATTACCATATATAAACTTGACCCGTGGTACTTTGATGATGAAACCTGCCAGAACCGCTTAAAAAAACATTTCGGGGTACATACGCTTTCCGCTTTGGGACTGGATGACTTTCCGGCAGGGATCGTCAGCGCAGGGGCGGTGTTATCCTACCTTTACGAGACCCAGAAGACCTCCCTTTCCCATGTTACCCGCATCAATCCTTATGTGGTAAGTAAATATATGCTCTTAGACAGTTCTACAAGACGGAATTTGGAACTGGTGGAAACCTTGCGGGAAAAACAAAAAAGAGGTTCCCTTTTGTGGGTTTTGGATAAGACCAAGACCGCTATGGGGGCAAGGACTTTAAGAAGCTATCTGGAACAGCCCCTGATCGAACGGGAGGAAATTGAAAAGAGGCTGGATGCAGTGGAGACTTTGAGCGCTTTAAGCGTCAGCAGGGATGAACTGCGGGAATACCTGAATCCGGTCTACGATCTGGAAAGGCTTTTGGGAAAGATCAGTTATAAATCCGTAAACCCCAGGGATCTCATCGCTTTTTGCAGATCCTTATCCATGCTGCCGCCCATTAAGACGGTTTTGGAGGAATTTGACTGTGAACTCTTAAAAAATATTTATGAGGATATCGACCCTTTATCGGATATCTGTGAACTGATCGAAAAAGGGATCGAGGAAGAGCCGCCCATCTCCATACGGGAAGGCGGTATTATCAAAACGGGATTTTTTGAGGATATCGACCATTTGCGCAACGCCAAGACCGAAGGAAAATCCTGGCTTGCCCAGTTGGAACAGACGGAAAAGGAAAGAACGGGCATTAAAAATCTGAAGGTGGGATTTAACAAGGTGTTCGGCTATTACTTTGAGGTAACCAATTCCTTTAAGGACCTGGTGCCTGAAGAATGGATCAGAAAGCAGACCTTAACAGGCGGCGAGCGTTACATGACGCCCAAATTAAAGGAACTGGAGGATACCATTTTAAATGCGGAGGATAAGCTGAATGCCCTGGAATACGACGTGTTCTGCCAGATCCGGGATACCATCGGGGACAACATTGCCAGGATCCAGAAGACGGCAAAGGCCATTGCCGCTTTGGACGTTTTTACATCCCTGTCCTTTGTGGCGGAAAGAAACGGTTATGTAAGGCCCCGGTTAAACGATAAGGGCATTATTAAGATAAAAAGCGGCAGGCATCCCGTGGTGGAAAAAATGATCGACCACGATATGTTTGTGGCAAACGATACCTTTTTAGACAGCGGGAAAAATTTAATATCCATCATTACCGGTCCTAATATGGCCGGAAAATCCACTTATATGCGCCAGAGCGCACTGATCGTTTTGATGGCGCAGATCGGAAGCTTTGTGCCCGCGGCGAGCGCCGATATCGGTATTGTGGACAGGATCTTTACCCGTGTGGGGGCTTCGGATGACCTGGCCAGCGGACAGAGTACCTTTATGGTGGAAATGAACGAGGTGGCCAACATTTTGCGGAACGCTACCGCAGACAGCCTGTTGATCCTGGATGAGATCGGCAGGGGGACTTCCACCTTTGACGGCTTATCCATTGCCTGGGCCGTTATCGAGCATATCAGCAACAAAAAGCTTTTGGGGGCAAAAACCTTGTTTGCCACCCATTATCATGAGCTGACGGAGCTGGAAGGTAAAATGAGCAATGTGAACAATTACTGCATTGCCGTCAAGGAGCAGGGGGACGACATTGTATTCCTTCGAAAGATCATTAAAGGGGGAGCTGACAAAAGCTACGGCATTCAGGTGGCAAAGCTGGCAGGCGTACCCGATATGGTCATCGACAGGGCGAAGGTCATTGTCAGCCAGCTGACGGATAACGATATAATTGAAAAAGTACAGAGCATTGCCGTTGAGAATAAAACAGAGCACAAAAAGGTCAAACGATATGACGAGGTGGATCTGGAACAGATGTCCCTTTTCGATACGGTAAAGGATGAGGATATTTTGAAGGAGCTTGACGAAGTGGACATTTCCAACCTGACACCTCTCGACGCTTTAAACACATTGTACCGTCTGCAGAATATGAGAAAAAACAGATGGCAGGGATAAGGAGGCAGTATGGCAGAGAACATACATGTTTTAGACTCGGAAACCATAGATAAGATCGCTGCGGGAGAAGTGGTGGAAAAGCCTGCAAGCGTGGTAAAGGAGCTGGTCGAAAATTCCATAGACGCCGGTGCGGATAAAATTACCGTGGAAATAAAAGAAGGCGGCATTTCCTTTATCAGGGTTACGGATAACGGCTGCGGCATTGAAAAGGCGGATCTGTATAACGCATTTTTGCGCCATGCCACCAGCAAGATCCAGAAAGTGGAGGATTTGAACAGCATTCACAGTTTAGGCTTCAGGGGCGAGGCTTTATCCAGCATCAGCGCCGTGGCCCAGGTGGAAATGATCACAAAGACGAGGGAAAATCTGATGGGCATAAAAATCTGCTGTAACGGCGGCGCATTGGAGCAGCCGGAGGAAATCGGCGCTCCCGACGGCACCACCGTTATCGTAAGGAACCTGTTTTACAATACCCCCGTGCGTAAGAAATTTTTACATACCTCCATGACGGAAGGCTCTTACGTGGGAGAACTGATGCAGCATATTGCCATGTCCCATCCTTACGTTTCCATATCCTATATCCAGAACGGACAGACAAAGTTTTTTACCTCCGGAAACGGAGAACTTTCGGAAATCATCTACAGGCTTTACGGCAGGGACGTATCCGGGCATGTGATCCCCTTAGACAGAGAGGAAAACGGGATCCGGATCTGGGGCTTTATCGGAAAGCCGATTTTAGCAAGGGCAAACAGGAACTACGAAACTTTTTTTGTTAACGGAAGATACGTTAAGAGTAAACTGATGTCCGCTGCGGTGGAAGAAGGCTATAAAACATTTTTAATGCAGCACAAATATCCTTTTGCGGTTTTACATTTTCAGATTTCCGGGGAAGATATTGATGTAAACGTGCATCCTACCAAAATGGAGATCAGGATCATGGAGCCCCAGCCTTTTTGTGAATTTGTGAAAAGAGCCGTAAACGACTGCTTATCCTCGCAGATTTTAATACCTGAGTTTTCCGATGGGGAGATAAAAGAAGAAAGCAGGCAAACCGAAGAAAAAAAGGCGCCGGAGCCTTTTGAAATAAACAGACAGAAGCAGATGGAAGAAGCGGTTAAAGAGGAAGGAACCATGCAAAGAACGGAGGTTTCCTACAGCAATGCGGCGCCTCCTCCAAACAGTACTGTCAGGGAAGAGATTTCAGGACTGTTTAAAATTCTCGGCAATCCGCCGCCGAGAAAGTCTTCTGCCGGGAGAAGAAGCGAAAACATCATCAAGCCCCAGGAGGTCGTGGTGGAAAAAGAAGTGCAGATGGAGCTGTTTCCGGCGGATGACTCAAAAGCGCCTGATGAAAACCGTCTGTCGGGCCTGCAGATCATCGGGCAGATTTTTAAGACCTATTGGATTGTGGAGTTTGAGGAGAAGATTTATTTTGTGGACCAGCATGCGGCCCATGAAAAGGTTCATTACGAAAACTGGATGAGGAAGCTTAAGAATAAAGAGAACACCACCCAGATGCTGATGCCCGCCCTTGTCATTTCTTTAAGTGCCAGGGAGATGGGAGTTGTAGCCAAATTTGCGGATGTCTTTACGAATCTGGGCTTTGTTATAGAGGCTTTTGGGGGAGATGAGGTCGCACTTCGCGGAATTCCCCAGGATCTGTATGGAAGCGATGAGAAGCAATTGTTTTTGGATATTCTGGACGAACTGGTGGAAACGCCCATGAAGGGAACCTCTGATGTCATCACGGCAAAAATTGCCTCCATGTCTTGTAAGGCGGCGGTAAAAGGGAACCAGAGCCTTTCCGTTTTGGAAGCAGAAGAGCTTTTAAAGCAGCTCTTCGCACTGGATAATCCTTTTCATTGTCCCCATGGCAGGCCCACCATGTTCTCTATGAGCAAATATGAACTGGAAAAGAAATTTAAACGGATTTTATAACGGAAAAACGCTATGGACAGAAAAAAATTAGTGATATTGACAGGTCCTACCGCAGTGGGAAAAACAAGGTTATCCGTGAAGCTTGCAAAGGAGATCGGGGGAGAGATCATAAGCGCCGATTCCATGCAGGTGTATCGCCATATGGATATCGGTTCGGCAAAGATAACAAAAGAAGAGATGGAAGGGATCCCCCATTATCTGGTGGACATTCTGGATCCGAAAGAAAATTTTAACGTTTTTCTCTTCCAGAAGCTTGCCAAAAAGGCCATGGAACAGATTTATGAGAACGGACATATTCCCATTTTGGTGGGAGGAACGGGCTTTTATATCCAATCGGTGCTTTATGATATCGATTTTGAGGAAAATGAGGGCGATTCCGCTTACAGAAAGGAGTTAGAGGCACTTTCTGCGGAAAAGGGAGCGGCTTACCTTCATGATATGCTTAAAAAAGTGGATGCCCGGTCGGCGGAGCAGATTCATGAAAACAATGTGAAAAGGGTTATAAGGGCGTTGGAATATTACCATCAGACCGGTACGCCCATATCCGGGCATAACGATACGGAGCGGGCAAAGGAATCGCCCTATGATTTCTGTTACTTTGTCTTAAACGACCGCAGAGAGCTTCTCTATGAGCGGATCGAGAAAAGAGTGGACCAAATGCTTTCCGACGGGCTTGTTAAGGAGGTTCAAAAATTAAAGGAGACGGGCTGTTCCATGGAACATATTTCCATGCAGGGGCTGGGCTATAAAGAGATCCTCGGATATTTGGACGGCCAATATGATCTGGAACGGGCTGTTTATCTCATAAAAAGGGATACAAGGCATTTCGCAAAAAGACAGCTTACCTGGTTTAACAGGGAGAGGGATGTGATCTTTATCAACAAGGAAGCCTTTGACCGTCAGGATGAAAAGATCCTTGCCTATATGAAGGAATGTATGAAAAACAGAAATATATAAGGAATAGGAGATAGCAGGATACAGTAAACAGGCGGGAAATATAAAGAGCCGAATATAAAAGCGACAGAATGAAAAAATATGCAGGTATACCCGCTTGGATCCATGGAGACAAAAATGAATGATTTATCAGAAGCTTTATATGAACAGCTCGGAATTGATAAGGACGTCTATGAGCTGGGAGAAATGTGGTGTGAAAAATTAAAGGAGCGGTTTGATACCATAGACGGGATTGCGGAATACAATCAGCTGAAAGTGATCAAAGGCATGCAGGAAGCAAAGGTTTCGGAGGCCTGCCTTACGGGCACTACGGGTTATGGTTATAACGATCTGGGAAGAGAAACCTTAGAGGCAGTCTATGCAGGAATCTTTCATACGGAAGATGCTCTGGTAAGGCCCCAGATAACCTGCGGGACCCATGCTCTTGCCCTGGCGCTTATGTCCAATTTAAGGCCCGGGGATGAGATATTATCCCCTGTGGGAAAGCCTTATGACACCCTGGAAGAGGTGATCGGCATCAGGAAATCCAAAGGGAGCCTTAGGGAATACGGCATCAACTATTCCCAGGTCGACTTACTGCCTGACGGGGAATTTGATTATGAAGGCATAAGGAAAGCCATCGGCCCCAATACAAGGCTTGCCACCATTCAGCGCTCCAAAGGCTATGAACCGCGGAAAACCTTATCGGTTGACCGCATCGGTCAGTTAATAAGCTATATAAAGAGTATAAAATCCGACGTGATCTGTATGGTGGATAACTGTTACGGGGAGTTTGTGGAAACAAAGGAGCCTTCCGATGTGGGGGCGGATATGGTGGTCGGCTCCCTGATCAAAAACCCGGGCGGGGGACTTGCTCCCATAGGAGGCTATATTGCCGGCAAAAAAGAATATATCGAAAACGCCGCTTACAGGCTGACGTCGCCGGGGCTCGGCAAGGAGGTGGGCGCGTCCTTAGGTGTTCTGCCCGCATTCTACCAGGGATTGTTTTTATCGCCGGTGGTGGTGGCATCCGCTTTAAAGGGCGCAGTATTTGCCGCAAACATCCTGGAATCTTTCGGCTTCCCCGTAGTGCCTTCAGGCAGCGAGAGCAGGCATGATATCATCCAGGCGGTGACCCTTGGGAGCGAAGAGGGCGTTGTGGCTTTCTGCAAGGGGATCCAGGCGGCGGCCCCTGTAGATTCCTTTGTAACGCCGGAGCCCTGGGACATGCCGGGGTATGACAGCAAGGTTATCATGGCGGCAGGGGCCTTCGTCTCGGGAAGCTCCATAGAGCTTTCGGCAGACGGTCCCATAAAACCCCCTTACGCCGTGTATTTTCAGGGCGGCCTGACCTTCCCCCATGCCAAATTCGGCATACTGAAAGCAGTTCAGGAATTGAAGAATTCTGGCGTAATCAGGCTGTAATCATAGGGGTTTTGGTCGAAAAAAAATCCACGAAATCAGTATACATATATCGCCCCATGTGATAATATACTTATAGTTAAAAAATCTTTTTTATGTTTACATAACTACAAAAGAAGACGGAGGTTTTCATGAAAGGAAAAAATAATTGGGCCTGTTTTCTGATGATCTTAGCAGGAATTGTGATCGGCGGCTTTATCGGAAGCCTGTTCCCTAACACATTCTTAAATTTCGGACAGACCTTTGGTATGGATTCTCCGCTCATTCTGAATCTGGGGATTTTGGTAATAACCTTCGGGTTATCCATTAAAATTACAATCGGAAGTATTTTAGGCATTATTATTGCCATCGTGATTTTCAGGTTTTTATAGTGTGTTTTCCCTTCTGAGAGAGACAGGAGGAGTATGACAGAACAATTCATAAATGCGGAAAAGCCCTATGACAGATTTTTAAAAGCAGGTCCCGATGCCTTGACGGATGCGGAGCTTTTGGCCATTATCATCCGTACGGGGCATAAAGGGGCGGATGCCATGGCTCTCGCAAAGGAAATCCTAAAAAAAGCGGGAGATTATGGGATAGCGGGGCTTTACCATATGTCTGTGGAAGATCTGATGCAGGTAAAAGGGATCGGCGAGGTAAAAGCAGTTAAGATCAAATGCATTGCCGAATTATCCAATCGCATTGCCAAATCCAAAAGAGGACAGAAAATCATTTTTCAATCCCCAAAAGAGGTTGCCGCCTACTATATGGAGCAGCTGCGGCATCTGGAAAAAGAGCAGTTCCTTTGCGCTTTCTTAGACGGGACCATGGGACTGATCAGGGAGCAGATTATCAGCGTGGGAACCGTAAACGCTTCTTTAGTCTCGAGCAGGGAGGTCTTTATGGAGGCCCTTTTGGCAAAGGCGGTAAACATCATGGTGTTACACAATCATCCAAGCGGCAATGCCATGCCCAGCAAAGCGGATGTGGAAATGACGGAAAAACTGCAGGCGGCCTCGGAACTTATGGATATTCCCTTAATAGACCATCTGATCATAGGAGATAACAGCTATTACAGTTTCAGAGAACACGGAATGATACAGTAATTTACAAAAAGAAAGGAGTACGGGATATGGCTTCCAGTGCTTATGGTATCGATTTGGGTACCAGCAACATCAAAATTTACGCAAAGGGTGAAGATCATATATTTTCGGCAAAAAATATGATCGCCATTCAAAATAAAAACATTTTATTCGCTTACGGGGATTCCGCTTTTGAAATGTATGAAAAGGCGCCGGACAATATTCATATTTCCTATCCTCTTTGCAACGGTGTTATCGCGGATATCAAAAATATGCAGAACCTTGTAAAATGCTTTATCAACGATCTGTGCAAGGGAAATATCAAACCTGCGGATTACTATATCGCAGTGCCCCATGACGTAACGGAGGTAGAGCAGAGAGCCTTTTTTGATCTGGTCAAAAATGCGGACGTAAAGGCGAAAAAGGTCATGGTCGTGGAAAAAGCCATTGCGGACGGACTGGGAATGGATATTGACGTTAAAAACTCCCAGGGCGTTTTGGTCGTGGATATCGGATACGATACCACGGAGGTATCCATCCTGTCTTTAGGGGGGATCGTTTTAAGCCGGCTGATCAAGGTAGGCGGACAGAAATTTGATGACGCCATCCGCAATGCAGTCAGAAAAGAATTCAATCTTATCATCGGCGGCAAGACGGCGGAAAAGGTAAAGATCGCGCTGCGGGAGCTGGAAGCCACAGGGAATCCTGCCGTTGTATACGGAAGGGATATCGTAACGGGTCTTCCCGTAGAGAGGGAGATCCCTACGGATCTGGTTAAAAATGCCTTAAAGGAGCATTTTGACACGGTCATCGACCATATTAAGGTTATTTTGGAGCGCACGCCTCCGGAACTGGCGGCGGACATTTACCGCCACGGCATCTATCTGACAGGCGGTGCAAGCCAGGTGGCGCATTTGGACGAATTGATCAGCGAGGGTACCGGCTTAAAGGTCAATATGGCAGAAAATCCTATTGCAAGCGTTGCTTTGGGACTGGCAAAGGTCATTACGGATGACAATTTCCGTTCCGTGGCATATGTATTTTCTGGCAATGGAGGAAAAGGATGAAACGGAAGCGGGCAAAGTTTACTTTACAAAGTAAATATCTGCTGTTGATCTTAACGGGCTTATGCATCGTTTTAATGGCCGTTACCTTTACCACCGATCTGTTTACGGGAATGGTTGCCAGGATTTCCGGTTATGTTACCATTCCTTTCCAGACGGGCATCAGCGAGATCGGCGGCTATTTATCCGACCGTTCCAAGGATCTGGCACAGATTCGGGATCTCCAGAGGCAGAATCAGGAGCTTAGGGAGCAGATCGACCGGCTGACCATTGAAAACAATACCCTGACCCAGGAAAAATACGAGTTAAACAACCTGCGCAGCCTTTATCAGCTGGATCAGGAATATTCGGAATATGAAAAAGTGGGCGCCAGAGTCATCGGCATGGACGGGGGCAACTGGTTCAACACCTTTATTATCGATAAAGGAACTGACGACGGGATAGCTCTGGATATGAACGTCATGTCGGGAAGCGGCCTGGTGGGGATCGTGACCGAGACAGGTGCAAACTGGGCAAAGGTAACAGCCATTATAGACGATACCATCAACGTGCCCGGCATGGTTCTGGCGACGGGAGACCGACTGATCGTATCGGGAGATTTAGAGCTGATGAGCGAAAATACCATCCGCTTCAGCAAATTGATCGATTCCGAAGGAAAGGTAAAGGAAGGGGACAAGGTGGTAACCTCCAATATCAGTACAAAATACCTTCCGGGCCTTTTGATCGGCTATATCACTTCCATGGATGCCGATTCCAATAACCTGACCCATTCAGGCTCCATAACGCCGGCGGTTGATTTTGAACATATGGATGAAGTACTTGTTATCCTTGACTTAAAGCAGCAGATTGATGAGAATGAATAGATATGAAGAATAGAATTCTTGCAGTATTTGTGGTTATTTTCAGTTTTATATTACAGACCACGGTGTGCCGCTATATCGCTTTCGGTAATGTGGGACCGAACCTGTTGATCATTTCAACTGCCTCCTTCGGGTTTATGATGGGGCAGAAAGCCGGAATTACCGTGGGCTTTTTTACCGGCCTGTTAGTGGATATATTCAGCGGAGGCATTCTGGGCTTCCATGCCCTTCTTTATATGTACATAGGATATTTCAACGGTTTTTTCAAACGACTGTTCTTTAAGGACGATCTGATGCTGCAGATCTTACTGGTAGGATGCAGCGACTTTGTTTACAGCATAACCTATTATTTATTGATGTTTTTACTGCGGGGGAAATTCCACATCGGGTACTATTTGATGAATATCATCATTCCCGAGGTGGTCTATACGATTTTGTTAACCATTGTACTCTTTTCCGTCATGACGTTCATTAACAGGATGGCGGAGAAGCGGGCAAACAGGAGCAGTGAGGAAATTGTTTAAAAATATAAGAGATTCCATTATTAATTTTATAACTTCCCGGTTTTTTATTCTGATCTTAGCCTTTATGATCATGTGCGGTATTTTGATCCGCCAGCTGTTTGTGCTTCAGATCGTAAACGGCGAAGCATACCTCAATGAATTTACTTTGAAGATACGCAAGGAAAGGACGATCCCCAGTACCAGGGGCCAGATCTTTGACAGGAACGGCGAACTGCTGGCCTATAATGAGCTGGCCTATTCCGTGACCATTGAAGATGTTTATGAATCGGGACGGGGAAAGAATAAAGCGATCAATACGACCCTTGCTTCCCTCATTGATATGATCGAGAGCAACGGGGATTCGGTCGTAAGCGACTTTAACATTATCATCGGCGATAACGGCGAGTTTGAATTTGCCGTATCGGGAACCGCCCTCCAGCGTTTTCTGGCCGATGTGTACGGAAAGGTCTATGTGGACGACTTAAGCTATGCGCAAAAGACCGCCACGGCTGATGAGGTCATAAATTATCTGGGCGGCACGAAAAAATTCGAAGTGGGCGAATATGAGGTGCCGGGAAACAGAAATACGGATTTTATCGTGGGGAAAGGCTATTCCAAGGACGTTCTTCTAAAGATCATAACCATCCGTTATGAAATGAGCCTGAAAAGCTTCCAGAAATATATTCCCACCGTTGTGGCTACCGATGTGTCGGATGAAACGGTGGCGGTGGTCATGGAAAACGCCGCTTCTCTGGACGGGGTCTCCATTGCCGAGGACACAGTCCGTAAATATGTGGACAGCGTTTATTTCTCACACATTATCGGCTATACCGGCAAAATATCCCAGAGAGAGTTAGAGACGCTTTCGGAAACGGATGATTCCTATATCATGACGGATATTATCGGAAAATCCGGCATTGAAAGCTATATGGAATCCTATCTTCAGGGAAAAAAAGGCTCCGAGACCGTATATGTAAACAGTCTTGGAAAGGTTATAGAGACCAGCGACCGGGTGGAGCCCTCTGCGGGAAACGATCTGTATCTTACTATCGACAAGGATCTGCAGAAAGCGGTTTACAATCTGTTGGAGCAGAAAATAGCAGGTATTCTGGTGGACAAGATAGAGCCGGTCAAGGAATACATTCCTGAAGAAAACGCATCGGCAAGCTCCATCATCATTCCCATCGATGACGTATACTTTGCCCTGATCAATAACAGTATCATAGATATCAATCACTTTTCGGCCGAAAATGCCACGGCTTTGGAAAAAGAGGTGTACGATGCCTTTCTTTTGAAAGAAGAAGCGGTGCTTAACGAACTGCGGAGCCAGTTAAATGAGGCCCCCCAGATTTACAGCGCCCTTCCTGTGGAGTATCAGGTATATAATTCCTATATAACTACTGTGTTGAACTCCAAGGGGATCATCCTGACAAGCGAGATCGACAATGACGACGATGTTTATCTGGCGTGGCGGAATGATGAATCCATCAGTTTAAAGGAATATCTTCTTCATGTGATCGCCATGAACTGGATCGATATTTCTAAGCTTGACCTGGACGGTCAATATTCCGATTCCGAGAAGATCTATCAGGCGATGCTTGACTATGTGTTTAATGAATTGAAAACGGACACGGATTTTCATAAAAAAATGTACAAATACATGATACGGGATAATATTTTAAGCGGACAGCAGGTATGCCTTTTGTTGTATGACCAGGGCATCATTACGGGAACCATGGCCGAACGGACGACCTTGGAAAACGGCACGATTTCTCCGTATAACTTTATGATAAGCAAGATTTCCAATCTGGAGATCACACCGGCGCAGCTTGCACTGGATCCCTGTTCCGGCTCTGTGGTCGTAACGGATGTCAATACGGGAGAGGTGCTGGCCCTCGTATCCTATCCGGGGTATGACAATAACCGGATGTCCAATTCGGAGTATTATGCCAGATTGAATTCCGATCTGTCCAAGCCGCTCTGGGATTATGCCACACAGCAGACCTCTGCTCCCGGTTCTACCTTTAAGATGGTCACGGCAACTGCCGCTTTGGAGGAAGGGGTCGTAAGTACCGGAGAAACGGTTACATGCCGGGGAATTTATGATGTTACGCAGGATCCGCATCCGCCAAAATGCTGGATCTATCCTTCTTCTGTTCACGGTCCTCTAAATATTTCGGGGGGGATCGAACATTCCTGCAACTATTTCTTTTATGAGATGGGTTACCGATTGGGCAGGAGTACCGGAACCTACAATTCCGATGAAGGTCTTGCAATGCTGGCTCAATATGCGGATCTATACGGCTTAACCGAAAAATCCGGCGTGGAGATCGCTGAAGAGGCTCCGAAGGTTTCCGATACGGACGCCATACGTTCCGCCATCGGACAGGGAACCAACAACTATACCACGGTAGGTCTTGCAAGATATATTACCACCGTGGCTAACAGCGGCACCTGTTATAATCTGAGCCTTTTGGATAAAGTAACGGATTCAGAAGGCAATTTGATCGAGGATTTTACGCCCACTGTGCGCAATACCTTAAACGTTTCAGACAGTACATGGAACGCCATTCATTCGGGTATGCGCAGAGTGATTGAAGATAAAACCTACTATCGGGGAATGGGGATAAATGTGGCAGGCAAGACCGGAACGGCCCAGGAAAACAGGAACCGTCCCAACCATGCTCTGTTTGTCAGCTATGCCCCCTACGAAAACCCTGAGATCAGCGTGACCACCCGAATTGCTTTCGGGTATGCGGCTGATTTTGCGGCACAGCTTACACAGGATGTCTATAAGTACTATTACAAACTGGAGGATGAGGAAGTCCTGATCGACGGTACTGCCGCACAGGACAATACCATTATTTCAAACGAGGAATAGGAGGTGGATGCTTTGACGGAAAATGTGACAATTAAAAGTTTTTCCGGAGGGATCCGCGTAAAGCTTGCGGAAGATGCGGATTTCGACCTGCTTCTTCAGGAAACAAAGGAAAGCTTTGCCGATGCGGCGGCCTTTTTCAAAGATGCATCCGTTGCACTTCAGTTTCAGGGCCGAAGGCTTAGCGAGGAAGAAAGCGACAGACTGTTAGATGCTGTCAGGAGCGTCTGCAGCTTACATATTATCTGTCTGGTATGTACCGACGAAGAAGCCGGCGATTACTACACAAAGCTGGTGGAAGCGGCAAATGAAGAAGCGGTTATAAAAAGGGAACAGAATTGCCAGTTTTACAAGGGAACCCTCAGGGACGGGGAGGCATTTGAATCCGCCTCCAGCGTTATCGTATTGGGAGATGTACAAAAGGGAGCTTTTATTGCCGCCAAGGGAAATATCATTGTACTTGGCAGGCTTTCAGGCAGCGCTTATGCAGGAGGAGACGGCAGAAGAGAGCGCTTTATCGCCGCCCTGCAGCTGGATACGGAGGAGCTTAGAATCGCAGATCTAAGGTACAAAAAAGATATGAAAAGCATAATTGCCATGAGGAAAAAACAGATTCCCAAAACTGTAGTTATCAGGCAGGATAAAGTGATGATCAGGGAATTGGACTTTACCAAAGAATTACCGGAAAATAATCTGCATTAGGGTTTTCCGGGGGACGATAATGAAAGGCGGAGGTTTTTATGAGTGAAGTAATTGTCGTCACATCAGGTAAAGGTGGTGTAGGAAAAACTACCACAAGTGCAAATATCGGAACAGGTCTTGCCGTTTTGGGCAAAACAGTTGTACTGATCGATACGGACATCGGACTTAGAAATCTGGATGTGGTAATGGGGCTGGAAAACAGGATCGTCTACAATTTAGTGGATGTGGTGGAAGGAAACTGCCGTATTAAGCAGGCGCTGATCAAGGACAAGCGTTTTCCGGGGCTGCATCTGATCCCAAGCGCCCAGACAAGAGATAAAACGGCAGTAAACCCGGAACAGATGAAAAAGCTGACCGAACAGCTGAGAGAGCAGTTCGATTACGTTATTTTAGACTGCCCAGCAGGCATTGAACAGGGCTTCAAAAATGCCATTGCAGGCGCCGACAGGGCGATTGTCGTCACAACCCCCGAGGTATCCGCCATCAGGGATGCGGACCGGATCATCGGATTATTAAATGCATATGAGATGGGGCAGATCGATTTGGTAGTCAACAGACTGCGCCCCGATATGATCAAGCGGGGAGATATGATGAGCGTGGACGATGTGGTGGATATTTTATCCGTCCATCTTTTAGGCGCTATTTATGACGATGAAAACATCGTTATTTCCACAAATCACGGAGAACCCCTGGTCTGTTCCGATACGCCGGCCGGAAAAGCATTTATGAATATCTGTAACCGGATTTTGGGACAGGATGTCCCCCTTTATTCCCCCGAACGGGAAAAATCTATATGGTTTCGTATTAACGGCATTTTTCAGAAATTGTGATGGGGGTATAGGAAATGGGTAAATTGTGGCTTTTTAGAAAGAAAAAATCCAGCGAGATTGCCAAAGACCGGTTAAAGATTCTACTCATATCCGATCGGATCGACTGCTCGCCGGAGGTTATGGAAATGATAAAACGGGATATTGCAAAGATCCTGTGCAAATACATGCAGATCGATACCAGTACGTTGGAACTGGAATTTTCCAGACGGAAGATCAATGTTTTCTGGTAATATAGGAGTTGAAATACGTGTTAAAAAGATACCGCGTCAGAGATTATGATTTTAAATTGGTTTTTATGCTGATTGCCATAACCGTTATCGGGATTATGGCAATCGGCAGCGCTAACGCCGAATACCAGTCCAAGCAGATTATAGGACTGGTTTTGGGCCTGTTTGTCATGGTAGTGCTTTCCCTGTTCGACTATCACATATTTCTAAAATTTTACTGGCTGATCTATATGGCAAGCATCGTACTACTCATTCTGGTCCGGCAGTTCGGTACGGTAGTCAACAATGCCAAACGGTGGGTATCGATCGCGGGAATCAGGTTCCAGCCTTCGGAGACCGTTAAAATACTATTGATTTTATTTTATGCACAGTATATTATGAAACATAAGGAACGTTTTAATACCTTTCAGAATCTTGCCGTCATGGTTCTGCTGTTCATACCGCCATGGGTGTTGATCTACAAACAGCCCGATATGTCCACCAGTATCATGCTGCTTATGATTTTTTGTGTTATTTTGTATATCGGGGGATTAAACTACAAGATCATCTGGGGGGCGCTGGCGGTCATCATACCGGTGGGCATTATCTTTCTTTCCCTGGTATTGCAGGAAGACCAGAACCTTATCAAGGATTACCAGCAGGACAGGATCATGGCATGGCTTCATCCTGACGAATACGAAAATGCTGAGGGGTATCAGCAGACAAATTCGCAGATAGCCATAGGGTCCGGACAGCTTTTCGGGAAAGGATTGAACAACAACGAAATCGCTTCCGTCAAAAACGGGAACTTCATTTCCGAACCCCAGACAGATTTCATTTTTGCCATTATAGGAGAGGAGCTGGGGTTTGTAGGAGGATGTATCGTCATTATTTTGTGTTTCCTGATAGCCATTGAATGCGTTTTGGCCGCCACAAAGGCAAGTGACATAGAAGGAAAGATCATCTGTTCCGGAATGGCGGCGTTAGTGGGATTCCAAAGCTTTTTCAATATAGGCGTGGCAACGGGGGTCATTCCCAATACCGGATTGCCTTTACCTTTTGTAAGTGCCGGCCTGACCTCGCTTTTAAGTCTTTTTATGGGGATGGGGTTTGTTTTGAATGTGAGACTGCAGGCCGTTCGTAAATATAGTTGAGAGAGGGTATTTCGTTATGAATATTGCATTAATCGCACATGATGCAAAGAAAAAACTGATGCAGAATTTTTGTATTGCCTACCGTGGTATCTTAAGTAAAAATGAACTGTTCGCCACAGGAACCACCGGAAGGCTCATCGAAGAAGTTACAAATTTGAATATCCATAAGTTTCTGGCAGGCCATTTGGGCGGCGAGCAGCAGATCGGTGCGCAGATCGAACATAATCAGATCGACCTGGTTATTTTTCTGCGGGATCCCCTGACGCCTAAAAGCCATGAACCGGATGTGAATAATGTGGTCAAGCTCTGTGATACCCACAACATTCCCCTGGCGACCAATCTGGCGTCTGCCGAGCTTTTGATAAAATCACTTGACAGAGGAGATCTTGAGTGGCGTGAAATGTACAAATAAAAAAAGAATTACGGCTTTCTGCCTTATAGCGGTCTTAGCTTTGGGTATGACGGGCTGCGGCGGAAGCGGTTACAGCATGAATTATGATCCGGACAGCCCGGTTTCGGCTTACCGGTTTGGCAGCGGAGATAACAGCGGGACCAGGGCGGACTCCTTTGCAAAGGATCTTTGCGTCATAGACGGAGACGTTTCGGTCAACAGCATCGATACCTCCGAGGCAGAAGCGGTATTGTTATGCAGTCTGAATGACAAAGAGGTTTTATACGGCAAAAATGCCAATATGCAGTTAAATCCCGCCAGCCTGACAAAGGTCATGACGGCTATTATTGCGTTGAAAAAAGGCAATTTGGACGATGTGCTGACTGCATCCGGCAATGTGGAGATTACCGAGTCCGGAGCATCGTTGGTGGGGATCAAGGCAGGAGATACCATGACCCTTGCCCAGGCGCTTCATGCCCTTTTGATACCGTCAGGAAACGATGCGGCAGTCATGATCGCAGAATATATAGCGGGCAGTGAAGAAGCATTTGTGGAAATGATGAATGAAGAAGCCGTGGCGCTGGGCGCTACAAACTGCCATTTTATGAATTCACACGGGCTGACGGAAGAGGGACATTACATAACGGCCTATGATATGTACCTGATCTTTAACGAAGCGATTCAATACGACGAGTTTGTACAGATCATCACGACCCCTGAATATTCGGGAGTCTACCATGATTCTGCCGGGGAGCCCAAAGAACTTTCCTTTAAAAACAGCAACTGGTTTCTAAACGGCAATCATGAATCCCCTAACGGGATTATGGTTATCGGCGGCAAGACCGGAACTACCAGTGCGGCGGGCAACTGCCTTGTGCTCCTTTCCAAGGATGCTTCCGGCAATCCGTATATATCCGTTATATTAAAAAGCTCCGGCAGGGAATATCTGTATGATAAGATGTATGATCTGATCGATCTGATCAACCATTGATGCAGGAAAGTAAGGAGTCACTGAATTGGCATCGCGAAAAAAACCGATCAAGATAAATAAATACCGCAGACCTTTGAATATTAATATCGGTATCGTTATTTTTACCGTTATGTTTTTTTACATATTGATCTGTATAGCACTTTTTTTTACCAAAGGCCATGTGAAGCGCTATGAGGTGCGTTCAGGATCTTTAAGCATTCCCAACGTATACGAGGGAGTCATTTTACGGGAAGAGACTATTGTTTCAGCTAATTCCTCCGGCTATATCAATTATTTTGCCAGGGAAGGAGAGCATGTTGCCAGCGGAGATCTGGTCTATTCTCTCGACCAGACGGGTAAAATGGCGGAGATCCTGCAGAATGACGTAGATGAGATTTTGCTTTCGGGCAATGATTTAGGCGAATTGCGCAGTGACTTTATGCAGTTTGCCCACAATTACAGAAACGAACAATTTGGACAGGTATATGATTTTTCTTATGACGTATCGGGCACGGTATTAAAATTATCCAATTACAATATGTTGAACAATTTGCAGCGTGCAGATGTGGCAGGAAGCTCTGTACAGTTTTCTTATGCCCCAAGAAGCGGCATCGTTGTTTACAATGTGGACGGAATGGAGCATTTAGAGCCGTCCATGGTCAGCGCTGAGACTTTTTCCGAAGAAAAAGGAGAAAAAGAGCAGTTCGTCAATAACACTCTTGTGGGGAATGACGATCCTGTTTACAAAATGATAACCTCAGAACACTGGTCCATTGTCATTCCTGTGGAACGGGAGAAGGTTGCAAGGCTTGAGAATGAGGGGTTCGTAGAGGTCAAATTCTTAAAAAACCAGTATACTTCCTGGGCTGAGGTAAACGTTTTAGGCGCCGACGACAAATATGACTATGTGGAATTGAAATTCAATAATTCCATGATCACATTTGCCAGGGACCGCTATATAGAGATCGAGATCATTTTAGACGATGATGAGGGGCTTAAGATCCCCAACAGCGCTATTGTGGAGAAGGAATTCTATCTGATTCCCAAGGAATATGCGACGAAGGGCGGAAACAGCTCTAACGACGGCTTCATGCGGGAGACCTATGATGAAGAGGGGAATATTTCCACGGAATTTATAGACGCTTCAATTTACTCGGAGAGCGAGACGGATTATTATGTGGATACCTCCGTCCTTCGTCCGGGAGATTATATCTGTATGCCGGATTCAGGGGAGAAATACCCGGTCAGCAAGGTGGGCACCTTGATGGGCGTATATAACATCAATAAAGGTTTTGCCGATTTTAAGGAGATCACGGTCTTGTATTCCAACGAAGAATATTCCATCGTAAAATCCAATACGAGGTACGGGCTGACGGAATATGATTATATTGTTTTGGATGCGGCAAGCATCAATGAAAACGATTTTATTTATGATTAAGAAAGATATCGGCAGGCGAATATATCAAAACGGCATGAAAAGAGGAATGATTTATGTTAAAGGATAATTATGATAAGGTTGCCGGAAATATTTTAAAAGCATGCGAAAAGTCCGGCAGAAATCCGGATGAGGTCACGCTGATCGCGGTAAGCAAGACAAAGCCTGTCTCCATGCTTCAGGAGATTTACGACCATGGCTGCAGGGACTTCGGCGAAAACAAGGTGCAGGAGCTTGTGGAGAAGTACGAGATCCTGCCAAAGGACATCAGATGGCATTTGATCGGGCATCTCCAGCGGAATAAAGTAAAATATGTGGTGGATAAGGCAGCGTTGATCCACAGCGTGGATTCCTTAAAGCTGGCTGAGGAGATCAGCAAAGAGGCCCTGAAGAAAAATGTTGAGGTGGATATTCTCATAGAGGTCAACGTTGCAGAGGAAGAGTCCAAGTTTGGAGTAAAGGCTGAGGATGCGCCTAAGCTGGTTTCGCAGATCGCAGAACTTCCGGGCATTCACATAAAAGGGCTGATGACGATCGCGCCATATGTTGAGAACCCGGAAGATAATCGACAATATTTTGCACAGTTAAGACAATTATCTGTTGACATAAGTGCCAAAAACATTGATAATGTAACTATGAATGTACTTTCTATGGGAATGACCGGCGATTATGAGACCGCTGTAAGTGAAGGTGCGACTCTTGTAAGGGTCGGGACCGGAATATTCGGAGAGCGGCATTATACAGAGTGAATAAATGTGTAAGGAGAATGCAGTATGAGTGTAATGGATAAGTTTTTGAATTCCTTGAAGTTAAACGACGAGGATCTG
This sequence comes from Lachnospiraceae bacterium UBA3273, assembly GCA_002362385.1. Taxonomy (GTDB): domain Bacteria; phylum Bacillota; class Clostridia; order Lachnospirales; family Lachnospiraceae; genus UBA2882. The sequence goes on from DEUB01000029.1 coordinate 80,399, forward strand.
GATGACGATTACGACGATTATGATGATGAGGATGACGAAGTAGAAGAGGCTCCAAGAAAGAAAGTGGTAGCAAAGGTGGAACCCGATTATGAGGATGAAAGGCCCAGAGCCAAATCCACACCTAAGGTAACACAGATGAGACAGCCGAGGAGAACGGGGGATGGCATGGAAGTATGTGTGATTAAACCGACTACGGTTGAAGATGCAAGGGAAATTACGGAAACGCTTTTGGCAAACAGGACAGTCGTTCTGAATCTGGAAGGACTGGATGTGGATATTGCCCAGAGGATCATTGATTTTACCTCCGGTTCCTGTTTTGCGATCAGCGGGAATCTTCAGAAGATTTCTCACTACATATTTATCATAACACCGGCAAGCGTTGATATTTCCGGTGATTTTCAGGAGATTCTTTCCGGTTCCATAGATGTATCGGGAATCAATACCGGATTATAAAAGCAGTTGAGATAAAGAGATGAAAGGGGTATTGTAAGATAACTGTTTTACAATACTTTTTTTATGTAAATACTCACAGGAGGATGGAACATGAGCAACAGACTGCCCGTAAATAAAGATAAAAAATTTTGCTATGACATTGTTTTGGAACAGGACTTTTCTGCGCTGCCGGAGGAACTTAACCGTTTGGAATGGGATCTTTCCCAAAAGAAAATATGCATTGTGACCGACAGCAACGTGGAGAAGCTGTATGCAAAGGAATTGCAGAATCTTTTAACTCCCATGGCTCTGTCTGTGGAAATTTTTGCTTTTCCTGCGGGAGAAGAGCATAAAAATCTGGAAACCGTACAAAATCTTTATGAATTTCTGATCGGGAAGCATTTTACCAGAAAGGATGTTCTTTTTGCCTTAGGAGGCGGCGTTGTAGGCGATCTGACGGGATTTGGCGCAGCTACCTTTTTGCGTGGGATCGATTTTATACAGATACCTACGACCCTGCTTTCACAGGTTGACAGCAGCATTGGCGGAAAGACAGGGGTTGATTTTTCACAGTACAAAAATATGGTAGGCGCTTTTTATATGCCGAAGCTTGTTTATATGAATCTGGGAGCTTTGAAGGATTTGGACGGCAGACAGTATTATAACGGAATGGCGGAGGTCTTGAAATCCGCTCTGTTAAGGGACGCTGCGCTCTATGAATGGCTTTTGTCAAATCTTTATGAGATCTGCGACAGGGAGCCGGAGACCCTTGAGGAAATGATACTTAGGACCTGCACCATTAAAAAGAATATCGTGGAAAAGGATCCTTATGAGAAAGGGGACCGCGCCCTTTTGAATCTGGGTCATACCCTGGGCCACGCCATTGAAAAATACAAAAACTTCCGGCTCCTTCACGGAGAATGCGTTGCCTTAGGCACCATATGCGCCGCTTTTATATCATGGAAAAGGCAGCTCTTATCCGATGATGAATATTACGAGATCAGGGATATGTTCGTTCCCTTCAACCTGCCCATTACCATCGACGATATCGATCCGGAAGAAATCGTAAAGCTGACCCGTTCCGATAAAAAGATGGAACAGGACGGGATAAAGTTTATTCTGTTGAAAAAAGCCGGCAAAGCGTTTGTCGACAAGACCGTTACCGATGAAGAAATGCTGGCTGCCCTAAGGGAAATACATTTTACGGAAGAGGATATGAAGGCCTGACGGAAAGACCGAAAAAATTATGGCTTAAGGAAGAAGGAGAATCCGTGAACAAAAAGAAGACATTAAGGATCATAATCGATATACTTGTTATTTTACTTCTTATATTTTTAGACCAGTTTACGAAATATCTGGCGGTTGCAAAGTTAAAATTTAATCCTCCCCATGTGCTCATTGACGGCGTTTTGGAATTAAATTATCTGGAGAACAGGGGAGCGGCCTTTGGCATGCTGCAGGACAAAAGAACGCTGTTCATTTTTATGACGGTCATTATGCTGACAGTTGTATTTTATGTACTGTTAAAGCTTCCGGAAGGGAAAAAGTTTTTGTGGTGGCAGGTGTTTCTCTGCCTCATCTGTGCAGGCGGGATCGGAAATATGATCGACAGGATACGCTTCGATTATGTCGTTGATTTTATTTATTTTGTACTGATCGATTTTCCCGTCTTTAATCTGGCGGATATTCTGATTACCATAGGCACCGTTCTCTTTTTTATTGTCATTCTGTTTTTGACAAAGGAAGAGGAGCTGCAGTTTTTGAGATTTAATATCCGGAGGGATTCTTAAAATGGCTGAAACGGAAAACGGGAGCAGGGAGGTGTCTTTTGAAGCCTCTTTAGAGAATGATGACTGCAGAATAGACAGGGTTGTGACCGACTGGTTTTCGGAACTGTCCCGTTCCTATATCCAGAAAATGATAAAGGAAGAAAATGTGCTGGTCAACGGAAAGGCTGTCAAGTCCAATTACAGGGTCAGGGAAGGCGACTTGATACGATGTACGATCCCTGCCTGTGCGGAGCCTGAAATCGTTCCGGAGGATATTCCTCTTGATATTTTATATGAAGATGAAGAACTTTTAGTGGTCAACAAGCCCAAAAACATGGTGGTACATCCCAGCGCGGGACATTATTCCCATACTCTGGTAAACGGTCTGCTTTTTCATTGCAAAGGACAGCTGTCGGGCATTAACGGCGTTTTCAGACCGGGAATCGTCCACAGGATCGATAAGGATACCACAGGCTCCCTGATCGTCTGTAAAAGCGAACGGGCCCACAAAGCCATTGCAGAACAGTTAAAGGAACATTCTGTTGTGAGAAGGTACAGGGCTATCTGTTACGGAAATTTTGACTGCCTTGAGGGAGTTGTGGACGCACCTATCGGACGAGATATCCGGGATCGGAAAAAAATGGCTGTAAACGAGAAAAACGGAAAGCCTGCCGTTACCCATTATGAAGTATTGAAACAATTTCAGGGCTTTTCTTATATCGAATGCCGTCTTGAAACGGGAAGGACCCATCAGATCAGAGTTCATATGACAAGCATCGGCCATCCTCTGTTAGGGGACGAGGTCTACGGAAGCAGGAACGGCAGGTTTAAGCTTCAGGGCCAATGTCTTCATGCCATGACGATCGGTTTCATTCATCCGGTCACAAATGAATATATGGAATTTGAAGCGCCCTTACCCGATTATTTTTCACATCTTTTAGAAATCTTATAACACACTTCGCCATTTTGCTTTATAAAGTGACATTAAATTAGGCAAAAAACGATAATTTTACCTTGTATTTAACAATATATTATGCTACAATTATTAAAGTTTTGAATAGTTGTAGTTTCTTTTTTTTTAAGAATTTGCATAAATATTTAATAAATACGAAGGGGTATTTCATGAAGAATACGGACTATCTGGACAGACTCCTTCTGCGTTATGCGGGAACATTCAATATTTACATGCCTTATACGATCCATGGAAAAGAGTATCCTGCATACGGATACTTTTTTTCGTCTGTTGAGAAATATGTTTTGGTCAGGGAAGCCAATATGTGGACTACCAATAGCCACGAGCACATTTTATTTATTACGGTGGATGAAATGGACGACGATACTTTGCATGAGATCCGCAGCATCTTAGAGGATTACATGGAGCCGAAGCTTGTTAGGGAGGACAAAAAATATCCCGCCAAAAACCATATGTACAGCTATCTGACCATAGCGGTTCTTTCCGAAAAGCCCCTTAGCCGGATGCTTTCAAAGAAAGTACGGAAATTTAAATATGAAAAGGGTTATCTTTTCAATTTCAGAGGCTTTTGCCAGTGCAGGCTTATTTGCGCGTCCATGGAGGATGAAGGGATCGTGGCAAATTATCAGGCAAGGCGGTTAAAAAAGCTTTATAAAGAAACCTTCGCCGATGTCCGTGCAGGGAAGAAAACTTTCAGCCGGCAATGTGAAGAGGAAGGCATTCAGCCCTTCCGTCAGGAATAAGTTAGTATATAAGGCAGGTAAAAATCTGCTTTATAGATAGAAATTCTCACATATTTATAGTCAAAAATATTATTTTAGGAGGGATTAAGTGTGAGTGCAGTTGTTTTAATCTTACTTGCCATCGCAATCTTCGTAGTTGCGTATCTTACATACGGCAGATTTCTGGCAAAATCATGGGGCATTGACCCATCTAAACCAACACCGGCACATACTTTAGAAGACGGTGTTGACTACTGCCCTGCAAAGACGCCTGTCTTAATGGGACATCATTTTTCATCCATCGCCGGAGCAGGCCCTATCAACGGTCCTATCCAGGCGGCATTTTTCGGTTGGGTTCCATGCTTTTTGTGGATCGTGATCGGTGGTATTTTCTTTGGCGCCGTACAGGATTTCGGTTCCTTATTCATTTCCATCCGTCATGAAGGTAAATCTCTTGGCGAAGTAATCGAAGAGACCATTGGACGTAAGGCAAGAGTGCTGTTCACAGTATTTGCATGGCTGGTATTACTGCTGGTTATTGCGGCTTTTGCTGATATTGTGGCAAAATCCTTTATCGGCGTAAGCTATGGCGGCAGCACTTCAAACGGATCTGTTGCAACGGCATCTTTATTATTTATTCCGCTGGCGATCGGATTCGGTTTCCTTGTTTACAGAAAAAATGCACCTTTGGTCATTTCTTCCGTAGTAGGCGTTATTCTGCTTGCGGTATGTGTAGGGATCGGTCTTGCATTTCCGTTGGATTTTTCCTCTAACGTATGGATCGGCTTTGTATTTATATACATTATGGTTGCATCCGTAACACCTGTCTGGATCTTATTACAGCCCAGGGATTATTTAAGTTCCTTCCTGCTTTATTTTATGATGATAGCGGCAGTGATCGGTATTATCGGAGCTACGATCGTGGATCCTTCATCCACAAAATTTGTTACGCCTGCCTTTACAGGCTTTGCAGTAGGCGGCTCTTATATGTTCCCTACTTTGTTTATTACCATTGCCTGCGGCGCTATTTCCGGATTCCATTCATTGATCTCTTCCGGAACGACATCCAAGCAGTTAGACAACGAAAAGGATGCGCTCCTTGTAGGATATGGTTCCATGTTGATCGAATGTGTACTGGCAGTTATTTCTCTGATCGCTATCGGTACATTGTCCGTTGACGGAAGTATGGCGGCAATTCAGGCAGATTTGGGTCTGGAGGCTATTTCTCCTACAATCATCTTCGGTACGGCGATCGCTAATTTCTTTGCTGTTATCGGATTCCCTGCAGCAGCGGTAAATGCAACCAGAACGATCATCATGCTGGCTGTTTCCTGCTTCTGTTTAACATCTCTGGATACAGGAACACGTCTTGGACGTTTCATGTTCCAGGAGTTGTTTGCTACCAACAAAAAAGGAGAGAAAAACATCCTTTCCAATATGTATGTGGCAACTATCATCACAGCGGTATGCGGTTTTGTTCTCTGCCTTGCAGGATACCAGAAGGTATGGCCTTTGTTCGGCGCTGCGAACCAGTTAGTAGCGGTTCCCGCATTCCTTGCAATTGCTACTTACTTAAAGAAGATTGGCAAAAACAACAAGATGTTATACTTCCCGATCATCTTTATGTCGATTGCAACGATTTCATCCATGTTCTTAACATTTAAGGGCAATCTGATGAATATTATCAATAAGACGGTAGAAGGCACGGCATTATTTACATGTGTACTTCAGGATATCATCATTATTCCTCTTGTTGTGCTTGCAGTTATTTTGATCGTTGACGGCGGAAAAGTATTGTTAAAGAAGAAATAATGTCTCAAAGAATCAATTAAATAGTTATTCATGCGCTGTTATGACGGTTTGGTCGTGGCAGCGCATTTTTTTTGCAGACTGAATTTTTTTGTTAAATTCGTGTTAAAATTTCCCTGAAAGCATTCAGATGTCATAAAATCAATTGTTTCATAAAATCTACTCTGATACCATAAAGCATACTGAAATTTGAAAAAGGAGGAAGTTTGCTTTATGGCCCAAAACATTTTTGTAGCAGTCATTACATTATTTGCCATTGGAGTGGCAGTCTGGTCCTGGTGGTATGAAAACCACAGCAAAGACGGGGAGAATTAAATAAAGAGTATCGGAATAAGTATCGGGAACAGGGAAGATAGTAAAACTTGTTGTGAAACATTGTTGTGAAACTTGTATAGTTTTTATTGCAAATTTCTGTGAAATTTAATATAATTTATACATAAAATTTCTTGCAGAAATGAGGTATGACTTATGAATACAATTATTACGATCGGCAGACAGTTTGGCTCCGGCGGGCGTGAGATCGGCGCAAAGCTGGCGACAGTGCTGGATGTTCCATTCTATGACAGAGATCTTTTAACAAGGGCAGCAAAGGAAAGCGGTTTCTGTGAGGAAATGATACAATGCCATGATGAAAGGCCTACCAACAGCTTTTTATATAATCTGGTCATGGATACTTATTCTTTCGGGTACAATTCAGCCGCAATGGTCGATATGCCCATCAGCCAGAAGGTTTTCCTTGCTCAGTTTGATGCCATCAGGAAAATCGCTGACGAGGGCGCCTGTGTTATTGTCGGCAGATGTGCCGACTATGCGCTGTCAGAATATGACAACTGCCTGAATATCTTTATCCATGGAGACGAGAAGTGCAAGGTGGAGCGTATTATGCGTAAGCATGATCTGTCGGAACAGAAGGCTAAGGAAATGATCATAAAAAAGGATAAGCAGCGCCAGAGTTATTATAACTATTATTCTTCCAAAAAGTGGGGGCGTGCGGATTCTTATGATCTGACTGTTAACAGCTCTGTTCTGGGAATCGACGGGACCGTTAAACTGATCAGACAGTTTATAATGGATTTTGAGGAGAAGAAATAGGGACGGGGGATAGTGAGAGAGTAAGGGAATAATATAATGATATGAAAAAGGTGGTCTGGAAAAGGGCTGCCTTTTTAGTGTAAAAAGAAAATTAATGAGTGAGAAAACATGGTAAAGTAATTATATTAATTGTACTGTTAAAGGGACTATATATGTGGCACAATGAATATATAAGCAGAAATATGTATTGTTTATGTGTATCAGTAAAAAGCAGTTAATTTTGACTATATACGGTATTGTTCAATATGAGGAACGATGAAGTGTACCCTATTTTATTATGAAAAGATTTGTATATATATGTTGATATATTAAAAACTATATTTATTTGATAGAATGTAATTGCCATTTGGGGGGTAATAAGTATTGTATGAATTGATTGACATAGATGATACTTACGTATATACTTAAGTATATACGTAAGCGGGAATGGAGGTAGAATATGTTAAAGTATCAGTTTCCAGCAGTTAAGGGGATACAAGCAGGTAAAGTATATTATATTTGTATGGTTCCACTGGGGCTATTAGGAAAAATATTTTCCACTGATAATAATGATGTTATGCCAGAACATCGAGCACAACGAAAACTGAATGTATTAAGAATTCCTGAAATAAAAGACTATATTTTAGAAAATAGAGAATCTTATGTCTTTTCTGCACTTGCTGCCTCTGTGGATGGAAATATGAAGTTTGTGCAATCTTGTGCCGATTCAAACACAGGATTGCTTGAAATTGAAATGGATGCCTCTTTTTTAATCAATGATGGACAACACAGAAAGGCAGCAATTGAAGCGGCAATTGCAGAAGACGAAACTTTAAAAAGCGAAACAATTTCTATTGTAATATATCAAGATAAGGGTTTGGTTGCAAGTCAACAAATGTTTACGGATTTGAATAAGCACGCAGTAACGACTTCTAAATCTTTAAATACATTGTATGAGTCAAAAGATAGAGTAGCACTTATCACAAAAAATGTAGTTAACTCAATTGATTTTTTGAGAAAATATACAGATAAAGAAAAGGATAATTTGAGCAAATTTTCGTCTAATATATTTACGTTAAATACTTTTTATACAGCGAATAAAAGGATTGTGAAAATTATAGGGGATGATAATAATGCGGAAACTTTCATAATTAACTTTTGGAAAAATGTAGTAATAAATATGAGAGAATGGAACGAAATGGACAAAGGAGAATTAAGCAAAAAGAGTTTGCGAGAAGATTATATTATAACACAAGGGCTAATCATTCTTGCATTAGGTAGATTGGGTGAATTTTTTTGTCAACATCCAGAAATAGATGTTGATTTAGCATTAGCTGAACTTAAGAGAATTGATTGGTTACGAAATAATGAAGAGTGCTGGATGAATAGGGCAATTAAATCTAATGGAAAGATTAATAGAAATGAACAGGGAATATTTTTAACTTATGTTCAGATAAAAAGACTTCTTTCACTGCCCATTAGTGACGAGGAACAGAAGAAAGAATTGATTATGAAAGGATAAGATATCAATGGCATATAATGGTAAATTTCAGGCGTTTGAAGATATAATCAAAGAAATAATGATTGTGTATAATCATGATGCACGCCCTTGGCTTATCGGGTATAGTGGCGGGAAAGATTCCACATTATTAGTGAGTCTCGTATATGAAGCTATGAAACGGTTAAGAGATGCTGGAGAAGCATTAAGAAAAAAGATATATGTAATAACATCTGATACGATGGTGGAAAATCCTATTGTAAAAAATTATATGCATTTGTCTTCAGATAGCATTAATAAAGCAGCAAAAAGAGATAGTATAAATATGCAGGCGGAAATTATATATCCGGAAGCTGAACAGACATTTTGGAGTAGGGTAATAGGGTTAGGATACCCAACTCCAGAACCTCCTGGATTTAGGTGGTGCACCGAACGTTTGAAAATTAATCCCATGAACAAGTTTGTTAATGAAAGGATAAAAGAGAGCGGAGAAATTATCATTTTGCTTGGTGTTAGAAAAGGAGAAAGCCTTAGTCGTTTAAAAACAATAAGTGCACGTGAAATTGAGGGTAAACTATTAAATATGCATAACGATATAGCCAATGCATATGTATATAATCCTATTACAGAGATTCCTAATGAATTAGTTTGGGAATTTTTATTAAAAGAGGATTGTAAAAGTCCTTGGGGCTCTGATATGAAATATCTTTTTAATTTGTATCAGGGGGAGAATTTAGGAGAAGAAAAAAGTGTCTTAGGTGAAATTGATAGAGATAAAATTCCGGTAACAGGTAATTCTCGTTTTGGGTGTTGGTGCTGTACAATGGTTAAGGAAGATAAATCGCTCCAGAATTTTATTAACAAATCTAAGAATAAAAAAGAAATAGAAATGCTTACATTACTTAGAAATTTTAGAAATAGATTGTTGGAAATGAGAGAGGATAGTAAATTCAGGGATACTAAGCGTAGAAATGGCTCTGTATACAAAAAAGCAGATGGAAGTTTTGGAATGGGTCCATTTACTTTAGAAGCGAGGAGAATAATTCTGGAAGGATTATTGGAGTTAGAAAACAAGACAGGGTTAGAATTGATAACAGAGGTAGAGTTAAAAGTAATTGACAAAATGTGGGATGAAGAAGGGGATCTTACGTGCAGATCTTTAGTGGACACTTATTTTAAAATAAAGGGGGAAAAATTGTCTTGGGATGAATATAAAATACCTCGATTTGATAATGAGGCAATTATAGCGATTAAAGAAGTTTCTGATAAGTATAACATTCCGGTAGAATTGATAACAAAGCTCATTGTGTCTGTTGATGCAAACAAGCATATTACAAGAAATAATAAAATGCAAAAATCTTTCAATCAGATTATCAATCAGGAATGGTTGCATTATGATGCTGTCGAAGGAGTAATTAGCAATGAAAATTAAAACTATAAAAATAAAGAATATAGGCCCATATATAGGTAAGAATAAAATTTCTTTTGATATTAGTGATAAATCAAAGCGAATGGTATTAATAGGAGGGAAAAATGGTGCAGGAAAGACAACGCTTTTTAATGCTATTAAAATCTGTTTATATGGATGCGTTGCATATGGATATGAAGCTAATAATACGAAATATTATGAGGAAATAGAAAAAATTATAAATGCAAATGAAAAGCTACAAAATGGTACGGCAGAAGTTAGTATTGAGTTGCTTTTAGATGATGGAAAGGATAATCATATATACAAGTTTGATAGAGGTTGGAAAATTAAAGGCAAGAAAATATCTGAAAATTTTAAATTGTCAAAGGATGGAGAATTTGTTTCGGAAACAGAAAAAAGTGATTTTGAAAGTTTCTTACTTCAAATAATACCCCCAAATTTATTTAGATTCTATTTTTTTGATGGAGAAAAAATCAGTGATTTTGTCTTCAATAGTAATAAAAACTCTGATTTTAAAGAGGCGTTTTTGAAGTTGTGTAATTTAGATACTATGGATATTATACGTGAAAATTTTAGAAGAATATCACGTGTAAAATCTAAAGGTGGTGCGAATATATCAAAAGAATATGATAAATGTGTTGCTGATGATAATTTGTTAAGTGAAAGAATTATATCTGCTGAAGATGAGTATAAGGAGGTTTCAAATGAAATTGCGGTAATTGATGACAAGTTAGCAGCCTTAGAAAAGAAATATGCAAAAACAGGTGGTATATCAAAAAAAGAATGGCGTTCAATGGAAGAGCGAATTGCAAAGGAGGAGATTAGAAGAGGGAATAATAGAAAGTGGTTGAAAGATATTGCTAATAATGTGCTTCCGTTTATAATTCTTCGAACACAATTAGAGGAATTACAGAAACAAATTGAAGTAGAGCATAAGGCGCAAATAGATGTAAATGTAAAAAATACAATAGATACACCACCAATTAAATATATAATTGAAAATGTTTTGCAAAACGCAGGTGTTGAATTATCGGGTAATATAACAGAAAAAATTATTGATGATATAATTGATTATACGAGTAAGACTGCTGCAATCAAGCCGATATTAAATTTATCAGACTTGGATAGGTATGAGCTAAATTCCAAAATAAATAGTCTTAATTCATTTGATGTTGAGAGAATTAAAACTGCAACAGATGATATTGAAGCATCATTGAAGCACGTAAAAAGAATTAGAAAGAAAATGGAATGTAGTAGTGTCGAGAATTATGAGGCATATCTTCAAGCCAAGAGTGACTTAAACGAAAAGAAAGCAGAGAAAACTGTCAATTTAGTTAAGATAGATTCCGAGTTGCAAAAATATAGAGCAGATAAAGCGGTTTCTTCCTCGAAATTGGCTAAAGCAAAATCTGATTATGAGATTTTGTTAAAAAAGCAATCTATAGATGATATATCAGCCAGAGCTTTGTTGGCATTTGATGAGTTGCAAAGCATTCTTTATGAAAAGAGCATTAAACAAGTAGAACAATCCTTTCAGGAATTTTTTGGTTTATTAATAAACAAATCGGATTTGATAGATGGGATTCATATAGATAATAACCTTAATGTTCTTCCATATAAGAATAAAGTATATAAAGTTGAGAATTTGAAAAAAATGTTGGATAAAAGCGGTAGTGAATATTTGATAGCCCAAATTGGTATGCATGCTTATGAGATAATGCAGAGTAAAATGACTAGCTGTGTTAATGAAATTGTGCTACCCGTAGAAGTAAAACAACAATTATCAGCAGGTGAAAAGCAAATATTTATTATGGCACTATATCAGGCTTTATCACAGTTGAATAAAATAGATGTCCCTTATATTGTTGATACTCCTTTTGCCAGAATTGATAAAGAACATAGGGAGAAAATATTAGAAAAATTTTTCAAAAAATTAAATGGGCAAATTATTATTCTTTCTACAGATGAGGAAATTGTTGGAGACTATCAAAATGTAATATCGGATGTGGTGTCAAATACATTCGTATTAAATCATACATCAAAAGGAAATACGGAAATCTTAGAAGATATATATTTTGGAGGTAATATGCGTTATGACAAATAAGTTGTATACTGCAAAGCAAACCCAAGAAATATTTAATTCGCTTGGGCAAGTATTAGGTTTACAGCCATATATTCTTTCTAAGTTAGCAATTGCGCTTTCAGTGAAAAAAGGATGCATTGAACCTGATGATTATAAAACAGATAATGAAGGACTTGAATTGAGTAGACAAACCATTTTTGGGGATCATGATCTTTTGTTTAAAGCGCTTATAATAAACAGAGAACATAGAAGTATAAATGAAGAGGAATATTTTCCGGGAATAGTAAAAGCCCATTTAGATAGGGGGGCTAAGTTTTTAGAAGATGAGAAGAGATATAGTAAAGACTTTTATAATCATCTATGTAGATTAGATATGAATCTATAGAAATGGAGGTAATTTATGGATTATCCAAAGGTAAAACCATGTTTAGATACATCGGAAGATAATTTGATTGAAGAATTGTATTTACCGTGTTTAAAATGGGCAAAAAGATTTGATAGAGGGGTTGGTTTTTTTACATCAGGCTGGATATCATGCAATATTGAGGGCATGAGTGATTTTGCTTCGAGAGGAGGGAAAATACGCCTAATAACAAGTCCAATTCTTTCTAATGACGATACAGACGCCATAATTAATTTTGAAAAAAGTGAAGCAGATGCATATAAGAAATTTGAAACTGCACTTTTTGATAATGTTAAAGCTTTAGAAAAGGAAATGAAAGAAGATATTTTAAATGCCTTTTCATGGATGCTGTATGATGGTATTATTGATATGAAGTTCGCTATTCCATGTAAAAGACTTGAGGAAGGTGATTTTCATGATAAATTTGGTGTCTTTTATAATCAGGAAGAAGCGCTTTCTTTTTCGGGTTCAATAAATGACAGTAAACATGGATTTCAAAATTATGAAAGTATTAAAGTGTTTAAGACGTGGTCTGGTACAAGAGAATATGTTGAAGCTGATATTACACGTTTTGAGAAAATATGGGAATGTAAGGATAAAAATTTAAAAATATATACCATTCCAAATGCAGTAAAAGAGCGGATTTTTCAATTACGTACTTCAAAAAGACCTTATAAAAAGGAGCAGAGTGAATCTAGCAAGTGGATACATCAAGATAAAGCGGTAGAATGTTTCATAGAAAAAGAACATGGTATACTTGCAATGGCTACAGGAACTGGAAAAACTATTACAGCTATAAAGATAATGAATCGTCTTTTTGAAGAAGGAAAGATAAAGCGTGTTATTATTACGATGTATGGAAATGATTTGTTAGATCAATGGGCAATGCAAATGAGAGAGGTTTATAAAAATAAGCAGATTCATTATCACTATGGTTCGTATAAACGTATGAATGATTTTATTATGCATCCGGATGAAGCACTGTTATTGATTTCCAGAGAAGCAAATAATTTGACAAAATTATTAACACTTTTAGATAAGGCACCAGGTAATTACAAAGAAGATACATTGTTTGTATTTGATGAAGTTCATGGAGCTGGTTCTAGTTCTTTCGTTGATAATCTTACAGGAAAGATATTACCATATAAGTATAGATTGGGATTAAGTGCAACTCCAGAGCGAGAATATGATGAAACAGGCAATGATTTTCTGCAAAATGAGATTGGAGAAATAATATTTAAGTTTTCGTTGGAGGATGCGATTAGGAAAGGGATTTTATGTGAATTTAATTACATTCCATTAAATTATGAACTTACAGAGGCGGAAAAACAGAAAAAGAAAAAAATTATTGCAGCGTTTAGTGCTAAAAAGAAAAAGGGAGAGCCTTATGACAAAAAGGATATGTATACTCAGTTAGCATTAGTAAATAAAACTGCCATAAACAAGATTGATGAATTTGAGCAATTAATTTCATCAATCCCAGAACTTTTACAAAAGTGTATTATTTTTGTTCAAACTATGGAATATGGATTAAAGTTGCAAGAGGTTTTATTTAAGTATACAGATAAATATCATACTTATTATGCAGATGATGAAAAGTATAATCTTGTGAATTTTGCGGAGGGAAAAATAAATTGTCTGCTTACTTGTAAAAAGGTATCAGAAGGTATTGATATTAGTAGTGTAACAAACATTTTCTTGTTTGCATCAGATCGTTCTCGGTTAGTAACAACACAAAGAATAGGGCGGGCATTAAGATTGGATAAAACGAACCCGAATAAGGTTGCTAATGTTATAGATTTTGTACTTGAGGATGCAGAAGAGAATGACCACAATGCGGATCAAGAGAGAAAAGATTGGCTTACAACACTCTCAGAAACAAGGAGGGGTAAATATGAGGAATAAAATAATAGAACAGACAATTGATAGCGTGATTGATGCTTCTAATCATTCTTCGGACTTCAGAACCGTTTTCAAGAAGTATATTAAAAATGTTTTCAATAACAATGCAAGTGAAAATGATTTAAAAAGAGCACTCTCTCTCATTGAGGAAGAGGAGGAACAAGTATGAAAATGTCAATCCTTGGAATAGAATACAAAAACATCAGAAAGATTACTGATCTAAAATTGTCTTTTGTTGATGCCACAGGAAATGTTATTAATAATAATTTTATTATGATGGCAAATGGCACAGGAAAAACAACTACAATGGCACTTTTAAAAGGATTACTAGATGGTACGGCGGTTGAGTGGAGTGCATGTGATGTAAAATCATTTGCACCTACTACAAGAGTTTCTGATGTAGGTGAGTTTAGTATTATTGTTAAATTTGATGAGCGTAAATACAAATATTTTTTGTACCTTAACTATAGAACAGGAGTTGCAACTATAAATACAACGACAACAGAGAATGGTGGATATGAGGAAGGACGTCACTTGCCAGATTCGTTGAAGGACATTTTTTCTCCTGAGTTTGTTAGTCGTTTTGTTTTTGATGGAGAACAAGCAAAAAAGACAATGGATAGTTCTTCCAATGAAGCGGAAGAGACCATAAAATATTTATATAGATTGGACAAGCTAGATAACATAATCGCTAGTAATCAAAAGATTCTTACAGAAATTCAAGAAGCAGAGGGGGCTAAAGGAAGTAAAGGTTCTCTTAGTAATTTAAATTCGAGACGAGATAGTGTTCGCAAGACAATAGAGACACTTAAAATTAAGGCTAAAAAGTTAAAGAATGATATAGAAGAATATCAAACTGAACAAAAAAATAATATAGTACGTAGAGATGAACTTGATAAAAATTACGAAAAATTAAACGCTGAGAAACAAGACATAATTATGGAACAGCGACATAACAAAGATGAAGTGGATGCAAAAATATCAGAAATATTAAATTTAATGAAGTCGCCATATTTGATTAGTTCAGGGTTTAATGAACGTATGTATGAACTTGCTAGTAGTATGACGAAGTTGAAACTACCCAAAACTATTTCAAGGGATTTCTTTGTCGAGTTATCAGATGCTGATATATGTGTATGTGGAAGAGAAATAAAGGATAGAGAACGTCAATTTATTCTTATTAATGCAGAAAAATATTTGGGAAGCGATCAACAGTCGGTTTTAAATGCAATAAAGAGTAGTTTAAATAGTAATTCATATGATGAAAGTTTAAGTGAAGCATATGAACAACTGAAGGAACTAAGGGAGGAGGGAAATCGTCTTCAAACTCGTTTTAATAATAATGCGGAAAAGTTATTAAAAGCAGGAGGTGAAGAAGCATTTAAGTTAAATGAGCGGATTTCGGAGTTGGAAAAGAAAATTGCAGTAGCAAAATCTTCACTTGATATAATTGAATCTAAAGATGAGTCTAATGAAGAGTTGACAGAAAATAATAACATTCATAAAGCGCGGATTGTTTCCAACGATTATGAACAAAAAATTGCTGCTGCAACAAGAACAAGTATTGCATTAAATAGAAAAAAAGCTGTAGAAACATTACTTCTCGATATAAAGTCAAATGCTACCACGGAGTTAAAAAAGGAAATCGTACGTAAAACAAATGAAAAACTTAAAAAAGTGATAAGGGATGATGATATCAAGATTGATGATATCGACAAATACATAAAACTTAAGAATCGTGATGGAGCGAGTGAAGGTCAAACATTAGGAATTGCATATTGTTTTCTTGGTACGTTATTTGAGGATGCAGAGTTGGAATTTCCTTTTGTGATAGATTCACCTACCGGCAAAATGGATTTTGATAAAAGACAAGCTGTGGCAGATATTATTCCAAATGTTTTTAATCAAATGATAGCGTTTGTCCAGTCAGCAGAAGTTGAGCATTTTGCAAATAGATTTTATGATAAGCCCAATACTCAATTTATTACAATTATAGCATCAACACAAGGTGGTGTGGAGATACATACGGGTAAAGAGTTTTTTGATTCCTATCAGCGTAATGATAAAGGAGATGAATAGTAATGCATTTTAAAATTTCAAAAAGTGCCCAAAAATTTTTTTCAGATATAATTAATCCAGATGGTTCACATGGGGCTGACAATAAATATAAGTTTAAGTATCAGTTTGATGTGTATTATTGTTGTGCAATGATAGGAATGGCGGCAGTGCAATTGGATGAAAATTCCGCAGATTTAAATGATTTGACAGAAAGCTATCCTAAACCATATATTGATTGTAGGGCACAAATTGCGGGATTATTAGTGGCAACAGAGGCCAAAAGACAAGGAATAGATGTTCAGAGTCCTAAGCTTGAGGAAATGATGTTACGTTATCTAAGTGACAACGAAACTATGCTCTCAGATGAAGGAATAAAAACTTTAAATGCATATGCACTCAGGGGATACCAGTTAATCCATGATTTTCCATTAGAACAAAAGCCGACATCAAGAGAAGAATTTTTGGAAGCATTTAATATGGCAATTCAGATGTATCAAGAATAGAGTAATAGATATGACGTTTCAACAAATGCGGTGTTAAAAGAATTGAAAAAAGCTTATGAAATTGATTTGTCAGAGTATTGCTATGAATAAAAGAAAACGGATAAAACTAATTTGTTCAATAGCCAACATTGGCTGTATTGGCTGTTTTGTTAGCTACAACAGGATGCGACAGTGAAATATCGAAAGAAGCGATGCAGTAAAGAATGTTTCCAATAAAAAAGAAGTATTGGAAGAAATTGTTAAAGAAACACAGGATACAGAAGAAAAAGATGCGGCAAAATGGATTGGAAAAGAAACAGCAGACAGTGATACTCCGATTACCATGGCACAATTAATCAATGAAATATGCGGATATATGACTTATGAAGAAGCCATGGATGCCTCGCTTGAAAATTCCCTTATTTTGCAGGAGATGTATCCTTCCTGGGAAGAAATGATGAATTTTTATATGCTGGGATATCAGTTCTGGAAAAATGATCCGGCCACAACAGAGGATTCCCCCACTATGGAGCGTTACCGATATTATGAGATGCTTCATCAAACAGAAAACGGACCTTATTCTCTTGAATGAGACATGAAGTTGGAAAAGAGCTGGTAACGATCAAAAAAGGGAGTGACCTTAATCCGCGTCACTCCTTAATTTAACCACATTAGCAGCCATACGGCGGCGTGAATCCGCCTGGGCGGCATAGTGTTTTCGTGTTGTATTGACATCCTTGTGCCCTAAAACATCCGCAACTAAGTAGATATCTCCTGTTTCCTGATAAAGAGTAGTGCCATAGGTGCTTCTCAATTTATGGGGAGTGATCTTTTTCAAACTGGTTACTTTTCCGGCATATTTTTTTACAAGATTTTCTACGCTCCGAACTGTAATTCGTTTGTTTTGCATGGATAAAAAGAGTGCATCTTCATGACCGCTTTCAGGAATGATTTCTTCCCTTTTTACAAGATAATCTTTTAAAGCTTTTTCCACTTCGTCTCCAAAATAAATGACAGCTTCAGAACCGCCTTTTCTTCGGATTTTAATTCCGTTATTTCTAAAATCAATATCTTTTATATCAATACCCACACACTCAGAAACACGGATTCCGGTTCCTAACAATAATGTAAGCAGCGCAAGATCCCTGTCTTTGGTTTTTGCATGATATTTCAGTTCTGATTTGGTCATATGTTCGCCGTTCTCCACAGCGTCTAAAAGAGTGGCAACCTCATCCGGATCCAGACGAATAATTTCTTTCTCGTGGAGCCGTGGCATTTTCATTAACGAGGCCGGATTTTTTTCAATTAATTCACTGGTATAGAAATAATTATAGAAGCTTCTGAGGGAAGCTAATTTCCGTGCCTTTCCGCGCTCATCATTGGTATATTCCTTTCCGTCCTTAGTATAATAGGAAAGGTATTCCATATATTCCTCGATATCCTCTTTGGTAATCCGGTCCAAGATTTCCAGTTTATAATCGGTCACATTCATTTTGCTTAAATATTGATTGTTTTCGTGGAGAAATTCAAAGAAGATCCGCAGATCCAAAGCATACCCCAATTTGGTCCGGGCGGATATCGTATTATTCATTCCCCGGAAATAGCTTTTACAAAAGGGCGGAAGAGTAGCAAGAACCTCCCGTAGCTTTAAGGTCTGTTCAATTTGAACCTGGTCATGATAATTTTTGTTATTTGTACTGCTAAAGTTTCCCATTTTCATTTCCTTTCGGCCATCCGGTCATATGATTATTGACAATGGCTGTAAACATTCTTTCTTTGACTCCCGGATTTTCCTTGTTTAATTGTTTCAAAAGATTCTTGACATATTCCCTTTTAGTATTACCGTCAGCCGGGCATGGGCTTTTCACAACGGGAAAATGATATTTGTTCACAAATCCGATCACATCTGCTTCATTCATATACAGAAGAGGTCTGATAACCGTTAGATCCATCCGGTCCAAATAAGTTTTAGGAGAAAATGTGTGAAAACGTCCTTCAAAGATCAAAGACATCAGCATTGTCTCCACTACATCGTCCTTGTGATGCGCATAAGCAATTTTATTACAGCCTAATTCTTTTATTTTTTCATTTAACGCGCCTTTTCTCATTTTTGCACAGAGAGAGCAGGGATTACTTTCTTTGCGGTCATCAAAAACAATTTGGGCAATCTGAGTAGATAAAATTGTATAAGGAATATCCAGTTCCTCACAAAAGCTTTTTATTTTCTCCAGATTTAAATTGTGAAATCCCAAGTCCACCGTTATAGCATGAAGCTTAAATTTGTGTGGGTAAAAACGCATCAAACCCTTTAATGCATATAAAAGTGTTAAACTGTCTTTACCTCCGGAAATTCCTACCGCAATATGATCGCCTTCGTCAATCATATCATAATCATCGATTGCTCTTCTTGTAAAACTGTATAGTCGTTGAGCGTCCATTTATTTCATTCCCTCGATTGCATTTTCTTGTGTACTACTTCATTATACACGAAACAAAAGATTTTACAAAAGAAAATCAGATTTTTACCGGAACTGTAAAATTTTACGGATATTATACGGCAATGTGTGCTATAATGAAAAAAATAATAAATACGGGAGGGTCTATCGTGAAATTCCGTTGGGATAAAAAATATTTATACTGGGGAATTACCGGTTTTCTTATATTAGCGGCTGCTATACTTTTCTATTACCTGGTATTTCATACAACCAAGATGTTGGATATAATCGGTTCCTTTTTCAGAATATGTTCGCCAATAATCTATGGTTTTATTTTAGCATATCTGCTCACGCCCATATGTAATTTTTTTGAACATAAGATTTTGTGTCCAATATATAATTTTTTTCATATTGATGCCAAAAGAACAAAGACCCGCCATCGTATCAGAACGCTGGCAATCCTGCTTACGATATTTTTGACTATTTATGTATTGTACATTTTCTTTTCAATCGTTTTGAAAGAAGTAATTACCAGTATACAAAGCATTTATTTGCAATCGCCTATTTATATAAATAATTTAAAAACCTGGTTTGAACATACGCTTTCTATGGATAAATCCATTGAATCTACAATATCAAATTTGATCACTACTTATTCGGACGAATTCAATAACTGGTTAAACGGAAGTTTGATGCCCCGGCTCAACGTCATAATCAAAGAGGTGTCGCTAAGCGTCTTAGGCGTTGCAAAAGGACTGTGGAATTTGATCATTGGTCTGATTATTTCAATTTATGTGATGGCAAGCAAGGAAACCTTTGCAGGTCAGGCAAAAAAAATTGCATATGCCTTTCTTTCGGAAGAGAACGCCAATAATGTTATCAGTGATTTTCGTTATGCGAACAGAACTTTTGGATCCTATATCAGCGGCAAGATCATCGATTCTATTATTATAGGAATATTATGTTTTATTTTTATGAAAATTCTGGGATTGAATTATGAAATTCTCATCAGCGTGATTATCGGAGTTACGAATATAATTCCGTTTTTTGGCCCTTTTCTCGGAGCAATTCCAAGTGCATTGCTGATTTTAATGATCAATCCTTTAAACGGCCTTAAATTTATTATTTTGATCCTGATCTTGCAGCAGTTTGACGGCAACGTTTTAGGACCGAAGATTTTGGGAGATTCCACAGGGCTTTCCAGTTTTTGGGTTATTTTCTCCATTACCATCTTTGGCGCATATTTTGGCATTATCGGTATGGCCATAGGCGTTCCGGTATTTGCCTTGGTTTATGCTGCTATCAAGCGCAAGTTAAATGAAATGTTAAAGAATAAGGGTCTTACAACAGATACCAGAGAATATATGTTTTTAGAGAAAATAGAAGAAAAACAAATGGTCCAGTTAACAGAAGAGAAGCAGAGAAGTGCCCGAAAATCTTCTTCCTCATCTTTAAGTAAGAAATTAAAACAGTCTGTCCAAAAAATGAAAGAAAAATATCTTTTAAAAAGGAATGGCAATGAAAAAAACGACAGAAAATAATCAAATTAATTGAAATTTGTCAGATTGTTTGAAAGGTATGCCTAAAAAATGAAATTTTTAATTCAAAATGTTCAAAATGCATCTGTTCAAATAGAAAACGAAATTGTTGGAAAAATTAACAAAGGTTTCGTTGTATTTATTGGAATTAGTGATACAGATAATACCATAATTGCTGATAAAATGATCCATAAGCTGTTAAACCTAAGAATATTTAAAGATTCTGACGGTAAGACCAATTTAAGCCTTTCGGATGTTTCCGGAGAACTTTTACTGATTTCACAATTTACTTTGTATGCTGATTGCAGGCATGGAAACAGACCTTCTTTTATAAATGCAGGAAAACCGGAACCTGCAAAGGAATTATATGAATATATTATTGATCGCTGCAAACAGTCCGGTTTAAATGTACAGACTGGAAGCTTTGGTGCAGATATGAAGGTTGAATTGATTAATGACGGGCCTTTTACAATTATGCTGGATTCGGAAGAGATTTGCAGATAAAAAGTTATTTTGATCGTTAATTATAGCCGGTTATCACAGAAACATGGCTATTTATAAATAGTTACCGAATGTTGAACATATTGGGATAAATTCGTAGAACTATTCGAAAAACTGTCAATTTATCGAAAGCAGAGCGGTACTTGTTTACAAGTATTTGATAAATTTCTGCTTTTTCGTAATAGTTCGGGCCATGCACACATACCATAACAAATTAAAGATAGTGCTAACTTGAAAATAAGTTGGTACTATCTTTTTTTGTTGCCAGCAGAAAGGAGACTTATGAGTATGAATCAGAATAACCGAATTGGGCTAGACAATGAAACAGTGGAAGACATTTTGAACTTTAACGAACGGTTGAAAAATGGCAGTGTAACAGGCCTTATCCGTGATTTAGCAATTGATCTTTATTGTGACTATCTGAAGATGATGCATCCGGAATGCGGATTGTTGGAAAGGAGAAATTAAAAAATGGATGGGATTGGAATATGGTTAGAAGTTGATATGGATGAGCTGCTTGAATCTGATGATCTTTATGATGTATATTGCGATTCAGGATATTATGTCGTTCAAAATTCTGTGAATGGTTTTTATAGAATCTTAACTACAGATCCTGAAGATTGTGAAGAGTTACAGGATTGCAATATCTGGGCGGATGATGTTTCAGTAGCTTATGTAATAAGATTTTTCGAAAAATTAGCTGATCATTCGCTTCAAACATTTAATCCGGATTGATGAGCAGAAAGGAGAATAATTGAAAAATGGATGATACAAAATTGCTAATGGAAATTTATAGAAAATTAACGACTTTAATTCTAAGTGATAGCCGAAGATGTGAAGAGGCTGTTGAATCTCTGCATCAAGCTATTGCTTTTGAATTGGCAGAAGCTTATATGTTAGAACATGGATTTGGATACAATTGTCATGATGCCTTTATTGAGAAACCGGAAACATTAATCATTTAAGAGAGAAAAGGAGAGAGAGAAATGAAAGTAACGATCATTGGAATGGCAAAGAGAAATTCAGAGGACAAACAGGGAAGGAAGGTAGTGTACACGAACCTCTTTTACACAGAGGATTTTGACGACTACACAAAGCGTTCCCAGATCACAAGCGGGACACGCTGTGGAAGTGTTAATACGAGTCTGCCGACTGATTCGCTGATGGTGGGGGATGTGGTCAATCTTGATTATGCGCCTACCGGATTTGAGCGGAACGGGCAGCCGGAATTCAGACTGCAAAACATAGAGGTTGTGAACACGCCTTTTGATAAGGACAAGGCAGCTAAAGCAGCTGATAAGAAGTGATCTGGCAACGGATCAGCTTATCACATACTCATTAGTCTCAGACCGGGGCTGCCTAATGTGTGGGGCAGCTCCGGCAGAGGAAGGAGCGGTATAAGTTGGATATATGGTACATCATGTTCTGGGTGCAGCTTGGATGCTGGGGGCTGATCTCCTTTGCAATGTATAAAGCGTATACAGGCATGGAAAAAGATATAGATGAGATCAAGGCTTATCTGAACGCACGGGACGGGTTACCGTTCTTCGAGGTATTTGATGATGAAAACAAAGATGATGCTGGCAGCCTTGTTGATACTGTTGATAGGCTGCGTGGTGCCTTTCCGGGTAAACGCCCAGGGGGTAAGGATCAATGAGACTGGTAAAACGGATATTAACGGCGTTAGTCAGAACGGCCTGCCGGATGATAGTCAGGCTGATCTGGAGGAATTGAAGGAGAAACTGCATGAGCTGGAGGAAACTGTTAGAGAGGATGGACAATCTGTATATTTTAGCGAAGAGCTGGCTGACGGTCTGGCTGCATGGATAAATTTCAGCTTTAAGTATGAGCTTGCACAGACTGCCCTGCTGTGTGCGATCTTGGGGGCTGTGATGGCTTATGCAATATTTGACCACTTTATGAGATAAGGAGTGAGAACATGGGAACATTGGAACAGGAAGAACAGGAAAAGGAAGTTAAGGAAGCCAGAAGGAAAGTGATCCTTCGGTATGGTCTGGCCTTTGCCGGATGGACGGCGGCGGCATTGCTGGGCATAGGCCTGCTTGTGGCCGTGGTGCTTTTGTTGTTAGGAGTGCTGCACTTATGATTGAGATTGATGCGGCATTGATCGAGTTATCTGCATATTCCTTGCAGGATGTGATTACAGGCAGTTTCCAGCTGTCAGGCATATTCACGGCCGTGTTTTCCGTGGTGCTCTTCATAGTATGGGGTGCCTGGCATGTAGCAAGGTTTATGAGACAGATATTAAAAACATAAGGGAAGGTGGTGTAGCAAATGAGCACAGAGGTACAAACAGCGATCCAGTCGTCTTTTACCCAGGTAAAGACGGATGTATTGGCACTTGTTGCTATTGCGGTTCCTGCGGCGCTTGCGATTGTAGCAGTGAAGATGTCTATCACGATGGGCGTAAGCTTTTTTAAGAGCATTGCCAGTGCGTAGGTAAAGGATAGCCCGGTTAGTTCCGGGCTTCTTTTGTAAAATTGAATATTGCTTTTTGCCCTGCCTCTGGTATAATGTATCACAAAAGACGTGTGCAGCAGCTGCGGATCAGCTTGCAGCTGAAGACAAGTTGAGATACAGAAGGGGGCTTGAAAAATGGATGTAATAATCTGGATTGTTGTTATAGTGTTGTGTAGTTTGTTTGGTGGATATTTGTTAATGAATGAAGAAAATACTATAGCAAAAAAGACGGCTGACGAGTTAGAACGGCGTCAGAAGGAAAAGGATAACCAGAAGAAAGAATAGAGGTAAGAATGAAAAGGATTTATTATAGGGCAATGGCTTTGCTTTTAGCGGTCATTGTCTTTTTTAATGGGCTGATATCCCGGCCTGTTGATGTGCAGGCCAATCCGTTGGCTCTTGGTGTTTTGAAATGGCTTGGACTTACGTTTGCTAGTTGGATTGTAAGTAAGGGATTTGATGCTACGGTAGATCATTTTACTCAAGATAAAGAAGGCAATATTATCATAACGCCTGAAGCATTGGAAAAATATAAACAGGAATGTATGAAGGAAGTAGAGAGTGCAGCGGCACAGATTCCGGGGGCGTATGTGCGGCATCAGGAAATAGATCTGACGACGATCCCGCCGGCAGGAAGTGATATGTATCTATTTGCTGCTGCAAACAAGAGCCCCGGAATGTATGGAACGTGTTCGCCGTACTTTGACACTTATCACAATTGCCAGCCACTTCCGTCCGGGTTCTATGTGGCCGGCACAAATGGGCAGCTCCTCACGTATAACTCCAATCTTGTGCTTGTGTCTCCTGAGACCTACCAGTTCACGGATCGTTATAATGGATTCAACAAAACGAATAACCCGGAAGGTTATGGCAGCTGTGGCACTTTATACGGCGGGGATGTGGTCGTGTTCGAATCTGCGAAGGCCCTTGACACGTATCTTGGACAGTACAAGGATGATCCGGCCAGCGTGCCAATGTACCCGTACACCCAGGAGACGGTAGGCGGAACGGACAAAGAAATCAAGGTCTGGGATCCTGAAACAAATGTGGACGTGTCCATCTTTGATGTTGACTTAGATTTAAGCAAGGGCCTTGTGATCACCCCGGACGGAAAGATCTATTTGAACTATCAGGATGCAAACGGGAACGGGATCGCGGATGACCATGACCCGGAAATAAAGGATTCGGCAAGTACGGTGTTGTGGTCAGATACAGAAAATGGCTGGGGAAGCGGAACGGTGGAGCTGACAGACCTTTGGTCAAATTATGACTTTTTGGGCATCACGTATGGATCCCCGGCAGATGGCGGGTACCACGGCGGCACTTCCAGCGTGTTCTATGTAGCTACGGATGAATTGATGGAGACAGGCACGTGTTTTGTGCCCCACTATGACAAGAGGTATATGCAGATCGGCATAGTTTCAGACAATTACAAAAAATTAAACATGATCCGGATCGGGGCAACAGGGGAAAGCGCCGCCCATGCGCCCGTCGTTTATGTCGTTAGAGGTTATAAGGCTTCTTCCGGCGGCGGGGGCGGATCCGGCGGCGGATCCCCGGATATGAGTGAGACAAATGAAGAGCTCCGGGGGATCCGGGGCGTGCTGGATGATATCCTGAAATGGTGCAAGAAGATCTATAACCAGGTAGTGGTGGGCAACGTGATCGACGCTATAGATGCCATAGCGGGCGTGCTGGACACGCTCAAGAATTATCTGGATGAAGTGGCCGGGGATGCGGCAGCCATAGCAGAGCTTGGGGAAGAGCTTGTGACAAAGTTCCCGTTCAGTCTGCCCCGGGACATCCTGCTTGTCGTGACTCTGTTTGAAGCTGAACCCGTTGCCCCGGTGTGGGAAATCCCCTTCCGTGCGGACTTCGGCGGCCCTACGGGGATCAAGGTGGATGAGACTTTCACGATCGACTTTACAGACTTCAAGGATGCGGTGGACGTGCTCAAATGGTTCCTGAGCCTCGTGTGGATCTTCGGCCTTGCCATGCTCACGCCTAAAGTGCTGGGCATCGGCGGCATTGGGAACAGTAAGGGGGATTAGATATGAGCGTACTGTACAAATTTTTCAAGATGCTGGTGGACTTCTTCCCGGAAGATCCCTTCCTGGCGCTCCTGACGGATTTCAAGGCTCTTCCGGCCCTGGGATACCTCAATTATTTCGTGCCAATTAGCTTCATGGTCAATGCAACCAGCATATGGGTCGGTGCCGTCGTGACATACCGGGTGATCAAGATGGTGGTGGATTTTGTCATCAAGCTGTTCAAATAGCTGTATCACAAGGATTCAAGCCGGCTTTCAGCAGCTGCGGCAAGATTGAGATACAGGCAGTAAAGCAGGCCCAGTGACGGCGCCCCGGCAGCTGTCAAGGGACAAGGCGCTTGCGCCGATACGCCGTAGGGCAGCCCTTGACAGCTTCAGTAACGTGGAAAAAATGGGAAAACCAGGGCAGATGCGCATTATCATCTGTCCTGCTTGAACAGCCCCGTGTATCATCCGGCCTGGGGAAAAGTGCGCCCTTTTTTTAGGAAATGGGATCCTGCAAAGCTCCCCCTTATGTAAGGGGGCTGGGGGGATATTATCATCTGTCCGCTGTGCCGTCAGTGCGGCCTTCCCCGTGGCATGGCGGATGGGGGTCCGGTAATTGGGTCGATGCGCCGGCAAAGCTGGCTGGGGGAAACTGCCTGTTTCCCCCTGGTGCAAGAGTTGATTCGCACGGGAAGTATAAGCCCCCTTTAGGGGGTTTAGGGGCCTCCCCCCTGTGGGCGCTGCTTAGGAATGCATGGTCTGTGTCCTTTACAGGCCTTGCAGTCCTTAGACAGGGACAAGCACGAAGTGCGACGGATGGCATAGGGGGGCCGGGGGGGTCACGGGCTCGGAAGCCCTTATGAAGAAAAAGTGTATTACAAAGTTCACGCTGCAGCTTTAGGATCAGGAGCTGCCGGTGCTGCAGTTTGAGATACAGGAAAGGAGTACAAAATGATTGTTTTATATACTGGAACGCCGGGTTCAGGGAAGTCCCTTGATGTGGCCAGGCAGATGATGGTCAAGTTGAAGCTTGGCCATAACGTGATAGGCAACATGTATATACGCCCTGAAAAGCTGGAAAAGTGCCCGGGCAAATATATTTTTGTAGATACGTACAGCCTTAATCCTTTTGAGCTTACAGACTATGCGAAAGAGTTCCACAAGAAAGGCGTGGAAGGCCAGACGTATCTTATCATTGACGAGTGCCAGCGGATCTTCAACAGCCGTGAATGGCAGCGTCCTGTCATGAAGGCATGGAACGATTTTTTCCAGATGCACAGGCATTTCGGGTACCATGTGTATCTGATCACGCAGTATGACAGGCTTATTGATCGGCAGCTCCGGGCCCTTGTGGAGTATGACCGTATCCATCGGAAGGTAAGCAACGCAGGCATGAAGGGAAAGGTCATGTCCCTGTTCGCAGGGGGCAAGCTCTTTGTATGTGCAGAAGAATGGTATCCAAAGCATATGCCCACAGGGTCATATTTCTTCAAGTACAAGAAAAAATACGGGGAGTTCTATGACAGCTATGCAGCCTTTTCCATGGACGACGACAAGCCCAGGGATGAACTTCTGCTTCTGCTGGAAGAAAGAAGGAAGCAGAGGCAGGCAGCGGAGGCCACGGAAGAGCCGGAAGAAGCCGGGGGTACGGGGGACCCCGGCGCCTCCGGCGTTTCCGGCAAAGACGTGGCGGAAGATGTCCCCGCAGGGGCTGTGTGTTGACAAAATATCGACAGCCATCATCCCCCTAATTCCAATGGGGGGATGATGGGTACATTTTTGTACCTCTGTGTTTTAAGCGTGTACGGAATAACGATAATAAAAAAGGTGGTGGTAAGCCTTGCAATATTTTATATCAATGACGGATAAAAAGGGCAATGTGCATTCCATTGACAATCTGATCATTGAGTATGTGACGGCCGGGGGCACTTCGGCATCAAAAAGGATTTTAACGGATATACAGGAACTGGGGAAAAGGTTCAAGGATCTGGGCGGCGTCAATTACTGGGAACGTCTGAACCTGACACCATGCAGTAAGTTTGCGTGGTGTGCACACCAGATTCATCTGGATGACGGTATTTTTCTACATATCGGGCATTACGTGGATTATGCTAAACCTAAGACCAATTGGGAAGTCTATCCGGTGGTAAAGCTGGAAGTGAACCCGAACAAGCACGGCGGCAAGCCTGTTTTGAAGGAACTGCTGAAGCTTTTGAATGAATGGGCCGGGGAATCGACGCTGCTGAAGTACGATTATGCGGTAGACGTTCCGCATCCGCCGGATGAAGTGGAAGTGTTCGGAACGAAAAAAGAAAGGGGGCTTTGTAAAGGAACACGGTACTTCGGGCAGAGGAACAAGAACGGGTACTGTAAAATTTATGACAAGGCAAAGGAGCAGGGGCTTGACACCCCGCTGACAAGGATCGAACACACGGTAGTTTGTTCTGGAAGAAAAGCGACAAAAAAGATCAGTCTTGAAGAGGTGTATGTAAAGAAAAAGAGTAAAGAGTATGATGATAAGCTGACAACGAACGATAAGGTATTGCTGGAATTCTGCAATGTGTGCATAGCGAACGGGATCGAATATGAGCACATCATCGACAAGCTGGATAAACGCAAGAAGCGGTTTATCAAAGAGCAGCTGAAAAACAATGAGTATGAGAAGCTGGAATATGACGAGTTCATTCGAAGTTGTCTGCTGGAGAAAGTGTATAACTGTTTTGGAGCAAGAGAGAAAGAGGAAGAAGAGACCGAAAGCGGATTTATGGATATAGATGCGGACGAACTGCCGTTTGATTAAGAGAAAAGGAGAAAAGAAAGATGGCAAAGGAAATAGCTAAGAGCATCCGGTTATCCCGGGAAGTATTCGATTATATCGACGGTTACCGGGGAAATGGCTTTAACGAAAAATTTGAAAATATCATCCTGGACTACCAGAAGGCAGAAAAGGATCTACAGGCCCGGATCAAGGCCAGGAAAAAAGAACTGAAGCTTTGGGAAAAACAGGTTCACAAGGCTGCGGAAGATGTCAGAAGGCTGCAAAACCTTTCATGGCGTGTCGATCAGGTCATGGAGCATCTGGAACAGATAGACCAGAGTTTAGATGTATCACAGGAATAAGCAGCTGCGCCGAATCCTGGAGAAAAGAATGAGATACAATAAGGAGTTGAGAAAATGAGTAAAAAGCAATGTGAAAGATTCAAGTGTACATATGAGCCTGTAGCGTCGGACTGCGGTCACTGCCAGTTCGATCCGGTCTGTCCATATTCCGGGACGTGCTCCGCCTGCCTGTTCGGTATCGCGTCAGATTTCATAGGATGCCCGGAAAAGCCCCTGACAAATTTTAGCCGTGTATCTGACCGTGAGAACAATGAAAAGGCGTATATGGACAAAATAAGGCTTGACAAAGGTACTGAAGGGGGTCTATAGTGTAAACTAAGTTAGCGCTGTAAGAACTATTCGAAAAACTGTCCTTTTGCGAATAGTTGTATCTGTCTCATTTTTCACTTTTCACCCTAAGCAAACAGTTATTTAGACTGAAAGATAATCAAAAAATCCAACAATTAACCTTCAAAAATATGCTCAAGGTACTCTCACTTTATCTCATTTGAAAAATACGGAATCAGAATATAATCGCCGATCTTTAAATCAGAATTGTTCAGACCATTTATAAAACATATTTCATCAATATAATCCTGGACAGATTCATAGTGAACATTATCGACATTTTCTTCAGCAATTGACCAGAGTGATTCTCCGGGCATGATCATGTGGCTGGTATAATATTTGTAATCATCTGCGCCCTTGGTAGATTTTGCCCTTGCCGTCATGGAAAAAACAGATAATGCTATTATCATTATAAATACAGCTGTAATAACTGTAAATGACAGCTTCTTCATGATAACCTTTCTTCTTTTCTTTCCAGCATTAATATGATTATTAAAACTCCCGATTCTGCTCATTGCGTTCCTCCTTATGCTTTTGTAAATAAGCAAGCCCTTGACTGACCATCTGATAAAATTAAATTTGAATTGATATAAAAATCAAATCAATCGAACATTTGTTGCGAACATAAGTTCTGTATATGAGTATTATAAGAATATATGTTCGAAAAGTCAATAGAAAAATCGAACAAATTTTCGGAATATATGTTTGCTTTTTCTGGCATGAGGTGCTATACTAGATATAGTTAGTATTAACGTGATCATATTACTACATATATGAGATAAAATTTTTGATAAACATCGGTGTTTTTTGCAAGTTGTCCACTATTCCGCGCTGTTTATCTGATTTTATGGGTTTTTTATAATGATAAGGAGGATAACTTCTATGGCACAAGGCAAGATTTCTGCCAAGCAACAGCAGATATTAGAATTTATTAAGGAAGAAATATTAAAGAAAGGGTATCCACCGGCTGTGCGGGAGATTTGTGAAGCGGTACACTTAAGATCCACTTCTTCTGTTCACTCTCATTTGGAGACGCTTGAGAAAAACGGTTATATCCGCCGTGACCCCACAAAACCCAGAGCTATTGAGATCGTAGACGACAGCTTTCAAATGGTCAGACGGGAAATGGCAAGTATTCCGGTTATAGGCACTGTTGCTGCAGGTCAACCGATCTTAGCGCAGCAGAACATCGAAGGGTACTTTCCTGTCCCTACAGATGTGCTCCCTCCCGGCGAGACATTTATTCTGAATGTTAAGGGCGACAGTATGATCAATGCAGGGATATTTGAAGGCGACCAGATTTTTGTTCAACAGTGTAATACTGCAAGAAATGGAGATATAGTTGTAGCATTGGTAGATGATTCTGCTACGGTCAAGACCTTTTACAAAGAAAACGGACATATCCGTCTCCAACCGGAAAACGATACCATGGAGCCGATCATTGTTCAGAACTGTGCTATTTTGGGCAAGGTATTCGGAGTATTCCGCATATTCCGTTAAAAAATGCTGTAAAAAGCGGCTTCCGGCCACGCCTGTTTCATATATCATAAACAAAATTGATAATTGATATATGAAACAACGGCATAACCGGATACTGCTTTTTACAGCATATACATCACAACTCTTCTTTTTCAATAAATTTTCCGTCCCGCCAGATTCTTTCCAGATCATAAAACAGGCGGTTTTCTTTGTCAAAGACATGAATCACGATATCCCCGTAATCAATAAGGATCCAGTTTCCGTTATCATATCCTTCAGTCTGTTTTTTCAGAATACTCATCCTGCCAAGCTTCTCTTCTACGTTATCGCATAAGGCCTGGACCTGATTTCGGTTATTTCCGGATGCAATGATAAAATAATCTGCAAGAATGGAAACCTGGCTGATATCGATGATCTTAATATCTTCTCCTTTTTTATCTTCCAAAGCTTCAATTGCTGCAAGAGCAATTTCCTTTGATGTAAACTTTTCGCTCATATTTCCTCCTTATAATATTCATATGTCTCCAGGGTCATCGGGTCGATGAATACTCCCTTTTCCCTTAAATAAGCAAGCGTATTTTTCAATATCAGAACCATTGCCCTGTTTAGATCCCGAAAGGCTGTGGTACGGATTTCGGGGAGCCCCGGAAGCATTTTTCTGTTAGGTTCGATATAATCTGCAATATAAATGATCTTTTCAAGCTCTGTCATGGCCGGTTTTCCCGTTGTATGGTATTTGATCGCTTCCAAAACAGCTCTGTCCTCTACATGATATTTTTCCCTTGCACGGATGGCACCTAATTTTGCGTGAAGCAGATCAGGGTTTTTATCTTCGGCTTCATTTAAAACAATATCGTATTTTTTACACAATTTTCGCTTCTTTTCGGAAGAAATACATTTTGCGTTATCATGAAGCAGTCCGGCCAGATATGCATTGTACATATCCGTTCCGTGAGCCATGGCAAGGCTTACTGCAGTATAGGCAACGCCCAGTGTATGCGCATAACGTTTTTTATCAAGCTCTTCCGATAACTGCCCGGATAACAGCCTTAAATAATCATCTTCTGTACTGAATGTGCACAAAATAACCTTTCCCTCCCTCATTATACCGAATATAAATGATTTTGAAGAATATAGGCGGCGGTTTTTGGAGGGACCAGCTTTTGTATTTCCGGATCGCTGTAAAATTCCTGCCTGATTTTTGTGGATGAAACATCTACAAAGGGCATGGAAAGAAGCCGGATCCGGGCATTATATTTTGAGGCCAGCAATTCTTTTTGCTCTTCCAGCTTTGTTTTATCGCAGTCATCCCTCACTGCGGCCAGGATCGCGGCATTTTCAAAAATCTTTTCCGGATGTGCCCATTTTTCTATGGATAACAGGGAATCCGCTCCCAAAATAAAGAAAAATTCCTCATCCGGGTACTGCTCCTTAAGCGTTTCCAGGGTCTGCCAGGTATAGGAATCGCCTCCGGCGTCTATTTCCACTGTAGACAATCCGAATCCGGGATGCCCTTCTATGGCGAGCTCTGTCATGGCCGCCCTCTGCTCCGCTTTTGTAACGGCTCTGTCATGCTTCATCCATGGCGTATGGTTGGGCACAAAAAGTACAGAATCCAGCTTACACTCTGCCATCGCCTGCTCTGCCAGCCTGATATGCCCTATATGAATTGGATCAAAGGTTCCCCCCATAATGCCGGTTTTGGACATAAATTTCTCTCCATCAGACCATTATAAAAATATTACTTTGGAAGTTCAATTTTTTTATGATCTTTGTTTTCTTTATAAAGAACTATCTTTTTCCCGATTACCTGTACCACCTGGGAACGTGTCCTTTCTGCCAGCGCCTGGGCGATGGCCTTAGGGTCGTCCATACAGTTTTTTAAAACGGTAACCTTGATCAGTTCCCTGGTATTAAAGGCTTCGCTTACCGCTTCCGTTACTTCCGGCGTCAGGCTTGATTTCCCGACCTGAAAAATAGGTTCGATATTCATTGCCAGGCCTTTTAAATATGCTCGTTGTTTACTTGTCATGTTCCTCTCCGTCTGCCGCTCAATAAGTAATCTTTTCCCGCGGCTGCTCTGCTTTTGATTATCTGTTAAGAGATCATTATTTATAATAATCAAACTTTAATCCATACATACGGACCGTATCGCCTTCCTTGATGCCCAACGCCTCTAACTGGTCCAGGATTTCGTTTTCCTTCAGGAATTTCTGGAAAAAAACAAATCCCTTTTCGCTGTCCAGATTGGTATACCCCAGCATTTTTTCGATACGGGGGCCTTCTACCACATACTCGTCTTCTGCTTCGTCATAAGTAACGCTTAAAGGTTCGTTGGAATATTGAAGGACTTCATCCGGAACAATTTCCGCTTCAAATATAATGGGCGGCTCATTGATTTCCTTCAACATATCTTTAACCGCAAATAAAAGCTCGTTAAGCCCCTCTCCGCTGACGGCCGAAATAGGATACACAGGGATCCCTTTGGGCTCAAATTCGTCCTTTAAACGCTTCACAGGGTCGTTTTCACCGTCGTCATAAATGGCATCGGTCTTATTTGCCGCAATGATCTGGGGACGTTTGGCAATTTCCTCATTATATGCCTCCAACTCTTTGTTAATGGCATATATATCTTCCACAGGGTCTCTTCCCTCGGTTCCAGCCACATCAACCATATGGATGATGACTCTGGTCCGTTCAATATGCCGAAGAAATTCATGTCCCAGGCCTACCCCTTCGGAGGCGCCCTCGATCAATCCCGGAATGTCCGCAATAACAAAGCCGCCGTCTTCCATATCCACAACGCCCAAATGGGGGTTCAAGGTGGTAAAATGATAATTTGCGATCTTGGGTCTGGCATTGGTCACACGGCTCAACAGGGTGGATTTGCCAACATTGGGGAATCCTACAAGGCCTACGTCGGCAATACATTTTAATTCCATGAGAATATTCAGTTCCTTGGAAGGCTGGCCGGGCTGGGCATATTTGGGCGCCTGCATAGTGCTTGTGGCATAATGCTGGTTGCCGTTGCCGCCTCTTCCGCCTGTTAGGAGCACCATCCTGCGGTTGTCGCCGGACATGTCCGCAATGATCCGTCCGCTCTCCTCTTCCTTTAAAACCGTGCCTTCGGGGACCTTGATCACGATGTCCTCGCCGTTTTTGCCCCGGCAGTTTCTTTTTCCGCCCGGCTCTCCGTCTTTCGCACAATATTTCCTGATATGCCTGAAATCCGTTAAGGTATTCAGGCCTTCGTCTATTTCAAAAATAACGCTGCCGCCGTTACCGCCGTCTCCGCCGTCAGGGCCGCCGTTTGGCACATATTTTTCCCGGCGGAAGGAAACATGGCCGTCTCCGCCTTTTCCGCTCCGCACATAAATTTTTGCCCGATCTGCAAACATATTCTCACCTCATGGGTAGTTTGTGTCATTTTTTAATTTCTTATGTTTTCTGTTCTTCGCAACTTTTTGATTTTCATAACTTTTTCTGCTGCTGTTATGAAAAAAGAAGGACTGTCACATAATGAGACAGTCCCTGCAATTAAGTCCTTGATTAGTCCTCTACCGGATAAACGGAAGCCTGCTTTTTATCTCTTCCTTTTCTTTCGAATCTTAAAACGCCGTCAACTAAAGCGAATAATGTATCATCGCCGCCTTTGCCGACATTGATGCCCGGATGGATCTTGGTTCCGCGCTGTCTGTATAAGATATTTCCGGCTTTTACAAACTGTCCGTCAGCTCTCTTCGCACCTAATCTCTTGGATTCGGAATCCCTACCGTTCTTTGTAGAGCCCACACCTTTTTTATGAGCGAAAAATTGAAGGTTCATTTTTAACATGGGTGTTACACCTCCTTGATCTTCATCGATACAAATTCATCATATTCCGCTGCGATTCCTTCAAACCCCAGTCTGGCCGCTTCCAAAAGAAGCTCCGCATCATGTTCCGGCAGACCTTCTATGACAAATCTCATAAGACCTTTCTTTTCATCATAGGTCTGCTCAAATCTGTCCTCACAAAAACGCTCAACGGCATTTTGCGTATTGACTGCCAGAACCGAGATCCCGGCACATACAATATCCTGACCGGAATCGGCCCAGCCTGCATGTCCTTTGATCTCAAATCCTTTCATGGTTTTTGATTCTTTATCGCATAAAACTGTTATGGCTGTCATCTATGCCACCTGATCATTAAGCATTGATCTTCTCAATTTTAACCTGAGTGTATGCTTGTCTGTGACCGTTTTTCTTGTGATAACCGGTTTTTCTCTTGTATTTATATACAATAACCTTTTTTGCTTTTCCCTGATTCATAACAGTTGCTGTTACTGTAGAAGAAGCAACGTCGGAACCAACCTTTAAGCCGTTATCATTTACTGCAAGAACCTGGTCAAATGTTACAGTGCTTCCGTCTTCAGCGTCTAATTTTTCAATTCTGATAATATCGCCTTCAGAAACCTTGTACTGCTTTCCACCTGTTGCAATAATTGCGTACATAAGGCACCTCCTATTAATTACTCGCTAACTGCGGTGATGTCTCTTCCGCCATTTTGTACCGGATTTGGACATACTTTTACCTCGTTATGCGGCATACCGTAGTATAATAGCATGGATCCTTACCAATTGTCAAGCTCTGAAAAGGCATTTTTTGTAAAGAAATAGGCAATGATCTGGCATCTGGAGGAAAACTCCGCGCTTTCCAAAAGCCGCATGCATTCTTCCTTTGTATAAAACGCCGCCTGGATCTGTTCATTCTCGGATGTATGGTCGGAAAATTCCCCCTCAGCCTCAATAACGGCTATCCGCGTCTTGACATCGGAAAATGCCACCGCTGCAAAGGAAGGCGGTAAAATATCGATGATACGCTTTACCTTAAGCCCTGTCTCCTCGTACAATTCCCTCTCGATACATTCTTCTACGGATTCCCCAGGCTCTAACATGCCCGCACAGAGATTGTAGATCTCACGGTTGATCCCCATGCGGAATTCTTTTAACAATAAAAGCCTGTCCTCGCAAATTACAACGAGGGAAAGCCCGCTTATGGATGTGCCCAGATCTTCCGGCCCGGCTATTTCGCTGCGGCTGACGATCTCATATTTTTTCTCCCGTCCTTTTTTATTCAGATAAGTAAGCTCATAGCTTTTCAGATATTTGCCGTCTTTTACTTTTTCAATGCCTAACAGTTTCATAAAGTCCCACCTCGCATAACTGATCTTTCAAAGGACTTTCCTTCTTCTGCCTTGTGATCTCCACAAGTCCCAAAGGAGTTATGTCCACAACATCGGTTTTTACATGGTCTATGGCGATACCGCTTCGAAGGAGTTTTAACAGCTTTGCGTCTTCTTTTTCGGAATCCGTACTGATAAAATCCACGATAACGATTCCCGTAATATTGCGGGAGGTTAAAATATATGGAATGGCCTCCGCCGCTTCTTTATTGGTAAGGGCGCAGAGCTTTCGCTTGTCCATTTTTCTTATATTTTTCCCGGAGTTCACATCGATGACCGTAAGCGCCTCCGTAGGCTCGATGACAAGATAGCCCCCCGACTTAAGCCAGACAGTCCGGCTTACAGCCTCATGGAGCTTGCCTTTAAGGCCGTAGAGCGCCTGCAGGGGAAAGGAGGCATCCTCATAAAGCTGCAAGGCCCCTGAAAGCTTATCCGGAATTGATTGACTTATCTGGTCAAACTCTTTTTGGGAGTCCGTGACAATTTTAAAAACATTTTTAAAATCTATTTTGGAAAGCTGGGCCTTTACAAAGGAAGTTCCTTCATGGAGCCTGGAATAAACGGTCCTGCTCTCTGCCGTATCCTTCAGCTTTGCCAATTCTTTTGAAAGTGTGGTAATCTCATCGGTAAGCAGATGATAATCTTCGCTTTCCAAAGAGATTACGTTGGTCCTGACAATACAGGTCATCTGTTCCGTTACATAAGGGGTGCATATTTCTAAAAGCCGTTCCCGCAAATAGGATGGAAGCTTTTTGGAAAATGTAATTCCTCCCGGCTTATCCGTCACAACGCAGTAGATCCCTGTCAGAGAAAGCTCTAAGGAAAGCACGGCGTCCTTGGTCTTTACCGCTTCCTTTACAACCTGGACAGGCAGAAGACTGTTGCGCTTAAGCTGGGCTAACTGCTGTTTTGTCAATGGCAGAAAGCCCTGGACTCCCTTTTTGTATTCCACAAATGCCGCTTTTAAATTAGGTAGAATGTTGGTAACCTTCCCCACATAGATGCGGCTCATATCCCTGCTCCCCGAAGTATCGAAGGCCGCCAGGTAAAGCCTTCCTTCATCAATGGAAAAAAAGCTTCTCTTTTCCTCTATATCCGTGAAAATAACCGTCTGCATCAGATATCCCTTCCTACCTCGTCCAAAGATATGAACCGTCCCTCGGCGTTTTTCGTATAGGTCTCTTCCCTTGTCACTACAAAATCAAATTCCGCCGGCTTCTTTCCAAGATACGCATAATAAGCATCCATGATCATTCCCGGCTTGATATTTCCGCTGCTGCTGGCATTGACCAAAAGGCGGATGCCGTCTTCTGTTACCGTATAATCATAAATACCTTCTTTCAGATCAAGAAGTTTCCTGCTCTTCTTCGTTTCTTTTTCATAAGGAATGGCCGGCTGGGTAAAAAAATCATCAAAGCCCTCTCCGAATCTGAAATCCGGTTCATGTCCTTCTCTGATCTTTATGAAATATCCTGCCGCTGCTACGCTGGCCATGGCATTCTCCGCATTTTCCGGCAAAGCCTTAACGGAAAGGATCTCAACGCCTTCAGCCATGGTCCGGTTTAATGCCTCTTTCATGTAAGCGGTGGATAATTCTTCCGTTACCTCAATATCCAGATATTCGCCGCCGCTGTATAAGCCCACGCCCAAAGGCGCTGCAAAGGACATGATCTGATGCGGTGAAAATCCAGTAGAATAAGCGATGGGGATCTCTGCCCTGCGGATCGCTTTCTGGAAATAACGCATCATATCAAGATGCCCGATAAAGATCATAGAACCGTATTTGGAAAATTTAATTCTGTATTTCATAAACATCCTTTCATATTCTGCTCATAACGCTGCGCCGATTATTTACGGAGCATCCTTCCTTTCTTCAAAACAAATACCCGTTCCGAATCTGGCGGCGCCGCAGCCCTGACAAGCCATTTTGCAGTTTGGCGTCACTTCCTCGCCAAGTGCACGCTCCCACTCCCTTTTCAAAAATTCCTTCGTTACGCCGCAGTCAATGAAATCCCATGGGAATTTCTCGTCCAGGCTTCTTTCCCTTGTAGTATAAAAATCCACTGACAGGCCGCAGGCATCAAAGCATTCCATCCAGATATCATGCTTGTAATATTCTCCCCATGCGTCATAGATACAGCCCTTTTTATATGCCATATAAATTACATCGGCCACTTTTCTGTCCCCTCTTGCCAGAATGCCTTCCAGCACGGAAACATCCGCCTCGTGCCAGTTATATTTGATACTCTTTTTATTTAACTGCTCCAAAACCGCTGTTTTTACCGTATGGGCCTTGTCCAGAAACTGCTCCTTCGTACACATGGGCGCCCATTGGAAAGGCGTGAAAGGCTTGGGAATAAAGAAGGAGGTGCTTGCGGTTATCTGCACCTTTCCGTTGCGTTTTTCCTTCGGCACGGTCTCATAATATAATTTGGCAATCTCATTGGAAAGGAGGGCGATTCCCTTTACATCCTCCTCGGTTTCCGTAGGAAGCCCCAGCATGAAATAAAGTTTAACCTTATTCCAGCCGCCTTCAAAGGCAAGCTTTGCACCGTTTAAAATAACCTCTTCGGTCAGACCTTTATTGATCACGTTGCGCATTCTCTGGGTTCCTGCCTCCGGCGCAAAGGTCAGGCTGCTTTTTTTTACATCCTGCACCTTGCTCATGACATCCAGGGAAAAAGCGTCGATCCTTAAGGAAGGCAGGGAAATGTTCACATGCCGTTTCCTGCATTCTTCTATGAGATAGTCTATGAATTCCGGGAGCTTCGAAAAATCGCTGGAGCTTAAGGAACTTAAGGAAATTTCCTCATGTCCGGTGGCCTTCAGCATTACAACGGCACGTTCCTTCAAAAATTCCAGGGAACGTTCCCTCACGGGCCGGTATAACTGTCCTGCCTGGCAAAAACGGCAGCCTCTGATACAGCCTCTCTGGATCTCCAAAACCACCCTGTCCTGGGTTACCCTGATAAATGGTACTACAGGCTTCTCCGGATAAAATGTATCGCTTAAATCCCTTACCATTTCCTTCATGATCTTTCCCGGCAGTTCCGGTCTTACGGGATAAAAATCCGCAATGGTGCCGTCCTCATGATAGGTTGTCTCATAAAATGCAGGCGCATAAATACCGGGCAGCTTTCCTGCCTCGATCAGAAACTCTTCCCGGCTTTTTCCGGCTTTTTTCGCCTCTTTATACAAATCAAAAAGCTGCCTGTACATGGTTTCCCCTTCTCCGATATAGAACAGGTCAAAGAAAGGTGCGATGGGCTCCGGATTATAAACACAGGGACCGCCGCCGATGACAATGGCATCTTCCCATGTGCGCTCTTTTGCAAAAATTGGAATTCCCGATAGATCCAGCACCTGCAGGATATTGGTATAACACATTTCATACTGAAGGGTAATCCCCAGAAAATCAAATTCCTTTACCGGATCCTGGGACTCTAAGGCAAATAAGGGGATCTGCTCTTTACGCATGATCTCGTCCAAGTCCATCCAGGGAGAATAGACACGCTCACACCACGTGTCTTCAAATTTGTTTAACATGTCGTAAAGAATCTGAATGCCCAGATGTGACATACCGATCTCGTAAACGTCAGGAAAGCACATGGCAAAACGGATATCCACGCGCTCTCTGTCTTTCATAATAGAATTGATTTCCCCGCCGATATAACGTGCGGGCTTATCGATCTTTAATAATATTTCATCAGTTAAGGCTAGTTTTCTCATAATCTAAAGTATAAGTGAAATCCTTCATAAAATCAATGACCTTATCAGAATAATCGATCCTGACAGCGGCCTGCAGCTCTTTGGTAAAGGTTCCGTCTTCCGGCTCCATTTTGAAATGATACATACAAAGAAATCCGAATAAAAGAAGACACAACACAAGGCGCAGCCTTCCGTAAAAGCCTCGATAGGCCTCGGGTCCTTCCCCTCCATCTCCCACAGAACCTTCTCCATAGCCCTCATCGGGAGACATAATGCCCGCCATAGTATTTACATGAGTGGAATTGTTTTGCTGATATTCCCGAAGGCGCATGATCTGTTCCAGCTTATCGTCCCGGTCCGTTGTTTTTCGCATATGACACAACACCCGCTCTTTTTTGTAAACAGTTTATGCGGGTTGTACCATGGATATGATAGGATTTGCAAAGAATGCGGCAGAATTTACCGGAAATATCATACTTTCTTTCTTCGATACACAATATAAGCAATCAGTTTGATTACAAAGCCAAGAATCAAAGAAATGATCCCGTATGTAAAAGGAAATATCAGGTATTCTATTCCGTTTAAGCTAATCCATCCACGGTTAGCCTGAGGGATAGGCCATATATTCATAGTCAGACACATGAACCAGACTATCCCGCCCAAAACAGTGGCGGTCAAAACAAATGAGACCGTCAGTAAAAGATTGTATCTTGCTTTAAAACGGACTATTGAAAATAATCTTTTCTCAACGATGATATACAACACTGTTAAAACACAGGGAATTGTAAAAAATCCGTAATCTAACACCCCGTCCTCGTTCAATAGAAGCTCCGCTGCTGCATCCATTATAAGAAAAATAAGCCATGCGGCAATATTCAGTAAAAACATGGCTGTCACGCATCTTTCCTTTTCTTTCTTATCCATGACATTTCCCCTCATCACTCTTATATTCCTTCTTATAACGATACTTTATACTTTTATCTTTTGGCAAGATCGCTTGTGATTTCTTCCCATGTAACGCCCTTTTCTACCATTAAGACCATCATATGATAGAGAAAATCGGAAATCTCGTACTTGATCTCTTCGGGATTGGGATTTTTGGCTGCAATGACGATTTCCGTCGCCTCTTCTCCCAGCTTCTTCAAAATCTTATCGATGCCCTTGTCAAAGAGATAATTGGTATAGGAGCCTTCTTTGGGATGAAGCTTGCGGTCCTTGATGATATTGGTCACGTTTTCAAATACCGTAAGGGGATTCTCGGGCGTATCCTCTTCTTCCATAGGAATCAAATCTCTGTAGAAGCAGCTGTAATTTCCCGTATGGCAGGCAGCGCCGATCTGCTTTACCTTGGCAAGGAGCGTGTCGTTGTCACAGTCGATGCTTAAGCTTTTCACATACTGGAAATGACCGCTGGTCAGACCCTTTACCCATAATTCTTTACGGCTCCTGCTGTAATAGGTCATTTTCCCTGTACGGCAGGTCTTATTGTATGCCTCTTCATTCATATAGGCAACCATCAGCACCTGTCCCGACCGGTAATCCTGTACCACAACGGGCACCAGTCCGTCAGGCCCCAGTTTTAATTCGCTAAAGGGCATCTGGGGCTTAAAAATATGGATATCGATCCCCCTGTCCGCCGCAATTTCCTTTAATGAACCCAGTTCCTTCAGATTGTCATTTACCAAAGGCCCCGTAACGCCGCTTATCTTGCTGTTTTCCAGCATGGAAAGCATTTTATCAAGGGAGATTTCCGGCAATGTTACGATCATGGGTAACGGGCATAAAGGCATGGCATATTTAATTTCATGCTCATCCAAGCAGATCAGTTCGCTGGCATACTTTTCCAGTGCATCGGGATTTATCATCATACGCTGCGCTTCTTTAAAGGAAGCACCGATCTTATCCCTGCCGAATTTCTTGGAAACCTCTTCTAAAATCTCATAAGAAGCATCCTTGCCTAGATTCAGAATTGCTTTTTTACATCCGGCATAGAGGAGTTTTTTTACATCCTCCATGCGCTTGATATTGCCTGAGCCATAGACGGGTACTGCAACGCTTTCCGCAATCTGTTTGATCAAAAGAATGCTTTCTTCATGGGTGGCGTCATTGTAGGACAGATCGAACACAATAACGGCGTCGGTTTCTGCATCCCCATAAGACATGGCCAGTGAAACCGGGTCCATGGAAAGGATGGAATGGTCCGAAAATCCTTTAACTGCCTTACCTTCATATAAATAGATACATGCTGCAAATTTTTTAATCATGGTATAATCGACCTTTCTATAGTATCTTTGGTATTTCCGTCTGCTAGGCAAGGGAACCCTTTGTGCTCGGCACATCCATGCATCTTGGTTCTATGGCTGTCGCCATGTCCAAAGCCTTTCCGAAAGCTTTGAACATTGCCTCAATGATGTGATGGTCATTATCACCGGCTAACACTTTGATATGGAGGTTCATTGCTCCGCTGTAGGAAACCGCATAGAAAAATTCCTTAACAAGCTGGGTATCCATATCTCCTACAAAATCTCCTTTAAAGGAAGCGTCCATGGAAAAATAAGGCCTGCCGCACAGATCAATGGAACAGAGCACCAAAGCCTCATCCATGGGAAGAACGAAATAGCCGTAACGGCTGATGCCTTTTTTATCCCCTAATGCCTTGGAAATAGCGTTTCCCAAGACGATACCGCAGTCCTCGACCGTATGATGGGCGTCCACCTCAAGGTCCCCTGAAGCCTTTAATTCCAGGTCAAAATAACCGTGTTTGGCAAAACCCGTAAACATATGGTCCAAAAATCCCACGCCGGTTTTAACTTCGGACTTACCCATGCCGTCCAGTTTCAGGGTCATGGTAATTTCCGTTTCTTTTGTTTTCCTCTCGATCATTGCTTTTCTTTCCATATCTTGTCCCTCTTATTCCTTTTATTCCTCTTATCCTTCTTATCCCTGTTATTTTGCGATCTGCTCCTTGAGCTTTTTGATCAGATCCTTGATCCTGTCCGCTTCCATCTTCATGCTGACCTGATTGACGATCATCCTCGCCGACAAGGGACAGATCTCCTCCAGTACCACAAGTCCGTTTTCCTTTAAAGTGGAACCCGTTTCCACGATATCCACGATCACATCGGAAAGTCCTACCATGGGTCCTAATTCCACAGAGCCGTTTAGCTTGATGATATCCACAGTCTGGTGCTTTTTGTTGTAAAAATAGTCCTTTGCGATCCGGGGATATTTGCTGGCCACGCGGATCATTTCATGATGCTTTAAAAGCTCTCCTGCGCTCTCCGGCCCACATACGCACATGCGGCATTTGCCAAAGCCCAGATCCAGTACCTCATAAGCACGTCTGCCCTCTTCCAGCAAAGTATCTTTCCCCACAACGCCGATATCTGCAGCGCCGTATTCCACATAGGTTGGAACATCCGGCCCCTTTGCCAGGAAAAACTTCAGCTTCAGCTCTTCATTGACAAAGATCAGCTTTCTTGTGTCTTTATCCTTCATTTCTTCACAGGTAATGCCGATCTCTTCCAAAAGCTCCAGGGTCTTTTTTGCAAGTCTGCCCTTCCCCAGAGCGAAGGTAATATATCTCATGTCTTTATTCATTCTATCATTTCTCCTAAACTTCGTACAGTTTCTTCATACCCTTTGAAGTGATTTTCATAACAGCTTTTTTATTGCCCGCTTTTGCCAACGCCACATAAGCCTTTTCATCCTGCTCGTCGGAAAGCTCTAAAAGCTCGCAGCATTCTCCCAGCTTTCTGAATTCGCAGGCATATCTGATTGCCTCTTTTATTACGTTTTCCTCATAAAGAAGCATGGTCGTGCGCGGTGCAACTTCCTGTTCAAGCTTTCTGGATGCAAGGGCCTGCATCAGACCGTCCGTATTAACGGCAAAACCGATAGCAGCCGCGTCCTTGCCGAAATAAGAAAGCAGCCTGTCATAGCGTCCGCCGGTCACGACCGCATCCCCTACGCCGTAGGTATAACCTTTAAAAATGATCCCGGTATAATAATGATATTTGCTTACCAGTCCCAAATCAAAGGAGATATACTTTTCATCCCCGTACATTTTTAACAACTCATAAAGCTGCTGCAGACGTATGATCGCTTCCCTGCTGCGTTTGTTGTCCACCAGTTCCAAAGCGTCGTCCAAAATCTCAGAAGAACCGAAAAGCTCCGTTACTTTTAGGAAGGTTTCAATTTTGGCAGGCTTTAGCTGACACTGTTTTGACAAAAGCTCTTCCGCCCCGAAATAATTTTTTGCGGAAATAAATTCCCTGAGATTCATTTCCGTCTCCTCATGGAGCTTTGCTTCCTCGCAAATGCCTTTAAAAAAACCGATCTCCCCTATGCTGACCTGAAATTCCTTCAAGCCTGCCTCTTTTAAAGAAGAGACTGCCAGATGTACCATTTCCGCATCCGCCATAACGGAAGGATCTCCGATCAGTTCCACTCCCATCTGGGTTATTTCCTTTAATTTTCCCTGCAGGTTAGAGGTATTGGTATAGGTGTTGCCCACATAGGCCAGCCTGACGGGGACAGACTGCTCCGTAAAGTATTTTGCGGCGCATCTGCCGATAGAAGGCGTGAAATCGGGCCGGAGAACCAGGGTGTTCCCTTCCTTGTCAAAAAATTTGTATAATTCCTTACTGGGGGTTGTCCCGATCTCCCTTCCGAATACGTCAAAATATTCGAAAGCAGGAGTTTCTATATCTTCATAGCCGAAGCGCATGAAATTTTCATGGATCGCTTCCTGAAGCCGGTGCTTTCTTTTACATTCCATTCCGTAAATATCTCTGACGCCTTCCGGCGTATGTATAAGTTTCTGCATAATTTCCTCCGTTAATCAGATAAATATTCCTTTGACTGCTTTTAACCGGATATATATCGGGTAACAACAGCTTGTAAAAAAATTATTTTGCTACGCTTTTACTTTAACAATTTAAAGCGGTACTTTGATAGCGTATTAGCATATAAAACTAACGACAGTATACAAAAAAACACTTTATTTGTCAACCGGAAAGCTTTCTCATGAAAGCTCTCTCTCATTTAAATCCCTCTGGATCATGTCAAGATAAGGAACAAAAAGTCCTGCCCGGGGCTTTAATATGTAGGACGGATCCAGTTCTTCAAAACGGAAGCTCTTTCTGCCCCCGTCCTTTGCCCGTTTCCAGAAGGCAAACATCTGACGGAAGGAAAGATAGAAAAATACATCCCGGTGGGTATAGTTGATAATGAAAAAGGAAACCCCCTCCTGTTTCTCAAAATCCGCCATGAAAGCCACCTGGTGCTCATGGATATTCTGCAGGGCAAAGGTATCCACCGCGCATTCCTTCGCATCAAAACAGACGGGAATCCCC
Source organism: Lachnospiraceae bacterium UBA3273 (assembly GCA_002362385.1). GTDB lineage: Bacteria > Bacillota > Clostridia > Lachnospirales > Lachnospiraceae > UBA2882. Next base: position 125,233 of record DEUB01000029.1, read on the forward strand.
TGTACGGCGCCGATATAATCCACAGTGGATTTCTGGTCGAAATACGCCAGAGTAATATGTCTTGTTTCCTGCTCTATTTTTACCGGCGTAATGGGCGTTGGCACTTTTTGAATGAGGGCAAGTCCGTTTTCCCGGTATTTTTCATTGGTCCTGTTAATAAGCTCCTCCAGCGTAGAGCCCCGTAAGCCCCTGCTATTCCATGTTCCCATTTGCTAATTCCTCTAATATCTTTCTGTATTGAAGGGGCGGATCGCCGGATAACTCCATACCGGACAAATAAGCGAATTTCCCGGAAGAAGGCGGAAAAACGACCCTGTAGGCATGAAGAAGCTGGCTTTTGACGTGATGTTTCTCGGAAAGCCCGTTTTTTCTGCCGTATTTCATATCCCCCACAACAGGATGCCCTATTCCCGCCAAATGGGCGCGGATCTGATGGGGCTTTCCTGTGATCAGGTGTACGGATAATTCCGTATAGGCCTTATTTCCCCGGCCATAGGTCCTGATAGGGGTAATGCCTGTTTTTACCAATTCCTTTGCCCCGCCGCCGGATGAAGGCGATTTGGCGATCGTTACTTTGTTCTTTTCCTTATCCTTTGTAAGATACCCTTCTAAAACCAGTTCCGTTCCCGTCTGTTTTGAGGCAGGGTTCTTTGAAGAGATCTCCTCAAGGCACACCCTTCCCTCCACAATGCAGCGGTAATGCTTTTCCAGGGTACGGTTTTTTATGATCTCCGACAGGTATTGCAGGCCCGAAAGGCTTTTTCCGCACAGAATAAGCCCGGATGTGTTGCGGTCAAGCCTGTTGGCCGCCGCAGGCTTAAAGGTTGTAAGCATTTCTTCTGTCAGGACCTTTTGGGAAAGAAGATAACCGATCAGATATTCATTGACGGATATATCTTCCTTTTCCGCCCTTTGGGACAGCATTCCCGAGGGCTTGTTAAAAACCAGAATATGTTCATCCTCATAAACGACAGAAAGCCCGAGTTTTTCTAAATCCTCTCCTGTGTACAGGGAAAAATGTCTTTCGCCATCCCGCCCCGCTTCTTTACAGAATTTTTCAAAGGTCTCATCGGATAAAAACAGTCGTACCCTGTCGCCTGTTTTTAAGAGCTCGCTGCCGCCTGCCTTTTTTTCATTCAATGTGAAATTCTTTTTGCGAAGCATTTTATAAACGAAGCTCATGGGCGCTTTAGAAAGCAGCTTTCCCAGATATTTGTCCAATCTTTGGCCAGCCTCGTTTTCTCTTATCTCAAACTCTTTCATAGCAGATCTTAAAGGGAAATCTGATGAAGCAGGACCATAAGCTTTTCATCATTTTCCTCATTCTCCGTTTCTTTATCCTGAAGCTGCTTTAAGCGGTTTACAAAATCTTCTTTATTGGAAAACATGCCTACAGTGGCTTGATACCCGTTCTGCTTCACGATTCCCGCAATATGCTCCTCAAGGTCCGTGCCCATATCCTTGTGATTGGTCAGGCAGCCGTAAATATAGCCGTTTTTGACAATACAGCCTGCCACCTCATAAGTTGTTTTATAAGAAGTAAATACCAGCCCGTATGCGTGTTTAAAATGCTCCAGGGTCCCTTTTAAAAATTCATGGTCCTCCCTGCTGCATCCATGGTAGCGCAGATATAAGATCATGCTGACACAGCTTTTGCTTGCGGGAAGAAGGCCCAGCACCGCTACGATCGTTAAGAGGTTTGCCTTTGTCTTCGTTGCCGCATATCCTGCGATGAACAAAGAAAGAGACACTCCGAAATAGACGACTGTCTTTATGACCTCCCTCTGTCTTTTTTTATTGAAATATTCAATATCTCCCTGTTTTACCTTTTGTGTCATAACAAACTGCTTCCTTTCCGATCACACGATTCTATCATAAATTTCCAAAATCAGACGGTGCGGCAGCGCTTTACTGATAAACCGCATCCCTTTCATGGGAAGACTGTAAACGGCAACCTGCCTGCGTTCCTTTGCACATTTAAGAGCATGGGCGACTACCCTTTCCGGCTTTACCATAAAGAATTTTTTGATGAACAATGTATATCCCTCTTCCTCCGCAATATCAAAAAACGGGGTTTTGACAGGACCCGGGCATACCGCGGTCACACTGATCTTCCTGTCCTTCAGCTCATATCCCAAAGCCCTTGAAAAAGAAAGCACAAAGGATTTGGACGCGGCGTATACGGCAAAACGCATCTGGGGAAGAAATGCCGCCGCACTTGCCATATTGATGATATAACCACCCTTTACCATATACGGGATGCACAAATGACACATGGTCATCAAGCCTATGGTATTGCATTTCATCATATCGGTCTGAAGCTCTAAGGGCAGGGATTCAAATTTACCCATTTTTCCAAATCCTGCACTGTTTACGAGGATCTTGATTTTGGGCATTTCAGCTTCCAGCTTTTTTGACAATACGTTTTTGGCGTCTTCCCCCGTCAGGTCGAGAGGGATCCTTACGATTTCCGCTTTCGTTTCCGGAAATTCTGTTTCTTCCACTGTTCTGGATACTGCCCAGATCTGATCCAGATCATTGCATGCCTTATCTATCCTGTTGACGAATTCCGCCCCCATTCCGCTGGAGGCTCCTGTTATGATCGCTATTTTCATCCTTTTTTTCTGCCTTTCTTTTTGTTGTTTGAGCGTTTCGTACCGGCGCTATTAAACTTCCTGGGAGGGATCAGGCATTTTTCGCCAAAACCGATCAGATCTTCCCTGTGGGCGGAAATCAACGCTTCCTTTACCAACTGGTAATTTTCCGGATTCCGATATTGGATCAGCGCCCTCTGCATAGCTTTCTCATGGGGGTTTTTTACCACATATACGGGCTTCATATCCCTGGGATCCAATCCGGTATAATACATGACCGCAGAAAGGGTGGACGGCGTGGGATAAAAATCCTGCACCTGTTCCGGCATATATCCTAAATCCCTGATATATTCCGCTAAAGCCACGGCTTCCTTTAAGGTAGAGCCCGGATGGGAGGACATGAAATAAGGCACCACATACTGTTTTTTTCCTATTTTTTTATTATAGGCTTCATACTTTTTGATAAATTGTTCATAAACCCTGTTTTCGGGCTTTCCCATCTTAGAGAGGACCTCATCGGAAATATGCTCCGGCGCCACCTTTAACTGCCCGCTTACGTGATGTTTTAAAAGTTCATGGAAAAAGGTATCGTTTTTGTCCTTGAGCAAATAGTCGAAACGGATCCCCGAACGGATAAAAACCTTCTTTACGCCGGGAAGCTTTCTGAGCTTTCGCAAAAGCTTCACATAATCGGTATGATCCGCTTCCAGATTGGGACAGGGCGCAGGAAACAGGCACTGTCTGTTCGTACATACTCCCTGCTTCAGCTGTTTCTTACATGCCGGGGCCCTGAAATTTGCAGTAGGCCCTCCCACATCGTGTATATAGCCTTTAAACAGGGGATCCTTAGTCATCCGCTCCGCTTCTTTTAAAATGGATTCATGGCTTCTTGTCTGGACGATCCGTCCCTGGTGAAAGGTCAGGGCGCAAAAACTGCAGCCGCCAAAACATCCCCTGTTGCTGATCAGGGAAAATTTGACCTCTGAAAGGGCCGGAATACCGCCGGCTTTTTCATAGGAAGGATGATAGGTCCCCATATAGGGAAGGTCATAGATATCATCCATTTCCATCGTGCTTAGGGGCATGGCGGGCGTATTCTGGACTACATAGACCCCGTGGTCGTAAGGCTCGATCAGAGGCCTTGCGCTGAAGGGATCCGTATTTTCATATTGTATTTTGAAGGAGGCGGCATATTCCTTCTTTTTCTCCTTCATCCGTTCATAGGAAGGAAGCAGGATGCCGTCCTGTATATGCTCCGTATCCCTTGTCTTATATACGGTTCCTTTGATAAAGGTAATGTCTTTTATATCGATGCCGCTGTTTAGGGCATCTGCAATTTCCACAATGGATTTCTCGCCCATTCCGTAGGAGATCATATCCGCTCCGCTGTCTAAGAGGATGGAGCGTTTGAAGGAATCGGACCAGTAATCATAATGGGCCATTCTCCGAAGGCTCGCTTCGATCCCGCCTAAAATAATAGGAGTATGCTTATAGCTTTTGCGGATCAGGTTGCTGTAGACAACCGCCGCATGATCGGGCCTTTTGCCCATGACCCCGCCGGGCGTATAAGCGTCTGTGGGTCTCTTCTTTTTACTGACATAATAGTGGTTGACCATGGAGTCCATATTGCCGCCGCTTACCAAAAATCCGAGACGGGGCTTACCCAAAATCGAAATGCTGTCCGGGTCTTTCCAGTCCGGCTGGGAAACGATCCCTACCGAATAACCGAAGGATTCCAGCACGCGGCTTATGATGGCATGTCCGAAGGAAGGATGGTCCACATAAGCATCCCCGATGACATATACAAAATCCAGTTGTTCGATTCCTCTGTCTTGACAGTCCTTCCGACTGATAGGTAAAAATGGCATAACTCTATTTCACGCTTTCTCTTCCAAGCAATTGTAATTCTTCTTCTGTCAGGGGACGGTATTCCCCCGGGCTTAAGGATGCATCTAAGCTTACGGGCCCTATAGAGATCCTTTTTAAATAGGACACCTCTCCCCCTAAGGCCTTTATCATCCGCTTTACCTGGTGATACCGGCCTTCCTTTATGGTAAGGCATCCGGAAAAGGCATCCGTTCCCGTTATCTGTATATGATAAAGCCTGCCCGGTTTCAGGGGCTTTTCGTCTCCGATATCCATCCCTGCCGCGACCCTGTCCGCGGCATCTTTTGAAAGCCTGCCGGATGCTTTAAAAAAATAGGTTTTTTCCACATGCTTTCCGGGCGACATGAGCTGATGGATAAAGGCGCCGTCGTCGGTTAAAAGCAGCATCCCTTCCGTATCCTTGTCAAGCCGTCCTGCAATGAGAAGCTTTTTGGAAAGAGCCGGCGGAAAAAAGTCTAAGACTGTTTTTTGGCTGTTATCTCTTGTTGCGCAGATACATCCGGCGGGCTTATGAAACATAAAATACAGGTTTTTCGCAAGTGTTAAAGCTTTCCCCTGAAAGGAAATCTCTTCCGTGCCGGAAACCTTTTGCGCTCCGTTTTCTGCAACGCTTCCGTTAACTTTAACAAGTCCCTGTCTGATATAGGTTTTACATTGGCTGCGGCTTCCTACGCCGCAGTCGGCCAGATATTTTTCCAAACGCATAATCTATCCTGCATGAAATGATTTGTTTTTTAATATGTTTAAGTATACACTATTTTGCTGATATACGGGTGCTTTTATGAAAAATTTCAGAAAAAATATCATCCCCGTTCTGCTTTTTGCCGCGCTTATGGGATTTATCCTGCGCTTTTCCGCTATGGCAAAGCAGTACGCATACTTAGGCCTTAGCATATGGTTTGAGCAGATGATCCCATCCCTGCTCCCCTTTATGATCATTTCTTCCATGCTCATCAAGCTGAATTTGGATGAGCTTCTCATAAAGCCCTTTTCAGGTATTTTTAAATTTTTGTATCAAATAAGCGACGCAGGCGTTTATGTCCTGGTCATGGGATTTTTGTGCGGATTTCCCATGGGCGCCAAAGCTGCCGTAATGGAATATGAGGAAGGAAAAATTTCAAAGGATGAAGCCCAGTTTTTGTTGTCTTTTTCCAACAATATCGGTCCCGCCTATTTTCTTTCTTTTGTATACGGAAATATCTATACAGGCATTCCCCTTTCACACGGCTTGTTTTTTCTATATGTCCTGCCTTTATTGTACGGCTTTATTTTAAGGAGGACCGTATACAAACGTCTGCATGTCGCACCGGAGGCTTCCTGCCGCAAAAAAGGCCCCTCCGCCGCAAAACCCTTCCTTTCCGTTATGGATGAAAGCATCAATCAGGGACTTATGCAGATCTCCATGCTGGGAGGCTACATGATCGTCTGTAATCTGTTAGTCATTATCCCCAAAACGCTGTTTTATGAGAATCCGTACCTTTGCGCCTTCTTCCACAACCTTCTTGAAATTTCCGGCGGGCTTTTATCCATAAAAAGCTTAAATCTGCCTGCTGCAAGGGCCTTTGCCCTTACCCACCTTTCCCTGGTATTTACGGGCATCTCCTGCCATTTACAGACCTTTCACATTATGGGAAGCACAGACTTATCCAGACAAAAATATATGCTGCACAAGCTTATCCTGTGCAGCATCATCGGTATCTTGTTAACAGTTTATTGTATGTTTGCTTAGTCGTCAGATAATATCCAGACCGCCTTTCCCTGAAGGTTCACTGACCTGCTCCGTAGCCTCTTCTTCCGCCATGGCCTCTACGGGATAAAGCTCTGAACGGTTTGCCGTTACAATGTTGTAACAGTCTGTCAGGGAATTAATAAGGCCCTCGTATTTTGCGGCAGTGATCTCTATGGAATGGCTTAGGATATTCTCTACATTGGCCAGCATTTCATCCGTATACTGGATGGCGGATGCTTTAACCTGATTGGCTTCTATTGTGGCATTGTCAAGGATCTCCTGTGCTTGTCTCGTAGCAAGCTCCACGATCTCCTGTGCCTGCTCATAGGCCTGTCGCATGATCTCCTGCTCGTTGATCAGTTCCGTGGTATGTACCGTAGCCTCGTTGATCAATGCCTCCGCTTTTTCCCTGGCATCGTTTAAAATGGCTTCCTTATTGCTGATGATTTTCTGATAACGCTTGATCTCATCGGGAGTCTTCATGCGAAGATCCCTTAAAAGTTCATCGATTTCCTCTTTATTAACAATGATCTTATTGTTGTTAAAGGCATGGGGCTTGCAATTATCAATGTAATCCTCAATTTCATCGATTAACTGTTCAATTCTACTGCTCATAACATTCTCCTAACACAATTACGTTCCGTGATACTTTCGATATAATTCCTTTGCAACAAAATCCGGCACACAGGGAGTTACATCCCCTTCAAAATAGGCAATTTCCTTTACACTGGAAGAACTGAGATAAGCATACTCAAGAGAGGTTGTCAAAAACATCGTATCCAGTTCTCCGCCGGATAATTTGTGATTCGTCTGCGCTATCTGCAGCTCATATTCAAAATCCGTAATAGCACGCAAGCCTCTGATAACAACGTGGACATTCTTTTGTTTTGCATAGTTGATCAACAGTCCGCTAAAGGAATCCACCTTCACATTTGATAAATCTTTTGTGGCTTCTTCTAGCATTTTAACACGTTCTTCCACAGAAAACAATGCAGACTTCCCAACATTATTCAAGACGCTGACTGTTAATTCATCAAAAATATTGGCGGACCGGCGGATCACATCCAGATGACCATAGGTAACAGGGTCGAAGCTACCGGGGTAAATTGCTGATTTCATCCTGTTTTCTCCTTTTTACAAACACATGCATATTTGTTTTATACTGTTTAATCTTGATAATATCATATGAAAGCTTTTCTATAAAGTCCAGATCCGTATCAAGGGCCGCTTCAAAAATAATGGTGGTTTCCTCATCCACTAAGGAAGAGGTGGTAAAATATTCCAAAACCCTCTGCTCCAGCTCTTTGTGATAAGGGGGATCCATAAAGACCAGACGGAATTTTTTTTGATATTCCAACGTCGTCAGCGCCACAAACGCATCCTGTCTGCATACAAGAGCCTTATCGCCTAACTTTGTATGCTTTAAATTTGCATGAATACAGTCGCAGGCTTCTTTTGCATTTTCAATAAATACCGCTTCCTTTGCTCCTCTGCTCAGGGCTTCAATGCCGACCCCGCCGCTTCCTGCAAATAAATCCAGAAAACAGGCCCCCTGAATATCAAACTGTATCATATTAAACAGGGTTTCCTTGATTCTGTCGGTGGTAGGTCTCGTATCCATTCCCGCCGGTGTTTCCAATCTTAAACTTCTTGCTGTTCCTGCAATGACTCTCATAACTACTCCCAGACTGTCAAACCCTTATCTTCGTTCCTTTACTGTCACGTTTTCCGGGTTTGATCTTATTTAATTCCAACTGCTTTTCCTTATATTCTACGGTACACTCCACGGCATTCTGGGTATAATAAACATTCTCCACATAATCCCCGTTTCCTAATTTCATGCCCCGGACGCCCACGGCGCCCTTTTTCTTTTCGGGAATTTCCTCAATGGGGAAACGAAGGAAGTACCCGTCTTTCGTCTGCATGATCACATTGCGCTTGTCAATGAGCATGGAAACGCTTACCAGCTCGTCGTCCTCTGACAGCTTGGTAGCAGCCACCGTCCTTTTTGCCACATCAAATTCTCCGCCGTCAACGATCTTGCACATGGACTGCCTGGTAACAAAGATCATCCGGTACAGATTGACGTCGCTTTGGGAGCAGGCAAAAATAATATTTTCGTTGTCGGCTTGGAAATTGCTGATATTATCCACAGGAGTGCCCTTATCCCTGAATTTACCGAAAGGCACATCGGAGATCTTAATGGTATGCATCTGGCCCTGGGCCGTAAAAATACATACCTTTCCGGTATTTTTACATAAGAAAGCATAGCGGTTTTCCGCAATTGCCGCCTCCTTATTCCGCTCAAAGGTCGCAAGGTCGATACATCTCGCATATCCGAAACGGTCCATCAGGAAATAAACGTCCATTTCCTCCATCTTCTTTTCCACATAGACCGCTTCTTCGGCATTGGTAATTTCCGTTTTTCTTTTCGCGGAAAAAGCTTTCTTTAACTGGTCCAATTCCTGGATCAGCACCTGGGTCATGGAAGAATGGCTGGCCAGAATATCTTCATAACGGTAAATATTGGCCATGGTCTCCTCATGCTCCTTGATAAGGGCGTTGATCTCTAAGCCGATCAATTTGTATAATCTCATTTCCAAAATGGCATTGGCCTGCTTTTCCGTAAACAAAAGCTGGGTCGCCATGATCTTGGATTCCCTGGACTTAAACTGGATACCGTCTATCACGCCGTGTACCAGACATTCCTTGGCCATATTCCGGTCCCTTGAACCCCTTAAGATCTCTATGATCAGATCGATGAGATTGCAGGCCTTGATCAGGCCTTCCTGGATCTCCTTTCGTTCCAGTTCCTTGTTAAGGAGATTCCGGTATTTTCTGGTAGCTACGGCAAACTGGAAATCCGCGCAGTGCTTAAAGATTTCGGCAAGGCTTAAGGTTTCCGGACGACCGTTTGCAACCGCCAGCATATTGACCCCGAAGGTATCCTCCAGCTTGGTCTTTTTGTAGAGCATGTTGATAAACTGCTCCGTATCCGTATCCCGTTTGCATTCAATGACGATACGGATGCCTTCTTTGCCGGACTGGTTGGAAATATCCACAATATCGTTGGTCTTTTTGCTCTCCGAAAGCGCTGCAACATCCATTAAGAATTTGGATATATTGGCTCCGATCATGGTATAGGGGATCTGGGAAATAACAATGTTGACATGTCCGTTTTTGCCTTTTTCCACGTCCACCTTGCCCCTCAGCTTGATCTTGCCCGTACCGGTCTCGTAAATATTCAAAAGCTCGTCCTTGTTGCAGACAATGCCTCCCGTGGGGAAATCAGGTCCCTTAACATACTTCATAAGCTCCCTGGTAGTAAGGTTGGGATTCTGCATATAGGCCTTTAAGCCTTCGATCACTTCCCCTGTATTATGAGGGGGAATGCTGGTAGCCATACCTACGGCAATTCCTTCTGCGCCGTTTATCAGGATATTGGGTATCTTGACCGGAAGGACACTCGGCTCTTTTTCCGTCTCGTCAAAATTGGGTACAAAATCCACAACATCCTTGTCAAGGTCTGATAAATAAGCCTCCTGGGTTACCCTGGCGAGCCTTGCCTCCGTATAACGCATGGCAGCCGCACTGTCGCCCTCTATAGAACCGAAATTGCCGTGGCCGTCCACCAAAGGCATTCCTTTTTTGAATTCCTGGGCCATTACAACTAAAGCCTCGTAGATGGAACTGTCGCCGTGGGGATGGTATTTACCCATGGTATCGCCTACGATACGGGCGCATTTTCTGTAGGGTCTGTCATAACGGATCCCAAGTTCGTGCATATCATAGAGGGTACGCCTTTGAACCGGCTTTAAGCCGTCCCTCACATCGGGAAGCGCCCTTGCGATGATAACGCTCATGGCATAGTCGATATAGGACTGCTCCATGACCTCCGAATATTCAGTTCTGATAATTGTCTCGTTCATTGGTGCCTCCGTTAAATATCAAGCAAAGCTTCATTTGCATGTTCATAAATATATTTCTTCCTGGGAGGGACTTCCGTACCCATAAGCATCTCCGTAATTCTGTCAGCCTGGAAATTATCGTCGATCTCCACCAGCTTCAGTTTCCTTGTATCGGGATTTAAGGTTGTTTCCCACAACTGGCTGGCGTCCATTTCGCCAAGACCTTTATAGCGCTGTAAGGTAAAAGGTCCTTTATGGCTTTTCCGGTATTTCTCCAGGGCCTTGTCATCATAGAGGTATTCTTCCTTTCCCTTTGACGGCATGGCCTTATACAAAGGGGGCATTGCAATATAAACATGGCCCGCGCTGATCAGTTCCGGCATAAATCTGTAAAACAGGGTCAACAACAAAGTGGAAATATGTGCGCCGTCCACATCCGCATCCGCCATGATAATGATCTTGTTATAGCGGAGCTTACTGATATCGAAATCATTTCCGTAACCTTCGGAAAAACCGCATCCGAAAGCGTTGATCATGGTTTTGATCTCCGCATTTGCCAAAACCTTATCCATACTGGCTTTTTCCACATTCAATATTTTTCCTCTGATCGGCAGGATCGCCTGGTATTTACGGTTTCTGGCGGTTTTTGCAGAACCTCCTGCAGAATCGCCCTCTACAATGAAAATTTCACATTTTTCGGCGTCCCTTGATTCGCAGTTTGCAAGTTTCCCGTTAGAATCAAAGGAAAACTTCTGCTTGGTCAGCATATTGGTCTTGGCCTTTTCTTCGGATTTGCGGATCTTAGCCGCCTTTTCCGCACAGCCGATCACGGCCTTTAAGGTTTCTAAATTCCTGTCAAAAAATCGCACGACCTCTTCGCCGGTTATCTTGCTGACTACCTTTGAGGCATCCTGATTGTCTAACTTGGTTTTGGTCTGGCCTTCAAACCTGGGATCCGGATGCTTGATGGAAACGATGGCCGTCATGCCGTTGCGCACATCTGCGCCGGTAAAATTCTGGTCCTTTTCTTTTAATATATTTAACTCCCTTGCATAGGAGTTGATCACATTGGTAAAGGAGGATTTAAAGCCCGTAATATGGGTGCCGCCCTCCGCATTGTGGATATTGTTACAAAATCCCATGACATTCTCATGAAATTCGTTGGTATACTGGAAAGCGCACTCTACGGAAATCCCTTCAGCTTCGCCTTTGAAATAGATCACGTCGCTGACCGCGTCCTTGGAACCGCTCATGGCCTTGACAAAGCCTACGATCCCTTCCGGCTCATGGAAAACTTCCGCATCCGTTACTTCCCCTCTTCTGTCTTCAAATTCAATGGTCAGCTCGGGATTTAAGTATGCGGTTTCGTGAAGCCGGCTTTTAACGTCCTCCGCTTTGAACCAGGTTTTGTCAAAGATCTCGTCATCGGGAAGAAAATTGATACTGGTCCCGGTTTCTTTTGTTTTTCCTACAACGGGAAGCAGACCGTCTTGAAGGTCAAGGACAGGGATCCCCCGTTCGTATTCGTCTTCGTAAATGTGGCCGCCTTTGGATACCCGGACCTTTAAATGGGCGGATAAGGCGTTGACAACGGAAGAACCAACTCCGTGGAGACCGCCGCTTGTTTTGTAAGCGGAATCGTCAAATTTACCGCCTGCATGAAGGGTGGTAAAAACAAGTCTTTCCGCACTGATGCCTTTTTCGTGCATTTCGATGGGAATGCCCCGGCCGTTGTCGGTAACGGTGGCGGAGCCGTCTTTTTCAAGATAGACTTTGATATGGGAACAGTATCCGGCAAGGTGCTCGTCTACGGAATTGTCTACGATCTCATAGATCAGATGGTTCAGGCCCTTGGTGGAAACGCTGCCGATGTACATCCCGGGACGGACGCGGACGGCTTCTAAGCCTTCTAGTACTTTTATGCTGGATGCATCATAATCTGTGGTTTTTGACATGGTTCTTTTTTTAACTCCTGTATTGGATTTTAGCTTCGCCCTATATTTTCTCAAAAACACAATTTTGTCAGTAAACTGCCAAATTGTGTTTTGCGAGAAAATGCACGGCTCATTGCCAACGTGAACATTATACCACAACTTGAAAGTATTTCAAATAAAAATACATTATATAGTATGCAGATATCCATTTTCTAAAACTTCCTGCCATTTCATCTTTAACTTTTTGTGTTCGGGAGCGGATAGATCAGGGTCTTCTTTTAAGATTTCCTCTGCATCCTGGCTCGCAAGGTAGAGCATGTCGGCGTCTTCGTAGATGTCGGCGTAGGTAAAGCCGGTGTCGCCGCTCTGGAGGGTGCCGGACATTTCGCCGGGGCCCCGCATTTTCAGGTCGGCGTCGGCTATTTCAAAACCGTCGTTGGTCTTTCCTAATATTTCGAGTCGCTTTTTGCTTTTTTCGTTTCCGCTGGCGTCTACAAAAATGCAGTAGGACTGATGGCTTCCTCTTCCTACCCGGCCTCTTAGCTGGTGAAGGGCAGCCAAACCGAAGCGTTCGGCGTTTTCTATCATTATGACCGTTGCATTCGGCACATTGATCCCTACCTCTATGACTGTGGTCGAGACTAAAATATCGTAGTTCCCGGCTGAAAACTCTTCCATGATCCGGTTCTTTTCCGTACCTTTCATTTTACCGTGGAGGGTCGCGATGCGTACCGAACCGTCAAAAACTCCTTTCAGCTTTTGACTGTAATCCTCCACGTTTTCCAGTTCCTCCATAACGCCGGATTCCACCATGGGACATATGATGTAGACCTGACGGCCCTTGGCAATTTCATCCTTCATGAATTTGTAGGCCGTGGGACGGTATCTTACGTCTACAACGGCATTTTTTATGGGAATGCGGTTGCTTGGCAGCTCAGGGATGGTAGAGATGGAAAGTCCGCCGTATAAGATCATGGCAAGGGATCTGGGAATCGGCGTAGCGGACATGACAACGGTATGCACATCCTCTCCTTTTCGGGACAGGATCGTCCTTTGTCTTACGCCGAACCGATGCTGCTCGTCGGTAACGACCAAACCCAGGTTCTTAAAGACCACGGAATCCTCTAAAAGGGCGTGGGTTCCGATGACCAGATTTTTGGAACCGGAGGTTATCTCTTCATAAGCCGCCCGTTTTTCCTTTGTTCGGATGCTTCCCGTCAATAAAACAGGCCGGAAAGGCAGGTCATAATCCTTTGTCATTTCTTCGATCGATCTGAAATGCTGGAGGGCAAGGACCTCCGTAGGCGCCATAAACGCCCCCTGTTTACCGTTGCAAATGCAGGAAAGCAGGGCAAGGACGGCAAGCATCGTTTTTCCGCATCCCACATCTCCCTGCAGCAGACGGTTACAGATCTTACCGCTGTACAGATCTTCCTCGATCTCTGCCCACGCTTTTTTTTGCGAAGGGGTCAGTTCAAAAGGAAGGGCTTCTGTAAAACGCTTTGTCTGGGCACATTCTATAAAACGGTTCTTTTCCGTTTTTATGAGCGTATGGTTTTGATTCTGCTTGACAGAAAAAAGAAAATATAAGAATTCCTCATAGGATATCCGTTTTTTCGCACGATACAAAGCCTCCATGGATTCCGGGTTGTGGATCGTGCGAAGGGTTTCCAAATAGTCAGGAAAATCCCTTTTTTTCAAGAGCGTGTCTGGAAGAGGATCGAAAATGCTCTGCTCCGTCTCCTTGAAACCTATGGCCACATATTTCCTGATGGTATCGTTGGAAAGCCCTTTGGTACAGGAATAGACAGGAATAAATCCCTTTGTCAGCTCTGCATATTTGTCAGGCTTGTACATCTTGGGCTGGTCCATCTGTAAATGGTCCGCCACCGTCAATACCCTGCCGTAAAAGACATACCTGTTTCCGGGAATCAGGGTTTTCTTTAAATAGGGCATATTAAAAATACGCACTACAAAAGGATCTCCCTCTTTATCCTTTGCCGTAAACCGGAGGATCTGGTAACCTTTTACCCGGGTCAGGACAGCCTCGGTGGCTATGACCGCCTCCACCCCTGCCTTTTCCATATGGCAGGCGTCGTTTAAGGAAACCGGTTCTTTATAGCTTTCATAAGTTCTGGGAAATCTCTTCAATAAGTCTCCTACCGTATCGATATTCAATTTATGAAAAAGGGCACCGTTTTTGTCTCCGATGCCCTTAAGTTCTTTCATGCCGGTATTAAAATCCATATTTCCTACTCTGCTGAAACCACATAATAATATACGGGCTGTCCGCCGAACTGCAGCTCTACGTCGCAGTCTCCATGGCCCTTGCTGATCCTGTCGCACAGGGCATTGGCAGCTTCCTCTGTCACGTCCTGGCCATAATAAATGCTGATCAGTTCCGCATCGGAATCCTTTAGCATTTCATTTACCATGCTGACAGTGGTATCTTCAATATCCGTACCCACGGCTAACATACCATGGTCTCCGATCCCCATAATGTCATTTTCATGAATGGTCATTCCGTCGATCTCCGTATCCCTTACGGCATAGGTTACCTGGCCGGTTGCCACATTGGTAATTTCCTCCGTCATATTCGCTTCGTTCTCAGCGGGCGACATTTCCGGTACATAGCTGATGACTGCGGTAATCCCCTGGGGAATATTTTTGGTGGGGATCACAATGACTTCCTTATCTTCCGTCATGGCCTTTGCCTGGTTTGCCGCCATAATGATATTTTTGTTGTTGGGGAACACGAATACCGTGTCCGCATTGACCATGTCGATAGCATGGAGAATATCGTCAGTGCTGGGATTCATAGTCTGACCGCCTTCGATGATCTGGTCAACGCCCAGATCCTTAAAGATCGCATTCAAACCCTCTCCGATGGAAACGGAAATAAACCCTACTTCCTTATGCTCCTGCTGTTTAACCTCTTCTTCCTTTGCGGCATTTTTTACCTGCTCCTCTTTAAACAGCTTTTCCTGATGCTCAAGCCGCATATTGTCGATCTTCATATTGGAAAGCGCACCGTAGGTCAAGGCCCTCTGGATGGCAAGGCCGGGATCGTTGGTATGGACATGGACCTTTACGATATCGTCGTCCGCCACCAAAACGATAGAATCTCCGATGGATTCAAGGTATTCTTTGAAATCCATCTCATGCTTTACATTGAAAACCTTATTTAACATAATGATAAATTCGGTACAATATCCGAATTTGATGTCGGAAGTATCCGCCGCAAGGCTGTCTACATTAACTCTGCCGGGTGTTGCCGCAGCCGCATTGATGGTAAAATCAATTTCTTCTCCCCGGAACGCCTTCTGTGCTCCCGTTAAAAATTCGATCAATCCCTGTCCGCCGGAATCCACAACTCCCGCCTGCTTTAATACAGGCAGCATTTCCGGGGTTTTCGCCAGAACTTCTTTTGCATAGGCGATAACCTGGTCGATGCAGGAATCCAGATCCACATCGGGATCCTCGGAAAGGTCAAGAGCCTTTTCACAGACTCCCTTTGCAACTGTAAGGATCGTACCCTCTTTGGGCTTCATAACCGCTTTATAAGCGCTTTCTACTGCTTTTTCACAGGCCCTGGCAAGGATCTCCTTGTCTATTTCCTCTACATCTCTGATAACCTTGCAAAAGCCTCTGCACAACTGGGAAAGGATAACGCCGGAGTTTCCCCTTGCCCCCCTTAAAGAACCGGAGGAAATGGATTTGGCGATTACCTTCATATCGGTATTCTCGTCCAATGCCGCCACTTCATTTGCCGCAGACATAATGGTCATTGTCATGTTGGTTCCTGTATCCCCGTCGGGAACGGGAAAAACATTCAATTCATTAATATACTCCTTATTGGCTTCCAGACACTTTGCACCCGCCAAAAACATTTTACAAAGCATTCTGTTGTCGATGGTATTTGCAGCCACAATCAAATCCTCCTTAATCGATTACTCGAACACCTTCTACGAAGATGTTGACTTTTTCTACTTTTAATCCTGTAAATTCTTTTACCTTATATTTTACGGTACTGATCAAATTGTCCGAAACCGTCAGAATGTTAACGCCATACGCGACGATCAGATGGAAATCAAGGCTTATGCCCGAATTCTTTATCAGGACCGAAATGCCGGTGGATAAGCTGCCCGGCTTTAACAATCTGACAAATCCATCCTTTACGTTAACGCTGGCCATTCCGACAATGCCAAAACACTCGACGGCAACGCTGCCGGCATAGTTGGCGATTACATCACTATCTATTGTAATGTTTCCTAGATGTGTATTCATCATACTCTTCATACCGATACCTCCCTTGGGTCATAATAATGTATTATAACAATTATTGAGAAAAAATGGAATAACTTTTGAAATATTAAATTTAATACTTGCAAAACAGGCACAAATCTGATAGTATAGTCATGTTGTGAGTCAATTTTTTTGATTAGGAGGTGCAATGATGGCTAAATGTGATATCTGTGGTAAAGGCGCTCATTTTGGAAATAACGTCAGCCATTCTCATAGAAGATCCAATCGTATTTGGAATTCCAACATAAAGAATGTTAAATGCAAAGTTAACGGAGCAAGCAAAAAAATGCATGTATGCACAGCTTGTCTCAGATCCGGCGCTGTTGAAAGAGCTTGATCTTTTAAAACCGAAAACACACGAAAAGGATCGTTTTACGGTCCTTTTTTTTATGCCGGTCCATATCTCTCCGCTTTTGACGGATAGAACACATAAAAGCCGTTACTATTTGGTCTTGTAGCGGCTTTTTAAAATTTCAAACTCTTTGTTGATACACGCAACGGTAAAAGAATCTCCGCTTTTATTGTCGGGATGAAATATCTTCATCAATTCCTTATACCGCTTTTTTAGGGAAGCGTACTCCGTTACCCCTCCGAAAAATCCCGGACCGCGAAACTCCTTCAGAAAATCGGGATATTTCCCCGCTTCGCCCTCTTCTTTCTTATATCGGGCCCTTTTTTCTTTTTCCTTTTGCTTTTTTACTTCCGCCCGAAACATTTCCTTGTCAGCCGCAAGCTTCCGGAAACCGATCTCCAATACCTTTTTCTCTTGTTCGAAAGCCTTCTTTTCGTCTGCAAGCCTATCCTGTTCCGACTTCAAAGTCCGCCTTTGCTCTTCCAATTCCTGCTTCAGTCTATTTAAGCGGACATTTTCTTCAAACAGCCACTCCTTATCCATGCTTCCCACACCATTAACAGCAAAACAGATTATATCCAACCAGTAACAAAATTCCTATGATAATAATAGCTATAAAGACATTTTCCAAAAAAAGCATAATGAACATGCCTACAGCTATCATAAAACAGCTAAACCCCAACATTCTCTTCATGGACAAGCATCCTGTAATTTACGCCTTACTAAACTATATGCTTTTCCATGTAAAAATAACACTTATACCCTAAAAACCGGCCTCATCGTCAGGGAATGCAATATCTACCGCCTCGTCATCGGTCACGGGCATATCCTCTTTGGGCGTTGTGAATTTATCCACCAGGTCGGGAATCATATCGATGATCTTTGTGACCGTATCCTGATTTTTGATATTAACCAGTTTGGTCTGTCCGTTGCGGATAACAAGTACCGCGCTGGGCGTCATCTTGCCGCTCATTCCGCCGCCTCCCAAGTTTTTCTCCTTGTTGGCATTTGCCGCAGCGCCCACGCCGAAGGTAACGTCAACAAGAGGAAGGATGATCGTATCTCCCACCTGGGTAGGTTCTCCCACCACTGTTTTGGTGGACAAGAAAGTTTCCATCCCTTTCATTAAAGAAGTAATTACATTTCCAAAATTATTCTCGCTCATTTTTATCCTCCATATAATATTTATGAATTCACTTCCGTGTTGATCTTCCTTAAATAAACCAGATCCTTGTCAAACATAAACTGAAATGCAACATATATAAATTGAATGACCTGCATATGCCCCTTTGCAAAAATGCTGCCCTTAAAAACCTTGTGTTCAAAATCAGGGACACAGATCAAGCGCTCGCTCCATATACCCAAAAACATCCAATAATAGCCGTATATCTGCCCGGTGGTGCCGGGATCTTCAAATCCGTATTCCACATAGGCCTTCCATTTCCTTGGCATGATATGTTTCAACAGCTTGATGATCTTAAGCTTTGCTTTGCCGATTGCCAGCCGGGTACGTTCCCTTTTCAGGACCTCCACCCATTTTTCAGCCTTTTTCTTCAAATCTGTACCCTTATGGTAGAGATTTGTCACTTTTTGTATGATAGACTTTATCAGAGCCTTTAGCTTTGCAGGAAATCCCATAAGCTTTTCCCAAAATCTTTGAAGCTTGTCCAATAAGCCTTCTTTCCGATCGTCAGAAACGTTCTCATCTTCCATGTTGTCTGAAGGATTTTCATTTTCCAAACCCTCCGAAGTGGTTTCATTTCGGCTGTCCCGATCAGTCCCTTCCGTTTCCTGCACAAAATTTTTCTTTTTGGGCTCCTGCTCCTTGGATTTTTTCTTTTTCCGCTTCTTTTTTTTCACTTTTTGAGGTTTGGGCTTTTTAGGTTTGGGGTTCAGAAAATCCATGATAGGGATGCCCAGGATTCTTAAAATACATTTCTTTCCCGCTTCCTTATAATCAAGAGTAACAGAAATCAGATGAAAAAGCCAGTGCACTTTTACTTTTGCACATAAGCTTTCCTCATAAGCCGCCTCTAATTTGTATGAAACCGGATAAAACATAATGAGCGCTGCCAGCAGAAGAACGGCCAAAAGCAGCGAAAGCAATATGATTCCGATTATTTTTAAAATAAACAATACGATCTCCATATTCATTATTTCCTGTTATATCCGGTAAAATTCATTTCTTTTTCATCCATAAAAAGTTTTTTAAACCGATAAGTTCCGTATTTTTCGGAAAAATCTGCGACCATACGGGTCACAAGGTCTATGGCGTCTTCATAGCTTCCGGCAAGTCCTATGATCATCAGATCCTTTAAGGGATATGCCTTCTGCTTGAATTGATGCCCCGGAATCAGTTCAAAATAGTCTTCCCCGGCGGAAACCGCAATGACATAAATATTCAAAAGCCCGCCGTGATATTTTAATTTTCGTATTATTTTTTTCTTCTGCGGCTCTGTTTTTTCATCGCAGTAAAGTTTTTTATAAATATGCATTGCTCCACCCAAATATCAGTTTATCATAAGCGGAATGAAAAAGGAAGGCAAAAGCCTTCCCACTTTCCTTTAAAAGTATTTTTTATTTCCCCACAAATTACTTTTCTTTAAATCCAGATATTCTTCATAAGCCCTTTCCAATATCTGTTTTTCGTTGCCGAATTTCAACAGATGATATGCCTCATGATATTTATAAAATCCGGAATCAACAAAGTGTTCCTCGCGTTGTGGTTTGCTGTAATAACTGTCCGCCATCATCAGATACCAATGCACCTCTTTGGATACGATATCTTCCGGCACATGAAAAGTATACTCACTTTTACCGATGTACTTGATAATTGAGGCTTTTGAACCCGTCTCTTCCAGTACCTCCCGAAGAGCGGTATCTTTAAAATCTTCCCCATCTTCAACAGTTCCCTTTGGCAGTACCCAGCCCTCGTACTTGTTTTTGAAATTCTTGTACAAAAGAAGGATCTTGCCCCTGAAAATAACCACCCCGCCACAGCTCGTTGCTTCGATCATTGCAATTCCTCCTGTCGGGTGCCATGCTTATCAAGTACCATCATACATCTAATTGGCCAGCTTTGCAACCACAGCCACAATTTCGGCTTTATCAAAGGGCTTTGTCAAAAAGTCGTCCGCCCCTAACTTGATACAGTCAATCATTTTATTTTTTTGTCCCGCAGCCGTAACCATAATGACCTTTGCCTCCGGCTTTAAGGCTTTGATCATTTTTAAAGCCTCCATACCGTCCAATACGGGCATCGTAATATCCATGGTAACCACATCCGGCTTGCAGGACTGAAACTTCTGCACGCCTTCCTGTCCGTTTACGGCTTCGTCAATGACCACATGTCCGCTTTCCTCTAAAATTCCTCTTAAAATTTTCCGTGACGTTCTTGAATCATCTACAATTAATACGTTTGCCACTTCTTATACCTCCTAATTAATAGAAATATCAGCATCTACAGATAATATGAAATTAACAACACTGCCTCCCACCGTGATGGGGAATACACAGAACTGTTTTCCCTTCAGCACAACGGGATTTTCATAAAATTCCGGCGGAACCATATCGATATCAATTCCTTCGCTGCTTAAATCCGTCGCAAACAAACCGTTAATGCAGTTAGTAAATTCGCCGACCGCGTCCAAAGCATCCAGATCGACCCGTTCAAACTCTTCTTCTGCAAAGGGAACCGCAATAGACAAAAGGCTGTCTCCCGATCCTGCAAAGCCGGATATGATCCTGTGGTCTCCCTCTAAAGCCTGCATGGCAAAATTGTCCGCAGACAACTCGTCCACAAAATAAGCCTTGGAAACATATGCGGAAGAATCAATAATACGTAAAAGCGTCCTCACGGCAATGCCGCAGAGCCTGTCGTTTAATTCTTCATTTGCCGGCAGGAACAATCTGACAGTCCGCTCTATATCCCCGCTTACCAGATCGTCCATATCCGAATGGGTAAAGCCCTGTTCCTCCTGATATGCGTTTAAGGCCTCGTCAACCTGCTCTAAAGTCATAAAGCCTTTATCGATCAGCGTCTGGACAAAAACCATATAAATATTTCCCTGTTTCTTTAAGAGCTGCGAAACCTGCTCCTCTGTCAGATAACCTTTTTCAACTGCAATATCGCCAAAACGTTTATCCATAATTGCCTGCAGCTTGTTTACTTCATCGGACTGAGCCTTTGTCATCAGCTTTTCCGCCACTGCAATCAATCCTAATTTTACCCTTACTGTTTTTTCATATTCTATGACCTCAGTAAGCTGTTCTTTTGAAATGCGTCCTGCATGAACCAAATAATTTCCGAATATTTGATCAAACATCACGAAACCCTCCTTCAGTAAATTATTAATATTTTACAATATATTTTCAAAAAAAGATAGTCAATTCTGTAATTTTTACCAAACTAAAGTTTACTGTGAAAAATAAGCGTCAAAAACCCGCTTCGCTATGGGAACCGCATATTCCCCTCCGGAACCGGCCCCTTCCACGATGATCGTAACGCAGACCTTCGGGTCGTCAACCGGAGCAAATCCCGTAAACCACGCATGGCTGTCCGCCTTATTCTCGCTGAATTCCGCCGAACCTGTTTTACCTGCCGCCGTATAGGAAAGCCCGCGCAGTCTGGTGGCTGTGCCGTTTTCCACCACGCCTTCCATCAGCCCCGTCAAAAATCCGGCTTCTTCAGGCGTCATAAGGGTTGCATATTTTTCCGGCTCGTATTTTTTTACGATGCCGCCGTTATAATTTTCTATCCTGTCGATCAGATAAGGCTTCATGGCAATTCCTTCATTTGCAATGGCTCCCGTGATCATATTTAACTGCAGCGGCGTGATCTGCGTTTTGCCCTGTCCGATAACGGTCTGCATAATATCATAATCTCCTGCATCCGTTCCCAGAACGTAGCTTCCCTGGGAAGTGGGAATGGACAGGTTCAGTTTCCTGTTAAACAACATATCTTCACAGGTATCCTCCAAACCTTCAAGCTGTAAGGACAGACCGATATTGGCAAAGGAGGAATTACAGGATTTTTCAAAGCTTTTCTGAAAATCCAGGCTTCCATGAACAGAGCCGTGGTAACAGCTGATCCGGTGTCCGTTATTGGTCAGGGAACCCGTACACTGGTAATGATACCCCGAAACGTCCCCGCCGTTCTGCCTGTAATATGCCAAAGCAGTGATCATTTTAAAGGTCGATCCCGGCGGATACAGGCCCTGGGTCGCCCGGTTCAGCAAAACGCTGCTGGATTCGTCCGCCACCAGGTCATCCCATATGGCTGCAATCTCATTGGGATCGAAATCCGGCTTGGAAACCATGGCGATGATCCTGCCCGTAGAAGGCTCCGAAACGATAATGGCGCCGTCGTAAACTCCCAGGGCATCATAGGCGGCCTTCTGCACTTCAACGTCTAAGGTGGTTATCACATTATCGCCGATATTTTTCTGGGAGGTCAATTCATTCTGGATCTTTTCTCCTATAGCCGCGTTGGAATTCAATAATGCCATATTTCCCAGATATTCCACGCCTGTTTTTCCCCTTGTGGAATAGCCCACCACATGGGCGAACAGGGAACCGTAGGGATAAAGCCTCTCTTCCTCCCCGTCTTCTCCCCGGACGGTCTGGGCAAGGGTCTCCCCGTCGGCGGACATGATCTGTCCCCTGATATTTTTGGACGCCAAAAGCTCCTGTCTGGGATTATAGGAATTATTTACCGCCGTTTCACTTTCCGCATAGACAAAATAGATCTCGTTACCGATCACGGCAAGCATGCACAGGATGAAAACATAGGTTACGATCCACAGCTCCCTGTTCCGGTTCCTTTTCTTCTTTTTTCCTTTTTTCCTGTCCGCTCTGCTTTCCGCTTTATTTTCCGTCAGGATCTCTTCCCCGTCATTCTTCCGCTTCTTTCCTGCCATCATGCTCTCCTTCCTCTGCCCTGATACAGTAAATTCCCTGAACGATGCAGAACATAATCAATGTGGAAAGCACGCTGCTCCCACCATAGCTTATAAAAGGCAGGGTAACGCCCGTAAGGGGGATAAACCTTGTTCCCCCGCCAATCGTCAAAAATATCTGGAATATATAAACGACCGCCAGTCCCGCCGCGATCAGCCGGTAGTATTCGTTTTTCATCCTCATGGCCACGTTCATAAAAGCGATAAAGCAGCTTAAGCATACAAGGATCAGACAGATGCTGAAAAATACTCCCAGCTCCTCCGCAACAGCCGAAAAAATAAAATCTTCGGACACATAGGGGATCGCAGTGGGATCTCCCTGGTAAAGCCCCATGCCAAACCATCCTCCGGTCCCTATGGCAAAAAGGGACTGGGTTATCTGATAGCCGGAGCCGTCAATGTAGCTCCAGGGATCCTGCCATGCCAAGATCCTTACCCTTACGTGGGAAAATATTTTTGCCGCAACCATTCCGGCGCCGCACCCTGCCAGAATACCAAGGATCAGATAAAAATAGTTACGGGTGGCAATAAAGGTCATGACTACATAGACCACAAAAAAGATCAGGGCGCTTCCTAAATCCTTGGACAGAACAAGGGTTATAACATGGGCTGCCGCAGCCATTGTGGTAATGACGACCTGTAGAAAATCCTTGGATTTGGCGTACATGCCGGCCACAAAGAAAACAAACAGTATTTTGACAAATTCCGAAGGCTGGAAGGTATATCCGGCAAGGGAATAAGAAATTTTGGAACCGTTTGTTACCGCTCCCAGGATCAGTACGATTGCAAGGGCAAAAACGCCGAAAACGCCATAGAGCCACGTGAATTTTTCAAGGAAACGGAACCTTTTGATCAAATACGGGATTGAAAGCCCCAGCAAAAGGGATAGGGTCACGATTTTAAACTGCTTAAGGGCCCTGTCAAAATCCAGTCTGGTAAGCATGACAAAGCCAATGGATAAAAGCATGCACATATTGTTGATCAAAAGCCTGCTGGCGTCCTTATAGACGGCCCGAAACAGTGCGATCGTTGCAAATAAGAGGATCTGCTGGAAACCGTAAAAAATGATATAGCTTAAATCGCTGGTCTCTAAACAAATTGCGGCAAAGGATACAAAATGCACAATAAACATGCAGATGATCTGCCTTGTATAAATACCCTCCTTTTTCTCTTCATTCCGTCCCCGGAATGCAGCGAAGGATTCATAAGTATAAAGCGCCATAAAAACCGCGATCACATATTTAGACAAATCGGATATAACCAATGCCATCGTTACTCAATACCTTTCTTAAAATGCCCTTTTGTGTATTCAAAAGGGTCAGGAGCCTTACCTGAAAGAAAACAGGAAAGGATTTCGTTTACCCTCCGGGAATTTTCAACCGTAAAAACAATTCTGTATCTGTCGCATGCAATTTCCTTCATTTCTTCATACAGATATAAAGGAACGCTGTTATAAACCGTATTCTGGCATAAAGGACAAAAATTAACAACGGGAAGTTTTTTCCCCATTCTGTCCGTCAGGTAAGTCGTGCCGTTTTTTCCGTCACACTTATCTAAGGTTTTCTTTATACAGCCCGCTGACTGCATGAAAGGAATATATCCGTAGACCGTATATTCCGTCGTCACATCCTGCAGGCATTTTTCTGTATCAAGCTGTTTTTTTAGTTCAGCCCATTCATATCTGTTCAACTCATAGGACGCTGCGAAATTTCGCACGCCCTGCCTGTACAAAAACAAAGCGGCTTTGTGATTTGCCGTATACAGGTTATAATCGGCTGTCAACACCTTTTCCCTGAGATCGATGCCCTCTTGTTTGAGCCGTTTCTTTATATATTCCAAAGCGTCGAGACTGCCGCAGCAAAAGCCGTCAAATAAGTCCAGTTCTTCTTTATGCATAAGCCCATCCAGATATTCTGCTGCATTTTTCCTGAAAACGGGAGGCAGGGTTAAGTGGATGGAATTTCCCCGCTCCTTCAGTTTATTAATGTCCTTCTTTATATCCGGCATGTTTTCCAGCACCGGATATCCCAGCTCAAATACAGATATATGCGCATGTCTTTCCACGCCATGGCCCTCTATAGCAGTTTCTTTAACATCGGAAGACAACTTCTGCCCGGTTATCCACGAGACAATATCATGGAACTGCCCGGTTGTGGAAACCGCTATACTGAATGCCTGCTTGCCTGACGGTGCATTTTTCTCAGGGCTGCCGACATTTTGGGGGATGTGATTTTTTTCAGTCGCTTCCTTTAAAATACTGTTCTTATCAACCGTTTCTGTTTCTCGGTCTCTTTTATAATGCCACTCTTCATTTCTTTTGTAATGCCATGTTAAGAGACTTTCCATTTTTTCCAGGGCATCTCTTCTCAATTCATTTATTTCTTTCAGCGGAACGAATACCTCTCCGCTCATTATAACCGAAACATCGGAAAAATAAAATGCCGTATTTCCCGTCTTTAAAAGCTGTTTTTTGACATCCTCTGCCGTAACCGGCCTTTTCTGTGCCTTTTGTACCGGATCCGTTCCGCGGGAAGTGACACTGTTCCCCTTTCGGTCGCAGATCTTAAGGGTTATGATCTCTCCTGCATTGACAGATATTTGACACTTTAATTCTATTTTCTTATCCCTGTCCAGAAATTGTTCTTTTAAAAAGAAAAACTGTTTCTCGTCGTCGGTTTCATACCCCGGTTTGTGCATGGTAACCATTTCTTTTCCGTTGTGGCGATAGTAATAGCCTGTTTCAAGACTGGTGCGCACATACAGACTTTGCAAAAACGCCAGGTCCTTTTTAAACTCCTCTGATTTTGTCAGTTCCCTTTCAAAGTATTCCTTCCCGTTTTTTCCATTCTCATAAAGATCTATATATTTTCTGTAAATGGAAGTTACACCTGCTACATAATAGGGATTTTTCATCCGGCCTTCAATTTTGAAGGAATCAATACCTGCATCTATCAGTTTGTCTATGATGGGAAGCGTGCACATATCTTTCAGGCTTAAAGGATAAACCTGCTTTTGGCCGAATGCGGAATAAGGCAGTCTGCAGGGCCCCGCACATCTTCCCCTGTTCCCGCTTCTTGCGCCCAAAAAACTGCTGAAAAGACATTGTCCCGAATAGGAATAACACATGGCACCATGGATAAACGCCTCTATTTCTATTCCTGTTTCCTTTTTGATCTCCAAAAGCTCCTTTAGGGAAAGCTCCCTTGCGGGCACAACGCGGCTGACGCCGTATTCCTTCAAAACCTCAGCGCCGTATTTCCCGGTAATGCACATCTGGGTGCTGGCATGCAGAGACAAATACGGAAAGTTTTCTTTTATGACTTCCAACACTCCGAAATCCTGAACGATCACTCCATCCAGACCCGCTTCATAAAGAGGCGCTAAAAATGCGCACAGCCCTTCCAGCTCCCTTTCTTTTACCAGCGTATTGACCGTTAAATAGACCCCTACGTTAAAAAGATGAGCGTAATCGATTGCCTGGCATAGTTCATCCCTTGAAAAATTGGAGGCATAAGCCCTTGCACCATATTCTTCTCCGCCTAAATATATCGCATCCGCACCGGCATTGACCGCCGCTTTAAAGCAGGCCATATCTCCGGCAGGCGCTAACAATTCCACTTTACTCAAATCCTTCTCCATCTTATAACTTATTGCTTTAAAATCAGTTGTTCCAAAATCTTACTTAAAATCATATTCTGTTTCTAAAGAAAAAGGTTGTTGCAAAGGATTTGCAACAACCCATATGAATTTGCTGATACCTGTTCTCTATTTTGCTCCCTTTAATTCCGCTTCCAGGCGAAGAATCTTTTTGGTCCCTTCATTGATCTCTCCCTGCATGGATTTCATGGTCTTTTCCGTGCTTTCCAGCTTGATCTGGGTGGAGATCAGCTCATGCTTTAGATCATAAAGCTCTTTTTCCTTCCGCTCCAGTTCTTCCTCCAGCTTGGAAATCTTCTTTTTTGCCTGAAAATAATCATCTGCTATATTAAGCTGCAGCAGCACGTTTTTGGAATCTACGGACTGCTTGCGGTAACTCTCGATCTTGTTATATTCCGCAAGTTTATTGTTAATGTAAATGGCAACTCTCTGGAGATACTCTTCACTTTCATTCCCACTGAGTGTAAATACCTTTCCGCCTATCATCACTTCTGTTTCGGTTTTTGCTGACATAATCCTTCTCCCCTGTATACCAGCACAAGATGTGCCCGCTCATCGCCGTATAGATACAACATCTATTATAACAAAATCCAGGTAGAAAACAACCGTTTTCGGGAGAAAAATATGTTTTTTTGCCTTATTCAGGCTCTTTTAACCCAAAATGCAGGTATGCAAGAGGCGTTACGACCCTTCCTCTGGGAGTCCTGTTGATCAGTCCGTTCTTAATCAGATAAGGCTCATTCACATCTTCAATGGTGCCCGGATCCTCGCCCGTTGCCGCCGCAAGGGTATCAAGCCCTACGGGCCCGCCGCCGAATTTTTCGATCATTGTCATTAAAAGGTTCCGGTCCACATGGTCAAGCCCCAGCTTGTCCACATCCAAAAGGTCTAAGGCCTCGATCGCCACCTTTTCGGTAATAATTCCGTCAAAGCGCACCTGGGCAAAGTCCCTGACTCTCTTTAATACCCTGTTGGCAAGCCTTGGGGTGCCTCTGCTTCTGCGCGCAAGCTCCACGGCTCCCTCCGGTTCTATTTTTACCTGAAGGATCCCTGCGGAATGCATGATGATCTGAACCAGCTCTTCCACGCTGTAAAATTCCAGCCGGTTAATAACGCCGAACCTGTCACGCAGGGGAGCAGATAAAAGCCCCGCTCTGGTGGTAGCCCCCACAAGGGTAAATTTCGGCAGATCCAGACGGATGGATTTTGCCGTGGGACCCTTTCCGATCATAATATCAATACAGTAGTCCTCCATGGCGGGGTATAAAACCTCTTCCACCTGGCGGTTGAGCCGATGTATTTCATCTACAAATAATACATCCCCGTCGGAAAGTCCGTTTAAGATTGCCGCCATATCTCCCGGCTTTTCAATTGCCGGTCCGCTCGTGACCTTGATATGGGTGCCCATTTCATTGGCAATGACTCCTGCAAGGGTAGTTTTACCAAGTCCCGGCGGCCCGTAAAACAAAACGTGATCCAAGGGGTCATTTCGTCTTTTTGCCGCTTCAATATAAATTTTCAGGGTTTCTTTCGCCTTGGACTGACCGATATAGTCATCCATTTTCTGGGGACGCAGGGTCCCTTCTATTTTCTGGTCCTCTTCCGTAAGGGAAGTTTCAATGATTCTCGGTGCCATATGATTTCCTTTTTTATTTAAGATTTATTTATAGTCTGTTTTTCCGGTATCTAATTTGCTTCCGCCTTTACACCCGCCTGACAATTCTGCAAACCGGAATTTTCCGTTATTTTGAATATAATATTCTTATATTGCCATCAACAAAACCAACACCAATTCCTGATTTCGCTTTTAGAATATCCGCATATATTCCATTTCTTAAATATCGTTTTAAGAAATCGGTAATGTCATCCAATATTTCTTCCCATTTAGCTTTTTTATACCATTGAAACGGATTATCTCTTGTATTAAAGTCAGTCACTTCATTACATAGCCAGTCCTCATTATCTGTATCAAATTCTGATGCCCCAATCAGCTCCATTGACCAATTGCCATTTCCTTCATCATATAAGTTAAAGCCGAAAGCTATAACCTCAGTTGGAATACCCGTTTCTGACATATTTTCCAATACATCATCTAACCATTCTGATTCTTCATCAAACATCATCTAAATCTCCTATAGCTAATATTTCGATTTATATACTTTTTCCTTTAATTTTACTCCCTTTTCGTAAAAAAGTTCCCATTGAAAAATATTAAAAACAAACTAGCGATTGCAATATTTTGCAAAAAAATCATGACATACCCATTTTTCTATACAATCGGTAATCTCCTTTTTAGACTTAGATGTAATTCGCTCTAAAGGATGATTCCACTTCTCATCTTTGACAAGCAACAACAAATATTCTCCATTAATATCATGACTAGGATACCAGCCTAAATCAATAATCAGATTTGCTTTTTCATTGCGAAGTTGTAATAAATCTTCATTTAGTTCAAATAAATCATTTAATCCATGTATGTCAATATCATATTCTGTAAAGTTATTATATTCTATTTTCCATCCTGCCTGAATTCGCAATGGCTGTAATTCATAATACATTTATTTACCTCTACAACTTCTGTTTCTTGGATTACAAAATAATTTTAAAACAAATTTTTCAAAGCCATTTTCAGAATTTCTTCCGTCGTGCTATCTTCCGTAACAGAAACCTTGGAAACTGCTTTCGCCGCCTCGCTGATACCATAACCCAAAGCCGCCAGCGCATCGATTGCTTCTTTCCTTGCGGCTTCAAAGCTATCAGCAGGTAATCCCATTTCTATTTGTTCTCCGCCCGGCAATGCCGTAACATCTTCTAATTTTATCTTATCCTTTAAATCCAGAATAACCCGTTCCGCTGTTTTTTTGCCGATGCCGGGCGCCTTGGCAATTGCCGATGCATCCTGGCTGTAAATCGCAAAACGCAGGTCGTTTGCACTCATAACGGAAAGAATCGCCAAAGCGCCTTTGGGTCCGATGCCGTTTACCGTGATCAGCTTTTTAAACAGCTCTAACTGATCCTTTGTCTCAAATCCGAAAAGCTGGAAAGCGTCTTCCTTTACATAGGTATAGGTATGTACTTTTATTTCCGAGCCTACTTTAAAGCCATAGCCGTAGGGAACCCTCACATTAAAGCCCATACCGTTTAATTCCACAACAATATTATCCTCGGAAACTTCAGCTACCGTTCCCACTAAATATGCTATCATAAATTACTCTCCTGCTGTTTTGTTTTCCTTTGCACGATTCTTTTACTCAATTTTAAATTTAAATCTGTTTTCAATAAAAATATTACTGATAATTTCTATTTTTATAACAATTTACGCTTTAATAAAATTTCACTGATAAAGCCGATAACATAGCCGCTGAGCGCTCCCGTTATGATAAGAACGGGCAGATACCATCCCACGGCGGCATTTTGTACCACAAAATAAGCTATGATCAGCTGTCCTATATTGTGTGCGATCCCGCCTGCCATGCTGACGCCTGCCGTATCCAGAAAATCCGCCCTTTTAAGCCCTATCATGACCGCCATGGAGAGCACGGCTCCCGCCAGGGAATAAAGGCAGCTGAACAGATTCCCGAACAAGATTGCCGTCAAAAAAATTCTGGAAAACTGATAAACTGCTCCATACTTCCAGCCGTAGGAATAGAGTAAAAGAATTACCAGCATATTGGCAAGCCCGATCTTTACTCCCGGCATGGACGGCGCAATGGGAAAAAGCGCCTCCACATAGGATAAGATCATGCCAAGCGCCAGCAAAAGTCCCATCTTGGCCAGTCTTTCAGTACGCAACCGCATCCACCTCCTTTTCGGGGGAAACGACGGTTACCACAAGCCTGTGGGGAATGCAGGTAATCACTTCTCCGCTTTTGGAAATACTTTTACTGTTTTTGCATATCTGATTGGCGCAGTTTGCCTCGGCTATATAAGCTTTTCCGTCTTCAACTACAACCAGATTGTAATCGCCTTCTTTAGAGCCCGCCAAAAAGCTGCCGTTCTCATTTAAAGGCATTTCCTGTATGACTTCGCCCCCAAAGGTTATAATGACTGCTCCTCCGGTATCTCTTATGCTGTGTATTATGAACCAGACCACAGAAATCAAAAGGATTCCTGCCAGAATTATTATACTTCGGATTCTTTTTTTCGTTATCATGAAATTATTGTATCATAATCGAACATACATTTCCATAAATTCAGGTATAAATGATCTATACGTAAAGGAAATCACATTTCCAGTGGAAGCCGTTGCAGCAGATCATCTTTTATGGACCCCTGCAGCAGCACAACGCCGTCGTCCAGAAACTCCACAGGTTCCTTCAATATTTCCTGC
Organism: Lachnospiraceae bacterium UBA3273; assembly: GCA_002362385.1. Taxonomy (GTDB): domain Bacteria; phylum Bacillota; class Clostridia; order Lachnospirales; family Lachnospiraceae; genus UBA2882. The sequence continues at coordinate 155,886 of DEUB01000029.1, forward strand.
TTTACGCATTCCTTTACGATCTCCCCGCAGATCATTTCAACCAGGACACTTCCTTCATACTGCCGCATCCCCTCATCTTTCGTCGGAACACTTACAATTCCTTTGGAAGATGTGGAAAGCCACAAAAAAGCATCCGATAAATTTCCCAATACCGGCAGATTCTTCATACCGTAATGCGCCCATTTATAAAAAGGCATATATTTGCCATTCAGCAGATAAACGGCAGAAACGGCATTTTTCATAAAAAGGCTTAAGGCAAAATAAGCCGCCACATAGTCCTTACGCATCAGGCATCTTCCGTAATTATATTGTCCTGCCTGAGCCATGACTGCAAAACGTGAAGCCAGCTTTTTAAGTTTTACCTCTTCAGGATAAAAATTCAGAAAGGTTTTTCTAAGCTTCATAAATCCGTCGTCGCCTTCATGAAAGATCCTGCCGTTTACGACCATGGCAAGCCGTTCCTCAGAAAGCTGATACCATTGATAAAGATTTTCCGGTTCTTTATCAATACCCAGATTGGCAAAATAAAAATCTTTTGTGGAAAGCACACCCACGCGCCCCTGTCCGTGTGACGAAACCATACGTGTCATTCCCATAAATTCCTTTGGCAGTCCTTCATAAAATTGCGCCAGCTTTTCCCCGTATTTTTCTTTTAAATTATCATCTAAAAAAATGCAGAACCCCGGCCCGAAATCGTGGTCTTTAGAAATCTCATCGTCAAAGCCGAAGCACTCCGAACCCTGCCCGCATAATCCTACGGAAATCCTGTCAAAATCTTCTCCTGCGATTTCTTTCAACCGTTCTTCATATTCCCGGTAATACGCATGCGCCAGTTCCAGCCCTTTCATCCCATCCTCCATAATCAAATATACTATTTTTATCGGCAATATAAACGGTTCCTAGTTTATATGCGACTTTACCAGTTCCGCATTCTGCAACAGCAGATGATAACTTTCATTTTCTCCGAAATGCAGTTTAACCTCTTCTGCCGCTTTTTCATAAAAAGAGAGGGACTTTTCATACTCCTCCTTTTTAAAATAAACCTCTGCTAATCCTGCAAGGGCGGCGGAGTAATGCGCGTCGGTAGTTTCTCCCTTCAAAGCCTCGTACCGCTTTAGGGCATCCTGTAAAAGCGTTTCTGCTTCTTTTGTATTTCCAAGCTTCATTTTTACCAGAGCCAGATTGGTCCTGGTAGACGCCTGCTCCGAAGCGCCTTCAGGAATTTTATCAATAATATCCAAAGCCCTCTCCAAAAATATAGCGGCTTTTTCATTGTCGTTTAACTGTTCCAACAAGATGCTGATATTGTTGTACAATCCCGCAAAGCGGTAATCTCCCGGCGGCAGGAGCTGTTCATAAAGCTGCAGCGCCCTTGCATAATAGGAAAGACTTTCATTGAACCTTCCTGCGGCACGATAGCCTGTTGCCACATTCAAAAGCGTGGTGCCAAAGTGTTCCGTTCCGTCTAACTGCAGTTCCTCCATCAGCATCAGAGTATCCTCTGAAATCTGAAAGCACTTGTCATATTGGGAAATGCTCCGGTAAAAGCCGATCATTTCATTGCCGATGGTAACATAAGCGCCGTAATCCTTTTCCTCATTGGCCTTTGCCAGACTTTCACATAAAAATGCATCAATTTCTTCCGGAGATTTTGCATCCGCAAACATTTTATCGAGGGTTTGAAAAAAATCGTTTGTATTCATCAGTTTTTCCTTTCACAATAAATATCTATTTCATCTGTTTTAGATTTGACATACAATGTACAAAAAAGTATACGTTATTTATGTATTCGATAAAAAGAAATGAAAATCAATGCGAAAACCATAGGTGCGCAAGCATACCCCGCATTAACCCTTCCACCATTGAAGAGAACATATCCCGCACCTGCAAATGTTAAAATGACAAAAACAATGCTTAATATCAAAGTTAGTTTCCTTATCATAAAATCCTCTCCTGCCCCACTATTTGAAATCCTATAAATGCATTTTAAGCATCATATGGATAATAGTGTTCTGCCTTTGACTGAAATTCACACAATTTTGTTATTTTCAAATCGTCATCAAAATCCGCTATTGTAACACCGTCAAAGCCATCAGTCACACCGTCATAATCACACTTAAAATACCATTCGGCAATTAATGTTTGATTTTGTTCTAATATCCGCTTGATCGTCCATTCCAATACCCTTCCTCTATTATTCCAATCATTGAACCAGTCTACGATCTGTTCTAAACCATGATATTCAGGGCCGTAACATTCACTATATAAAGCATTTTCAGAAAAGGTCCGCTTTACGATCTCTATATCCTTATCGATCCAGGCCTGAAAATATTTTCTAAGAACATCTTCCATACTATTTTCCTCCAAATTTCCTGCTGACAAACGGCTTCAATATTGACATTATATCACTTGGCCATAAATTTCTCCATTATTTTATCACTTCTCCATTTATAAAACGGTAAAGACAGCCTCTTTAAAAAGACCGGAATGAACAAACTTCGAGGGCAAAAACAATAAATGCTTCCGCCCTCGAATCATATAATATGAAATTAAAATCTCAGATTATTTTGCATTGATATAATTAATAAGGCCTTCCGCCGCAATGATCTTCTGCATAAATTCAGGGAATGCCTGCCCCTTATATTCAGTGCCCTTTGTCCTGTCATAAATCAAACCGGCATCAAAATCCACTTCCACTTCATCTCCTGCTTCGATCTCTTTTGCCGCTTCGGGACACTCGATAATGGGAAGCCCGATATTGATGGCGTTGCGGTAAAAGATCCTGGCGAAGGTTTCCGCAATGACACAGCTGACCCCTGCCGCCTTAATGGCAATGGGCGCATGCTCCCTGGAGGAACCGCAGCCGAAATTTTTGGTGGCAACGATAATATCTCCTTTGTTTACCTTATTTACAAATTCTTTGTCAATATCTTCCATACAATGGGTAGCAAGCTCCGCCGGATCGGAAGAATTGAGATACCTTGCCGGAATGATCACATCCGTATCCACATTATCGCCATATTTAAATACAATTCCTTTTGCGTTTTTCATCTCTCATCCCTCCTATAATCTGCACGGGCAGGAAATCTTCCCCGCCACAGCGCTGGCTGCCGCTACCGCAGGGCTTGCCAGATAAATTTCCGAATCCACATGCCCCATACGTCCCACAAAGTTACGGTTGGTGGTGGAGACACATCTTTCGCCTTCTGCAAGAATGCCCATATAACCTCCGAGACAGGGACCGCAGCTTGGAGTCGAGACGACCGCACCCGCTTCAATAAAGATCTTTAACAGGCCTTCTTCCATAGCCTGCATGTAGATCGCCTGTGTTGCGGGAATGATAATGCATCTCATTCCCTTCGCTACATGTTTTCCTTTCAAAACCTTGGCTGCACATCTTAAATCATCGATCCTGCCGTTTGTACAGGAACCGATCACGACCTGATCGATGATAATGTCTTCCGTAATCTCATCGATGGTCTTTGTATTTTCCGGAAGATGCGGAAATGCAATGGTCGGCCTTAACTGACTTAAATCAATGGTATATTCTTCATCATAGACTGCATCCTCATCCGCCTCATAAACGGTATAATCTTTTGTGGAATGCTCTTTCATGTAAGCAATCGCTAACTCATCCACAGGAAAAATACCGTTTTTACCACCTGCTTCAATCGCCATATTGGCAACGGTAAAACGGTCGTCCATGGAAAGGCTTTTCACGCCCTCTCCAACAAATTCCATAGATTTGTATAAAGCGCCGTCCACACCGATCATACCGATGATATGTAAGATCAGGTCCTTACCGCTGACCCACTCAGGCAGTTTGCCTGTCAGATTGAACTTAATGGCGCCGGGCACCTTAAACCAGGCTTTTCCCGTTGCCATTCCCGCAGCCATATCCGTACTTCCCACACCGGTGGAGAAAGCTCCTAAGGCTCCGTATGTACAGGTATGGGAGTCGGCTCCAATGATAACGTCTCCTGCAACCGTCAGGCCTTTTTCGGGAAGAAGCGCATGCTCGATACCCATTTCTCCCACTTCAAAGTAATTGGTAATCTGGTTTTTGTACGCAAATTCTCTGACGCATTTACAATGCTGTGCTGATTTAATATCTTTATTGGGTACAAAATGATCCGGTACAAGGGCGATCTTATCTTTATCAAAAACCCCGTCCACTTTCATCTTTTCCATTTCCTTAATGGCTACAGGGCTGGTAATATCATTTCCCAGAACAAGATCCAATTCCGCCTCGATCAGTTGTCCGGCTTCTACTTTTTCAAGTCCGGCATGTGCGGCAAGAATCTTTTGTGTCATTGTCATTCCCATTCCATAGTCCTCCTTCTGATTTTTGTTCTGCATGAAAAATACCGGATCCCGAATTATATATCCTACAGGTCACTAAATGCTTTGCCTGCCATGGTTCCGGATATTTTTCGTCATAATATCTGTTATCATACTATCATAAGTTTCAATATAATTAAAATACATATTATTTATGTTTACTATAATTTGCAGTTATGATATTCTATTCGTGTAGATTTGTCACTGTCAATTTTTATTGTAAAAACAGGAGGCTCCTCATGGAAAACAATTTGAATTTATACCACATTTTTTACACTGTTGCCAAAAATAAAAACATTTCCCTTGCAGCAAAAGAGCTTTATATCAGCCAGCCCGCTATCAGCAAAGCAATTTCCAAGCTGGAAAACAATTTGGAAACGACCTTATTTATCCGCAGTTCCCGCGGGGTAACTCTCACAGAGGAAGGGGCTATTTTATTTGAACAGGTCAGAAATGCCTTCACCTCCATAAATAACGGCGAAGAACAGCTCCGAAAGATCGCCAGACTGGGCGTTTCCCATCTGTCTATCGGCGTCAGCATTACCCTTTGCAAATACATCCTGCTTCCCTATTTAAAGGAATTTATCAAAGAAAACCCCCATGTGACCATCTCCATTACCTGTCACCCCTCTTTGGAAACGATCCGGGATATTGAAAACGGCATAACGGAGATCGGTCTTGTAGGCATTCCTTCCGATACCGGAACACTGCATTATGAACCGGTCTGTGAAATACAGGATACCTTTGTAGCCACGGATACTTACTTGAAAAATCTGCGCATCCGTGAAAACGGAACCAGGACCTCTTTATTAGCAAATGCTAACTTTATGATGCTGAACAAGGAAAATATTTCCCGGAAATATGTTGATAACTATTTAACCTCCCACCAGATTACTATGAATAATATTTTGGAGATCAATACCATGGATCTGTTGATCGAACTGGCCAAAATCGACTTAGGGATCGCCTGCGTCATCAGGAACTTTGTAAAGGACGACATAAAAAACGGCACGTTTAAGGAATTGACCTTTAAACGCACCATTCCGAAACGCCGGGTGGGCTTTGTATACAGGGAGGATATGCCCATGTCAGATACCATGAAAAAATTCATGGAATTTGTAGAAAGACATAACCCGCCTCATCATGAATAAGAACGTCTACTCTCCTTCAAACAAAGGCGTGGAAAAATATCTCTCCGCAGTATCGGGCAGAACTGTTACCACGGTTTTGCCCTTCCCTAGCTTTTTAGCCATTGCAAGGGCCGCCGCCACATTGGTGCCGCTGGATATTCCGCACATCAGTCCTTCTTTCCTTGCAAGATCTTTGGCAGTCTGAATCGCCTCTTCATCACTTACCACATAAATATCCTCATAAATGCTCTGATTTAAGTTTTTAGGGATCAAGCCGTCTCCGATCCCCATCTGCAAATGTGTCCCTACCGTTCCGCCTGCCAGGATCGCGGCATTCTCAGGCTCTACCGCCCAAATGGTAATATCAGGATTATGCGCCTTTAATACTCCTCCGATGCCGCTTAAAGTGCCGCCCGTACCGATACCGGAGCAAAAACCGTCTATGGGTCCCGCCACCTGCTCTAAAATTTCCAAAGCCGTATGCCTCTTATGCACCATGGGATTGGCAGGATTTTCAAACTGCTGGGGCACATATACGTTGGGATCTTCAGCTGCCATCTTCATGGCGATCTGTGTGCATTCCTCGATGGCATCTCCTATATTTCCGCCGTCGTGGACAACGATCACTTCTGCGCCATAGTGTTTTACCAATTTCCTGCGCTCCTCACTGACAGAATCAGGCATAATGATGACCGTTTTATATCCCCTGACAGCTCCAACCAGTGCAAGTCCTATTCCCTGGTTTCCGCTGGTAGGTTCCACGATAACGGTATCTTTATTGATCCTGCCCTCTTTTTCCGCCTGCTTGATCATATAAAAAGCGGTTCTTGTTTTGATAGACCCTCCTACATTCAGACCTTCAAACTTTACTAAAACTTCCGCTGCGTCAGAAGGCACCATCCTGTTCAAACGGATAACAGGGGTACTTCCCATACAATCAAGAACATTATCATAAATCACTGTTACTTCCTCCCAACTTTTCTATATTCCATAGAACATAGAAAATAAACCTTTCTAAATATATGTTATGCACTTCATTCCATAAAAGGAATAGCCGCTGCCATTATAATGATCGGAATCAATAAATATGCTATTATTAAATATGGCGAAATAACCAAAGCTATGGACGCCGGTACAAAACCAAATATTGTCTTGAGTATCATTCCCGGCACTAAAGCGTAAACGGTTATTTTGAACATATTAAGAGAGGTCACTGATCTCTTTTCAATCCGTGCGATCAATTTTCCCACCAGAGAAAAGAGCCATGCCGCAAATCTGTAAAACAGTGCAGAAATAAAAACTGCTGCAAGCGTAAAAAGAAATAATCCCACAACCAATACCGGCATTGCCTTGGCCATCATCCATTTTTTATCTATTACTTTTGCCGTCACTTGTGACCATTTAAAGCTTCTTACCATCATGCCGCCCCTAAGGAGCACACAATTTGTACGGCTGATCAAAAGCACCTCACTGTATCCTTCTTTCATATAAGGATCCAAATCATCATATGTAAATGAAGCTATTTCATCTGTTGCATAAATTACCGTTCCTTTTTCATCATCTATGTGTAATATTTCGCCTTCCAATGACAATTCGCCATTTTCAATTCTAAAATCCGGCACTCCGGACAAAATACCTTTTCCCTCGTTCCCGCCCGTAAAAATAGAGATTCCAACCCTTATATATACTATTATCAAAAGCAGTAACATAAACGATTTTACAAATCCTTTTGTAGCAGACTTTGAAATCCATTTATATTTAACATACAGGGGAGGTACAAATGAAATAAACAATTGTTTAAAAAACGGCATCCGTTCCTGTCTGCTCCAGTTTTTGGTATCAGGTGTATTATAATACCCTGTTCCCTGCCGGCTGTAATCCACACTTCCCAATGGGATCCCGTTTCCCATTCCGCTTATATGATCCGTTTTGAAAGGGTCCGAACCTTTCTGCTCTGAATCATTACTCTCCTGCGCCATAGGTGTATAAGATACATTGGGCCCTTTATAAGTATTCATTTACTTTTTCCTCGCTTTATCATAAGAATATTATCGTTCTTCTGGTTTGTCATTTTGGGTTATCGATCATTCCATCCTGGGTATTGCCAATGCCATAATAATGATCGGCATAATCAGTTCGAGTACTGCATAAATAACCGCCAGCCCGGCAACAAAAGGTAACATCGACGGAGAATTTAAAAACAAAAATTCCACAATACCCAAGGGCAGACCTAATGCCATACATGGAACACAGGAATAAATGGATGTCAGATACATATTAGTAGAATTTACATTTTTCTTCTCAACAGCCATAAGCAGATTGCCAAAAATTACCCTGTAAATAAGCGCCTGCAGTCTGAAAAAATAAGGGCCTATAAATGCGCATATAGCATAGGTAACTCCAAAGACAATTATAATAAGCAGTATACTGATATCTCCGCTCTTAAAATATTCCATTGCTCCCGGAACCATCAACATCATAATTGCCGTTGACAAAAAACCTGCTATCAGATAAAGCTTTATAAAAAATTTCACAAAATCCTTTGCAGCTCCCATGCTCATTCCTTTATACCTGTCATATCTAAAGGGCACAAAGGAATTAAAAAGCTGCCCCCACAGATTTAAAATCACTTTGGGCTGTGACCAGCGGTTTGTACCCGTTGTACTGTCATCCCCGCCTCCATAAGCATTTCCGTAATCAACACTTCCCAACTGTCCCATACCTGCATTTACCTGCCCCATGCCGACACCCATCTGCCCCATACCGGTATTCATGGGTTCCGGTGCACCTCCGAAAGAATCAAAACCTCCCGATAAAAACAAATCTTCTCCTGCATTCGCTTTTTCCGCACTTTCCCCGTTTTGTTTGTTACCCGGTGTTCCTCCCGTATAAGTATTCATTTTATGCCCTCCTGAGTAAATTCAAAATTCTCCTTATCATAACACAAAACCCCGGACTTGAAAAGCCCGGGGTCTTAAAATCATAAAGAAATTAGTTGTTGATCAGCTTATCTTCGCCGTTCCAGCTGTATAACTTACGGATTTCCTCTCCGATAACCTCTGAAGGATGCTCGCTTGCCAGCTTTCTCATAGCTTTGAAATGTACCTGGCGTCCTGCAGGAGACATATCCAACAGGAATTCCTTTGCGAAAGAACCGTCCTGGATGTCGGAAAGGATCTTCTTCATCGCCTTCTTTGTATCCTCTGTAATGATCTTCGGTCCTGTAATATAATCGCCGTATTCAGCCGTATTGGAAATGGAATATCTCATTCCGGAGAAGCCTGACTGGTAGATCAGGTCAACGATCAGCTTCATTTCATGGATACACTCAAAATATGCGTTTCTGGGATCATATCCTGCTTCAACAAGCGTTTCAAAACCTGCCTGCATCAGAGCGCATACACCGCCGCAAAGAACAGCCTGTTCGCCGAAAAGGTCTGTCTCTGTCTCCGTTCTGAAGGTTGTCTCCAAAACGCCTGCTCTCGCTCCGCCGATTCCCAAAGCATAAGCCAGTGCTAAGTCCTGTGCTTTTCCTGTCGCATCCTGCTCTACAGCGATCAGACAGGGAACACCCTTTCCGGCCTGATACTCGCTGCGTACCGTATGACCGGGTCCCTTAGGTGCGATCATTGTAACATCAACAAATTTGGGAGGTACAATAGCTCCGAAATGAATATTGAAACCATGGGCAAACATCAACATATTACCCTCTTCCAAATTGGGCTCAATATCATTTTTGTACAGATCAGCCTGTTTCTCATCATTAATTAAAATCATGATGATATCAGCCTTTTTTGCCGCTTCCGCTGCGGTATAAACTTCAAATCCCTGTGCCTCAGCCTTTGCCCAAGACTTGCTGCCTTCGTAAAGACCGATGATAACATGGCATCCGGAATCCTTTAAATTCAACGCATGTGCATGTCCCTGGCTTCCGTAACCGATGATGGCAATTGTCTTGCCTTCCAGAAGAGATAAATTACAATCTTCCTGATAAAAAATTTTTGCTTCCTGTGACATTTTTGTTTCCTCCTAAAATCTTGATTAATGTATACTAGAAAGTTAGTAATTGCTAACCAATTCCCGTTTGATATTTTCCGCACATCAGCTAAAGAACCGGCAGAAAACATTTTTACCGTCCGATCCGTAGTAAGGATCGGCTTACTCCAGGTAGGTTACGTTATCTGTTCCCCTGCCAAGTCCTGTAATACCCGTTCTTGCCAGTTCCAGAATCTCATAACCGTCCAGCAGATTGATAAAAGCTTCTATTTTGTTCTGATTTCCCGTAAGCTCTACCATTAAACTGTCTACCGCCACATCCACGATCTTGGCACGGAAAATATCCGCCATGGCAATGACCGCCTGTCTGCTGTCAGCCCCTACCTTGACCTTGATCATGACTAATTCCCTGTAAACGGAATCATCCGGCTCTAACACCTTGATATCACGCACATCCACCAGCTTGCTTACCTGTTTTTCGATCTGGTCTAAAATCTCGTCGTCGCCGCTGGTCACTATGGTAATACGGGTATACTTGGGGTCTGCCGTCACGCCTGCGGTAATACTCTCAATATTATATCCTCTCCGGCTGAACAGGCCTGATATCCTGCTCAAAACGCCGGAAGTATTATCAACCAATAACTGAAACACTTTTTTCTGCATATTTCCACCGCTTTCCTCTGTGATAAACCTTATTTTATCAGCATATTTGTTCCTTTGTCAACGTATGAACAACCATTATGCCATCCATAATCACAGGTTATGAAAACCCGCTTTTCTATTCATTCTCGCTGCATTTGGGAAGGGCCAGGGTTCCCGTTCTGGCAACCTCTACAATGCTGATGGACGCAAACATATCGATCAACAGCTTGATCCGCTCCGGCAGATCGCAGATCTGGATAATCATAAATCCTTTGCTCATATCGACGATCTGCGCCTTCATGATCTCACAGATCTCCATAATATCCCTGCGGTTTGACTTATTATACTTTACCTTCATCAGCATCATTTCCCTGGAGATACTGTTTTCCTCGTTAAAGGTTTTTACCTTAATGACATCCAGCTTCTTATTCAGCTGTTTTTCTATCTGCTCGATGGTCCGCTCATTACCGCTGCTGACGATCGTCATGCAGGAAACCTTGGGGTCATCCGTCTCTCCTACAGCCAGAGAATCAATATTAAAACATCTTCTCGAGAATAAACCGGCAACCTTGGCCAGTACGCCGGATCTGTTTTCTACTAAAACCGAATATATTTTCTTCATATCACACCTCTATTTTACCAAATCCATGGGGTCAACCAGGCATTCCATCAGACATGCCTCTTTGCAGCTTAAAAATTCATCGATAGCCTTATCTGCATTTTTCATATCCGTAAGGCGGATAAAAGGCATTCCGTATGCCTCTGCTATCTTGGACAGGTCGGGACTCCCCGACAGATCCACAACGGAATAATTATCCTGATAGGTATAGTGCTGATATTCCCTTACCATACCCAGATAGTTGTTCTTTAAGACAATGATCTTGCTTTTGATCCCGTGCTGTTTCATTGTGGCTAACTCCATAAAGGACATCTGGAAAGAACCGTCTCCGCATACCGCAACGACCTGCTTATCTTTTAATGCGTATTTCGCGCCCATGGCCGCCGGAATGGAATAGCCCATGGTGCCCATACCGCCGGAGGTCAAAAATCTTCCTTTCTTTACGATATGATAGCCGCAGGACCATATCTGGTTCTGTCCCACATCCGCCACATAAACGGCATCCTCATCCATTTTTCCCGACAGCATGGTAATAAATTCCGCAGGATCCACAAAGCCCGGATGCTCCTTGCGTTTAGGCTCCATGACCGTCCTGTATTCGATGAGGGTATCCAGCCATTCCTTGTAATCCCCTTCAAACTCCTGCTCATCCAGATCCTCAAAAATATGCTTTGCATCGCCTACCAGAGGAATGTTAGGACCTACATTTTTTCCGATTTCCGCAGGGTCCACATCAATATGTATCAAGGTCTTATTATCTACGATCAGATCCGGCTGGCTGACTGCCCGGTCCGCAACCCTTGCGCCCACCATGATGATCAGATCGGCCTCATTCATAGCCCGGTTTGCATAGGGCTTTCCGTTATTTCCCACCATTCCGAAATAAAGGGGATGTCTTGTGGGCATTGTACCGATACCCATCATAGTGGATACCACCGGGATCTGATTCTTTTCCGCAAACTCTGCCAGTTCTTTTTTCGCCTGGGATAAGGATACTCCGCCGCCGGCACAGATAATAGGCCTCTCTGCTTTTTCCAGTTCCTTTACGACCTTTTTGATCTGCTGGATATGTCCCTTTACCGTAGGCTTATAGGTTCTTAAAAACACTTCCTCGGGATATTTGAATTTTCCCACCGGGGCATTCTGCACATCAATGGGAACGTCGATCAATACCGGTCCCTTTCTTCCCGTTGTGGCAATATGGAAGGCTTCTTTAAATATTCTGGGTATCTCCTCCGCATCCCTTACCAGATAGGAATATTTTACAAAGGATTCCACCGCTCCCGTAATATCGGCTTCCTGAAAAACATCGCTTCCCAAAAGCTCGCTGTTTACCTGTCCGGTAATGCAGATCATGGGAATACTGTCGGCAAATGCCGTGGCAATTCCCGTAATAAGATTTGTTGCGCCGGGTCCGCTCGTTACGGCACAAACGCCGATCCCGTCGGTTACCCGGGCAAGACCGCTTGCCGCATGGGCCGCATTCTGTTCCGTTCTTACCAGAATGCTTTCAATATCAGACTCCAAAATGCTGTTGTAAAAGGGACAGATAGCAACTCCGGGATAACCGAAAACCGCTTTTACCCCTTCTGCTTCCAGACATTTTACCATTGCGTCCGCACCTATCATTTTATTTCACCTAAACCTTTCTTTTATTAACCGGTCCTATTTCAGCCTGCTACCGGCTTTTTTAATTAGTCTTTTATCATTCCTTTACCGATAGACTTTTACTGGACCTTCTTATTCATCACACAATTTCTGTGCCAGCTTTACTGCATCCGCCGCATCCTTGGAATAACCGTCCGCACCGATCTCATCCGCATATTCCTGGGTAATGACCGCACCGCCGATCATGACCCTGGCGGAAAGACCTTCTTTTTTGGCCAGATCAATGACATTTTTCATCTCCTGCATGGTGGTGGTCATCAATGCCGAAAGGGCGATGATCCTGGCATGATTTTCCTTTGCCGCCCGGATGATCTCCTCTCTTGGCACATCTTTTCCAAGATCGATCACGGAGAAACCGTGATTTTTTAACATCAGGGCAACCAGATTCTTGCCGATGTCATGAATATCGCCTTTAACCGTAGCAATGACGATGGTGGGCATGGAAGAATCCTCTCCCTCCTCCTTCAATAAAGGCTCCAGATATTCAATGGATTTTTTCATGGTTTCCGCGCTGGCGATCAGCTGGGGCAGGAAATATTTTCCACAGTCAAACAGATCGCCCACTTCTCCGATTGCCGGAAGCAGCGCCTCGTTCAAAATATTCTGAGGCGGAATGTTCTCTTCTATTGCTTTGCGGGTAAGTGAGAGGATATCTCTCTGCTTACCCTTCAGGACGGCTTCCTTTACCTGTTCCAAAGCGCCGCCTAAGGACGCCTTATCTCCATCCGCTCCGTTTCCTGCCGGCCGTACTGTACCGCTTCCGCCCGTCTTACCGCCTGTATTTGATAACGGAGCCATTACCGCGCCGGGATTTTCCCTCAAAAAGCTTTCCCTGGCTTCTTTTACCGCATTCATTCTGTCAATATAGGCAATATCGCTTTCTTCCTTTGCCATGAGCAGGTCTGCGGATAACGCCGCATGCACCAGCATTTCCTGATTGGGATTGGCGATTGCCATGGTAAGTCCCGACTGGATCGCCATGGTTAAAAAAGCGCTGTTTACATTCATTCTCTCAGGAAGCCCAAAGGAAATATTGGACAATCCGCAAATGGTTGCTATCCCCAGTTCCTTACAGTACCTGATGGTTTCCAGAGTTTCTATGGCCGCCCTCTTGTTTGCACCGATGGTAGCCACAAGCCCGTCCACAACAATATCATCCTTTGTCATGCCGAGTTCTAAAGCCCTGTCTAGAATTTTATGGATGATCTCTTTCTTTTCGTTCAGATCCTTCGGCAGCCCTGCGTCGGATAAAGGCAGAAGAATAAACATAGCGCCGTATTTCTTCGCTATGGGAAGCAGCGCGTCGATCTTGGCGCTTTCATAGGAAATGGAATTAATTAACGCTCTTCCCGGATACCGCCTGAGCGCCGCCTCTATCACATCCACATGACTGGAATCTATGGCAAGGGGCAGGGACGTGATATTCGCCACCTCTTCCAATACCGTTAACATCATGGCCTTTTCATCAATGCCGCTCATGCCCATGTTAATGTCCAAAACCTTTGCTCCGCATTCTTCCTGCTCCGCGGCAAACTGTCCCACCAGATCAAGCCTGCCTTCCCTAAGCTCTGCCTGGAGTTTTTTCTTGCCGGTGGGATTGATCCTCTCTCCCACGATCATAAACCGGTCATCCAGACCGAATTCCAAAGCCTGTCTTTCCGAACACAGGAAATGTCTGCCGGTCAGACTTTTTTTCTCAACCTTTAAATGGCTTGTCTTAGCCTTAAGCTTTTCAATATATTCCGGAGTTGTCCCACAGCATCCTCCCAAAACGGATGCGCCGCTTTGTACAACCTGTATCATTTCCTCTGCAAAAGTATCGCTGTCCATATCATAAACAGTCATTCCTTCATCATTTAGAGAAGGCAGCCCCGCATTAGGCTTTGCGATCAAAGGAAGCTCTGTCACTTCTCTCATGGTCCGGATGACCTCACACATCTTATCCGGTCCCGTGGAGCAGTTTGCACCAATGGCATCCACATGCAGGCCGTTCAAGGCAATTGCCGCCGATGCCGCATCGGACCCGAACAGGGTCCTTCCGTCAGTCTCAAAGGTAAGGGTTGCCATAACGGGCAGGCTGCTTGTTTCCATAGCCGCAATCGCCGCCGCCCTTGTCTCCTGCAGACTCATCATGGTTTCTATAACCAGAAGATCGGCTCCCGCCTCTTCCAGATAACGGATCTGTTCCTTGTAAACGTCTATCAGTTCTTCAAATTCCAAAGGTCCCATTGGCTTTAACTGCTTTCCGGTCATGGTCAGGTCCCCTGCCACCAAAGCCTTGCCGCCTGCCGCCTTTTTGGAAAGCTGCAAAAGTTTTACATTTATTTCCTTTATATCATTTTCCAGGCCGTATTCCGCCAGTTTTATCCTGTTCGCCGTAAAAGTAGGGGCATACACAATATCGCTCCCCGCCCGAACATACGCCTGCTGCAAAGATACGAGCACATCCTCATGCTCGAGGATCCACTGTTCAGGACATACTCCCGCCGGCATTCCGGCCTTCATCAGATTGGAACCTGTTGCGCCGTCCAAATATATTATCTTTTCACTGCAAAGTTTACGAAAAGCCTCTTTTTCCATTAATAACTCCTCAATTATGGTCAATTTCCATTCAAGCCGGTATATCGTCACATTTCTATAACAATTAACTTATATAGATTCCTCTAAGACATATACGATAAATATTATAGCATTTATTTCATATAATCACAATAAAGAAAAACCATTCCGACCTTTCCGGCATCCCGGATGAAAAATCGAAACGGTTTTCTTTTTTTTACTGTTATGTAGTAGAACTACTTTAAAATCTGAATTCCGCCGATTAACGGAACCGGTTTTTCTTCTTCGTTGATGGCTGCGATCAATCCCATAACCCAGCAGACCAGAATGAAGATAGCCCAAATCTGTCCAAGACATGGAATGACACTGAGCAGTCCGAACAGGAAAATGACCAGCGCCTGATTCAGATGAAATTTTGCGCCTTCCTTATCGCCTGCGCAAAATGCGATGATCAGACCGATCCATGTAATGTAAGCAACAATCCCTGTTGTTCTCTTATCCATAAAAGTATACCTCCTCCTTCTAAAATTCTATCAAATTTTATCACATTATTTCAATTATATCAATCTTTTTGACGCAATCTGCAAAATAGCTACTTTTTGTTACCCTTTATAGAAAAAAACGGCCAAAAATGTAACCTGAAGTTGCTGTCGCGGACCAGGATTTATAATATGCATCCAAGGTCCCGGATTCACAGTCCATACCTCTATAAAATTTCCACCTGATACTCTCTTTCAAAAATTCCCCCCGGCTTCAAAACATTTCCGTATTCCCTTTCTTTAAGAGTTCCTTCAAAGGAAGCTTTATCACATCTTCCGTACCACGGCTCAATACAGATAAACGGGGCATTTTTCTTTGCAGGAGACCATAATCCAAATAAGGGAGAGTCAAAGCTGACTGAAAGATAAGGCTTTTTACTGCTGTCGCAAAGGCTGACCTTTTTTGCCTGTTTCCCTTCTATGATCAAAGCATCCCTGTCAAATAAATTGGCGGTTATCGGCAGCATTCCGCCGTTTGTTGAAAGTTTTTCTCCCTCTATGGCTACCAACCCGTTTTCATTTAATACGGAATATTCCAGATCCTTTTCGGTATCAAAAGCAATATAATAATCCGTCTGCTCTCCTTTTTCGTCCAAAGGACACATAAAGGCCGGGTGCCCTCCTATGGAAAAATACATATCCTTTGTATCTTCATTGATTACCCGCCAGAGCACGGTCAGCTTATTTTCCTTTAAGCGGTATCCCAATTCCAGACAAAAGGCAAAGGGATATTTTTTCATGGTCTCATCATCGGATCTTAAGGAAAACCAAAGTTCTTCATCCGTCCGGGACTTTAAGGTAAACTCCATATCCCTTGCAAAGCCATGTTGTCCCATGGGATAAGACTTTCCCTCATAAATAAATTCTTTATTTTTCAGGCTTCCCACTATGGGAAATAAAACCGGCGAAGTCCGCTTCCAGTATTTCTCATCCGCATTCCACATATACTCCGTGCCCGTCTGCTTCTTTACAATACTGGAAAGTTCTCCTCCAAGACTGTTGATCGTTACTTTTAATTGTTCGTTTTCTAAAAAGACCTGCATTAAAAAACTCCTTCCCGCTTTTACGCTCTGTTAATTCCAATTACCATTTTCAATTACAATATTATCATTTCTTCTGTTTTTATAAAATAGCATTTTCCATGATAATTGTCATTTTCATACAGCCGGATTATAATATTACGCATTAGGGCATTTATTTTATGATAAACAGGCCCTCTTTTCTTATCAAAAAGCCCGTTTATATAATCCTGCTGGCAGGTATCCAATGAAGGAAAGTTCATTTGGGGAGATACTTTTGCCAAACCGCTTTCCGCATGATCGTATGCCGTAAAATTCAAAAGGACATAAGCCTTCATCTCGTTTTCATTGCATTTCTTTGTCAGATAACCGGAAATATCCCCGTCCCGTTCCCTATCAAAATGCTTTTCCTTAAAATGAATTTCCCCCGCCTCCTCTTTTTGACTTACCACACGCCTGAAGCTGGCCTTGCCGTACTTATTGTATTCTTTCACATAATCGGCTTTTTCCTGTATTTTTACTTTTCCCGGTTCTTCCAAAAGCAGGATGCCGTTTTCTAAAAAATACTCCCATACCGTTTTCTGCACCTTTTCATAAGGCACCGGATAGGATAACTGTTCCTCAATCTGTTTTACACTATATCCCAGATCCGCTAAATGGCGGATAGCGCCGCCGCATGCTGCTTCAAAAGTAAAGTTGGATATGGCCTGTTTGAAATATTTCTGTTCTTCCATGGATAAGTTTGGCTTCCTCCCTTCCCGCCCTTTAAATATTTCCCCAAAACAATAAAGGACCTCCTAAACTGCATTCCTACAGTCAGGAAGTCCCTTTATTTTATATTGTTGTCTCTGCCTAGAACTTTCCTTCTTTTGCAGCTTCCTCAATCGAAACGGTAACACACGCTTTTTCGGCGCTTATTGCCATTTTTGTTACCTCCGCGTTGCCTATTCAGCAATTTTTCTCACTTGCGAGCGCATCTCACGGCATTTTTAGCATAAATCATCAGCTCTCTGCGCCATCGTACACATAGCCGGTTTCTTCCCAAAACTTCATTGGCGATATGTAATAATCGTACTGTGAGCTGCCCTCCTTCTTGAAAGCCACTCCAAATTTCAGAAATCCGAGTATGATTCCCTGGCGGATAAACTGCTGATCCTTTTTCATTACTCTCGCCGCCACTGCTACCGGAACATTTTCGCCGGTAAACTCTGGCACTTTCAAATATACCTTGTTTCTATCCATTTGTCAACGCCTTCCTTTCCTTTGCCAAACTTAACGCCTGCAGGATGTCATTCGCTTTCTTCTCCCCGATGCCCTTTACCTGGAGAATGGCCTGCGTAATCTCTTCATCAGACAATGTGAGAACCTCCTGCTTTCCAGCCTCATACCCTCTCTTATACAAGTCCTCGCAGAACAAACTCATTTGTCCGTGGTCCATCTTCTTGACATCCTTATATGTTTTTCTGTTCAATTCGTATGTTTTCACTCTTTTGCCTCCTATTCTGTTTTTCGATATGGTTCAGAGCATCCATATATGGTGCTGCGTACAACAGTGACATTGTTCCTCCGCAATTCTTGCAACGGCACCTTACAGTGATTGGTAATATAGGAATTGAGACTCCCCATTTTTCCTGCTTTGCCTTTTCTCTCTTTAAAGCTTCACAGCAATTAAATGAGTGCAATTCACAGCTATTTATTCGAGCCCTATTTTGCTGTTCCTTTTTCTGCATTTTCTTCTTGGTTCTCATATCTTCTCCTTTTCTGTTTCCATATCAAACAAACTTAACTGCATATTCTCGGATGCAAACCTTTTATCCAGATCATGAATTGTGCTACCGTCCGACCGATACGGAAAAGGCATCCTATTCTGCCAATCCTTGAAACTGCTCCACAGCTCCGGCAGATGCTTTCGGATATTTCTCAGCTCTTTCAGATTTTTTTGCTGACAATGCTGACAACTCACCCTATCCAATATGTCATATAGCCGGATTCCGGATTGTTTCCACTGCACTCCATGCTGGTAGCAATACTCCAAGCAGTCTGCCTCCGTCATGCCCCACTTTATCAACGGGTATGACTTCGCATAATTCTTATGAGGCTTTATATCTATTCTCTGCGCCTCGTCTGCCGCTATGCCTACATACTCAATCACAAACCGCTCCAATGACTGATAGTATCCATTCAACAGTTGCCTTTTAATAGCCGTTCCCCAGCGCTGCTTTCCGCACCATCCATATCCCTTACATCCATTTTGCTTTTCATGCTCGAATACCATGAACTCAAACATACTCAGCTCGACTCCTGTGGCTGCTTTGTATTCCTGATACTCTTCTGTTTTTGGTATACTTAGGACTGTAAACCTAATCCTCTCTTTCAAGCATATACTCGCCGCAAACAGAAGAGTATCGTATGTTGCCTGGTATTCATCACCCAAATCCACAGTTACCACTTCATCCAGTCTAACACCTTCCTCTAAAATCTTTAGGAATAATGCCAGGCTGTCCTTGCCGCCGCTTAGCGACAATGTGTAGTATGAAAGATTTTTCATAACACCACGAAACAAATCCTGTTCGTGGATAGGACATCACGCCTCCCATGCTACTTCGGTATGGCTTTCGCAAGGTAGCTCCCACTCATACCTCTTTCACGCTGCTGTCAGTCCTTTTCTTCTCGCCACTCTTCACGCTCTGGCGGTCAACCCGGTTTACCGGGATTCGTTATTACTCCTTTCTCTCTCCTTTGCTTAAATCAACCCATATAACAGCTCCCTGCGGATGCCGGTATGGGATAGGTTCCGTAAATCTTATGGCATCCTTCAGATACCAGATATGAGGCTCTTCGTATGGCAGGCTGTCAAATTCGCCAGGGATATGATGATATTTCCGGAACATATCGAAATCTTCTCTCAGCAATAGTGAGGACCCCACTATCTCAACGCTCCCCTGTATCATCCCGGTACCGGAAAATATCACCCCTACCCTGCCACGCACCTGCGTTCCTGTGCCACGAATTTCCCACGGCTTTGAGCCGTCCAGTATGAGGTTGCCCCAATGTTCTTTGACAATAAAAGCTCTGTCCATCTGCAGCCTCCTATTCTGAGGGAAATTCAAAAACATTGTTTTGCCGGTATGTTCCTGGTCTGGTGGCCTGTGTCGCAACGTCAAAGAAATCTACCGTATAACACTCGTCTTTGTGTGCCTCGCAAAAATCTTTCAGCACAGCCAGGCACCTTTCCTTTGTCGGGTACTCTGCAATTTCTTCAAGGCATCCGTCTGAAATACAGATTGTATGCCGGATTGTCTCTTTCTTTCCTTTGCGATCCACATTTTCTGCATATTCCAAAGCGTTAAACGCCCTGCCAAACCACAAAACTTTTTCCTTATTTTGACTTACTATCAGCATGGCTTTCCTCCTTAAACAAATCATGGGAGCCTTCGGCCAGCTTGTAATATTCCTCCTTGCTGTATGAAAAACCGAACAAAGATAAAATTTCATCGAACTGCATAATCAGCTCTCCATTTCCCTTATGGTAATTTGCATTCCATTCTGCAATGTCCTTGTCTGCAACTCCACTTGCCGCATAAATCATCATCTTGTAGAGAAGACCGATTGCATCCCGCTGCTTTTCATATGCGGCCTTTTCCTCGTCTGACTTATTATACAAAGAGGTTTCTCCGGTGATGAATTTCAACATTACCTGTTCGCTCATCCATGAGCCACACCGAACCATGACTCCAAACAGGCGCTCCATCACCGCCTCCGGCTTTTCGTTCTCCGGCTTAAACTTCTGCTCGATAGCCAGCTTTATGAAATCTGCCCTCTCTGCAGACATTTCTTTCTGCATGGCCTTGATCTGCCGCTTTCTCTTGTCCTGGGCCTTCTGTTTAAGCTCATACTCGGACAGCTCACGCTTTTCTTTCCCTTTCTTCTTGATGATTGTAAACGTCCTCCACCATACCACATAGAACAACTCTTCCTTCGCCGCCTGCGTCTTACACCCCAGCTTATCCTTGACCTCCTTATCCAGCTCGAACTCCTTAACCTTTTCCCACTTTCCGCCGTACTGCTCATTCTCGGCGCCTTCCGGAGCAGGCTTGATTCCCTCCGCCTTACAGAGCTTGATATACGCTTTTTCATGCTCCTTGCGCTTTATTTCCTCGTATGCGTTTCTCGCTTTCTGTGCCAGATTATTAGAACTGGTGGACTCTTTCAGGATTTTATCCCTGGTCTTTACATCCGGAATCTTCTCCAGCTCGTACAAATCCTTTAACGACAGCTGGAATCCCTCGTCTTTCTCTTTCTCCTGCAGCACCTTTTGGTTGAGCTTTGCGATATTCAGCCGGTGCTTTACCGTTGTTTTGGAGAAACCGGTCTTTTCTGCGATGCTTTCCTCCGTCTCTCCCAGGTCGAGCATCATCTGGAAACCGTTCGCCTGCTCCCATATCGTCAGATCATTACGCTGCATATTCTCTTCCAGCATAATTGACATCTGTTCCCTCGGTGTCAGATTCTCGGCAATCTGGCAAGGGAACTCTGCAATCCCCGCCTGGGTACCTGCCGCATATCTCCTGTGGCCGATGATTGTCATATATTCTCCCGGCTCTCCCTCCACCGGAATCACCGTCAAATTCTGCAGGATTCCATTCTTCTTAATGGACTCCGACAATTCAGTTAAATCTCCCAGGTCTTTCCTGGGATTCTCAGGATGCGGTCTGATATGCTCAGCCGCAATATAAATAATCTGTTTCTCTGCCATTCGTTTATCCTCCTATAATCCATTTTGAGGAAACTGGCGGCACAAGGCCGCCGATTCCGTGATATTATGATTTTCTGATGATGAAGCAGACGGGCACCCGACTCGCATTGGACGCGTTCCAGTAGTTGGCATGGCCGGAGTTGGTGACAGAGCACGCATTCGTCGAAAAGCCAGACCTCACAGACGCAAGCCACCAGTTGCACGTATCCTCTCCCTCCGCTGATCCCTTCATTCTGTTCCTGCGATCCTTGTAGTATTCCATCTGCTCATACAGCCCTTCATCGCCATAGCAATCGTCCTCGTCAAATACCTCCGATGCTGAAGGCAGGAACAATAATGTTTCATACTCCTTGATCTCACCCTCGTTGTCCACATACTTCCTTGTGGCTTTGCTGATTACCTGCCGCAAATCATCCGGCAACTTGCCGAACAATTCCAGCATGAGCCATTCCTGCACATTGGACTCTTCGATGCCGCCGTCTATCGTGTCTTTTTTGTTCCACTGGACTGTTCCGCCCATGCAATCACGGCTCTCGAACCGCACATACTCGTCCGTCACATCCGTAACCACCAGCGTAAATCCCTGGCCGTCCACCGTGCTGCCCTTCTTGTAATCCCCTACCTTGAACTCAGCACCGGACTTGATTGCTCTGTCGATCTCTTCCCAGGTTCCCTGCAGTTCTCCGCAGGTTCTCACGACTCCCGGCTTTCCGGCATTTGCCGCATCCTTTTCCTGCCGCACCCTTGCGTACCAGGCCATGTCGTTTTTCATCCTCTGTACCAGCTCAGCTTTTGCCTTGATGTTGGCCTCTTCCACTTCCTTGATGTGCTGGTAGAAAGCCTCACGCTCTCTCTGGATCGTCTCCGGATTGCCCTTTACCTTCAGCTCCTCATTCCCTGCTCTTACTCTCAATTCCTCCATCGTCTTTCTCCTTTCGCCATTGCGTTTCTATTTATCCAAAAATCTCGTATTTGCGAGATAGTCGGTCAAAAAAATTTACCTGCTGATGAACAGCTTTTCCGTAGCCTGCACCGGATTCTTGTCTGCCTTTATCGTCCTTGATACCGGTTTGCTCCAGATGCACTTGAAATCATCCGGCGCTGCGCTACTGCTTATCAGCACGATATTCTCCACACTCATTGCTCTCACCCACTGCCAAAACTCTCCATAGTCGAAACCCTTGCTTATTCCATACTCCTTTGTGCCCTCATACGGAGGATCGCAATAGATAACCGCTCCCTGCGTGTTGAGTAACTTATAATCACTGCAGATAAACTCGACACCTTTTAAATCCTCAGCCTGCTTTATCAGATTTCTCAATGCCTCTTCGTAATAATTCCTAACCCCATCTTCCGTATGCACTATTCCAGCATATCCTCCATCAAAGAACCGGCCATTATAGCTTGCCAGATACCCGATAGCTCCTACATACCATTTTTCATATATGCCGGTCTGCTCATAAAAGCACTTTCTCACTTCTGAGTAATGCTCTTTCGTGACAAATCCTGGCAGTTCTCCGAGCCTGTCAAGATTTCTGAACAGTTCTATCAAGTGTTCCTGCTTATCATGAGCAAACCTTCTCTTTGCGTGGATTTTGTCTATGATATTGCATCCGCCACAGAATGGCTCTATGTACGCCCACGGCTGGTTATCATCTATATATTTCTGGATGATAGGCACTATATGCCGGGCAACTTTACTTTTGCTACCCATGTACTTCAATGCAGATCCCTCCTATGCCGTTGCCAGCTGCTTATTCAGCAGAGCATCGAACATTTTGAAACCGTAGATGAATCCCTGCATCTCTGCCTCGATTGCCACGCCGTAAAGGGCATCTTCCAGCCTATTGCTCTCCTGGGCTTTCAGCTGAGTGGACTTCATTACCTCGTAGAACTTCTGGTATTTCTCCGTCAGCTCCGTTATCTCCCGGCCCTCTACTGCCGGTCCAGTGATAAAACGGTTGAACATATCACAATATTCCTCGTACTCACTTCTCGGCTTTCCCTCCAGAAGAAAACCTCCGCCAGCCCCAGTGCTCACAGCGGCTTTCTTTTCCGGATGAAAATGCTCCTGAATCGCCTGGTCGAATCTCCTTATGCCGTCTGCAACGCATTTGATTCCACTGCCGTACTTTGCAACCATTCCCCGGTATTCCATACAGGCGCTTTCCGTCATTTCATACATCGGGTATGATTTCCTGTTCTTATGCGAACAAACAAAGGAAGTAAGGAAATACCCCCTCTCTTTTCCGTCCGTTTCCTCCGAACACAGGAACTTTGCTATCTGTTTGAATACTGCTGAATGAGTCCTGCCCAGTATATCCGCCACTTCACGGCTTGTCATAGTTGCGCTCGGCTTTTCCTGCGGCTTTGTCTCCTTTACTTCCGGAGCTTTCAAAACAATCTCCACAATATCGCTCGCCGACACATTCCCTGCAATTCCCTTGATGCAGGCAGCGATTTTTTCCGCATCGTCATGCCCGATATTCAGCCTTATGCTCATGCTGCACTCTCCTTTCTGAGTAATTCCAATAACGGATGCCACGGTCTTGCCCCACGCAGGCGGCTGATGATCTTTTTCAAATCAACCTCCTGCTTATCCACCCAACGATAATCCTGGTACTTCTCTGCATTTCTCTCGTTTACCGGCCTGTCGTGAAACCCGTCCGTGATCTTGAACCGCTCCGGCCTCTTTTCATCCTCGTTAAACGCCACATACTGCTTATTCCCATGAACGCAGTAGCCAACAATCTTCATGCGCCCTGCCTCCCCTCGTACCGGTCATGAATGGAAATCGGATATTTTGATTTTGTGATCTCCCTAAACCTGCTGTCCGAGGTATAGAGGAAATTTCCGCCCGCCATATACCAGCGCTTAGGGAAATACGCAGGCTTACAGTCAATGTACTGCTCGCCGCAGCAATTTCTCCATTCGATATATACGCACTGCCTTATATCCTCCGGCTCAAACGGCCCTTTCTGCTCTGCCAGGATATATAAATCGCTTGCGTGTGCAGAAATTCCGTTGTTGGTACAATCCCCCAGCTTGTTATCCCGGTACACTCCAGCCATAAGACAGCTCTCAATGTCAAAGTTTGTCCGCATCCACTCCTGCACTTCATCCCGGTACTTGCATCCGGACCATACCTCTCCCATATACACCAGCTCGTTATCAAACTTCTGGACGATCCAGTAGTCCTCGCCTACCGGAAGTACCGCCTGCAACTGGATGTACTCTTTTCTTTCTCCGTCATACGCCACTTTCTTAACGCATGTCGGATTGCCTTTCTCAGATACGCTATGCTGCTGGATGAACTTTTCCAGCGCCTTTTCTGCATACCCTTCCGGGACATCCTCCGGATCAGCTGCCACATCCCCATGCTCCAGCACCCCGTACTTGTTGGAAATCTCCATCCATGTACCCTCAAGGTGCAGAACAAAGCCATCTTTTTCTACACGCATTGTCATTCCTCCTGTTCTCTCTTTTTCTTTTCGCTTTCCCGTCTTTCTGCTAATACCACATAGTCTCCGATATGGTAGCCATTGATGATGTTTACCGCCTCCAGCTCCGTGAGATTGCACCTGGACTGTAATTCTACCCTCAGCTTTCTCCTATCTCCGATGTCCTGCAGACCATTTGGAGGCAGAAGTCTCGCCTTGTCTCTGTATTCAATTGCGATTTTCCTGGTAAGAACTTCTGCCATTACCTAAACCCTTTCCACATAGTCAACGCTGTTTGTCTGGAAACCATTCTCAGCACAAAAACCAATCCAACATTCCAGCAATTCCGGAAGATCATACGCATCAAACTGCGTTTCATCGCCATCGTTGAACCCTATATTGTAGGTGCCGCCTCCTGCCCGGACGACACCCACAGCCGCTTTAGCCAGTGTCATTGTCCTGCCTCCTGCATTTCTTCCAACTTTTTGATAACCAGCTTTAAGGAATACCTGGCATTATCCGTAAGCTGCCTCTGCCATGCTGACTGACTCGGTGCCCAGCGGAAACCATTGCTTTTCAATATCTCCCGCACTTCCGGCTCCGGCTTTCCGTCAAAGAACAGCTGGAGCCTCATTGCCTCCGTATTCTCAACGATCTTGAAGAACTGATTTTCTGTTTCCAGCGTTCCCCTTTCCTTCGTGGCCTGCAGTTCCTTTATGCGCCCCTCTATCCGGTGAATGTTGGCGTTATTGTTCTGCAGGGCATAATCCGGATAGCCAACCCTCCCACAGAAATCCGGCTCACGCAGCTCCTTGATCTGCTTTTCCGAATATCCCATGATTCTCAGCTGTTCATTGCCTTTCTCCGTATCTTTCAAGCGAACCGCCTTATTCGCCGCTTTCATACGCTCCTGCATATCTTTCAGATTTTCCAGCTTTTCTTCCAGCTTTTCGATTGCGTCCTCGTCGCTGGACTTAATCAGCTCCTTTCCGTGCAGGATGCCCTCCATCTTGCTGATAATGCCCTGCGTCTCATTGAAAAACTGATGGTTCTTATCCCATGCCTGGTTCTGCTTTTCCTTTTTTCTCACAGGGAAATTCCCGGCTCCGGAAATCATCACAGACGGACACATACACCCGATATGTATATCCCTGTTCGTGTACTCTGCCATCCTCTTCGAGTACCTGGCCGCCATGCTATATACCCGGTCTGCCTGATCCGGCCTTGCCTCCGCAATCTGGTCTGCCAATTCATAGGCCCGGTCAACATATCCCTTGTACTCTGCCGTCTTGCTGCCCTCCTTGTAATCGCTGAAGGACATCATCTGGTGCGCTGTCCTTGCGGACGTCTCATTGATGCTGTAATAAACTCTCTCCATTACTTTTCCTCCTGTTCCCCGCAGTAGCTCTCTGCCATTGCGATACACTGATAATACATTTTCTTTTCTTCCAACGGTGCCCCGCTGATGTCCTTTATCACCAGCTGGCAAGCAGAGCACCTAGCGCATTTCTTTTCGCTTACCGGATAATTCATGCTGTTTCCTCCAATCTTTCTCTGCGCTTTACCATGCGCACAGCGCATTTTCCATATGCCTGCAGGTTCTCCCGATATTCACGGAGAGAACGCCTTGCATCTTCCCTTGTGTACTCGCTGTTCTCCACTTCCCAGCCGTAGCCGTAATTCGTTTCGATATCCCAGCGATCCCTTGTCTTTCTCTGATATGCCATACCTACACCACCTTTAATGAAATAATGATGTGATCCGGCGTGAAACTCTTGTCACTGTCGTACAGAGTACAGATGCCGCTTTCAAACCTCCAGAAAGCCGCCTTGCTCCAACCCAGGTATGAACCCTTTCCGTTGTTTGCCAGCGTTTCACGGCTGTCCGGCTGATCCGGAATGATGCTGTAGAACCCTGTGCTGTCAGCAACATTCACTCTCCTGCGCTGTCCTACGCATCCCTGCCGGGCATGAGCGACAATTTCAAACTCTGCCCCCTTTACAAGCGTTCTCTTCAACTGCGCTAAATTCTTAACCATGCTTTTCCTCCTATTCCCATCCCGGCTGGCAATCTTCCGGAGCCGCCCACGGATGTTTTACTATGTATCTCGCAGAGACTTCGCCCCTCCAGGCTTTCATCGTAAACCGATCATTCATCAGAATATTGAACCTGGTGGTACCCATGAGTGCTTTTAAGCTGTCCCGTAAGGTGCAGAGTTCTTTTCCGATTTCCTCTAACCGCTGATGAATACTGCTGCCTACCGCAACTCCACCGCCACACCACATAGCATCCTCTGCCATCAGCATCGCCTCGCATTCCAGTCCGTCGTACTCTGCGAATTTCTGTAATTCCGTCCTCGTCCATTTGATTTTCTGGTGCATTCTCATCATATAGCCACACTCCTTTTCGATTATGCGTTTTCATTCCGCCCTTCAAACTCTCATATGCGAGATTTTGAGGTAAAAAATATACTTAGTTCCAGTAAAGCTCTCTAAGTTCCTGGGCCTTCTCTCTATACCCATTACTTTCAAGCAGCCAAATATCAAACTGTACTGCCGCATCCCCAAATTCAAACCCACAATCATTGAGGCTATACACTTCCTCCATCACTTCTTCTACCATCTGGCAATTACCATTCGCTACCATAACTGCCACAATGCTCTGAACTTTCATCTGGCCCAATTTCCATTCTGAGGACTCCATATCATTGCTATCTCTCTCTACCAAAGCTGCTCTGTAATCGTTCATGCTATACATAATCATTGCCTCCTTATTTTCCAAACGTGAGCTTCATCAAATCAACCGGCTTCAGTTCCGCATCCTGATCCTCAACCTCGAAAAGAATCGCTCTCAATTCCTTCACGGTCATATTCTGATTTTCTACCTCTGTCAGCATTTGTCTAAGCTCTCTCGTTGTCATGATGTTTTCCTCCGTGTGTTTTATTTGTTGTTTGATTATGTATATATTATACTTCGCAACTGCGAGTTTATCAATAGTTTTACTTCTCAAAATGCAAATTTTTTCAGATTTTTCTCAGGATAATCTCGTATCCAAGAGCCTTCGCCATCCGGTAAAAGCTGTCGTATCTCATGTTCACGGTCCCCCGGTTCAGTGTTTGGCTGACATTCTGCCTTACGCATCCCATCTTCTCCGCAAGCTCTTTCTGGTTCACATCCTCCCTTTCCATGATCTGCCGGATAGTTGCCGCTGCGTTTTCTCCGCTCAGCTCACCTTTCAGCTTTTTCACCGCCTCCTGGAGAGCCACCGTATCAGCCCTCCATATATCTTCCGGATCGTCCTTGTCTATCATGCTGTCGCAATGCTCTGCCAGACTTTCCAGCTGTCTGATGATTTCCCCTATAGGCATACTCAATTTCGCACCTTCTTTCCTCTCCTTTGTCGCGCCGCCACTTTTACTTTCGCAATCGCAACGCCCGCCTTTGTAAATTCTGCATTGGAAAACCTCAGATTACTTCGGTTCAGCTCCAGGTTCTCCTTGTTATCTATCAGTACCAGATTGTCAATATCGCAATTATCCTTATCCCCATCCAGGAAACTCACCATTTTCCCCTCCGGGATCGGGCCGTTATGCTCTTCCCATACTTTCCGGTGGACGAACTCGAATCGCTCCCGCTGCGTTCCCTGCTCCTGCACTTTCCGAACGAGATAGCCGTCCGTGGTATGTGTGTATTCCCCTACCTCCATGTGATTTGCAGGAACATTCCCTTTTTGAAACATTGTAGCCTTGCATTTCTCATACTGCTCCGGACTCATTTTCTTCCCTTTATTTGCAGGTTCGTCTCCCTCCTTAAATCGGCAATCCAGGCCGCTTACAATGTCATGGTTCTTTTTGTACGCCCTGCACTGAGAGGGAGAAAACTCTATGCCAAAATGCTCTGATACTGCTTTCGCAATTTCTCCAGCCTCTTTCCCCTCGGCTATGCTCCGGATGTATTCCTCCATACCCTCCGGATATTTTGCAGAATATCCTTTCGGATTCCCCATAGGTGTGCCGCTTTTGAAACCGTACCGGCTCTTTGCGCCCTTTACAATACCCTCCGTGAATACCATGCCATATTTCCTGTCAAAGCCCTGCTGGTTGATAAGGATTGTCAATTCCTTTGTGGTCCGGCCTGCGGTATTCTCACGCATCCAGTCCACTACTTCTACCGGCCATTTCCACATCAGTCAACCCCCCGAACTTCCAGCATTTCCGGTACGGCTTTCTTTCTGTCATAACCGTACTCGTCCATGTGCTGCATTGCTTTCAGCTGTAGTTCGCCGGTCTTGATGATCTGCTCGCCTACCTTTGCCATCGCCTCGGACCGCCTTATCTCAGCCTCCAGTTCATCGCCTTTCAAATCTTCATCACCCAGCTTCTCCAGCTGAGCAAACAGATGATTATTCAAATCCCCTAACGTATTCTTCATCACCTACTACACCCTCTCTGCCTCTGATAACCCAGGAAACTGCTGCATCAGGAAACTTTTCATTGCCTCCGCATCATCCGGAGGGAGTATCTCCGGCCCTCTTTGGATTCCGAAAAGGACATCGCCCGCTATCGTGCATCCATGAATATCAGCTCCATACAGATAGGACGCTGCTGGATTGCCAGGACGGTTCTTGATAAGTCCCGATTCGTCCACAATCATCACGACATAATCCTTGAACAAATCATACATACGCTGCGTCTTTACAGTTTCCGTGCAATCGGCTCCGATCATTTCTCCCTGCGCCTCTACATCCCAGGGAACCTCCACAACCGAAATGTGGTTATCCGTGGTAATTTTCACTGTCTTAGCCATACCGCATACCTCCTTAATCGCATCTATGGCAGGTGTCACAATCATAGTGCTGCCACAGTCCATCTTCATCCTGGTATAAGCACTGGCTCTCACCCCAGCATTTAATGTACGTCTCATACGCCTCATTGCTGCAGGAATCATGGTAATCTCCCTCAACGATCTCACCGCCCCGGTAGACTCTGTAGCCATCATTGCTACCCATATCTTCATCCGCCCACCAGTGTTCAATCGTTGCCTCCGGGTACATTTCCGACAGTTTCAGCATAACCGGCTCAGGATTGGACCAGGCCGTTTCAAAGATGATTGTGTCCTCGTCCTCCTGCTCGTTGGAGTAGGCGTTCCACTTCGTCCCCCAATTATCACAGCACCAGTCGTACCATGAAGTTGCCCCATATCTTACCTTGTTGGCTATATATTGCAGGCCCAGCTCCAGCAATTCTTCCTCTGTCTTTCCATAGTTTTTCAGTCGCTGCTGGTAATCTTCATCGCTCATTTGAGGTCTGGAATATGCCTGCTGAAAATCATATCTTCTCTGGCTGAGCTTTCTGTTTACTGCCTCAATAGCCACAGTCTCCATGCTGCCAGACTCGACATTCAAACTCTCCGGCATAGGGATGATCTTGTTGAAGTCAAAGCAGACCACATCCCTTTTCTCATGCTCGTCATACTCCGTTTTGAATAACGGCAGTTTTGTGATTCCCTCCATCTTTACGATATTTTTTACATGATTCGGCATAATAAATTCTCCTTTCTTAGCTCAGCTCTTCCCATTCGCTGGCAAACATTGTTATTGTTCTTCTCTTAAAAATCGCCTTGCTGGTGTCGTAGTCCTTATTCAGCCAGCCTTTGCTTATGTACTCCTGCAGCCGGTTCCGGCATAACTGCTCTGTCTGGACTGCCCTGTTGACCTGCTCATATCTGCCACGACTCCGGCTCCACAGGAATGACGCATACTCGCACTCAATTTCTTTCTCTTTATATTCTGCTTTTATGGAGCTGCACTGAAATTCGGTATCCTCAGTACCGATATTTTCACATTCCATTACTTCCGTCAGCTCCGTATGCTTTTTAATCTTCCCGATACAGCCATGTAATCCAAAATTTTCCATAGCTTTTCTTGCAGCATCTGGAGTATTAAACACAATGGCCTTATTAACTTTAACCGAATAGCCATAATCGTGTCTCGGATTATAGTCCCGGCCAACATATTTCAGGCACCCATTCTTCGGTACAATGATTACATATTTCGTAACCATTGCCTCCGCCCTCAGCATTTCCATTCTTCATCACCTACCCTTCGATGTTGAAACCGGTGTAATCCATGAGGCCCTGCATTTCCTGCTCAAACATTTCCTCGTAAATCTCTTTCTTACTGCTGTCACAGCTCAAATGCGTATCGAGACAATTCACATAATATGTGAAATCATTCTGAGGACTGAGGTTATACCGGCGTATCGCCTCCAGCTGCTCAAATCCTGCCTCTGTCAGCGTTCCCTCGTACTCTTCGGTCTCCAGCCTTTTCTTTTCTGCTTTAACCGCCTCGTCCATGCGGAAGATGCCCTCCTTAAAGATTTCTTCCATGATTCCGTTTAAGGTAAGCTCCAGCCCCTCGAACCGCATCTGCTCAACGATCTTAAACATATCCGCCTCTGAATCATCCAGTATGCTCAGATCGTCTGCTCCGCAATTTAGAATTGCTCTGATTAAATCATTTCTCATAGCCCGCCTCCTACAAATAAGATTTTCCGTATCTCTTCCGGAACTCTTCCCTGGTACCAATCCGGCCCTCGAATATTGCCTGGCCCAGCATCTTTGACAACTTCTCTGCCATCGGATTATCGTGTACCCGGTTCAGCTTGTCTCCCATGTTGTGACAGTTATTGCAGGTGGGAACCTTCAAGCCGTCTTTCTCACTCAGCTCCCTGCCCGCCGTTCCGAAAATAAGATGATGTTCCCCCTCTGCCTGTCGGCCGCAAAAGAAACATATCCCTCTGTACTCCGTAACAATACTTTTGCTCATGTCTGCCTCCTATTTCTTTTTCTTTTCCATTCCCATGAATACCAAAAATGCCAACACCACTATTGCCGCCATACCTGCCTCCTATTCGTAAATCACATCACCGAACAGCGCATACTGGATGATACAGTCTGCGTCCCCTGCGTCAATATTGCCGGGATCTATGTTCAATTTCCCGGTATAGACTCCGATACTGTTCGTTTCCCGGTCAATACAGCCCGTATTTCCGGCTGCAATGTACTTTTTCAGCCCTTCAATGAACTTCTCTTTGCTGAGGGTATACGACTTGTTTTCCTCTGCATCATGCAGAATCAATTCCCCGCCCCTGCTAATCTGGTCGCTCGCATACTCTCCAAGATAGTCTCCCTTGACCTCGGCTTTTCTGCACCAGTAATTGATTCCACCCTCCAGGGCCGAAACCATGATGTCGTCAATGTCCTCATTGCGGACTCTTACATCGAGCGCACAATTCAGAACCATGCAATCCACAGCCTCCAATTTTTCTCCCATCAGTCATTACCTCCTTCATATTCCGCCCCACAATAAGGACACTTTGTTTCTCCATAGCAGTTGAACATCTTCCCGCACTCTTTGCAGGTATCAAGTTCTCCGTTCCTGAACCAATCCTCCAGCAGACTGCTTACATGCTGCCAATCCACCGCCTCGTATACCTCTTCGGCTAAATCCGTCTGGCCGTTGCACTCCTGCAGTATGCTGTTTCTCGTATACTTCGTGTCCGATAGCTCCGGTATGTAGCAAACCTTGTCCGGGTGTTCCGTATCGTAAAAAGCCTTGTCACTCTTGAAGATCATCCCCTGCCCATAGAACTCTCGCTGAATTACCTCCCCTTTTACGTTTTCATCTGGCGGTGTATAACTCCCGACTAGCAGATACTCCTTTCCGTCACTCATTGCTGTCCTCTACCTCCATTTCCCGCAATGTCTGCGACAATTTCAGAATCATGGCATCTATCTCCCTTGCATCATCCACAAGTTCCCGTATGGATGGCACCCCGGAAACTCCATTCCTTTTTGCCTCAACCCACATTTCAATGTGCTCGTCAATGTCGAAATCCTCATAGTAGGATTCCAGGCTATCCCGGAAACTGTTGCACTGATTCTCAGAATCAAAATCAATTATCATGCTGAAATCTTCTCCTGCCGGGGAGTGCTGTCCCATTTCTACATACGTTCTGCCATTCTGGCTCTCTTCAATCCATGCGCTCCACCACCAGTCAAGTTCCTCCGCTTTCGCCAGCAGAATTTTCATTCCTGCAGACAATCCTTTATATTCTTCCATCCATCACCCCTCCACGTCTGCGTAGTACGCATCAAAGGCAATCCCGGCCTCCACCATTTTCGCCTCCAAGAAGTTTCCGTAGCACCAGCCTTCGCCCTCTTCCCAAAAAGCATCCCAGGCTTTCTTCAATACCTCGATTGCCCTTTCCTTATCTTCCTGGCTTACCAGAAATATGCAATCCATCCACTCATTCGTGCTGGACTGTACTCTGATGCAGCCGCCTTTCATTTCTTCAACCATAACTGCCGCCTTCTAAATGTAATAACAGCTGAAATTCCAATGGTGTCCGAACTCATAGTAAAGCCCGTACTTCTTGAAAATCGCATCAAACTTATTTCTGATTCCCTGGAACATGCCGTAGTAGAGCATTTCGCATACCACACCCTCAAAACTCATGCTGAGGATATGGTCCGGATTGACATATTCAAAATATGTCCTGGGGTCCTCGTTCTCCCGCACTACCAGGTGTTCCCGGTCATTGTAATAGAATTTCCCTGTCGCCTTATCGTAGGTAGTAAAGCACTTGCCGTTAAAGTAAATATCCACATCAACCCACATTTCATGTTCCAGCAGAAACTCTCTGATCTCGATTGCCAGATTCTCAATTCTTTCCGGCGTCAGTCTTGCCGTTTCATTCATTCTGCTGTCGCCTCCCTTACCATGCCCCTGTTTCTCTGGCGGGCTTTCTTTTTCAGATTTCTTTTCCATCTGCGGATTGTCACGGCCTTTGTGTGGTTTCTGGAGAAACAGTAATCATCCAGGACATACCGCCCATGCTGCTCGCGCTCTCCGTATGCGTGCATTTTTCTCGCCATTTCTACTGATTCGCCTCCTTTCTTCTCTCCTTTAACAGAACCAGAAGTGTTGCCCGGTCCATCCCCAGCATTCCCAGCTCCCGCTCGATTCTTTTCATGGCGGCTTTATTTCCTACTTTTTCCGCCTCTTCATACTGTCTGATGTAATCCTCCAGCATATGCCTTTATCCCTCCAATCCTGCATATTCCAGAATCTTATGGCGGGCAAACTTCTCAATGTCCTCCAAGTAATCGCTATCCTTGCCCTCCTGCCACTGATTCTCAAATTCATTCGCCCAATCCACAAACTTCTGTTTCCATGCAATGCTGTCGATATCGTTCAGCTTTTCGTGGCCTGCCTGCAAGCTGGCATAAACAAGAGATATTTCCACCAGATTCTCAGACGCCTTGTTATAAGACATTTTCTCCTGCCGCTGATCCTGCAACTGGATTTCCTCTTTGAACTCATAGCACATATTGACCGGCCCGCCGTTGACTTTACCCATTTTCCAGTCGGAACCATGAATGCTGAAGGCGAAATAATCATCCCCATCTATCGTGAGACTCGCCATCGCCTCATACCCATTTCTTTTAACAGCCTCCGCAATTCCGTTAATCAGAGGCAAAACCTCCTGGCAAAGACCTCTGAATTTTTCTTTGTTATTCATCCTTGACCTCCTTAACTGCGGTTACTACGCCGCCGACCAAATGCCACGCCTTAATGTACTGGTTCCCTTTGCTCCTGGCCTCCGACTCGTTCCTGGCCTCGAATATTGCAGGAGAGTTGCACCCGGATTCATCGTCATATATGAACACCTTGTATTTCTTCATGCGTCCTTTGCCTCCTTTACAAGTGCCTCGGCCTCTTCCCGGCTCTCAAACCAATCATGATAGATGTCTTTCCTATCTGTGCTTTTGAAGTCATTCTCCGGCTTGCTGACCGCCTCAACCGTGCTGGTAATGTTCGCTACCACCCTGCCGCTGTCATATACATCTGTTGTCACGCACCAGAATGTTTTCATGCCTCCCAGGGTAAGCTCATAGGCATCCGCCTCTTCTTTTGTCAGAGGCTCCCGGTACTCGATGAATCCCCATGCCTCCCGCCCGATTTCTTCACAGAAAGTCTTTGTGTCGAAATTCTCAATCTTCTCAACTGCCGCTTTCTTAGGAAAACCGCCCGGCATAACCGGGCGCTGTGTGCTGTAATATCTCATGCCTGCTCTTCCTCCTGGACCTCTTTCTTTTTCCTCCTGGACGGTGCTTTCTTCTCGCCGGTGGATGTCCGCCTGGTTCTCTTAGGCTTTTCCGGCTCTTTATCCTCGTTTACAGGCTCAGGCAGCGTTTCTTTTGTCTCTCCCGTAGGAATTTCTGTCTTGACCTCTTCCGGCTGAATCTGGGCCTCCTGCTCCGGCAATCTCTCCTGCAGTTTGTACCGCTTGCGGATGGAGGCAATCATCAGTGCCACTTCCGCATTTACCAGCTCCTTATCCTCGTCCGTCAGACCTGCAGACAGGTCCTCTCTATCCTGCCAATAACCCGCGTTCTCCAGAAACGCATCAATAACTCTCTTTGCCTTATCATGCTTAACATCCCATTTCATCATAGTATTTTTCCTCCTTGTGCTTTCCGCATATTCTTTTACTATTGCCTTGCCTTGCTCTATCGCCTCCGGAATATCAACGCCGATCTGCTGGTAGAAATCCGGATGAACAATACACTCATAGGCTCTCGCCATCTTACTTCTATGCTCCTGCGTCACTCCGATATGAAAATCCTTCGCTATCTGCAACGCTTTCTTCCAGTCCTGCTCCCGGACCGCCTCTCTTACGATGTCCGACTTCTTAATCATTCATCATCACCAAACCCAGGCACTTCCAGTAAATCCTTCTCAATCCAGAACTTCTCGCCCAGGAAGTCAACCTTTACTGCATTTCTGCCGGTCTGAACCACTGTTGCCAGTGGTCCAATGTCCGGAATCTTTACCTGCGTTCCTATGCTCATGCCGTTTTCCCCTCCCCTTTCAGAATCGCAAATGCCTCTTTGATAACCGACAGCTTGCGCTCCGCCTCTTCGTATTTTTCTTTCATTTCCTGGTAGCTGTCAGCGAGATCAAAATTGCCCTGCTGCATAGCTTTAATCGTTTCCTCCATCTCCGACACTTTCTGCTTGTGCCTCTCCTGCATTGTACTTATCTGAGTACAACGGGCCGCATCCAGTTCGTCGTACTCTTTTGTCCTCTGCTGTACTTCGGCCTCCAGTTCTTCAATCCGTCTTACCCTCTGCCTTGAAATTCTCTGTATTCCGCCCTACTTTACCCACTGCTTACAGAACTGATCCTTGTCAATGTCTGTTCCCATATACTCCTGCTCAATCTGCTTATATTCTGCTGCAGTTGGCTCAAATCCTGTCCTTTCTATAAATTCTGATTTCATCATGATTAACGCCCTCCTACTAATCTTTTTTCTCTGCTGCTATAACTGCCAGTACAATCACTCCATTTACCAGAACCGCCGCCAGATTCCCGGCTCTCATTCCGTCATGCAGGCCCACCATGAAGTTGATGAATAACAACACCTGCAAAAACCTCCGAATTTTTTTCATTGCCTTTCAGCCTCCTTTATGGTAGACTTATCAGCTGAGGGGGCTTTGTTTCTGCCCTGCTCAACCGATAAGGAACTGTTCGCTTAGTTGCTAATCAATCCAACTCAGCACCGCCGTGACGATTGCCAAAAGCATTGTCACTATGGTTGCTATGATAGCGGTCAAACTTTCATAGATTTGGAATCTGATCTGGCGCTCTTCGAGCAGTTCTTTTTCTTTCTGCCTTTTCTTCTTTCCTTTACCCAAATGGCGTCCTCCTTTCCGTTGGATTTAATCAAGCATTTGTTTTGTTTGATTATGTATATATTATACTTCGCAACTGCGAGTTTGTCAATAGTTTTACTTCTCAAAATGCAAATTTTTTATCCATCCAGCTCTCAACATTGAATTTATGGAAGATATGTTTATTACAGGCTCAAATCTGGTGCATTTCATTTCTGTTTATTTTTTTACTTTTATGGGAAAAGTCTGAGAAACCGCATAAAACCGTTATTGCTTGTAAGATTTCTTACATGATTTCTCGTTAGATTTCTGGTAGGATTCTTTACTAGAGATAAGAGATAAAGAGATTAGAGATATATAATATATGGTCAGCTTTTGAAATCTGACCACCTTTATTTGCTCTCATTTGAGTATTTTGTTCACATATCCGTGTGGATAATGTGGATAAGCCGGAACTAAACCTACAGACCACCATCCAGAAAAGCATATAGGTCTAAAAGCTCATACTCGGCTCAATACTGGGCTTTTCTCTTTAGGCATAGGATAGGTGGTAAAATCGTCTATCGTTGCTCAGGCGCATTTCGTCAAATTACCCGGTCAAATTTTGGTTATTTTGTATATTGATTTTTTCTGCTGATTTGCTCCGCATTTTCAACTAAAAAACAGCCCCAGCCATTACGGCCAGGGCCTATCTTTTATTCCTCCGAATTTATAAAATCCTTGCAGTCCAGCTCACGGTATGCCTTTTCAAAGGCAGACTTCGGACTCCATGATTCATACCCATCCGGATATTTCACCCGGTACCCAGGGCGTCCGTTCCTCTCCTGTGGCTCCGCTTTCACGATTTTCACACCGATGTAATTCTTCATCTTTCCTCCTTACTTTTTCAGATATCCGATATGGCTGAACCCGGTATAAAGCACGCCGTCTATTGCCACCTGGATATACAGCCACTTCGTTCCGTTTGCGACATTGTAGTACCCATAGCAATTTACGCTTGTACCTTTCGGGATCAGCGCCAGGGCCTTCTTATTGCTCCCGGCCCCATTACGGAGATAGAGGTTTGCCGTTGTCTTGTAGCTCCCGGCAACACCCTTGTCATACTTCTGTGCGGATTCTGTTGCCGTTACTTTCTTCTCTGTCGGCTGGGACTGATTCTGCGTTTCGGTCTTAGGCTTTGCTGCGGAACCGTTCAGAATCTCATTGACCTTCGCCTGCACTGTGGCATAATCATATCCAGCAGCTGTCAGCTTTGTTTTTCTCGCCTCTCCTGTTCCCCAGGCACCCGCAATAACCTCACGGGCCACCGCTGTAACATCCTTATTTCCGGATGATGTTGCAGGCTTTACCGCATTATCGGAGTATTTCGGGGTAATAAATCCCCTGATGTACTTTCCGTTAATGGAAACGGTACGCTTTTTCACCTGGTTACTGTAGTTGCCCTCGACAACCACAAAGTAGCCTGCGGACGGATAAACCTCTGTTACAGTACCCACATGATCCGGAGCGCCGGTATTGTCGCCCGCTCCGCTGTCCTGCCAATCGTAGAGAACGGCATCACCAGGCTTTGGAACATATCCGTCATTCTCTACCCACACCCCCATTTTCTTGGCCTGCTCGATCAGATAATAACAGCTGATTTCCACCGGCATGATTGCGGTATATCCGAGCTTTACCGCAAGTGCGGACCAGGTGCAGGCGCACCACGCCCATCCATACTGCATCCTTGTGCCTCTCGGAAAGCTCTTCTGCGCATTGTAAATGTCGATGATAGACTTATAACTGCCGTCAGCCTCTTTCTTGCCGATCCAGCTGTTTACAAGGTCTACCACCTTCTGCCTTGAATATCCCATATTTGATCCCTCCTGTTTTGGTTTGCCGGATGATCCGGCATATTTCTCATAATACTTCTGGCCGTAACCAGCCCTCTTTACCTTTACTGCCTCGCTCTGATCCTCTGGACTTTCAAATTTTTCCAGAACAATGTCTGATGCTTCACGGACTGAGGATGCCGTTTTCAACGCATTCAAAACAGTCTTATATCTTGCACTGAGTTCCTTGAACAGATATTCAAGCTGCGCCTCCAGGTCCCCAATAGATACGCCTTTGGACTTCACATAATCGTATAAGCCGGCTTTCCGTTCAGCAAACGTCCATTGTGGCAGGCCATAGCCGTATTGTTTGCCGGGAAGAGGATGCAGAAATTCCTCTCTGCTGATTTTCCCGCTGTCAACGGCTGCTGTATAGCTCTCATCTGTGCAGTAAAGCTTTCCGGCATCCTTTAGCCGTCTTTCGCACAGATTTTCAAGATTTTTGGGGTTCAGCCCACTCTCTGCGTCCAGATTCCCCATAAGGGCGGCAACGCCATAAGCATTGCCAACCCTCGCCATTGAAAAATTCCATATTTGTTCTTCTGCGGTTTTCCCTATAAGCGACATACTACCGCCTCCTTATTCTGCAGCGCCCGGCGCATCATCTACTGTCTCGATAACGACACCGGCATTTTCTTCAATCTTCATCTGCTTAACCGCCGCCTCGATCAGTACATCCAGCTGTTCATCAGACAGAGCTATATTTTTTGCCATCAGGATTTCCTTCAGAAACTCCGTCACATAGGCTTTCTTATCCTTCCCGCCCTGCTCCCAAAGAACCTGCTGTGCCTTCAGTACCGCATACCTGGCCCACTTCTCAGCTGTAGCCAGCTTATCGGCACCGATTTTCTCCTTCATCCACGGAACCAGGTACCTTGTGATAACCAGCACCGCCACCATAACCACCACTTTGATAATCTCAAAAAGAATTTCGTTCATCTGTCATTTCCTCGCTTTCCCTTGAATTTGCCGATTTCTCAGCCTGCTTTTCCTCCTGCTCCCACTGATGCTCTCTCCGTCTGTCCTTATTGGTCCGAATCCATCCACAGATGCCGCACTCGCCTATTGTAGCCGCTATGACCGCACATGCGTATGATTCCGGAATCATTCCCTGCTCCCGGAAGATACAAAGCATCTGCCAGTTAAACCAAACAAAAAAGGCACCGACCAGAATCAAAATCAGATTCAGCGTGCCTATCCTGCCTATGACTTCCTTTAATTTTCTCAGCGGGCGGAGCTTTTTTCTTTTCTTCATGAACCTGCCCTTTCTTACAATCCAATCTTTGCAAAAACGATAGCCAGGATTGCGCCCAATATGGCGGTTCCGATATATGCCATCGCCTTGCGCCATTTCTCGCCGTCCCTGCTCTCGATTTGCTCCAGACGTTTGCTCTGCTGCTCCTGGACTTTCAGCATATTCTCCATGTTGGCCGCCAGCTTTTCGGTGGACGCAGCCAGGTTGGATATTTCCCGAATGCTGTCCTCCAGGATTCCGATACGATGATTCTGCCGGTCATTTTCCTCTTTCAGCCG
This sequence comes from Lachnospiraceae bacterium UBA3273, assembly GCA_002362385.1. Taxonomy (GTDB): domain Bacteria; phylum Bacillota; class Clostridia; order Lachnospirales; family Lachnospiraceae; genus UBA2882. The sequence continues at coordinate 195,738 of DEUB01000029.1, forward strand.
GTCATTCTCAGACTCCATCAGCTGTCTGAAAGCCTCCAGTTCCCTATGAGTTACCGGATTATCCATTTGTGCTACCTCCTTTCCACAACTGTAGATGCAATATCCCGGAACTCTGCCGGTACACATGACGCATCCAGGTTGTATTCTTCCAATAATTCCGTTATGACGGACGAAAGAATGGCATCCGCAACCGGATTCTTTCCCGGTATGTACGAATGCCAAACAAGATGATTATGCAAATTAAACAATGTTATCTCGTTTTCTTCCGTCATTTCCAGATGCAGGTCCTCAAACGCCTTTTCCAGCCTGTCAAAATCGAAAATTTCTTCATGGCTGATTCTCTTACTCTGCATCTTCACTTTCCTCGCCTTCCCCGATAGTCTCCAGCTCTGCCTCCAGCTCATTGATCTTGTCTCTGAGTGCCTGTCTCTGCTGTTTGGTATCTTCATAATCCGTTGCAGAAATCTGGCCCTCGGCAAACTTCAAAGCCTTGTAATCGGTACTCGTGAGAATCTGCTTTAACCCTGCAATCTCAGACTCGATTGCTCTTTTTCTATCATCCATGCTGCACACCTCCTTTCATCCAGGATTCTATGAATAACGAGTCATACAATTTATCCATTGAATGAATCGTTTTCCTAGCATTTCTGTATTTCATGCTGCCCCGCCATGAACTGTATGAGCACCGGATGTCGTCAAATGTCATGATTCCTGCATCCAGTAATTTTTTCTGCTTTTTCAGTTTTCTTCTTTCCCTGACTACTGATTTATGGCAAGGCTTTCTGATTATCTTTCCAGTATCCGTTAGATATATCTGTGTTTTTAGGTATGTAAAACCATGTGATAATTTCACAATCCTCGTCTTTTCCTCGTTTATAGTAATTTTAAGTTTGTCGCATATCTTCCGGATTTCCTCCAGATAGAGCATAAGATTCTCCTTTCTCAGAGAAATCAAATAGGAGTCGTCATTATACCTGCCATACCCATGTATTCTGAGTTTCTCCTTTATGTAGTGATCCATTGGGCTAGGAACTGTAATCGCCAGCGTTTGATTGACCTCACTGCCGAGTCCCAGGCCCTTATGTGCCTCTTCCTCCGGTAGATTTTTGACTTTTACATTATACTCATAGTAAGCATCCACAAATAAATTCGTAAGCCAGATTATCCCAGGATCATCAAAAGCCTTTGCAATGATTTCTTTTACCACTCCATGATCGATACTTCCAAAATAATCCTTAAAATCCAGCAACAATATATACCCCTCAGTTCCATATCTCCTATAATGCCAGCGCAAATGCCTCACCAATCTTTTCATGGCGTGTCCCGTCCCCATACCTTTCCTGCTGGCTCCATTGTCATAAATCAGCGACCTAGTAAGCACCGGTATCAAAGCGTTCTGGTTGAGCGATTTCTGCGGCACCCTTTCGGAGAAGTGGACGCTCATAATCTTCCGCAGCTTTCCCCTCTCCATGAGATTAAAACATATAAAACCTTTCCGGATGTCCTTGTGATAGACCAGATTTCTGTTTATGGCCGCAACATTCGTCAGCCTTCTCAGCATAAACCTCTGGACGCTGGCCTTGTACTTTACCCCTTTAGCGGCTTGTTTGGCGGCCCCCGACAAAGCATTCCTGCTGATAACTTTGTAATAATCTCCATACGTTTCTAAAACCTTCTTTCGCTTAGAATCACGCCTGGCTTTTCTGCGCTTATATCTTGCCTCGTGTCTTTCTTCACTTGTCATAACCTAAACCACCGCTTTCAGCTACAATAAAAATGGTACCCGGTACGGCACAGCCCTGTGTAAGCAGCCTTATGGTGGCACCAGCCGCATAGGACAACGGGCATGAAATGCAGGCTATCCACCAATCCCGCACCATGCAAGCAGCGTCCGCCCGGTCACATCCAGGTACATATTCACGAACATTTCTGCCCGATGGCTTATCCTCTCCTTCCATCCACCTGGCACTGATTTCGGAGTACCATAAAGGCAAAACCTACTCTGACTGACCTTTGGTGGAATCAGACGGGCACCCGATTCGCATTGGACGCGTTCCAGTTGTTGGCATTGCCGTTGTTGTTGACATTGCACGCATTCGTCGAATTGCCAGACCTCACAGACGCAAGCCACCAGTTGCACCGACACAGAGTTTACAGAGGATATCCAATATATGTACGAGCCAGGATTATTTCCCGGCCCGGCCATTGTCTGATTTACTCCAGTTAATGATTTTCCCTACGATATTGCTGAGGGTATCTGTGATTCCCCTCATGTTTTCCTCGGTAGCGCCGCTACATTCCTCGCAAATATCAATTAACTGCTGCTGGAGGATATTGCAATAGGACAGCGCCCTGGCCTGCAATTCCCCTCTCTTCTTTACCTTTTCTTCATCCGGTACTTTATCGTCCAGCCATATATCATTTGCCATAGATACGCAGTCCCGGATGCTCCTTGCGTAATCTACCGCAGGCTTTCCGTTGAAATATCTCCATTTCTTCGGAACATACGACTCGTTCATCACATATACCGTTACTTTGTGTTTCAGCTCATTCGCCAGTGTGAGGGTATCAAATTTTGTATCTACCCTATTCCTCCGGTAATTGTTGCCGTATGTGTATTTGGTATTCTTGCTTTTATTTTTCCCTTCTTCTGCCGCCATGTTTTCTCCCTTTCAAAAGAATGGGGGCCACAAGGGCCCCCGATTAAACGATTTTATGATTGGCGCTACGCTTTGATACGGAAGCAGACGGGCACCCGAAGCGCATCGGACGCGTTCCAGGAGGAGGCAGTGCCGTTGTCGGTGACACCGCACGCATCCGTCGAATCGCCAGACCTCACAGACGCAAGCCACCAGTAGCACCGACTTCCGCCGTGACCGGCGCCTTTGATGCGGTTCAGCCAGCTGTTGGCAAAAATAGGATACTGCATTGCCTGCCCCTGTCCATACCCTTTGGTTGCCCACACAACCGATCCGAATACCTCATACTCATGCGGTACCCATAACAGCCCTATGTCCTTCCATTCCCATCCTGTCGAATCCGTCAGCGCACCGCTTGCGGAGTATCTTGTCTCCATAAGCGATCTCTTTGTCACAATATGGTTTTTCACCGCCTGCGGTAAATGGCTGGAAAGTGTTGCAAGCCATGTATGCAGGTTACTCACCATATATGGACAACCATCTGTGGCATTTCCGTTATTGTTGTTCGTGGTGTTCCACTGAACCGTTTCCGAAAAACAATCCCGGCTGATGAAATCAATGTGATGTCCTAATCCCTGGTCTGTCGTATTGGTATAGACATCAATACCGGCCACCTGCATTTGCACCGTCTCATTCTTTACCGTAATCGGGATATAATCACCGACATAAATTCCAGCGTAATTCCCCGCCGTAATCCTCGCGTGAATCCAGGCCCACGCATCGGTATAATTCGCAATCTCATTTGCAAATACCACCGTGAGGTCCCGCCCCTTGTATAATCCGTTTGTCTGCTGGAGCAGCAAACCCACATCATCCCTGGCCTGAGAGTCCTCGATTTGTCTCAGCACTCCGCCGACTTCCATTTCTTTAATAGTTGACATTCTCTTACCTCCTGTTAAATTGCAACCTCCAATACCAGGGAACCGTCCTCAAAACTGCCCATTCCTTCCGGTACCGTCAGCTTGCCATTGTCGAAATTAAAAGGGAGCAGATTCACAACCCGCCCCCTGTCGCTGTCATACGAATATGCCAGCATCTTCTCGATCAACCCCCGGTTACTCAATGTGTTCTGCAACAGCTGTGTCGGCGCCATGTTGATATTGTCCGCATGTGCCGGGTCCGTTGTTTCCACAATCTGAATCGCATCAGCAAATACCGGGCTGGTGTTCTTGTACTCTTTCATGCTGTCTCCTTTCCTCTAAGGCACTCCTTAGAAAATATCATCCAGCGTGTAGGTCTGCTCGACATCATCATCCTTGCCTTTCCGCTTGAAAGTCTTAATGCAGACCACATCACCTTCTGAGTCGTACAAGCCGATCTCACTGATTTCCTCTCCCGCAAGCTCGCTTTCTGTCAGCGTACATTCATATCTGCAGGTTGTATCTGCAGGAAAGCTATACCCGTCAAGTTCCTTACGGAAGATTTCATTGGTAAGACCGCTCTGCGATTCTGTAGGCGGTATGACATTGCCGCTTGCATCCACGCCGCCGTCTCCAAACACCATGCCTACAATCTTAGGGAGCTGGATTGCGCCCGCCCTGGCCTTGACGAGTTTCTCCCTGGACTTCTTAGTGATGATTACATTTTTATTTTTCTCTGTACTCACTCTACTGCCTCCTTTCTGTATATTGAATTAAGACTCCTGGCACCATTCAGCGACAAAGCACCGTCCAGAAACCAATAATCCCGCGTTTTTGTTTCCACGGTAGCGTTTGCCACCGTTTCCTGCTCAGAGAAATCCATTTCTGAACGTACCGACAAAGCCGCCTTTGCTTTGCCCCGGCCATAACCTAACAGCTGTTCGCCGTCAAGATTCCATCCTCCGTCCAGATACATGAGCCTCCAGAAATCAACTGCAAACCGAGAAACTATGCCAGCGGCGATATTTTCCCGGATGTGCTGCTCCCACCTTGTAGATAGAGCCTGCAGCCTTACTTTCTCTGTGCAACTCGCAATTCCGAATCTATCCCTCATGCTGAGAGAGAGGCCATACCTCCGCTTTGCATCCAGCTGTTCGGAACCGTCAAGGTCCCACATCCCGTCAAAGCATCGGACATTCCAAAAGTTAATGCCGGTATGAAAATCCACACCGGCACGAAACATCCCATCATTCTTCACTTTTACCGTGTCAAATCTGACCGAAACCATCTTAATTTCTTCCGGGGTATGAAACTCCCCCTGGTTGAATTTGAATCCAAGCACAAGGCCATAACGCCTCTTCGTGTTGAGGATAACGCTGCCGTCCAGCCGCCAGCTCCCGTCATATACATACGCATACCAGAACGGTATCGCCATCTTAAACCGGATATTTCTCAATATGATCTGCTCCAGGTTCCTGTTATCCAGTGCAATCTCCGTCCGGTAATTGACGGTATAGGTTGTGTGTGATTGTTTCAGCCGGTTCAGTGTTTCAAAAACTTTCTTTGAATCCAGTGATCCCTCTCCGAGAAAATACGCCTTGAACACATTCGGATGCTGAGTGGAAAATCCGTACTCGCCCGGATCGTGAATATCCGCAATATGTACCTCAAATCCTGTGGCGTCCTCCAGACTTTTCTCCATCCGATACGGTATCATTGGCGCTCTGTAATCCCTTTTCTGGTAAATCCGTTTGCGCCGTTCCTCGTAGGAAAGATTTTCACGCACCGGCAATCCCCACTTGATTTCATGGTACATCAGCCCCCATGTGGCTGTCTCCGGAAAGAACTGTGCTGGCAGGTCCTCAACCATTTCTAGCGCCTTGTCATATTCAAGCCCCATCACCTGGTATATCCACTTGCCGACATATGACTCGTCATAGAATCCATCTGACACATAGCTGAGCATCTTTCTGGCACTGTTGCTTGTAGGGAAGTTCTCCAAATCAAATTTTTCCTTTTCCATCAGACCGCCCCCCTAACTAAAATCAAGGGCACCTGTCTCCGGGTACTCTTCACTTGCCAGGTTGATATTTTCCTCCGCACCGTTCATCAGGAATTTTCCATAGTCCGTCACGCCTGCAATGCCTTTGATAACTGGCCGTACATCGTTGTATCGTAATATGCCCTGGTGCTTTGCAGAAACAAAAACCGTCTTGACCGCCGCCGCAAAATCTTTCTTGATCTGCTCGATGCTGGTTATCTCTTCATACAGTAATCCGGTAATCTTGAAATTTACCTTTACTGTTGTTGCCGGACCGCATATCAGCTTAGCGCAGGCAGTAGGCAGAAGTCTTTTGATCCTGTCCTCTGGAGATACAATGTGGCTGTAAACCGCTTGCACCAATTCCTCATTGGCAGGTTGGCCGTTTCCATCTATCAGCACCAGCTTTACCGTTCCAGGACCCTCCGCTGCCGAAATCACGATGCAGTCGCCCGCCCCGGCCTCTTTCGCCCAACGGATATAATCGCTGTCATTTCCCAGGTAGGTAAGGCTGTTGTCGTACTCTGCCGCAATCCTGTCGTAGAAATCATCGTTGTTCTCCCTTTCGGTTCCACCTCTAATCGGTTCCGGATTGACTACCTCCGTCACATTTTTATCCGGCTTTGCCATGAGGACTACCGTATTCGCCGCCACATTGGAGCCAGTACCGCTTTCTACAGCTGATACGTTGATAAGGATTGTTCCATCCTCCCCAATCTCAACCTCTTTCTGGGAAATAAATTCTATGGACGGTCCTGTGTCCGTTGCCGGTGTGCAGAAAACCGTTCCCGCCGCAATTACTGCCCCTGCTTTCCCGGTCACTTTTACCTTTCCGGATGCGCTCTCTGGTTGATGCCTTTCAAGATGCACCTGCTGGCCGTGCCGGTCCAGCCATTCATCCCATGCGTACTGAGGAAAAGCAATCATCAATGCCCTAACCATGTGGTAATTGATGAACTCGTCTTTTTCCAATGCTGCAGGCATGGTAAAATCAAACGGAAACCCGCCCGGCATATCATCAATGTCCGCAGGCAGATTGTTCATCATCCGCTGGTGTATTTCATCGGCGCTGTTATTCTCAATAAATTCTGGTCTTATAAATTCCGGCTGCATCCCTTCTCACCTCCTTAAATCGTAATCGTTATCTCTTCATCCCAGCCTATGCCCTTTACCTTGAATCTGCAGTGCATATTGTCTCCGTCCCAGGAAAAAACAAAATCCCGGACCTCTTCCGTCCGGGGATTTACCATTATTGCATCTGTGATTGTCCTCTGCACCATAGACTCAACCGTCTTTTCATCGTCATTATCCAGGGCACGTTCCATTTCGGTGCCGATAGAATCCGGATATGCAAGACAGCGGTACCGCTCTGTCTGTGCAATTTTGAAACACCATATTGCGTATGCCTCCCTGCCATCACACTCTACCATCCGGTTCGCACCGTCTCTTACAAAATCCCCCGCTGCCGGGTCCCATCTGACACTGCGCTTATACTGTGTGTCATACCCCATATCTTCTGGGATAAACTCCGGTACTTCCACTACCGGAAATAGCGGTTGTGACATTTCGCCTCGCCTCCTTATGATTTTTCAATAACATCCACAACTACCGCCTCGCTCTGCACCCATGCAACCAGAACACGATCCCCCGCCTTTAGTTTTGGCATGGGCACATCATGGCTGTGCGGCGGAACCCCGGAGGGGCTGCTGTGTATATGCTTATTCTCCTGCAGATGGCCGGTCCAGCTGGATTCTGATGTAGCCAGGGTATATCCGTTTATTGACCTGCAGACTGAGTAATCGCCCTTTGGTATCGGAACCGGAAAAGTATTCGTTACCAGGCTGTAATTTGCTTGTATTTCTCCGAAATCCAATATCAAAGGGGATTCATTTTCTTTTTTCATCCTCTGGCTCAAAACCGCTGCCAGTTTGCTTGTGCCGGGATGCCCGTCAAATCCTTCCATCTTGCCACCTCTAATCAAATGTTCCATCGTCTACCCATCCGTACACATTGCTGGCATTGTCCGTATGGATCAGATGCCACGGATGCGCTTTTCCGGAACCGTTCTTAATCGTGATTTTCGCCTTTCCGGCTCTCGCATTGTACCCTTTTGCCCCTGGATAGCTGCTGACATAATGGGTACCGCCGTGGAAATTCACAATGTCGCCTACGTTATATTCCTTTTTGGCGTCACCGCCGCTCTTACTACTGCTTTTCTTTTCCGGCTCTGCATACTCCAGCTCCATCGTCATGCTGTAGACATCCGCATCATGCTGGATACCTTTCACATAATAGTAATCCGACACAAACTCGCTCATGATATAGACAAGATCGCCCTTGCGGATAAAAGGAACATCCGGACTCTGCACCGACATTTCCTTTTCAATCTTGCCCTCTCCGTCAAGTATCTCCTGCGCCGCCGACTTTGCATCGGCCAGCGTCTCGTCTGAACCCCTGGTATAAATCCTCTGCCGTATTCCGTATTTCGTCTCACCATTCAGTGTAGCGTCCACGCTGCGCTTGCCATCATCATCTGCCTGCCCTACCACCTTTACCCTTGTAATAAGGTCCGCCGTGCTGATTGACTGGCTGAAGGATTTGGTGTTATCCACCTTGAATACATATACCGTTTTGTTGCTGCCCCTGGGAATCACGCTGGTATAACCCTTTGCCGCCCTAACGATGCACTTTTCCTCACCTTTTTTAACTGCATCATCCAGCAGCTCCAGTATAATATCTGACAGATACTTGTTGTTATGCACTGTTTTCCCGTGGGAGGCATTGGGGCCTTTATAATCCCCCTGCGGTACCTCCCAATCATCAAAAATGCCCTGGAGAGCCGACTTTGTGCCTGTGCCTGAGGGATAGTATCTGTTATCCTGGCTTTTCTGCAGCTTATACAACTCGTCATAGCAGGTGCATTTCAGATTATTCCCGCTGTTCTTTTCCACCGGATTCCATGTCTCCACATACCCTCTTGCCACTTCCTCATTCAGAGAACCGCCATCGGATGCAAAGATACCCACCAAACATCCCGGTTTGATGATGCTTGACAGGTACCCCTTTGATGTCTTATCGTTCCTCGAAGTAAAGGAAGAACGTACCGAGATTTCGCTGTCGTTTTCTTCCCACCCCAGGTTTTGTATATAGTCCTGGATATTGTACTGCTTACCGCTTTCATCCATCACCACGACACGGTATCTGATTTTTGATAAATCAATCACTGCCGCCTCCTATCCCGGTATCGTCAGGACCTCTCCAGGCCATATCCAGTGACCATGATCGGAACTCGACTTACCGTGTTTCTTTGCCTCGGCCTCTATGGTTCCGGCATTGGCATCATAGATTTGCGTCCATTTACTGCCGCTGCCTAACTTCTTTGAGGCTATCCCCCACAGCGTATCCCCACTCACAACCGTATAAGTGCTACCGCCACCACCGCCAGATGAACCTCCGGAATCATTCCTCGGCTTTGTCTTTTTCACAAATTTGGCAATTTTCAGCTCGTCAGTGGTATATATCTGCAGGGGCTTTTTCTGCACAAACGTAATGGAATACTCTACATTTCCATAGGCGCCTGCTGGCCTCGGCTGGAATGAGGAAATCGTGACATCCACGTTTATCCACGTTTCCGTCACGATCAGATTCAGCACTGTTTCATTCTTCATGAAATTGTTCAGAATTTTCACGCACTCATTCGGCTCTTTCCAGCTGTTCTTCTTAACGATTGGCTCATTCCTTTTGGATTCCCCGAAAAAGACGCCATCCCATGTGAACTCTGCCACATCCGTTCCTTTTGGCACCTTGACGGTACCCTGGGATATGATGTCAAAACTCTGGTACTTCGCACCATACTTCCCCTGCACTTTCTCCGGCAATGCCGGAAACGTAAACTTTGAACCGTTCCCGGCAGGAATCAATTTTATATCCATAGTCTACGCCTCCTTTAATGGCATATTGGAGAATACCTCTTCCAGTTTTCCGGCAATCTCGCCGCCCAGTTCGTCAGCCATTTCTTTTAAGTGCTTTCTGATTACCTGCATAATGTCCTCTTCGCTCTGTCCGTTCCCGCCGTGAATGACAAACTCTGGTTCCATTTTTACACTTACCTGTATCGGTGAGGTTCCTAAACTGTTTTCCCTTTCTGCTGGTACAGGTTCATACGCCCATGCTGTTTCTCCGTCATATTTTCCCTCTGTGGTTTCGTTATAGGCTACGGGAGCGTTTCTATTGACATCACTGAATAAATTATAATCTGCGGCAGTATCGCTCAAAATTGAGCCTCCTACATAACCGCCCGCCGCATTGGCAGATACTCCCAGCGCTACCCCTGCCTGTTCGTACAAGTCTAATGCCCTGGCCCGCCTGCTCGGATTTGTAGGAATGACAAACTCACCATATCCTTCCTCTGCCAACCACGAAAGCTGAGGACCACCGCTCACATAACCGCCCGCCGCATGACCGCTTGCGCTCTGCGTTTGATTGAACGCCGGGAAATTCGGGGCTGTAACATTGTAATTCGGCGTCACATTGACTGTGGGGCTAATCGTGAATGGACTCGCCGTTGCCGTGTTCAATGCTGTCTGCAGGTCTGTTCTGAGAAGTGCCGAACCGGCCAGCAGGCTTGTTGATGCCCCGTTGTTCAGTGCATCACCATATGCTGTACCGGCCGCCGTCCATTCAGACACCAGCTGCTCGTAATACTCATTTGAGATTGGCCCATACTGTGCCATAACAGAAGAGAAATCGAAATCTCCTGTCTGCTGCGTCATGTACTGCTCCAGGAATGAGTTGAGCGTTTCCTGATCGTTGCTACTCTCTAGGGCATTGTGTAGAGCCTCCGAATATGACTGTTTAATGCTCTCGAAATACTCTCCATAATACTCAGACATTGGTTTAGCGGCATCCTCTGCAGAAAGCCCAATGGTCGGCCCCTCCGGCGGTCCTGTTATGGACTCCATAAGAGCCGTCCAATCATTTCCGGTCATGGAATCCCAATCTATCGCCGCCTTTATTTCCTCGGCTGTCGGTATCTGACTCTTGAAATCCTGAATTATCGTCTCTTTGGTCCCCTCCGGTACCGCAAGAGCTGTCTGGATTAACTCTGCCGCAATCGTGGTCTGCTCTGCTGTGTCAAGATTCAGCTTATCAAGTCCCATCCAGCTGATAACATCAGCTGTGGTCCATGCTTTCACATCCGGATGTGCCAGCAGAGCATTATCTAATGCCTGTGTCAGCTTTTCCGTTGTGCTGCCCTCTACCTCTGGCATAATCCTCGACAATTCAGAATCCCATGCCGTAGCAATGCTTTCCAGATTGAACGTGCTTACTCTTGCGTTCAGCTCGTTTATCTGTGCATAGTACCCCTCCGTTGCCTCCGCAACCGCCTTATCGTATTCCGACTGCGTAATTGCCCCGTCTGCAAGCTGAAGGTTCAGATTGGTAAGCGTCAATGTCAGCGCACTCTCGTACTGCTCTGATGCAGATGCCACATTCGCCTGCAATTCTTCCTGCAGGGCATTAAAGCTATCCATATCCAAAGCGGCTCCGTTGTACTTAATCTTCAAAGCCTGCATTTCCGCATCTGTCTTTGCCTCCGTCAGCTTATTCGTAATTGCAGAAATCTGCTCCTGCAGACTTTCCAGCTCAGCCGCCTCGTCCAGCGTAATAACACTGTCCTCCAGCGCAATATTCATAGAATCTGTCAGCTGGGTACCTAAATCCTCAATCTGGCTCTTCAATTCTCCATAGTAGCTATCCAGTCCAGAGGTGTCCGCCTCCCCTCCTGTAAGAAGTTTCAGCGCAACCGTAGCCTGGTAATGGTTATCGTCAATAAATGTCTGACTTGTACTGAGGAAACTTTCAATGGCACTCTTATAACCATCCTTATCTGTTTCTGACAGTTCCATACCCAGGCCGACTTTCCAGTTTTCCTTTTTCAAGCCAGTTACCGAGGATTGCAGATTATTCAGCGCCGTCTCTGTATCAGCTGTTGCTTTGGCAAACTCGCTTAATTCCTCCGCCATATCGGCAAAGGTAATCTCGGATGCTACTTTTTTAACCTCTGCCAGCGACAGGGAAATATCCCCGAAAGCCTTTTTTGCAACATTCGCACATTCCTCCTGGAACATCAATGCAAACTGTTCTGCAGAAACTTCCGAATCATTCATAGCCTGCGCCAAAGCCTCGTTTTTGAAAGTGACATCCTCGATTGATAACCCCGTGGCCTCAAAGACTTTTTGTGCTTTTTCGGCCTCCTTCTGCATTTCCTCTACATTCTCCTGGTATTCCTCCTTAACCTTGTTTCCCTTGATCCATCCGGCAATACCGCCAACACCGGCACCAACTAAGGCACCGACTGCCGTACCTATGCCGGGGATGATGGAACCTATCGCCGCACCAGCTGCGGCTCCTGCCGCTACACCGCCTGCTTTCCATGCTGCCGACTCCCCGTAGGCTTTTGACTCTTCCTTGTTGTCGGATTTGATTGCTTTGTATGCGTCCAGCGCACTGCTTACCAGCGTTGCGCCTGCGGCGATTGCACCACCGCCAGCCGCCATTCCTGTCGCACTCAGAGCAGCGGCGCTCATAGATGCACCACCCGCCAGGTTTCCGGCTCCCAGGTTGATTGCTAATAATCCTGATTTTCCCAACAGTCCGGTACCGGTTGCTGCTGAACCCAGGAATGAACCCATTAGAGATGTTCCGGTTGCCGCATTTGTACCGAACAATCCTTTGCCTATACTTGCCGCCCCTCTCCCCATGCTGATGAACGGCGTTGCAATTTTACTGAGCATAACCGCCGAAAAGATTGAGGATAAATCCGGAGCCTCTCCGCCCGGTAATAACTTACCGGCATTTGAAAGCAGATTGCCGAATCCCTGCCATAACTTCTCGGATATTGCCTCGAAATCAAACCCCTCTGAAAAGCCTTTTGCAAAGGATGCACCAATGCTTACTCCTTCGTCCAGAGTTTCCCCGATGTCAATTCCCAACATGGCCATGACGCCGACTTTCAAGCCGGTACCGATTCCTACCCCGATGTCTTGTGCGAAATCCGCAAACTTTGCCTTTCCTGTGCTGTTCCACCATTCCGAAAACGGCTCTGCAATAAATTCATCCCAGGCTATCTTGACCTTTCCAAAGAAATCTGCGTCCTGCCATTCCTTTGTGTCGGCAATCGCATTAAATTTCCTCTGCATCCTGTCAATTTTAGTGTCGAGCCAATCCATAAATTCATCCAATCCCTGCTCAACTGCAGGCATCTGTGCGGTAAGCCAGTCTGCCAGACCTCTCACATACGGAGATAACCTCTCGCCAAAGGATATTTTTACCCCATCAACAGCACTCTGTAGCAGAGTAATGGAACCCTGCAGATTATCCAGCATGGTTTCAGACATATTCGCCGCTGCGCCGTCTGCGTTATTGATTGCATCTGCCAGCTTGTTATAATCCTCTTCGGATGCGTTCAGAATCGCCAGCAATCCTTTTTGTGCCTGTGTGCCTGCGATTGTATTCGCAAGCTGAGATTTCTGCTCTGCTGTCATATTGGCAGTAGCACTTCTCAATTCTCCCATCACATCCGACAAATCCCTTGCATTTCCCTCGGATGTGAAAAACTCAATCCCCAAATCAGACATTGCATCCGCCGCACCGTTGGTATTGGTGGAAAGCCTGGTAAAGATTGAGTTCAAAGATGTACCCGCCATAGTCGCCTTAATACCTGTATTTGCCATGAGTCCGGTCATTAAGGCCACATCCTCTATGGAGTAGCCGAGCGCTCCCGCCATAGAGCCGGCATATTTGAAAGTTTCACCCATTCCGGAAACTGTTGTATTCGCATTTGATGCTGCCGCCGCCAGCACATCAGAGAATCTGCCTGCATCCGATGCTTTCATGTTGAACGCCGTCAAGGCATCAGTGACAATATCGGAAGTAGTTGCCAGGTCCTCTCCGGAGGCGGCTGCAAGACTGAGTATGCCCTCTATGCCACTCAGCATATCTTCTGTTTTCCACCCGGCCATAGCCATATAATTGAATGCCTCTGCGGATTCCTCCGCTGTAAACTTCGTTGTGGCACCCATTTCTTTCGCCTTATTCGTAAGTTTTGTTACTTCCGAACCGGTGGCGCCGCTTATGGCCTGCACCTGTGACATAGCAGCCTCAAAGTCTTTATAGGTTTCTATCGTATCTTTCAAACCTATACTGACTCCGAGGACTGCCCCCACTTGAAAGACGGGATTTTTCAACAGGTTTATGATTCCCCTCACGGGCGAAGTGATAAGGTCAACGGCCCGCATTGTAACGCTCCACGTTTTCCCGGCAAAACTTCTGATTCCGTTTCCGAGAGTGGATAAAACCGGCGTAATCTTGTCTTTTGCCTCCAGCATGATCTCGTATTTCTCTTTCGCCCAGCTTGCCAGGCTTTTTTCTGTTTTCTGAGCCTGCCTGTCAAACTGCGTCACTGTGGAATTGGCTTTTTTCGCCGCACCATTGGCGCTCTCTGCCGCTTTTTCCATGCGCTCAAAGTTCCTCGTGACATTGCTAAGTTCAGGATCGGTGTTGTCTATCGTCTCAATCGGTATCTCAATTCTGACCGTCTCCGCCATTCTCTTCCCCTCCTTTCGTCCGTGATTCCAGGGTAATTCTCATAGAGGAAAGCATAAATGCCTGCACTCCCTTTGGTTTCTTGTAAAATTCATCCGGGGTAATGCCTGTTGTCTGGAAAATATGATGCAACAGGCAAGCCTTTCCCCCGGCGCTGATTAGTTTTTTGCCACTTCCTCCAGATTGCTGGACTCGTAGCCGCTGAGCTTGTCGATTGCCTCCAGGATTCTGTCCTTTTCACCGGCTTTCAGCGTATACTCGATCACATCCAGGCCGTTCATGATACGGTCTTTCTTCGCATTAAGGGCATTCCATACTTTGCGGTTATCCCACAACTTCTCTTTGTCCTCGTCAACCGTTGCCGCATAGATGATCTCCGACTGATACTTGACCCTGTTGGTGTCCTCCGGCATCTTCATGCCGAGCTGCTTATTACGCACATATTTGGTGTGCTTTTTGCGGCACTTCTCATATTCCTCAGAACTGAGTGGCCGGATGTTGAACGCAAAGTACAGGCGCCCTTCCCGGATAATCTCGATACGCTGCGTTTCCTCAGATGCAAACTCCGCCGCATCAATAAGCCCCTGGATGAAATCCTCTTCATTCGCCCGGATCAGCGCCCTGGTATCTTCCTCGCTGGTTTCATACTCCTTTACCGCCTGCTGTGCAGTCACCTGCGTTTCCTCTTTTACTGCATTGCCCTCTCCTACGGTCACGCCTCTTGTAAAATCTTTTGACATCTGCTTTTCCTCCTAATTTCTGCATAATGAAAGAGGGCAGCTCCACGCCGCCCTCCAATGTGCTAATGTGCTGATTCTTAATCCCTGTCAATACCGAGCAACGACTGCAACTTAGGCGCCCGATTGACAAAGAAATTCCAGTTACGCTTGATTACATCGCCCACGGACACATTCTGAATATCCACCTGCCCGGAAGGGATGCAGTCACGATAAATCACACGCTCTTCGGAGCCGTTCCTGCCGAGCAATGATCCCTGGAAATCCCACACAGGCATAATCTGCGTTTCCAGGGCTTTCATCAGCTCTGCGATAAATTCATCATCCTCCACCACGATCTGCGACATGGTAAGGCTGACGGCAAAGGTGTTTGCCGTTTCATGTTCCTGGGCATCGCCCAGGACACTGTATTTGGCATTATTAAAGCTGACATTTGATGTAAACTGCTCCACTGTTGCCAGCAGAACGCCGTCCTTGCTGTAAAATGCCCCGTCCTTGCCGGTTCTTGCGTGTCTGGAATCGCCTGCTGCTCTTTCATTTCTCATGGCCTATACCTCCTATTCTTCGTTAGTGCTGAACCGGAACAGGAATGTCAGATAGATATGCTCCATCGAATCCTTGTCGATCACATCAATATCGAACCACGCACTGTCTCCGTCCGCCTTGTATGCACTGCTCTCCGTCACCGCACACGCTATCAGCTTGCCTTCCTCGCGCATGGAATCACCGACACCCTGTATCTGACTGATAACGGTTGCTCTTCCATTGTTGTCGTTGTCAACCTTGCCGACCAGATCATCCGTTGTAGTGTTGATGCGCCTTATCAGCTCAAAGCGTGTCTTTACCCTTCTGATTTTCTTCCAGCCGTCGTCCTGGTTGTCTGCCGGGGTAATGAGCGTATTGATGGCATTGTCGATCCACACCTGCTTTGCCTTGTTGTAGCTCAGCACGATACAGCCCCTCTTCTCCGCAGAAATCATATCCGTATTCGTGAGTTTTTCCAGAATCTCGGTAAACCCGCTGATTACGGTATGCGTGAGGGAAGAATTTGCCGCCACCGCCCCTATCATTCCAGCAATACGGGCTGCTGTCTGGTATCCGTCAATGGTGGTACCCTGTTCATCCACCCGTGCGTTCAGAACATAATTCATCTTCTCGTCATTAAAAGCCGCTGCGTGCTTGATCCTCGTCTCCAGCTCCACCGTATGCTTTTCTGCCACAACTGCCTGTGCGAGAGAACCCGCATCAAAAATACGGTTCACAAATGACTGCAGGAGCAGGTGGATTTCCGTATCTTCTGTATCGAGGCAAATCGTATTGAACTCATACGGTTCTACCTGTGCAAAAGCATTGGAGTAATCGCCCGTTGTAGTCTGCGGATTCGTTCCCTTTGTGAACGCACTCTGGGAAACAATCTCCAGCAGGGCACTTTCCTTACCCTCCTTCAACTCTGCCTTGAAATTTTTGGAGGATGCCAGGGCATCAACCAGAGCCTTTGCCTCTCCCTCTCCGGACACAAACTCAACCTTTTCAAATTCCGTTGTCCCGGTATAGAAAATGCACTCCTTCAAAGTAGAATCCGAAAGTTTCTCGCGCACCGTAACCGCGAAATCCTTATCTCCCGGATATTTCGCTGTGATACTGAGGGCATCTTCCTTTGCCGTGTCCTTCAGGTCAATGGTTCCCTGCGTTCCTCCGTTTCCCACACGGCAGGCAATGATTGTCTTTGCCCCTCCCGCAATCGCCTCTCTGATTGCATCTGTTGTAAGCCCGGTTCCAAATGTCTGCTCGTAGCCATCCTCGGCGCTCAACTCCACTGCCGTATTCAGCGGCCCGAAGTCTGCCTTAAAGATAATAGCCGTTACTCCGTTCATGATCCCAGCGGCAGCGTTTCCGCCCTTTTTCTGGATATTGAAATAGGAGCCAGGACGTACCTTTGTTTCTCCTAAGATAAATGTACCTGCCATCCTTACTTAACCTCCCTCTTCAAAAATTTTTTCACGATCTCCTTCGCCTCTGTAACCGTACATTCCGTTTTCCCGGCTGCTTTCAATGCCGCTGCAACACATTCCTGTCTGGTTCCAAAGACTTTCTTCGCATTCGCCGCCAGCTCACTTACCGGATAGACGGACTCCTGCAAAGTTTTCTGCTCTTTATTCGGGGCCTGCTCCTGTGCTACTTCTGCCTTAGTCTCAGCTGTTTCGGCAGTTCTGGCCTCCTTTGTTGTCTCTTTTGCCATTGTGTACCTCCTTATTTGTACTTGACATGGGCTGCTGTCAATGAATGAGGCTTTGCCTTATACCTCAACAGCCCATAATGACCTGTTACAAAAATCTGACCGTCTTTCAGATAATCAGATTTATAATTCGCCTGCAGGCGTTTGATGAACATGGGAGAATGATCCAGCATGATGATCTCTCCGTCCAATGACATACTGTTTGCAATCGCAGCGGCCATTTTGAGCCTTGTTTCGCTCTCTGGACATAAAATATGGATGGCTATTCTGCCATCCATCCATGCAACTGTATTCGTTTCCTCGGACTTATCTGCTGATACCAGACGGCAATATATCACCGGTCTTTCTCTTGTAGCCTCCGTGATTTCCTCCATCCTGTCATATCCCATAATCATACATTCCGGGTACAATCCCTTTATGTATTTATTCGTTGCCATAACCGGGTCCGGATCAGACGTCTCCTGTGACGGATATTCCAAAATGTCAAAACGTACTTCACTTCCGATTGTGACACTCCCTTTCTTCTCGTCTACGGTAAATGCGTCCGTCCTCGCCCATGCAAAGCAGTATGGAGTTCCTCCCTCCGGCTTTAATATCACATCCCGCAGACAATTTTTCACCAACGGCTCAATCGCCTCCGGCGTAATCTCGGTAGTATTCTGGCACAGCAACGATACCGACAGGGTACCGGCGCTATGCCTTTCTTCATTCGCCTGCAAATCAAAATTGTAAATTACCTCCGGGTACTGCGTATTTCCACACCACCCTTCCTGGCTTTCGTCCGGTGGTTCCGGACTGAAAACAGCAGGCGCACCATTGAATAACGCAAGGTGCTTAATAAGGCTCTCTGAGCTGATGAACCTCTTATGAATCAATTCCTCCAGGATCACCGCCATCAACTCCTTCCTCTTCTACCTGCTCTCCATCTGTCTTTATGTTGTACTCCTGTATATCTGCCATATCAGAGGACCAGCGGATTTTCCACTGTCCCTCTGCCGCCTCAGATACAGGTATGATGAAATGATTCGTTACATTGCCGATTCCGGGATAATACTGAACAATCAGCTGATCCTCTGTTGCCGCCGTCACAAATCCAGCCTTTCCCTCATTCCATGTGGAATGTCTGCCCCAAAGCAGATACCCTCGCTTAATCTGGGACACATCAAAGGCAACCCTCGGCTTTTCTATCACAAGTGACATATCCTACCTCCTATGTGTAAGGCTCGCTATAAATCTTCTGGATTTCCGGCGTGGCCTCTTTCTTGATCCTATCCACAAATGGCCTCGCCGCCATTTTGGATGTTCCATTCTCCAGGTGGCCAGCGTAAGACTCCTGGCTTTCCAGCTCTGCCACGATAGCAACCCCTCCACCAGAGGCATTTTCGCTTTTGACCTGTCCGTTCCAGTGCATACGAAGATTTCCTGTACGTCTTGCCGGTGGCTCTCCTGGAGCCGATGCAGTATAAGTCGCTTTCGTGTATGGTTTCCGGTAAACCCGGCCACTACGCTGCCCCTTCAGTACCTCCAGTTCTGCGTTCCTTATGGCATTTACTGCCCGGACGCCCCTTGAAACCACCTTGCGGTTGATGTTCGTCACCTGTTCTTTCACAGTTGCCCGGATAGCACTTCCGGCGCTACCAGCTTTTCCATCCACCCATAGTTTCATTTTGCATCCCGCCTTTCCTCGGCATAATATATTGTCGAAATACCGAGAGTTCCCGCATCGTCAATATCAACGATATAAAACACCCTGTTTTCAAGCACCAGCTTGTCGGTTCGCTTTGCTTTCGGACTTCCTGCCTGCACAATCGTATGGGTAACAATATGATCCTTTTGGCTGTGGTTTGTCCTGTCCTCGTCAGATGCCTCCGCAAGACACCCTTTCAAAGTCTTTGTTCCATCGCCGCTATGGCTGTTCGCCACCCGCCCTGTGCTTGTCACTACCTGCTTATTACTTTCAATGATGAACTCTTTGAACAGGTTTCCCGGCCTTACATACATCATCCTCGTATTTACCATCTTCCACCTGCCCTTTCATTCCTCTGCATACCGGTATAAAAATATGGCGGCTTATTCTGAGACGCATTTCTGAATTGAGGTATGCTGCAGGATTCTGCAGATACCTCCTTTTTCAGCTTTTCATAATCTTCACGCCACAGCTTTGCCCTTTCCTGCAATTCCAATGTCAGCGGACCGGTTTTCGTGTTGACCTCATAAGAAAAGCGCCTACACAGGCTCTCCAGCAACATGAGCTTTGCCCTTTTCCATGATTTCGGATAGGTGTCGATTGCTGCCTGGATTTCCTCGTCAGTAAGCGCCGTTGTGTCAGAGAGTCCATCCACCATTACATCGCCCAGCTCAAACCTCATACGATCCGTTCCAGGTTCTTTGACTTTTGCCGGATTATATGTGTATGCACCTTTCGCCATTAGGTATCAGCCCCCTCCGTATTGGTTCCTGTGGTTGCGTTACCGCCTGTGGATTCGTTTGTACTGCCGGAAGTGGAGAATATGTTATCTGCCTGCTTTTTGGCGGCGTCCTTGATTGTTTTACGGGTGTCCGCCGCATGAAGGAGTATCAGGACATTTTCTGATTTTACCCCGGCGATTGCCTCAGCTCCTTCCGTGGCGTTCATCTGCATAATGCTGAATACACGCTGAATTTCCTCCGGAGTTGCCGGAACTGCGGTCTGCTGTTCATCAGACTCTCCTTTGACGGAAATCAGAATCGTACCATCGTATGCCCCAGGCTCCGTTTCCTTCAGTTCCGCCACATACGCCTGCATCTCTGCAAGCTGATTCTCCTTTTTCTTCTCTGCCTCTTCCACCGCCTCGGCAATCATCTTTTCTACCTGCTCCTGCGTGAAAATAGGACCGGGCTGTTCGCCCGATCCTCCCTCGCTGTCATTCATGATGGTAATTACACCATACCCTTCCTGCAGTTTGGCGTCTGCCACAAGCCCTGCCGGTATTTCATCACCGATATAGAACTGCTGTCCGCCAAAACTACAAGGCTTTTTTGCAATCAATCTCATAGCGCGCCCTCCTTACACGGCCTCTGCAAAGAACATAGCCAGATCATCCGCCGTCTTTTTCATATCAGCAGCCATAAGGCCCTCAATGAACTCGGAATGTGTGCCGTTCTCTCCCGGATAACTCAGAACCGGCATGATATTACCGTTCCCCAGCATATCCCAGGTAAAGATATAACCTGCTGAAGGCTCGTCAATGGACGGAGTATCTGTCGCATATGCCAGCAGAAAAGCGTTCGGATCGCCAATATACTCCATATTTGCCGCCTGGCCCAACTGTGCTTTATTCATAATTGACCTCTGCACCGTGATTCTGTCAATCTCAAAGAGCTGCGCCAGTACATTCAGCGTGACAGATGCAGGATTCGCCGTAGAACCACCGTATTTTACCCTTTCCAGAATCGCCGGATGTTTCTTCAATGCGTTAAACACATTGACACCCAGCGCCAGCCTGTTCGGCATACGCCCGGTAGCCTCTTCCATCGCTGTTTTCTTCTCGTCCACAAAGGACACAGGATCGGAATTTGCATTGCTGAATTTGATGAACTGCCCCGATGCAACCGAGGTGGAATCAACACCGGTAAACTCCTGGCCCCATACACCCTTCTTGAAGAACTGGCGGGCAAACCAGGCGTCCTGATGGATATTCGCCTGCCCTGCCATCGTCTTTGTCCTCTGCTGTTTCGGGTCTGCTGTCCTCGGCCCCATCCTCCGATTGAGGTCTGTCTGCCTAATCTGGTCGATACCCATAATCATCTGGTCCACTACGCAGGCATAAGTCTCCGTATGCTCGGAAAGCACTGCCGGATCAACTTTGCCGTATGCCGGCTTTCTCTGCCAGTTGTCACGCAGCAAATCCTCCTTGTCGAAAATATAATAATTGTCAGAGGACAGCGAAACCGGGCAAATCGGAAAAATCGTCTTTGCAAAACTCTTCGCATCACTCTGGTAGTATGCCAGCGCCATATTGGAGAGCGCCGTATGCGGTCTGAAAGCACCCTTTGCAATATCTGCCTGGATGCTTGCTGCTGTTCTTTTCATTCTACTTTACCTCCTGTTTAGCCTGCAGATGCAGGATTTTTCTGATACTTGGTAATCAGCACTCTGCAGTAATCGTCTTTTGCTGCTGCGGAAAGTGCTATACCGACAACATAGTTACCGGCTGTTGCGGGAACTGCCAGGCCGTCAGCAGCCATAACTTCGGCTCCCTTAGTGATGGCTGCTCCAGCAATCACATAGCCGATGTCCTTGATCTGGATGTCGATGTCGTCACCGACTGCCACGGCGCCGGATGTCTCACCGGAAATATCGTTTGCGCCCGCCTCAATAATGGCTACTCCCACCGGAATTACCGCACCGGATGCCGCCAAAATCACATCCCCGCTTGTGTTGTATGCCAGGATGCGGTTCCTCGCATCGGTAATTGCCGCTCCGGCCTTCTCCACGATAGTCACGCTCTGGTTAATCTGTACTCCGTTGAAATTTCTGTTTGCCACTTTCTTATCCTCCTTCCTTAGAATCCTGCCTCGGCCTCATATTCAGCCATCAGCTCCGGATTGTCCTCCCATGCCTTTGCCATTGCTGAGGCATAATCCAGGGAAGAATCCTTCTCCATATACCCCTTTGCAATAGCCTCAACCTTTGCCTCTGCCGCTCCAACTGCGCCGGAACCGTGGCCGGACTTGCCGATCTCAGAAAAAGCACCGGACTTTTCAACCGTGGCTACCGCCTGGTCCAGCACGGCAATCATATCATTGTAAGCTGTGCCGCCCGCCGCTCTGAGGCTCTTGAACAGAGGAACCAGCTCTGCCTCGGTCTTGCCGATGATTGCATATCTCTTTGCTACTTCGGTAAGCTCCCTGGCCTCCGCATCCTCACGGAATTTCTTTAAGCTCTCCAGTTCCGCTTTCACTGCCGGATGCAGACCCTTATAGATATTGTCCTGTCCGTCCTCCTGCCCTGCAGGTGTTTCCTCGGACTTTTCCGGCGCGGACTTCGTTACCGTCTGCTCTGCCGGAGGCGGTGTCTGCTCTGCAGGAGCCGCTGCTACGTTGCCACTTCCAGAGGCGTCTCCTTCCTCCACGCCACAGCGCTTTTCGATGCTTTCCAGGAAAGCTCTCTCTGCATCTGTCAACTTACTCTTGTCAATCTTCATTTCCTCTTCGTCTCCTTTCGGTTTTTCATTATTCTCTGATCCATCTTCCTCGGATTTCTCCTTTTTGGTATCTTTGCAGGCTTTTTCGATTGTCTCATTCAGCCTTTCCACCGCCGATTTCATAATCTCCAGTTCTGCCTCCGATACCTCTTCGCTTTTCCTGACAATGCTGGCTGACTTGCCGCTGGACCACTCCTTGATTGACTCCTGTACTACCGCATAAAACTCGTCAAGACTTTCCTGCATTGCCGTCTGTGTGCTGGTGCTATCCAGCTCTTCATCATTCAGAATCGAGCAGAGGGAAGATTGCAGGGCATAACAGGTGTCCCACATTTCATCAGCGATTTTATAGTTCTTTACTTCGTTGATTTTCTCATTGAAACTCAGCGAATCGCCTTTTTGTATTTCATCTATCGCACTGTCGATTTCCTCCTGGTTCATACCCGCCGCTTTACCGATAAATCCAAACAACCTTTTCAGTATGCTGCCGGTACCTTTCTGGTGATCCTCTTCTGCGGTCTGCGTTTCCCCGTCTCTCCGCTTTAACATTCTGATGTGAGCATCCGGATTTGCACCTTCGTCCACAAAATCCACTTTCCGGATTTTGAGGTTTTTCAGTTTTGTTGCCACTTTGCTGCCTCCTTTCCGTAGATTTATAAAGCAAATGGCACCCGTTTCCGGATGCCGCTTGATTTATCAAAAAATATGTGCTACCTACGCCCTTTTTACGGTTCCATAGGTAGGATTATTAGGTTGGAGCTGCTGAAAAACGCAATACACCCCATTTTTACAGGCTGTTTTCATCCTCCACCGTTACCCTCTCGGCCTCTCCCTCAATGGAGAACATCTGGTAGGTTCCGTCCTTGACCTTTTCCCAGACGTCTTTATCCAGGACCTTGAAACCAATCCACCAGCCGATAGGAAGTGTGCCTGCCGGTATTCCCATAGCCCGCATTTTTTCCTCAGTGAATACCACGCTCTCAATCAGAACAGCGGCTCCGCCTCTTTCGTGCATTTCCCCGCCCTCACGGTACAGCAGCACAAACTCGTAGGCTGCATTTTCCAAATCCTCCGGCTCAACTATATCATTTTGCCAGTCCTCGATCACTTCCCCATCTACACGCATGGAAACACTCGCCCATCCAAAGGCAAGCATCTTTTCATCGTCAGACTTCATAACCTTAAACCGGCCCTTCAAAACTCCCTCCGGCTCTTCCGGATTGGTTCCGACAGACTTTTCGATATAGTCCGAAAATTTTTTCATCCTCTCAATCACTTCCTTCCCATAGGTGGATATTCCTCAATATACTCAATCGCACACGCACACCTGGGATGCGCTGGCGGTAACATATGCTGCCCTCTGAACAGCAACCTGCCTCCGATATTGAAGTCCGAATCCATTCCAACCTCTACACCCTCCAGTGATGCACACAATTCGCATACTGCATCATCACCGGATGTACTCCACCTTTTTTTCATGATTCCCAGGTATCCTTCTGCCTGGGCCTGCCTTATTCCCTCGTCAGCGCCCCGATTGTATGCAAAGGCACTTTCTGTCTGAGCAATCGTCATAGCTCTTTGCCGGTGTTTCCTCTCTGCATACTTCTGTGTAGCGTCAAGCGCCTTTTTCCGTATGCTTTCCGGTTTCATCCGGGGATGCTCTTTTTTCAGTGTCGCCACGATATTGTCATAAAACCTCGTAGCTGCTTTTGCATCACCCTCTGTCAATCCAATGCAGGGGCGGATCAGCCTGGATAGTTCATCTACCGTGTGACCGTCACGCATTTTCTTTGTCACAAGTGCCGCAATAGCGTCTTTCTGCTCCTGGGTACAGACTGTTACAAATTCTGCACCGCGCTCGCTGAGCCAGTTCAATATTCCAGGCGCCTGCGTATTAAATTCAAAAGCAAGGCCATCAAGAATAGGCTGCCCTGCCGATCCGGCTGTGATTGCATCCGTCCATAGGTTACTGAGCCGGTTCGCCACCAGCACGGAATAATCCTGCGTCCAAAGCTGAATCGTTTCCTGACTGATTGCGCCGTCTATGACCGCTTGTCGTAACTCCTGGTATGTAATCGCATTTTGCTGATCTTCCCAAAAGCCGCACAGAATTTCTACCGGCTCCCCGGTAACAGCATCACTCTCCAGATATTCTTCGAGCCTGCGGAGGACTTCCTGGCCGTTCTTTGTCTTAACTTTCCTTATCCTTTTCGGGGCTATTATCCGGAATCCCATGCGCCACTCTCCCTTCCTAACCGCCTTTTAGCCGCTTTTACCTTATCTTCCGGGATTTCTTCATCATCCTCGTTTGGCTCGGTGCCTGCGGCTGTTTCCGGCTCTGGCGGCTGGTTCTGCTCCTGTTGATCCTGCCTCGTCCGGTCAAGTTCCCTGGTGTCAGAGGTTCTCTCCGGGAGATGCCCTACCTGCCGGATGTAATCCTCCAATCCATCATCCGGTACCAGAACGCCTATTCCCGTCATATCCTTGATGAACGCTGCTACCTTTGTGATGTCAGCATCCTCAATATCCCCATGCGTCATTTTCGGGTACTCTGTGATACCGGCAAAATGCTGGCCGTTAATATCGATCAGTGACGGTATGCCCTGGCTGTTGAATGTCTCACAGATAATATCCAGAAACGCTCCTATGGCGACGGCAAACAACTCCGTCTTGTCAGAACTAAGCGCCCAGCTGCCCGTCTTATCATGCCCCAGGAAAATAAAATCCGCTAATACCGTCATTGCAATTCTGGTATCGTAGCGGTTTATGATGGCATTTGTATCAAACTGTCTGGTGCCTCCGGAGCTGAGTAATTCCAGTTTATAGCCAAACGGAAGAACAACTCCCTCCATTTCATCCCTGCGGATATTCTTAACCATCCTTTCCAGTCCGGCCACAATCTTCTCATTCTGCGGAATATTTTCATCCCACAAATCCGCACCCTCCGGACCGTAAATTACCGGGAGTCCAGCTAAATCCCTCTCAATGCCGATACCCTCAATCTCCTGGATTCTCCGCTTGAAGTACCAGGACCGGTAAGCATTTCTCAGTATGCTCCTTCCCTCCGGATTGTTCTTGCGGCTTTTGGTCCGGAACAACAGCGCCTTTTCCATTGGGATCGTGAACGTGCCAAAATCCGGGGGCGGCATCTGCGTCATTCCCAACAGATTATCCTCGTTGTCATACTCCCATTCATATAGCGTCTCCTGCGCCCTGATTGGCAGTTTCTTCCATCCAATCAGACCGTCATTGAATTTGCTCTTTGTCCGTGAATCCTTTGTGTTTCCCATGCGCCGCTTATACACAATTTCGTGAAAGCTCCATCCATAAGTGAGGAAAGACAGGATTTCAGAAATGGTGTCAATCCATGTGTCCTGCATATCATTCATGCAGCTCTCCACGAACTCTGCCGCCTCCTTATCCTTTGCTGTATCTCCGCCAGGCTCCACATTCCAGTCACATTGCCGGACCAGCATTTCTATCGCAAAGAGAATAGCCCCCACTATATCGTCATTCTCAGACATTTCCCGGTAGACCTCTATTCCTCTTTTTCCTCTCAGTTCATGCAGAAACTCTTCGTAGACGGTTCCGCCATACCGCCGCTGTCCTATGCGCCCAATTTCTTTACTGTTAGCCACCTGTTCTCACCTCACTTTCTCCAATAGCTGCTCTTTCCTAAACTGCTGTCTGCAGGCGGAGCCGAATATGTTCCGCCATTTTCTATTTCGCTGAAGGCAGAGCTACTTGCATCCACCATATCCTTAAATTTTGACTGAGGGAAATTCTCCATCTGATTGAAGTACATTTCATTCCAGTCTGCAATCAGCACATCCACATTTCCCTTATCCATTCCTTCCAGTCCGAGCCATTGTGCCGATAGCGGCTCTGCCCTTGTGACCTTATCTCCAGATTCCGGCACTATCTTCACCGTAAAACCAGAGAGGAATTTCAAGAAACTCTGCGCCTGGTCTTTACCTGCCTGGCCGGGGTCCTGTGGAAGTCGTGTAACCACTCTCCCATGCTTTGCCCTGTCTGTTATGCAGGTCATTTTGATTAACTCCCTTACCTCTGCGGAATCACTGCGGCGGTTTATAACATCCGCTATAATGTACCGTCCATTTTTCCGTTTGCCAATCAGCACACCCGCTGTATATGCAGGATCACCGTCCTCGTCCTCTGAGGTTGCCGCCAAATCCCATCCTCTCGCCCACAAAATCACATCCGTAGGCAGAGTCTCCAGCATATTGACCTTTGTTCTCTTGAACATCAAGCCTGCCGCCGCCTTTATCTTCCAGTTGCCATATAGCAGCCGTTCTCTTTCCACAAGCGCCAGGGCCATAAGGTTCGCCATGTAGCCGGGATCATTTTTCATCAGAATCTTGTTATCTTGCAGAGTGCTGGCTATAAATGTGACGCTCTTTGCCATAATCACGGCTTTCTCATAATCCATGCCGTTCTCTATCGCCGCATCAATGGCCTCCTGTCTGGTGTCAAACCAATAGATTACCTCATTCAAGCGCACCATCCAGCGTATTTTCCCGGACCTTTCCGGAATCGGATAGCCGGTATCCTGATCTATCCACCACTTTATAAACTCCGCAACCCATGAGTCTGCGTCCGGATTGCAGGTTGCCCTTACATATGGAGCCACACCGGAATCCGTCCTGTTTCTGGAGAGCATATAGAAAAACTGATACTCGCTAAAATGCGTCAGCTCGTCAAATCCTATCATCGTTACCTGGGACCCTTGCCATGACAGGCAATCTTCATCACTTCCCAGGTGCGCGAAATTGACCGTTGCACCGCTTTTGAAAGTCCAGTGTAGTTTTGGTGTCTTTAACGGATAGCAACCTTGCACGTAGCTGTAAATCTTTTTACTGCTATCCCACAATCCGCCTGGGGATGTCACCTGCGTATAATCCCTACGGAAGATAACGGAATTGAAATCTTTGTTACCCATGTGCCGGAGAGCTTCTAAAAGCAGGCCGAATGTTTTACCTCCACCTGCTGCACCGCCGTAAATGCAGATGTCTGCAGACGTAGCAAGAAACCTTTCCTGCGGACCTTTCTGCGGTGCCAGTATGATTTTCTCCTTCATGTATCATCCCTCCCATTGTCCGGAAGGTAAATCTGGACTTCCGTATCGTTGCCATCACCACCCTGGATATAATCCTGCGGCCTATCCTGCCAGCGTTCTCTCTGCCTGTTTTTGAGCCAGAAACACTGAGCCGCCACATCCGGGGGAACGTGTTTCTTTGTTGTCTCAACCCTTACCGGCTTTACATTTCCCTCAGCATCAACCTCGACAATCTTCTTTTCCTCGGTGTAATCGTAGCCGGTAGCCCTCTTGTATAGGCTCCTTATGACTTTTGCATCAGATACGGCTTTCCCTTCTGCCAGCGCCTTACCAAATGATTCATGCTCTTTGGCCCAGCGGATAATTGTTCGTTTCGAGACACCTATTGCATCGGCAATCTCTTCGTTGGTGGCACCCATTGCGGCCATAGACCACGCCCAATCATCGTGGTATAGGGCATTGTACTTCGGCTGTGCCGCCATACAGAATATTACCTCCCGCTGAGATAATCAGCACAAAGGTACTCAATAAGCTGCCACCTGTTTTTGCTTGTTACAGTACCCTCTTTCTCTGCCTTTTTGATGGCCTGCTGTATCACCTTTGCAGACTCTCCGGGGATTGCATTGCTGCCAAACAGTTTCGCCAGATAGGTCCATTCCTCGTCCTCGTTGAAACCGACTCCATCCATTTTCTCGTTGGCGTTCTGTATCATCGAATGAATGGCGGCGCCAACATTCCGGATGTCCGTAAACTTCTGGTACCGGCTGAGTGTCTCCACGAATCCCTTGCACTGTTCGTATGATGCCACACCGATAATCTCCGATGCAGTAGTTTCCAGGCTCTTTATCAGAGCGTCCATATCCTTTACCTGGTGTGGCAAGAATGAAAATGTCACATTCTTAAAATCAAACTGGATGGCAGGCGACAGCATCTTATCGTATGCCTCCAGCGGTTCCTCCATTATGTCCTTTCCGACAAAGCTCTCGATCATATCATCCACATCGGTAATCATCTTTACGATTTCCCGCAGCGTGCTATCATCATCAAACCCGGAGATTGCATTGTGGGCCAGCTGCTTTGCCGCTATCTGACTCCGGGAAAGTCCGGACACATCCACAATCACGATAATCTCTTTTAATCCCGCCGCCCTCGCGCTCTTAATCCGGTGGTGCCCCGATACAATCTCCAGCTTTCCGTCTTTCAGAACCAAAAAAGGCAGGCTCTCCAACTGCCCTCTCTTTAAGATATTGGCTGTCAGCTGATCCTGCATTTCATTCTTCATCACCCTGGCGTTGATGTCCTGCTCCTTGACCTTATCAATCTGGACTTTGGCAATCATCAGGCCGGAACCCATATCATAAATTACTGAGCATCCTTCGACCTGGATGCTTTCGCTCTGTTCGTTTGCCACTGTTTTTCCCTCCTTAGCCATTCGATCAATG
This sequence comes from Lachnospiraceae bacterium UBA3273, assembly GCA_002362385.1. Lineage (GTDB taxonomy): Bacteria > Bacillota > Clostridia > Lachnospirales > Lachnospiraceae > UBA2882. The sequence continues at coordinate 224,623 of DEUB01000029.1, forward strand.
TCTGCTGTTCTGATCTTCCCTCAATCAGCTCAGCCTCATATGTCAGCTTGTAACCGTTCTGCTTATCCTCTGCCCGGTTTACCAATTTCATGATGCCCCGGACCTCTTTGTTCTCCGGGTACCTGGTAAGCATTGCAGTACGCATTTTCACAACCTTTTCCTGTTCAATGTTATCCAGGAGAGTATCTACAAATGTCCGGTTCTGTGCCAGCATATAGCAAAGCCGCCCTAACCGGTACTTCTCATGTGGTACTTTCATCACATACCAGACAAAGACGGAATCAGCGGCCATCTTCGATATGCCGAACACTCCGGCCACATAGCCGTCAATCAGCAATGCCCGGTTGTAGGTGGCTGAGGAACCCACGAAATTATGCGTCCACAGGACACGGTAATACTGGGCCTATGCCGCCTTAATCGGAATCACCTGCACTTTGCTGTCCTCTTTGATTTCATAATCTCTCGGCAGCATACTGCAGTCCAGCGGCTCCAGCTTGCTTTCTGAAGGACGCTTAATCTTCTTTCCGTTGGCAAGGGCTGTCGCCTCTTCCTCCCGGTTCGTGGTGATGTAGGCGTTCAAATCCGCTCTGGTACCGGACCGGGCATATATCGTATATCCTACCGCCTCTCCTACTCTCTTTTCCTGGTAGCATAGAACCAGGGCTTTTGCACCCATGCACATATCGTAGAACTGCTGATGTCCTGTTTCCGGATCGAACAGCTGATACTCCGGCTCTTTCCATGTCATTTTTCCCTGGGTGTCGTAGAACTTCTCATAGCCGGAAAAATAAGTCGGCGGATTCGCGATAACCAGGGCATGGGGATCATCCAGTACCTCTTTCAGATGCTCCCACATATCCAGCGGCCTATAACTCATTCCGTGCAGGAGATTCCGCACGACCTCAATCTGCCGGTTGATGCTCTCTATGTGGTCTTGCCGTCTCAGCCGCAGGTCCGTAAGCATCTGGTAGAAATAATCATTGCCTGCGTTCTTTGATGTTCTGAGATACAGCTGTGCGTACAATGCCGTTGCCGGGTCAAGCAACTCTGAATCCTCAAAGCCTTGTGCATGAATTTCCAGAGGCTCTAATGACTGGCCTGTGATGGCATACCCAAGCACCGTAGACATCATATTCACATCGCTGGTTTCAATCTGCTCCGGCTTGAACCCATTCTGCACCGCCAGATTTGCCATAGCGAATGTACCCGCACAAGGCTCTACGAACCTGGTATATCCGGATTGCGCCGCCGTTTCAATCAGCTTTACGAGGAATTTCTGTTCTGATGTACCCAGACACCCCAGGAACATTGCGCCCGGATTCATGAAAAATGCCATTTGCCTATCACTCCTTTCCTTGAATTGTGAAAACTATACAAAAAGCTGAGGCGGTTCCAAGTATAACCCCGGAGATTTTTGATACCCACCACAGCACATTGCACAAAAATAAGGCACCGTACTCACTGAATACGATGCCGTTGTTGTTGGACCGGAACCCTGCAATGAGCAGGAACTTTCCCCTGGGAGGGGAACGTGATACTTTTCACCAATTCCGGATATTATGTTAAATCCCTGCCATACCACAATCAAACAAACTCATTTGCTTACAGCCGCTATCTTCCTTTGCAGGCTCTTTGGCAGGTTTCTTTCTGTCGTCATTTGACTTTCCCTTTGCTTTCGGTGGCATTGGATCGGGCAGCTCTTCTATGACTTCCCCCACATTCTCCGCCCACCATTCTGCGAAGATGGTTCTGTGGCACCAATCGCCCTCTACTCTCACATCTTCAAAGCAGAGAAGCACAAGCTCCTTGCCCTCACTTCTTGCCTTTTCATCCAGCTTTGTTACCATGCTGATGATTCTGTCTTTTCCAATTCCATCCAGCTTACCGTAATATGCTCTCTTGAACGCCTCAATATCCATGTTCAGCATATATCCTTTCGGCGCCAGGGAGTAGCACTGCTCTCTCAGCTGGTACCCTAACCGGAATCTCGGTTGCCCGATGCTGATTCCTACCGGATAATGCTTGTCGTCCGATAACCCTTTATTGCTGTATCTGCTGGTCCATATTGCCATTTCAAATCACTCCTTTTTGGTCTGTTGTCCTTATGTTAATTATACTATACGGACGGTTCTAAGTACACTTAAATAGCCTTATTTAACCGATTGTTTATATATCCTCCGGGCATTGCGGCAAGCCTTTCGGCCCGCCGCCCACATCCGGGAAGAAAAACAACTGGCTATTTTTTAGGGGTGACATTTGATTGGCTGATACCAGAATAACACTCACATTTTCTAATGTCTACCTACTCTTTTTCTACCTGCGCTTTATATGGCCGCAGGGAGCGTTCAAATCATATCCCAAGCAGGTAAACAGCCACTATTCCGCACGCTATCCCTAAATCCTTATACACCGTCTTATCGCTTACTTTTTCTACCTGCGAAATTTCCTGTACCGAATATTCTCTATCCTCCAGATACATCATGCTCAGCTCCCGATACCGGCGCTTTGCCTCTTCACTTCCGGACCTTTCGCACTCTTCCCGGTACATTTCAGTCGCTTTTTCTATGCGGTAGATGCAATATAAATCCTCCTGCCTCCGTTTCTCTCCGTCCTGGATCACCCTCTCCGACTTGCTGACTGCCTCCCTTGCACTTCCCATGAGGTCCTGTATGAATTTCCATCTGAGTTCAATCTGCTCTTCCTTTGTGAACTCTGCCTCGTCTGACAGCGTAGCTTTAATCCTCCGGTATGAGCTGAGCATCTTTTGGGTTTTCTTGACCTTGTTCTCTTCCCTGGCTCTTTTCTTCTCTGCCTTTACCTGCTCTGCTCTGAATGTCTGCACTGCCTCTTTCCCCGCTACGGCAGCAATCTGGTTGATCTGCTCCTGTGTCAGAACATACATTGGTATCTTTTTATCCGTTGCCATAATGTCGCCTCCTTGACTTTCTCGCATTTGCGAGGTATAATGTTCTCAGTCACGAGTCGTTCCGTCAAGGGGCGGCTTTTCTTTTTACCTGCGTCCTTTAGTGCAGGTGGCGAAGTGTGATATATAGCCGAATCCTTCCGCATTCCTGCCATCGGTTCTGTCCGCCGCCACTATTTCTCCCTGTGGCGTCACCAGCTTTTCCTCGGCTTTCTTCCCGGCCTCCGGCCTGCGGTAGTTTATCATCTGAGGATTGACCGGCATATTCTTCCCGGCCTTTGTCTTTATCCACATAATCTGCTTACCGCAATTCTTGCACACTCCAAACGGATTACCTGACCTCATGGTTTCCTTATTCCTCCTTTCCGACAATCTCTTTCAGCTTATCTTTGAAACTCTCTACCTCCGTTTCCGGCACATCGACCATTGTTATGATGCCTTTCGGCGCCTCCGTTCCCTGGGCCTCCGGCTTTCGCACTATTACAGTGTCTCCTACCTCAACCTTTTCTTTGCTGATGTATGTATATTCCCTGCCCTGCGGTTCCCCGCCTCTTAAAAACCTCAGTTTCACTAAATTCATCCCTGCAATCCTCCTTATTTTTTCCTGCCTAACTCAATATCCTTCAGCTGCTCAATATTTATCAGCCTGCAGTCCGGCAGCATTATCAATGGTTCTCCCAACACTACCTCCGTGCCCGCAATGCACATCTGAGGATAACTTACGATTACCTGGCACTCCTGCGCCACCTGGTAGCTGGAATTGCTGATTATGTTCCGCACACGCTTTACATCAGCTGCAGATGTCCTCTTTCCTTTAATCGGGATTTTCCGGAACTCCGCCTGCATGGTGTTCTGCTCTTTGTATATCCTCTCGTACACATACATGTAATTCCGTGCCATTCTACCTCCTTATAATTTTTCAAGCTCCAGCTGTGCATCAATTTCACGCAGTCTTTTCTTGAATTGATTAAATCTCGTATATGCCACATCCTCTGTGTGATCTTCTAGGCTTACAAACTGTTCCCAGATTTCTGGATAAATCCGCTTAACCTCCCGCATCTCAGCCATCTTTGCATTAGGGCAGAACCAGCACCCACCTCTCTTTGAAAACTTATAGCAAGGACTGAGCAGATCATACTCTATACACTTCTGCCTTGCCATTTCCTCGGTATAGCCATATTTTTCAAGCAGGGACACACACCCTCTCTTTTTCCGCAATGCCTCCAATCTTTTCGGTTCATCTACCCCTATTCCTATGTACTGGAAAACCGGTTCGGTAAACCTATTCTTATACTCTGTTATCGGTTTCACTTTCAAATCTCGCTGAATATTGCACATTCCTACTCCTGGAAAGCCATATCTCTTCCATTTGTTCTCTATGTGCTTTGTTGGTTTTTCAATTATCCGATTAAACAGGTACAGATAATCTATATTTGACCGAAGGATTGTGACCTTATATCCCCAACTCTCAAAAATCGGCTTTGCCACCTCTTTCACGAAATGAATGTGATGCGGATTTTCTCCGCTTATTCCGTTCCGGATGTCAAACATCACTTCGCAGAATATTATTTCATCCAACGGCTCACAATTTTCGTGGGCCAGGATGATGCTTGCTGTACTATCTTTTCCACCGGACCAACTTGCCATAAAGCGCATGAGGGATAGTGCCGAAACACATATCCGTTACCGCTTGACTACCATTAGACCGCATCCGGCCCGCAAAGGCTTTGGTAATTACATTGGTCGCCGCTCGCCATCCCAATACGTCTAAGCGCTCAGCAATTCCCTCCTGCTTACTTTATTTTCCTGGAGCGCTTTTCTCCAGTATGCTATTTCCGCTTTGTCCGATCTTCTGATAGATTCCTGCAGCATCATTTCGCAGTCTGCTATCGCACTCTCAATCTCTTCCAGAGTCGCCTCGCTTTCCTCTCCGCAGCATCCGCAGAAATCGTCTCCGTAAAATGCAGAGATAAATTCCCGCTGATCCTGCAGAGTAGTCTTATGCTTTTTCGCCATACTCAATACCTGTTCGCCTTTCTGACCTTTTCAATCTCCGAGAGAGCAGGGGCATTGACGCATTTCTTCATGCCCTCACATAATTCTTTCGCTCCCGGATTACCTCTCTCCACTTCATCTGCCAGGTGGCGCAGGACTAATACAATCAGCCCTGCGTCTGCCTTTGCGTATGGAGATATAGCATTGATGATCTTTTCCGAATAGTGCTGCAGACCTCTTTCCACCAACTTCATAGCCTCCTGCGTTTTGCCGCTGGCAATCAGCTTGTTTCCCCGGTCCACATAACTACACATACGCTCTTTCCCAAATGCCATGATTTCCTCCTATTCCTCCGAACCGTCCTCCGGCTCTTCGTAGCCGTATCCATCGTCCTCTCCGTTTTCCGGCTCTTCTCCGCCCAGGAGTTCATCCGTGATATCCTCCAGCCCCTCTCCAGGCTCCGGTTCCGGACTGCTTTCGCTTTCCCCGGCCTCTGCATCTACTTCCCTATATTCTCCGTCAATCACTTCTCCGGAATCGTCCGGTCCCGGCAGCAACGGAACGCTCTTTCCCTCAATCGCATTGGAACCGGCAGACTCTTCATCTTCGCTTTTCTCGGCCTTATCCTGCTGCTGGAAATCCGCATCAAAGATACTGCGCTGCTGAGTGTTTGCAATCGGCACCAGCTTGAATATCCCGGTATCTGCATCCATCACCAGCTCCATTTCATTGTTGAAAGAGCCGGATTTTTCGTCATTGATCTTTACGGCCGATGTCACCTTATGCTTGAACTGGGGCTTGCTGATTTCCCTTGATTCGCCCTTAATGTCCGGATCATAATTCGGGATAAACTCTTTTATCATAGTGACGTCAATTTTCAGCGTCATGCTGCCCTCGTTGGTGCCCTTCTCCTGCATATTCCCGATAAGCCTCTGCAGGACGAAATTCATATCCCTTTTCATTTCCTCAAAGGTATCGCTGTCAAAATCCAGCCTCTTTTCAAAATCTTCGCTCATTACTTAATCCTCCCATATTCGATATTGTTCTCATTCATAAACTCAATCAATTTCTGCAACTGCGCCCTGGTACCTACTGCACAGAACTTTGTGCGGTACCTCTTCTCTTCCTGCTTAGGCTCAAAGGGATCAATCGCCACAGATGCCTGCTGCTCGGTACTCTGGATAGCGCCCGCCGCTGAAGGCTCCGTTCCGTTTTCCGCCCCGTTTGATACGTTTTGGGCCGGTTCGGTTACACTTTCCTGGCTTTCAATCACGTTTTTCGCCGGTTCGGCCACGTTTTCCGCCTGTTTGCTTGCAGATTCCTGCTCTGCTTTCTTCTGAGCCTCCAGCGCCTTTCTCTGCTCTTCCTCTGCTTTGGCTCTTTCCTCTGCTGCCCTGCGGCGTTCCTCCGCCAGACGTTTCCTTTCAGCCTCTTCCTCTGCCTTGCGCCTTTTCTCGGCCTCCAGCTTTTCTTCCAGATCAGACAGCCGCTTATTCTCTGCCAGCGCTTTGCTGAGGTCCAGTGTCTTTATGTAGACATCCTTTGCGTTCAGCTTGTACTTGCTCTCCAGGCTGTCGATTGTCTCCAGGTCAGTGCGGACCTTTTCAACCTTTGCCTTTACCTCGGCCTGTGCCGTGGCCAGCTTATAGGTCTGATTGAGATACCGGATGTCGAACACCCTCTCAAAAGGCAGAACCTCCGCCAAATCCCCGATTACTTCATCATAAGATTTCTGGATGCTCTTTTTCTTTTCCTCTTTCTGCTGGTCCTCAAACGCCTTTACCTGCCTGTCAATGATGCCTACCGGTTCCTGGATCAGTGCCAGAATCTCTTTCAGCTCCGCCTCGAACACTTCATACGGCTCATTGATGATTTTCTTAACCATCTTCCGGCGTTCCTCAATGGCCTTTGTCAGCTTATTCAGCTCTGCCCGATCTGCCTTTGCCTGTTTCATGTTGTCCTCTGTGTAGACAACATTCTGGTATGCGGCTATCTTATGCCTTACAGCCGCCTCCAGCTCTTCCTTGTTCCACTTAATCACCCGAAGAAAACCATCCTCCGTAGGATTGATTAACCGGAACTCCATCTTTTCCGGCTGTGCCACCGCTACCTCGTTCACAACCTCCGCCTCCACCGTTTCCGGTGCTGGCGCCGCTTTCTTTCTTCCTGCCATCTGTCTACCTCCTATATTTGATCTGCTCCTATTACCCGGATTGATACATCCACTCTCGGATTCTCCGAATAGAACTTCCTTACCTGTGCATCCACAACCGCCGAATCATCACGGTACGCCACCTTATTCAAGCTGTCGCAGATAATCTTCCCGATATTATCCCAATCCGGCTTTTTTGTTGGCCGGATTTTATGCTCCAGCATAGCCTTGCGCTTTTTCTTACTGATGGACTTCGGGATTTCATAGTATGCGATAATCCTCACGTCCAGCGCCGCATCCTCGCTGAACATTTTCCCTTTCGCCGCCTGCTGATACATCAGCTTGACTAAATTTTCGTAGCTTACCGTTTCGTCCGGAGTATAGGTCTTTACATACTGCCCTGCTCTGGAGAACTTTGGCCTCTGCTTTCCGAACGGCTGGCCCGGTACTGAGAACTTAATCTGTTTCATAGCGCTATCCTCTGCCTGTTCCATACTGCCTCCTATTCACCGCCTCCGGCATCAGCCGCACCATCCTCTTTGTAGACCTTCAAGTAATAGTCCAGCTGCTTTCCTGTCGGCGTTTTCTTTCTTACCCCCGGACCGATTGTATATCCATTTTCCAGGAGAATACCCGCAACCGCCTTTCTGTCCTCCAGCTTATAAATGCTGATTTCTGCCACCTTTTCCATTGCCATATTGTCATTCCTCCATTAACTTTTTCATTTCATCAAACCGCTTTGCCGCCTCTTTCTCTCTCCACGACCTGCCTGGCACTCTCACCGGGAAACACATTTCAAATATCCTATCGTAAATCCGCTTATACCGGATGTCCGTATTCTCCTGCATTTCCTTTACTGTCATGTTCGTGGTGAGTATCAGCGGCTTTCCGGCCCGATACCTGCTGTCAATGATGTTATAGACTTTTTCCAGGGCATAGTCTGTATTTCTCTCGGTACCCAAATCATCAATTATCAGCAGGCGGACATCGTTCAGCCGGTTCATAAAAATCTTTTCTTCTTCCGGATTCCCCTGGATGTTTTGCAGGATTTTCACGAATGATGTCATGATTACCGGAACCATCCGATCCATAAGCTCATTTGCTATGCAGGCGGCTGTAAAACTCTTTCCGGTCCCAACCGTTCCCCACAGCAATATGCCCTGCCTCTTCTCATACATTTCCTCGAACCGTTCCACGTACTTCTCTGCCAGAGCATACACTTTCTGGTTGTCCTGGTCTTTCTGGAATGAGCGCAGGCGCACTTCCCGCAATTTATCATCTATCAAACTGCTGTTTCTCAGGCGCTCTATGCGTTCCATAGCCTTTCGCCGTTCCTCTGCCTCTTCCCTGCGCTTATTTTCCTCAACCTGGCATTTGCAGAGGCATCTTACCACTATTTCCTTTCCATCTGTAAAATCTGATGCCGGTATCCTGGTCTGCTTTTTTCCTCTGCACTTTCCGCAATGCAGAAGTCCATCATCGCCTATGTAGTCGCCTTCATCGGCCTGTACCTCTACAACATCCTGCGGAAGTTTTACTACCTCTGACAACTTTACCGGTTCGCCAATCATATACATCACCCCTTCCGAAACGGATTCTCGTCGTCTGCACCTTCCATACCGTCCTGTGGGGCGTTCTTAGGAAGATAATCAAGGAATGGTGTTGCCTCCCCTAAAAAGGTCTTACCGTGCTTGATATACTTCTCTTCCGTCCTGTCTCTCCGGCACTGATCCGCATAATTCTTTGCCGCCTCTAACAGCTGTTCATGAGAGAATCCGTCCTCCAGTCTTGCCTTGTACTTCTTGTACGCCTGCGCCTTATCCGCTTTCCTGGGGTAAACGCTCCAGAACTCTTCAAAATCCGTTGAATAATTGCTGATTGCCTTTCTTGACTTCGGCTCCGGGCTTTGAGCCTCTGGAAGAGCAGGGACATTTTCCTCCGGCTCTCCCAAAAGCGCTTTTTCATTTTTAACCCGATTGTAATACTCCCTCTGCCGGTCCGCCTCCGTTGAGGACTTCCCTATAAAGTTCTGAATATCCATCATATAAATAGCCCCATTATCCAGAATCTCAATCAGCTCCAGCTTTCGGAATATCTCCAGCGCCTTTTCCACGGTACCTACCTGGTGCCCTACTAAGGTGGCAAGTATCTCCGGCGTGTACGGGATCACGTTTCTATACATCAGCCGTCCCTCATTCCTCAGGCTTTTCAGATAGAGTTTCAAGAGAATATTGCTATACATATATCCGTCCTTCATACTCTCCAGTATCTTGATCTCTTCCGACTCAAAAAACCCCTCCTTCAGCTTTAGGTAATAATACTTTCTATTATCCGCCATGTGTTCACCGCCAATCGTAACTATATTCCGGCTGTCAAATCCATAATCGAAATCGGCTTTGTCAGCACCCGGTTATGCCTGCAGCAATCGCACAGTTCGCATCTGTCCGGCTGATACTCTCCGCTCTTGATCCGCAGAATCCTCGGCATATTCGCCTCGACCACATGCAACGCCTCCTGCAGATAATTGTCCGTCACATGGATAATGCGGATGTCCGGCTCTTTCTCTTTTGTCGCACCTGCAATATAAAACGGCAGCTTATCCCCGGTATTCTGCCTTACGATTTCCTGGTAGACTGCGCCCTGGATGTCATAGCCCCAATACCGGACAAAATCCAGATAGCCCAAATCCTTAACCCATTTCAGCTCCGTAATGGATGCCATGACCTTCAAATCCACGATTGCCACCTTTGGGATGTAGCTGTCGATCTTAATTTTCCACTTTGCCCCGAACAGCTCCCCGGTCATAATGACCTGTTTCTGTCCGGACATATATTTCATGAAATACTTGTCACGCTCAATGCGAGCAATAATCTCTTCCGCTTTCACATAGTCAGCTTTCAAACCGCCATCCTTCCTGAACAATGCCGGATGCTCTGCCTTGAACTTCTCCAGCGTCCCCTCAAAGTAAGCGTCCACATAGCTGCCTACCAGAAGAGCAGTAGTCTCTTCATCCTCCCACCGCTCTTCCAGCTTTTCCATCGCCGCAAACTCGCAGGCCAACCGCCCGTATGTACCCGCAAAATCCTTGAATTGGGAGACACTCATGTACTCCCTGTTAGCCTCCTGGCTGTAATAATTTTCTGCTGTCAGTTGCATTTCTTCTTTCCTCCTACTATTCAATCTCTTCTAAAACCAAACCGCCAATCTGATTACTGTTATTCCTGGCAAGTGCAAAAGCGTCTACCGGTTCCACTTTCTCCGGAAGTGCTGCTGTCTGCTTTCTGCTGGTAGAGAGTAGACCGTTCTGGAACTCCACACCGCCGCCCTCGTCATAGGCCATTAACTGTTCAACCTTATCGAAATCCTTTTCGATATATTTGCTCAGCCTGCGGATAACAGTTTTTCGATACATTTCTCCAGAAGATTTCTTCCACGCATCACTATCCTTTGCTTTGGAATAGTTTTGGCGCACTCCCTCAATTTCCTCTGCGCTCATACTCTCATAAAGCATGGAGCCGTCAGTATAGGTCACGATTGCAAAGGCTCCTATTATCTTTCCGTTATTGAACGGAAGAGGCTTGAACACAAGTTTCTGCTTTCCGTCCTCCACTCCCTCGTCATAAAGATCACCTTCCCGGACAATCTTTGCAAAAATGTCCTTGATGGGCTGTATGCTGTGCTTTTTGCATATCTTGATCTCTCCCTTATAATCTGTCTGGAAATTCATTTCTTTGTTATAAGGGATTGCGTAACATTCTCCGCTCAGAAAATCAAGCCCCAAGAAAGCTCCCTTTATCATGCAGAGCGCTATAGAATCCGCCGAAATACCGTCCAGATTCTCGCGTTTCTTTTTGTCTTTGAGCATATCCCTAATCAGAGTAATGCAGTTAAGGATAAACCTGTCTTTATTGAACCCCTCCGGCATCGCCCCAACCTTTTCCGCAATCTGTTTCATGAGCGCATCCTGGATATTGTTAAGATATTCCGCCGTTGTTACTTGTTTTGTCTGCTGTTCCATCTTTCTATCCTCCTTCCTTTTATGCTGATGCAAGACTTTCACCTACCAGCTCCAGCAGTTCGCCGGAACTCATATCATCCAAACATTCCTCACAAATATAGCCTTTCTGGCTGTCATAATATTTGTCACCCTCGAAAATCCCCTCCCCGCACTTCCCGCACCTGTATATCGGTACCGGTTCTGGAGCGTTTGGGCATCTTGGGTGACAGGGTACTCTCATGCAAACGCTGCACATCCTTCGCACTCCCCTTTCTGCATCCTCGATAGCGTTGTAACATTCACATATTCTCTGAACAGATGATTTTTCAGCTCGTCCTTGAACAGCAACGGCAGATATTCCTCCCTGTTCTCAATCCCGCATACATCCATCTTCCTGTTACAATACCAAATCAGATACTCTACCGTTTCCTGGGATATGTGGATTCCTTCCCTTGTCCATTCACTCACAATTTCATCAATCTTCGTCTGATCCATAACCGTCCTCCGTTCCAAACAGATACCTTACGACATCGCCCACGCACCTTGATACCTCTGCCAGCATAAGCACCAACGGTAAGGTCAGCCATTCCCCGCCGTAGGCAACATATCCTCTCTCCGCATATGCCATTTTGACAAATACCTCTGTCAGAATCAGGCCAGCTATAATCCACAGCCAATTCCTTGATATATACCTCTTCGTTTTCCTCATTCTGCCAGCTCCTTGTCCGTATAAAAATAATGGTTTCCATGCTGAAAAAGGAAGTGCAGGTTATCCCTGTGCCAGCTCGACTTTCCATCGCTCTCGAAGTATAAGGCTCCCTGGCTTTCGTCCCATTTGTTCAGTTGGATCAATTCCAGTGCCTCGTAACAATCCTTATCCGGCTCTACTCTATCAAACCTCCCATTGCTGACTGGACTGAATTGCCCCTCCTGGAATATGACCTCCGGTATGCTGTCCGGGAACTTGTCACTCCATACACGGTTGAGTACCACCAGAATTACCAGCGCTTTCCCTTCAACGTCCTCGCTTTCTGCCTCTTCCATTGCGATTTTTGCCAACAGGTATGCGTCCTCAGAATCCCAGTCCATGCTCCATATCATCCCCTGGCCCTCTTCCGGTGCATCCATTTCCTTAATCTCTTCCTTTTCCTCCGGCTGCGTTTCTGCCGCTATATCCGTGGTAATGATTTCACAAACTTCTATTTTCCTATCTGCATCCTCCTTCTTGCCGGTGCTGCCTCCGGCACTCGCAAACAAATTATCAATACCTTTAACCGTAAATACAGCAGCTCCGCATATCGCCAGGACCTTTAATCCAAACAATAGCTTTCGCTTGCTTTTTCTACTCACAATCAGTTCTCCTTTCCTGTCCTCAGCTGATTACTCTCCCTTGATGTACTTCTCACCGGCAATTTTCATTTCGCTTATAATCTCTGCGATTTTCTCCAGCTTTTCCAGAATCTCTTTCAATTTCGGGAGTTCCTCTCTGCTGATGATTCCGTCCTCTGTTATCTCGATCAAGTCCTCCTTCATAGCCCTTAATCCGTCCTCATTGAACCCTCTCAGGAGACGCAGGGTAATTCCCTGTATGCTCTTTTCCTCTGTCGCCAAAGGAAGAAAACCATGCACCGGACATTCTCCCATGCAATACCCTGTAATCAGTTCCGGGGCATTATATAAGTCCGCCATAAGGACGACCTTATCCACCGGCACAACTTTCGTATTCCCCAGCTCGTAATCAGCCAGCGTTGATACCGAAATCCCTAAAAGCTCTGACGCTCCCTCCCGGCTATATAGCCTTTCATTGTATGCTGCGGCTCTTTTCCTAGCCTTGAAATACACATTGTTGTTCTCGTTTATAGGACCTTTTCCCATTTCGTGTTACCTACCCTTCCGCTATAATTTAATTATCACCAGAGGGCACAGCCGGCATTTTGATGTTCAGCAGATTGCTCACGGCATCCACGATTTTTTCATTCATCATTCTGCCGTTGATAACCAGTGACAGCCGATCCCTGGAGACGTTCAGCTTCTCCGCCAGCTGATTGACGCTCATTTTCTTTTTCAAAAGCTCAATCTTCACGCACTGGCACCATTCGTCTGAAGGTGTATCAATCCGTTCCGGCATCCCTTTTGTGCCAAGCACTCCGTTGATTTTTTCAGTGATTGTCTGGACGCTTGCGTTTGAGTACCGGCCATTGATAACTGAGGAAACTGTCGCATAGCTGTAACCGATGCTTTCCGCCAGCTGCTTTAAGGTCATATCCTTGTCAATAGCGGCTTTCCGGACATCTTTACCCCATTGTGATGTTTCCTTTCCCATTTGAGTATCACTCCTTTCTCGCATTTGCTTAATATTTGTTATTTATTTTTGCGTGTTTGCGTGCTATAATGGAAATATCCTATTTACAGGCTCGCAAACGCACTTAGAAATACATTCCGTTCTCTGCTCGCAACTTTGAATTGATTTGTATTTCATGTATATATTATACCACGCAATTGCGAGTTTGTAAATAGTTACGCTCTCATTTACGAATTTATTTTGCTACGGAGGTATGAAATGGAAATAATCGAAAGAATCTACCAACTGCTGGATGAAAAAGACAAGCGTGCTTATGAACTTTGCGAAAAGCTCTCTATCCGGACTTCCACAATGTCAACCTGGAAAGCCCGCACCAACGACCCGCCTGCAAAGTATATGAAAACCATAGCTGATTTCCTCGGCGTATCGCTGGATTATCTGCTTACGGGCCAGGAGGCTCCGGTCCGCAAAAACACCACCCAGGAAGAGGATGATTTGCTCGACCTGTTCCGTTCCCTGCCGGAGCCAAAGAAATATGAATTCATTGGGGAACTCAAAGGATTTCTGAAAGCCTATACGGAGTCTCAGAAGTACCTCGATGAAGAAAAAAGATTATCAGTTTAGAATGGTACCGGGAATATGGCCGGTACTAAAGACAGGAGGATCGCCTATGGCAAATGCTGCCCGATACTTCGAGCTGGCTCATACTGAGGAAACAAGTGGCAATGAAAGCGCCGCCCTGCTTTTATACCTTTCCTCTTTCTGCGACAGCTTTAACTCCGCATCCGAAGATTACCCTTGCGGCACTGTCGCCAAAATCCGGAGTCTGCAGAACCGGCTTTCTCTTTCCGACCTGCAGCTCCTTTCTTTGGTACATTCCTATGGGCCTCTTTCAGATGCAGAGTGCCAAAAACTATTATCCTATTCCATTTACGGCTGCGTTACCGGGATTAAAACTATCCTGTCCGCCCGTATCTGCGGATAGCGAAATGGAGGAATCACATGGAACATCAATTAACTGGAAATGAGGAATTTACCCTGCATGGCCAAAGTGCCGGAATTACCGTTATGGACTTCTGGCGCTGGGCATTTTCAGACTTAATCGACAATACCCAGCGTGGGGTAATGGCAGAATTTCTCGTTTATTCATCGCTGAAATCGGAGTACCCCCCCCCCGCACGCAAATGCGAGAAAACTGGCTCCCTTTTGACGTGACGAGTCCATCCGGACGCAGGATTGAAGTAAAATCTGCCGCTTACATTCAAGCCTGGACCCCTGAAAACATATTTGCTCAGATTCGTTTTGACATTGGAAAAAAGCTGGCCTGGGATAACGCTACCGCCACTTCTGCCACTGTCGCAAAGCGCAACTGCGATCTGTATGTATTCTGCCTATTTACTGCCAAGACAAAGGACGTCTCCCTGCTCGACTTGGACTATTGGGATTTTTATGTGCTGCCTACATCCGTTCTGGATGAAAAGGTGCCGGACCAGAAGGGAATTTCCCTGTCCTCTCTCCTTAAACTGGAGCCGGTAAAGACCGACTATGCCGGACTCGGCGCGGTAATCGAATCTATCAAACTGTAAAGGAAGTGATACCATGAAACTGCCAAACGGCTACGGGAGCGTAACCAAATTATCCGGAAACCGGCGCAAGCCATACCTGGCCCGTGTCACGCTCGGATGGATCACAGACGAGCAGACCGGCAAAACAGTCCAAAACCGTGTGCCTATAGGGACATTCAAGACCAAAAAAGAGGCTCTCCAGGCATTGGCTGAATATGGAGCCAATCCCTACGACATACAAAACAACAATCTTACCCTTGCCGAGCTTTACCAGAAGTGGACGGAAAGCTATTTCCCTACCCTGGAAAGCGAATCGTCCTCCAGAACCATCACCGCCGCCTGGAGATACTGCCACGCTATCCACAGTATGCGCGTAAAGGACCTCCGGGCCAGGCATATCAAGGGCATTATGGAGGACGGCTATATCATCCCCTCCCGTGGTAAGGATGCCGGGCATAAGGTGCCGGCCTCTCCAGGAACTAAGGCAAGGATCAAATCCATGTTCAACCTCATGCTGGATTATGCCCTGGAGTATGAGCTGGTAGACAAGAACTATGCTCGAACCTTTGACCTATCAAATGACATCATCAAAGAAAAAGAGGCTGCTACGAGAGGACATATAAATTTCAATGACCAGGAAATGGAAACTCTGTGGAAAAACCTTGATTCTTTCCGCTTTGTGGACTGGATTCTGATTCAGTGCTATATGGGATGGCGCCCGCAAGAACTCGCTAAGCTCCGGATTGAGGATGTCAACCTTTCTGAGCAGTACATTACCGGGGGAATGAAAACCGATGCCGGGAAAAACCGTGTCGTGCCTATACATCCCCGCATAAAAAGCCTTGTGCAGAAAAACTACGACCAGGCAATCAGCCTCGGCAGCATATATCTCTTTAACGACCCGGACGCTGTAAAGGGTGGCATGACTATCACCTACGACAAATATGCCGGGCGGTTCGCAAAAATTATGACCGCCCTGGGTATGCGTGAGGACCACCGCCCACACGATCCCCGGACTACTTTCATCACTATGGCTAAAAAGGCCGGAGTAGATGAATATGTGATAAAGCTCCTTGTCGGCCACAAGATCACGGACATAACAGAGGGTACCTATACAAAGCGTGATATTGAATGGCTGAGGACAGAAATGGAAAAGATGCCGTAACCCTTGTGGCTGCGGCTTTTTTCGTGTCTGCTTTTGCTGAAATTCTGTTACCTGTACCGTGTTTCCTACTTGTTACCTACCGGTGTCCTACTCTCCAATTTTTACCGCTTTTCACGACTGCTCAGAGCATATTTCCTTTTTCCCTTTTGGGCATGAAAAAAGTACCGCAACCCTTGAAGATTACGGTACTTTCAAGCCTTTCGGCGTTTTCAATTTACAAGGTATATTTAGAACTTGCCAGCCTCGGCTGCCTCCTCAATCGAAACGGCAACTGCAACGGTAGCGCCAACCATAGGGTTGTTGCCCATACCGATAAGACCCATCATCTCAACGTGAGCCGGTACGGAAGAAGAACCTGCGAACTGTGCATCGGAATGCATACGTCCCAAGGTATCCGTGAAACCGTAGGATGCAGGACCTGCAGCCATGTTGTCCGGATGAAGGGTACGTCCTGTACCGCCGCCGGAAGCAACTGAGAAGTATTTCTTTCCTGCTTCAATTCTTTCTTTTTTGTATGTACCTGCTACAGGATGCTGGAATCTTGTAGGGTTGGTAGAGTTACCGGTAATGGAAACGTCTACATTTTCTTTCCACATAATTGCTACGCCTTCCGGAACGGAGTTTGCGCCATAGCAGTTGACCTTTGCACGAAGTCCTTCGGAATAAGGTGTTCTGCTGATTTCTTTTACTTCGTTTGTATAAGGATCGTACTCTGTCTCAACAAAGGTAAATCCGTTGATACGGGAAATGATCAAAGCAGCGTCTTTTCCCAAACCGTTTAAGATAACGCGTAAAGGTTTCTGACGGACTTTGTTAGCCTTCTCAGCAATACCGATGGCGCCTTCTGCCGCTGCAAAAGACTCATGACCTGCTAAGAATGCGAAACACTCTGTCTCTTCCTCTAATAACATCTTGCCCAGGTTACCATGTCCTAAACCTACTTTACGGGTATCTGCAACAGAACCGGGAATACAGAAAGCCTGAAGTCCTTCGCCGATTGCTGCAGCTGCGTCTGCTGCTTTTTTGCACTCTTTTTTGATTGCGATCGCAGCGCCTACAGTATAAGCCCAGCAGGCATTCTCAAAACAGATAGGCTGGATCTTCTTAACCTGCTCATATACATCCAGACCGGCATCTTTTGTAATTTTTTCAGCCTCTTCCAAGGAAGCGATACCATAGCTGTTTAATACGCTGTTGATTTTATCAATACGTCTTTCATATGATTCAAATAAAGCCATTCCATTGTCCTCCTTCTATTACTCTTTACGTGGGTCGATGATCTTAACAGCGTCGTCCACACGGCCATACTGGCCACATGCCTTTTCATATGCCGTATTGGGATCATCGCCTTTTTTGATGAAGTCTGTCATCTTTCCAAGGCTGACAAATTTGTAACCGATGATCTGATCGTCTTTGTCCAAAGCAATGCCTGTTACATAGCCTTCTGCCATTTCCAGATAACGAGGACCTTTTTTGAGGGTACCGTACATAGTACCAACCTGGCTTCTCAAACCTTTTCCTAAATCTTCAAGACCGGCTCCGATTGGAAGGCCGTCTTCGGAGAATGCGGACTGTGTACGACCGTATACGATCTGTAAGAACAGCTCTCTCATCGCTGTATTGATAGCATCGCATACAAGGTCGGTATTTAATGCTTCCATTACTGTTAATCCCGGTAAAATCTCAGATGCCATAGCGGCTGAATGGGTCATACCGGAGCATCCGATGGTCTCAACCAAAGCTTCCTGGATGATACCTTCCTTTACATTCAGGGTCAATTTGCAGGCGCCCTGCTGGGGAGCACACCAGCCCACACCGTGTGTCAGACCGGAAATATCTTCCACTCTTTTTGCCTGAACCCATTTTGCTTCTTCAGGGATGGGAGCACAGCCATGATGAACGCCCTGTGCCACACAAGTCATTTCTTCCACTTCTTTTGAATAAATCATGTGAAATCTCCTTTCAATTATGTAGAAATATATCATAACAAAATATGTCATATTTTGTTAGATTCACCTTAAACATTCTCTCATATTTTATGCAAAAAATCCAGTCATTTATGAACAAACCACGGATTTTTTATACAAGTTTTCAATTTATTACGTTCCGATACCGGCTTAATGCCTAATGATGCCGGTACCGGACAGGTATGCACTCAGTTCAATATCATGCGGTCGTTGGCAAATTCTCCGCCGCTGACCTCCTCAAATTTGGCAAGCAGGTCCGAAACGTGGAGTTTCTTTTTCTCTTCCCCGCTGACATCGTAAATAATATTGCCTTCGTGCATCATGATCAGCCTGTTTCCGTGGTTGATGGCGTCCTTCATATTGTGGGTCACCATCATAGCCGTCAACTGGTTTTCTTCAATAATCTTATCCGACAATGCCAGAACCTTGGCTGCCGTCTTGGGGTCAAGGGCTGCCGTATGCTCGTCTAACAGTAAAAGCTGGGGTTTCTCCAAGGAAGCCATGAGCAGTGTAATAGCCTGTCTCTGTCCGCCGGAAAGAAGCCCTACCTTGGATGTCAGCCGGTCTTCCAAACCCAGATCCAGAGAGCTCAGCAATTTCTTATATTTTTCTTTCTCCTTACGGGTAATGCTCCAGCTTAAAGTACGGTGTTTCCCCCTTCTGGCCGCAATGGCAAGGTTTTCGTCTATTCCCATATCCGCCGAGGTTCCCATCATGGGATCCTGGAATACCCTGCCGATATATTTTGCACGTTTATGCTCAGGCAGCTTTGTGATATCCACACCGTTTACGGAAATACTGCCGGAATCTATGGGCCATACCCCTGCAATAGCGTTTAACATTGTGGATTTACCCGCTCCGTTTCCGCCGATAATGGTTACAAAATCCCCTTCGTTCAAGGTAAGGGAAACATCGGTCAATGCCTGCTTTTCATTTACCGTTCCGGGATTGAAAGTTTTACTCAAATTTTTAATTTCCAGCATCCGTCTTTCCTCCCTTCTTTACTTTTGCAGGATGCGTCGCTTTGTATTTGCCGCTCCAATAAGGAATTGCCAGGAAGACGGCAACGATCAACGCACTGAAAAGTTTCAGATCCGTTGTGCTTAATCCAAGCTGCAGTACAAGGGCAATGACCGCAAAATAAATCACGCAGCCTATGACTACGGAAAACAGCCTTAATGCAAAATTGCGGAATATTTTTCCGAAAAGGACTTCTCCGATAATAACGGATGCCAATCCGATTACAATTGCGCCCCTTCCCATATTGATATCGGCATTTCCGTTATACTGGGCATAGAGAGCGCCCGACAAAGCCACCAGACCGTTGGAAAGGACCAGACCGATGATCTTGCCTATATTGGTATTGATTCCCTGGGCCCTGGCCATATTTTCATTACATCCTGTGGCGCGGACAGCCGAACCGATCTCCGTACCCAAAAACCAATATAGAATGCCTATTAATACTACTACAAATATAAGCCCTACTACAATTGCCGGCGTAATATATCTTAAACTGACGACCAGGTCATACTTGTCCACACTGACAGCCTGATTGGACTTTCCCATAATTCTCATATTGATGGAATATAACCCCAGCTGACTTAAAATTCCCGCCAGGATACCGGGTATCCCCATTACCGTATGGAAAAATCCCGTTAAAAATCCCGCCAGCATTCCGGCTGCAAAAGCTGCCAGAAGCGCGACATATGGATTGATCCCCTTCATGATCAGCATGACCGCCACTGCACCGCCGGTACAAAGGCTGCCGTCTACAGTCAGATCCGCAAAATCAAGCACCTTATAGGTTATGTAGACGCCGATTGCCATAATTCCCATTAACACACCCTGTGCGACGGAACCCGGCAGCGCATTTAACAATGCAACAATATTTAACATATTTAAACCTCCGTGTAAATGAAATCAGTGGAAAAAACCACTCAGCAGTTAGTATAACAAAAATATGGAAAAGAAGGAATAAAAAAATTAAAAATAGTCTAAAAATAATAAAACGTAGCAAAAGGATGTGTAAAAACACACCCTTTTACAAAACGTTCTGCAAACCGGATAATAATTACCGGATTACTCTTCTTCTTTTTCAATTGCAACTAAATCTTCCGGAATGGTCCAGTTAATGGCTTCTGCAACTTCAGGATTGTACTTTGCAACAATACCGTCAGAAACATAACCGATAGGGGTCGTTGCAGGATCCGCTCCGTTTACAAGAATCTCATAAGCCATTTCCCCCGCTTTATATCCCAGATCATAATAGCTGATACTTAAAGTCGCAAGACCGCCATTACCGCACATATTTTCTTCGCCGCAGATAACGGGAATGTTTGCGGGAACCGTTACATTCTTAACGATCTCAATATTGTCGGCAAAGGTATTGTCCGTAGGAATATATACACAGTCGCACTCTGCAATTGCCGCTGTAATAACCGACTGAACTTCGTTGGAATCTGCTGCGGTAAATACCTCATACTCAATGCCCGCGTCCTTTAAATACTTTGCCGCCAGATCTGCCTGGTATACGGAGTTTGCTTCGGATGAGCAGTATACGACAGCCACCTTTGTAACGTCGGGACATACTCTCTGTAATAATGCGATCTGCTCGTCTACAGGGGCAAGGTCCGAAACGCCGGTAACATTTGTGCCGGGTTCTTCGTTGCTGTTTACAACTTCTGCCGTAATGAAGTCTGTTACGCTTGTTCCCACAATGGGAATTTCATTGGTGGCAGCTGCTGCGGACTGAAGCGCAGGCGTAGCATTTGCCATGATCAGATCAACGTTGTCATTTACAAATTTTGTAGAAATAGTAGCGCAGTTTGTAGCTTCGCCCTGTGCGTTCTGGTAATCAAAGGTAACCTTATCTCCCAGTTTGTCCTTTAATGCATCCTCAAAACCTTCTGTCGCCGCATCAAGAGCCGGATGCTCAACCAACTGGATAATACCAATGTTGTAGGTATCTCCTTCTGAACCTGCTCCCTCGGAATCCGTTCCTTCTGCACTGCCGTCCTCTTCTGTTGCCGGAGCGTTTGTCTCATCAGCTGGCGCAGAACCGCAGCCTGTTAATAAGGATGCAGACAAAACGCCGACTAAAAGCATTGCCATGAGTTTTTTCATAATTTCTTCCTCCCTTTTTCCTGCCGCAGCCGGGTATAAAACTCTCCCGGTCATACGGTTTAACATAACGTTTGTTGAGCTCTTTATCACTTCAACTTGATAAAATATACAATAATTCTCACGATTTGTCAATAGAAAGAATATTATGAATTTTAAGCCGGACGACAGTTCTATGGTCAAATAATCTCTATCACATTACCTTCCTGCTTATAAATGGAATTTTCATCCACCCATCCTCTTACGGAATTTAAAGGATATATCCTTGTATTTTTTCCGATCACGGTTCCCGGATTCAGCACCGTATTGCATCCCACCTGAACGCCGTCTCCTACTACGGCTCCCAGCTTTCTTAAGCCCGTTTCGATCTGGCCTAAGGGAAATTTAATTACCACATTTTTTTTGTCATTTTTTATGTTCGATGTAATGGCTCCGGCTCCTAAATGCGCCCTGTAGCCCAACACACTGTCTCCCACATAATTGTAATGGGGAACTTCCACCTCATCAAACAACAGGCTGTTTTTGATCTCACAGGAATTGCCTACAACGGCGCCCTTTCCGATAATGGCATTTCCCCTGATAAAGGCACAGTGCCTGATCTGCGCATCGGCATCAATGATGCAGGGCCCCGTAATGCTTGCGCTGTCTGCAATCCTGGCAGATTTTGCGATCCATATATTTTCTCCCACCTGATTAAAGTCCTCAGCAGGAAGCATAGGGCCCAACTGCATAATAAATGATTCGAGCCGGGGCAGGACCTCCCACGGATATTCGATCCCGTCGAATAAAAATTGTGCCAGAGTTTTGTTGACATCCAGATAGTTATCGATTTTGAACATTTGTAACATACGCTTCTCTCCCTTTTTATTTTTTTGCTTTACCCTTTTTCCCTTCAGTACCGGCATAATTGCTTTTCACATAGGACATACACCGGTTTAAATAGCCCCTGTTGTCCGTCTGCTTTACATAGTCGGTCCTTCTGGTAATAAACCCTTTTAATTTTACCATATATTCATCAGGAGTAATATCCCCCTCCGCCACTAAAGTCAGTCCCTTTTCCCAGCTGGCAGTCAGCTTCGGATCTAACATGGACTTAATGGAACAGCTTACCACTTCGTAAATAACCTCCCCCAAACATGCGGGGGTAATGATCTGGGTCTTTTTATTTAAGTTTAAGTACCCATTTGCCACCAGTTTTTTGAGTATCTCTGCCCTGGTTGCCGATGTGCCGATACCGCTGCCCTTGATTTGTTCCCTCAGTGCCTCATCCTCTATGAGCTGGCCCGCATTTTCCATGGCAAGGATCATAGAACCGGAATTATATCTCTTTGGCGGGGAAGTTTCTCCTTCCTTCATGGACAGACCCGCAATGGGAATTTCGGTTCCTTTTTTCAGTGCGGCAAGCTTTATGCGGAGAGCATCATCCACGCCTTTTTCCTGACTGTCGTTTTCACTTTCGCCTGTCTTTCTCTCCTCTTCCTTTTCCGGATCCCTGGCTTTGGAAAAGCTGTACTTTACTGCCGCCAGATAGCCGGGATTTACCATGACCTTAAAGGAAGCAAAGAAAAACTCCTTCTCCTTTTGTAAAGTCAGTGATAATTTTTTATATTCCGCCGGAGGATAAAAAATGCTTAAAAATCTGCCGCAGATCAATTCATAGACCTTTGCCGCCGTGGGATGAAGGCCGTTTAACGCCCCGAATCCCTGACCCGTAGGTATAATGGCATAGTGATCCGTAATCATTTTATCGTTTACGTATTTTGTTTTTGCAATGCCCTCATAGGTTTTATGTTCGATGACCCAGGCCGCACGCTCCGCCATAGGAGCGTAAGAAGAAAGGCCTCTTATATTTTTGTAGATCTCCTTTGCCACCGCCGTGGATAACACTCTAGCATCCGTTCTCGGATAAGTGGTCAGCTTCTTTTCATAAAGTTCCTGGACGATCCGCAAAGTTTCGTCGGGACTGATCTTAAAAAGCCTTGAGCAGTCATTCTGCAGTTCAGCCAGATTGTATAAAAGGGGCGGATTTTTCTTTTCCTTTTTCTTTTCGACCCCGGAAACCACCATTTTGTCATGAGGTTTCAGCTTTTCTATGAGTTCTTTAGCGCTCTCTTCCTTTTTAAAGCCGTTTTCTTTGTATAAGAGAGGGGAATTAAAATAATCAGAGCCCTCCACCGCTTTCCATTCCGTTTCAAAGGAACTGCCTTCTAAATCCATTTCTCCTATAATGCGGTAAAAAGGAGTTTTCTCAAAATGGCGTATCTCCCGTTCCCGGTCCACCACCATTCCCAGCACGCAGGTCATAACGCGCCCCACGGAAACAACGGCATTTTTTTCCAGGGAAAGCGCATTCTTGATATAATCGCCGTATTTTAACGTGAGCAGCCTCGAAAAATTGATTCCCATCAGGTAATCTTCTTTTGCGCGAAGATAGGCGGAAGCGCTTAAATTATCATATTCCGACAGATCCCTGGCTTCTTTGATCCCTCGCAGAATTTCCTCTTCGGTCTGGGAATCGATCCAGACTCTTCTTCTATCTTTTCCCTGAACATGGGCTTCCTGCTCCACCAGCCTGTATATGTATTCCCCTTCCCTTCCCGAGTCGGTGCATACGTAGATCCGTTTTACATCATCCCGGTTCAACAAACCGTTCACGATCTGGAACTGTTTTTTTACGCTCCCGATCACTTCATATTTGAATTTATCTCCCGGCGGGAAAAAGGGAAGGGTATTTAAAGACCATCTTTTTAAATTTTCATCGTATGCGTCAGGATAGCTCATGGTAACCAAATGGCCCACGCACCAGGTTACAACCGCGCTCTCGGATTCCATATAGCCGTCAAAGGATTTCATCTGTTCCTTTAACGCCTTGGCAAACTCCCTTGCAACACTGGGTTTTTCCGCAATATATAAACTCTTATCCATGTAAATTCCTTTTGATCAAATCAAACGCCTGCACTTCTCTGCTTTAATAAACCTGCTATTTCCTCGGCAGGCATAGGTTTTCCCAATAAAAACCCCTGAATGTTATCGCATTCGATCTTCTTCAGATATTCGTACTGTTCTTCTGTCTCCACGCCCTCGGCAACTGTTTCAAAGCCCAGCTTCTTGACCATGGAAACAATGGATTCCGTAATTACCTGGGTGCTTTCATCCTGAATGACCGTATCAATAAAAGACTTGTCAATTTTCAAAGTATCAATAGGAAGACCTTTTAAATAGGACAAGGAAGAATATCCCGTCCCAAAATCGTCCAAAGAAATCTTGATCCCATATTCCTTCAGTATACGGAGCTTTGATACCACCTGTTCAAAATCGTCGATCAGAACGCTTTCCGTGATCTCCAATTCGATGTCTTTGGGATTGACCCGGTATTTCTCCAGAATTTCCAAAAGATTGCTGACAAAATCAGGCCTTTTGTACTGTATGGCGGAGATATTCAAAGACAGTACCATGTCGCAGTTATAGTTTTCTCTCCATGCGGCATATTTGCGTATGCCTTCCTCCAATACCCATGTGCCTATGGGAACGATCATCCCGTTCTTTTCGGCAATGGGAATGAATACGCCGGGGCTGATCATTTTCCCCGAATCGTCCTGCCAGCGGATCAGCGCCTCCACTCCCCGCAGTTTTTGGGATTTGGAATCATATTGGGGCTGGTAATACAATAAGAACCGGTTCATGTTAACGGCTTCTTTTAATTTGTTCTCTATATTGATATTATCAATGAAATCCTGAAAAATAGGCGGTTCAAAGTATTTCATGCTGTTAGGGCCGTGTTCCTTGGCACGAAACATAACGATTTCCGAACAATTGATCAGTTCCAGGCTGTTTCCCGCCGCTTCCGGAAATTCCGCCACTCCCGCGCATACGGAAATGGACACTTCATGCTTTCCCATAACATAAAAGGGCTCGTTCACTCTCTGCACGATCTTACCGAAAAGCTTTTCTATACTGTGGCTTCCTACCGGGTTTCTTACGGCTATATAGTAAGTGTCGTCCGTTACGTGGGCAATAATGGTCCGCTCATCCATAAACTCCTTTAAAAACAGACCGAATGCCTGTATCAGTTCGTCTCCCGCAACCAGTCCCAGACCGTCGTTGATCTTTTTAAAATTGTCTATATCCACACACATAACGGCAACAATTTCCCCGCTGTCCTGGGCTTCCCTGATCCATTCGCTCAAAATACGGACAAAATAATTTCTGTTGTAAAGACCGGTCAGCACATCATAATATGCCATATAGCGCAATTCTTCGTTCTGTTTTTTGAACTTGGTAATATCTCTGATGCGCAGCACCTTTTCTGCCGGCGCTCCGCCCTCGTATTGAACCGTAGCTTCAAACTCAAGCCATTTTTTCAGGGAAGGGAAATAGCACTCCATTACTTTATTCTCTTCTCCGGATTTTTCCGGGAACAGAACCTGTCTCAGTTCGCTTTTATCCCGGTCTTCTGCCAGATCTAAAAGTTTTACCATATCCCCCAGCGCCTCTGCCTGAAAATCAAAAAATCCCTTCCAGTTTCCCAATACGTCCAGTTTGTTCTTTTTGAAATCAATATAAAGAAATGCATTTTGGGAAGTGGAACAAACCAACTGATACATTTTCTCCTTATTGTTCAATTGCTGATTCAATGCACGAACCATGTCAAGTTGAAATTGTAAATCGTTCATTTGTTCAACCTTCCCTTTCCTGCTTCATAACAAATTAAGTTCCCGCTGTCTGCGGTAAAAAAGATATGACTATTTTTTAGAAATGAATCCCTGTGCCTTTAATAATTCCGCACATAAAACGGCTCCGCCTGCGGCGCCTCTTACAGTATTATGTGATAATCCCACAAATTTATAATCGTAAATGGTATCTTCCCTCAAACGTCCGATGGAAATGCCCATACCTCTTTCATAATCCACATCCGCTTTTACCTGAGGCCTGTTATCCTCTTCCATATATTGGATAAACTGTTTGGGTGCAAAAGGCAGGTCTAATTCCTGGGGAACGCCCTTAAAAGCCGCCAGCTTTTCAAGCAGCTGCTCTTTGGAGGGTTTCTTTCTGAATTTAACAAATACGGCAGCCGTATGTCCGTTTAATACGGGAACGCGGATGCACTGGCAGGAAATCTTGGGCTCAGATGCCGGAACGATCTGTCCGTTTTCCACCTTGCCGTAAATTCTCAAGGGCTCTTTTTCGCTTTTTTCCTCTTCCCCGCCAATATAAGGGATAATGTTCTCCACCATTTCAGGCCATTCCTTAAAGGTCTTTCCTGCGCCGGAAATCGCCTGATAAGTGGTTGCGATCACTTCGTAAGGCTCAAATTCACGCCACGCATAAAGGACGGGCGCATAGCTTTGAATGGAACAGTTTGGCTTTACGGCCACAAAGCCTTTTGTAGTGCCCAAACGTTTCTTTTGCGCTTCAATAACCTCCGTATGTTCGGGATTGATCTCCGGAATGATCATGGGCACATCCGGCGTCCATCTGTGAGCGGAGTTATTGGAGACAACGGGGGTTTCCGTCTTTGCATAAGCATCCTCGATTGCCCTGATCTCTTCCTTTGTCATATCAACGGCCGAAAAAACAAAATCAACCTCTGCCGCAACCTTCTCCACTTCGTTTACATTTTTTACAATTATATTTTTTACTGCCTCAGGCATGGGCGTATCCATTTTCCATCTGCCGCCTACAGCCTCTTCATAGGTCTTTCCTGCAGACCTTTCGCTTGCCGCAACGGTAGTTACCTCAAACCACGGATGATCCTCAAGCAGGGCAATAAATCTCTGTCCTACCATACCTGTTCCGCCTAAAATACCGACTTTTAACTTTTCACTCATTTTTTCATTCTCCTCACTCATTTTGTAACTATATTTATAAGCATTCGCTTAATAAATCAAATCCCTGTCCTTCCAGTCGCTTTGAAGATATTCTTTTTCCATGGCAATGACCTTCTCCATAGCGGCCTTCCCCGGCGCTCCCATGGTAAGCCTTTTTTCCACACAGGTCTTTAAGCTGACGGCATCGTAAATATCCGGCTCAAAGACTTCGCTGATCTCTTTGAATTCCTCCATGGTCAGATCCAGGATCCCCTTATTTTTTTCAATGCAGGTCAATACCAGCCTGCCGATGATGCCGTGGGCATCCCTGAAGGGCACCCCGTGGTTTACCAGATAATCCGCCGCATCGGTGGCGTTGGTAAAGCCGTTTATGGCGCTGCTCTCCATAACGTCCTTTCTGAATTTCATGGTAGAGATCATACCTTTAAATAATGCAAGGCATCCCTTTACCGTATCGATGGCGTCAAAGGTCAGCTCCTTATCCTCCTGCATATCCTTATTGTAAGCAAGGGGGATTCCCTTTAAGACAGTCAGTATGGAAATAAGCGCTCCGTAGACCCGCCCTGTTTTGCCTCTGACCAACTCCGCAATATCCGGATTTTTCTTTTGGGGCATAATGCTGCTTCCGGTGGAATAGGCGTCGTCAATTTCCACAAAACGGTATTCATTGGAATTCCAGATAATGATCTCCTCACAAAAGCGGCTCAAATGCATCATCACGGTGGACATGGCACTTAAAAGCTCTATGAGGTAATCCCTGTCGGCAACGGAATCCATACTGTTTAGAGTAGGTCCTTCAAAGCCTAAAAGGGACGCCGTATATACCCTGTCAAGGGGATAGGTCGTTCCCGCAAGGGCGCCGGCTCCCAGAGGACAATAATTCATCCTGTGATAGATATCCCGCATACGCAGCCTGTCCCGTTTGAACATTTCAAAATAAGCTCCCATATGATGAGAAAGGGTAACGGGCTGGGCCTTCTGCAAATGGGTAAAGCCAGGCATATATGTCTCCGTGTTTTTCTCCATGATGTCAAGGAGCGTAGTAAGCAGTTCCTTTAACAATTCGTCCGTCTCTACGATCTCGCCGCGGATATACAGCTTCATATCCAGCGCGACCTGATCGTTGCGGCTGCGGCCAGTATGAAGCTTCTTGCCCGTATCGCCGATCCTGTCGATCAGATTGGCTTCCACAAAACTGTGGATATCCTCATATTCTTCCGTGATTGAAAGACTGCCGTTTTCCACATCCTCGCGGATACCGGTCAGGCCTTTTACAATGGCATCCTTTTCTTCCGTCTTCAAAATGCCCTGTTTGTGGAGCATGACTACATGGGCGATACTGCCTTCAATATCCTGCTTTAAGAATCTGCTGTCAAAAGAAATAGATGCGTTAAAGCGGTAAACAAGCTCATCCGTATCCTTTGTAAAACGACCTCCCCATAGCTGTGCCATGATTTTCATCCTCCAGATTTAAAGTTAAACTAACCATAATAATATCATAAGGACCGTGCTTTTTCAAGAAATGCATCACAAAAACCCCTCACAAAGTCTTTTTTTCTACATACATTAGTAAAAAAGAGGTCAAATAATTCATGGAACCCTATATTTCATTACAAGGCGTTTCCTTTTCCTACCATCGGCCCGATGGAGAAATCGAAGCGCTTTCAGATATTTCTTTTACAGTGAAAAAAGGCGAATTCGTTTCCCTTGTAGGACCCAGCGGATGCGGCAAATCCACCATCCTGTCCATTCTGGCTGGCCTTAACAAAGCCGAAGCAGGTACGATCGACATTGACGGGGACGTTACCTTTGGCTACATGTTCCAGCAGGATCTCCTGCTCCCCTATAACACGATCTGGAAAAATATAGCCTTAGGACCCGCCATCCATAAATCTTTAAATTCCGAAACCAAAAAAAGACTTGAGGAATTATTATATAAATACGGATTATCCCAGTTTAAAGATAAGTTTCCCGGTCAGCTGTCCGGCGGCATGCGCCAGCGCGCCGCATTGATCCGCACCCTGGCGTTAAATCCCGATACTCTTCTTTTAGACGAACCCTTCAGCGCCTTAGACTACCAGACCAGGCTTTTGGTAGCCGACGACATCGGCAAGATCATACGGAAGGAAAACAAAACGGCTATTTTAGTTACCCACGACCTGTCGGAAGCCATCAGCCTTTCCGACAAGATCATCGTATTGTCCGGCAGACCTTCCCGGGTCGTTAAGATCATGGATATCAATATTCCCTGCAAAGAAAAAGGTTCTCTTGCCGTCAGGAAACATCCGGCCTTCGGGGAATATTTTCAAATATTGTGGAAGGAGATGAATCCCCCTGATGAGCGAACAGCATAAAGAATATTTAATATCTCTGAAAAGATACCGCCAAAAAATCAAATTTTTTCGTTTTCTTGTTTTTGCCCTCTTTCTCATTTTGTGGGAAACGGCAGCAAATTTAAGCTGGATCGACGCATTCTTTTTCAGTTCCCCCTCCCGCATTGTGGGCTGCGTCCTTTCCATGGGAAAAACAGGAGAATTATTTGCCCATATCGGATATACCCTTGCTGAGACCGTATTGAGCTTTTTCTTTGTCATGCTCTTAACCGTTGTCTGCGCGTCACTTTTGTGGTTTTCCAAATCCATGGCCGCTATCTTTGAACCGACCCTGGTCATTTTGAACAGTCTGCCCAAATCGGCCCTTGCGCCCCTCTTTATCGTCTGGCTTGGAACCGGCATGAAAACCATTATCGTCGCCGGCATTTCCGTAGCCATATTCGGCTCGGTCATCAGCCTGTATACACAATTCCACCAGACAAATCCCGAAATGGAAAAGCTGATCCTGACCCTTGGAGGAAACAAGTGGGATATCTACCGGAGGATCGTCATTCCTTTTTCGATCCCCACATTGATCAATTCCATGAAGGTCAACATCGGACTTTCCCTGGTAGGCGTCGTGATCGGAGAATTTCTTGCCGCAAGGCGGGGGCTGGGTTACCTGATCATTTACGGAACCCAGGTATTTAAGCTGGATATGGTCATTTCCTCCATTATCATTTTATGTATCATTGCATACGGACTTTACTTCGGGATCCAGAAACTGGAGAAATGTGTGAATATGGATATGTGATACAGACTGATTTTAAAAGCCGCCGCAAAACAGATACACTATTTATCTGTCTCACGACGGCTTTTTATTTTAACCGTTTCATGATCTGTTATCATAAATTACGCCGGCCGGGACCTGTAATACTCTTCCGGCGGAATCTGTTTTTCTTTTATCTCTTTTTTATTGTCATACATCCGTTTATCCGCCGTCTGATAGACATCCATAAGCTTGATGCCTCTATTTCCTTCATGATACATTGCAAATCCGCAGGCAATGCTGATACGCAGTTTTTTATCCGGCAGGGCATTATACTCTTCCATCTTTTTGTGAAAACGCACAACGCCCTCTTCATACTGCTCCTCTACCCTTTCTCCGCTTATCAGTACCGCAAACTCGTCGCCGCCGATACGGAAACACATGCTGTCCTTATTTTCAAATGATGCCTTAATGATATCCGCGCTCTGAACCAGCATGGCATCGCCCTGATGATGTCCCATATGATCATTGACATATTTTAAATCATTGACATCAAACATAACAATACCGATACCCGGCACTTCATCCTTGATCTTCTCCAGGTCTACCAGATGCTCCTGAAAGGAAGTACGGTTGCCGATCCGGGTAAGACCGTCTAAATATGCCAGCTGGGCCACAAATTCCGACTGTACGCCCAGTTTTACCGCATTGATGGTTTTTTCCAGGCTGGAAATTCCAAAGCAGATGATGAACACTAACAAGCCGATCCGCACAAACATGGCGCTGTCCGTGCCGTTTCCGCGATAATACCGGATGACATCCGTTACCGTTGCAACGGAAATCCCGCTTAAGCCGATGGTACGCAGGATGCGGTAAATATTGCGGCTTTTTTTGCTGCTGACCACAACGGAATTGCGGACAATGGTGTACAGTAAGATAGACGCTGTAAATACCAGCACAAAGTGGCTCAGGGAAAGAGTCTCATGGATATCCGCAATCCCTGCAAAATGCAGCCCCCAGCATACTGCAAACAGGCCGGAGGACATCAGGCATACCATAGGCACCACAAATTTGTGGCGAAATCCGAAAGCCGTATCCAGATAAAGGATCGTAGGAATGGGGATCAACATCAACGAACCGCAGGATACGATCTGCATGATCCTGTTGTCTCCAAGATAGAACTGTATCAGATTCGTTTCGGAAAGGCACCAGATCGCAATAGATACTGCAAAAAGGCCAAGATAACGGAGCTCGTGATTTTTATTGGCGCGAATATTAATGGGAATATCCGCCACCATTAAAAGCAGACCCACAAACAGAAGCAGCACGCAGGTAATAAATGCCACCATTTTATCCCCAAACGTATTTAAAATAGCGCTGCCGGGCTGTGCAATGCTGATATGGTCTATGCAGGCACGGGCGTCTTGATAGACATAGGTCATGCGGATCTCTATTTCTTTTCCTGCATCGTTGGCAGGAATATTCACATAATTCCACTCGGTTCCGTAAGATTTGGTATAAACAGGCCCTTCCGGCACATAAGGGTCATAGCGCAGTTCCCCGTCGATATAGACCTGATAGAAAATATTTTTGCTCCTGAAACATAAAGCGTCTCCTTCACTTATGTTTTCGGGAATGGTATTAAAGATGGAATAAGCTTCTCCCGCTTTCGTTCCTTCGGTTTTATTGAGTTTGTCAAGAGTGACGGGATCCCCCTTTGCGGTATGCCATCCTTTTGCATAATCCGTTTCCTGTCCAAAGAAATCATCCGCCAGACCGGGACCTTTATAAGCGCAGACGGTGCCTACTACCAAAACGGCAAAAAACAAAAACATGACTATGTATAAAATATCATATTTCGCATTCCGATTCTTCACAGTTTCCTCATCCTTTCATCTAACTCTGTAATCCTGCTGACAATGCCCCAGACAGCACGACATTTCTCCAAATTAAGCCTGACGGGACCGCTACAGTATAATGACGCTGGCACAGGACAGATCGTTGGTCAGATCATACACCCTGCCGCTTTTAAGTCCCACTACGGTTGGCCGCAATACCGCTTCCGGATGATTTTCTACCACACAGGCCTCTTCGCCGTTACTAAGCTGCACCACGGAATCCACGGGGTACAGGATAACGCTTCCCAAAAAGCTGCGCATGGCGGTAATATCCAGTTCCGCCGTCATGGACATAATAATCTCTATCGCATTGCGCTGCGACATGGCATCCTTATACGGACGCTCGGTAACCAATGCGTCATACACATCCACTACGGATAAAATCTTTGCATAGGGAATGATCTTTTCCGAAGTCACTCCCATAGGATATCCTGTTCCGTTTACCTTTTCATGATGCTGCAGCACAGCCGTTGCTATAGGCACGGCAAAATCGTTTTTGTTTTTCAGTATACGGTATCCGTACACGGAATGCTGCTTCATCACTTCAAATTCTTCATCGGTCAGCTTTGCCGGTTTGTTTAATATTTCCGGCGGGATCTTGGATTTTCCCATATCATGGAGCAGTCCCGCAATACCGATATTATAAACATCATCCTTGCCCATCCCCATCTTCTTGGCCACGATCATGGACATGGTCGCTACATCCACGCTGTGCTTAAAGGTGTACTCGTCGCTGGTCTTAAGCGCGGAGATATCCACAGCTATCGCCTCATTATCATCAATGGCCTTTAACAGATTTTTTGTGATATTGGCAGATGTTGAAGTGAAAGCGGGAGATTCCGTATCGTTATACAAAAACTGAATTCCCTCGGACACTCTTTTCTTGATGCTCTCTGAAAGTTTTACTTTGGCGGGATCCTCCATACGCATTTTGGATATATTGTTTTTTGCGGCTGCTGAAACCGTTTTCTGTTCCAATTTCTTTGAAGGCTCCGGGTCCTCTTCTCCTTCCGAAACATAAACGCCTGTTATGCCCATACGCGACAGTGCCTCTATCTGATAGGCATCCAGATGTGTTCCTTTGGCGATCAGGACCCGGTCCAGCCGATCCTTTATGTTCTGGTCTATCCTCATTCCTTCCTGAAGCGCTGCCGTTCTCACAAAATACCGTTTTATCATATCCCATCCCCTGCCTAAAGCTCTTCGATCTCTGTTTACAGTTCCCTTTTTTCACAAAAAACACAAAAGCACACCTTAATAAAAGATGTGCTCCCCAGTCAAAGCTGAAAATGGGACTCGAACCCACGACCCCTTCATTACGAGT
Source organism: Lachnospiraceae bacterium UBA3273 (assembly GCA_002362385.1). Classification (GTDB taxonomy): domain Bacteria; phylum Bacillota; class Clostridia; order Lachnospirales; family Lachnospiraceae; genus UBA2882. The sequence continues at coordinate 257,940 of DEUB01000029.1, forward strand.
GAAGTGCTCTACCAACTGAGCTATTTCAGCCTGGCGTAAATACCAAATGTTATTATATACAAACTTTCGGAATTACGCAACAACAAAATTTCATTTTTCTGATTCTTTATCTATATGTACGTCTAACTGGGGATATGGGATCATAATTCCTTCTTCATCAAAACGCAATTTGATATCTTCCAAAAGCTGTCCCCGTAAGGTCCAGTAATCTTCCGTTTTCACGTGACATTTTACCGCTATGACCACAGCGCTGTCCGATAAATCGTCCACTGTTACCACTTTATCCTTATCCTGTATGACAAGGGGATTTTCATCCACAAGCCGGGTTAAAACAGCCTTTGCCTTTTTGATATCCGAATCATAGGAAATTCCTACGGTAACATCCAGCCTCCTGAAATTGGCAGCCGTCACATTGACAAGGCTGGTGTTGGCAAGCGTACCGTTGGGCAGCACTACGGTCTTCCCGTCATAGGTCAAAAGCTTGGTGTAAAACATCTGGATTTCCGTAACAGTCCCTTCATTGCCCTGAGAGTCTTCTTTGATGTAATCTCCTACCTTAAAAGGCTTGATCAAAAGAATCAGCACTCCGCCGGCAAAATTGGATAAACTGCCCTGCAAAGCCAGACCCACAGCCACACCGGCAGAGCCCACCACCGCTACAACGCTGGCGGCATCCAACCCGAAGCCTCCCGCCACCATAAAGCCAAGAATGATATAAAGCCCTACTTTGATAAAGGAATCCAGAAACTGAACGACTCCCACATCTGCGCCTGCCCGTTTTAAAGATTTTTTTACAATCCGGCGGATAACCTTTATCAAGGAAAATCCCAAAAAGAGAAATACTATGGCAAGCAGGATCCGTACTCCCAGATTCAACGCCTTCTGGGGAAGTTCCTCTAAAAACTGCTTGATGATGCCGATTTCCTTTTCCACCTCTTCAGGCGATATGTTATCTGCAGCTAAAATCTCATACAAAAAACTCACGCTTTTTCCACCTCAATTTTTTTACGCTGTTCTTCCAATTCTCTGGCTTTCTCCTCAAGCTCTTTTGCATATTGAGATTCTTCTTCGGCTCTCTTTAAAGCCTCTTTGGCTGCCCTTTCGGCCTCTTTAGCCATCTTTTCAGCTTCTTTTGCCTTTTCTATGGCTTCTTTTGCAGCTTCCTTTGCAATTGTTTCAGCCTCTTTGGCCTTTCTCAAGCGCTCTTCTTCTATTCTGCGCTTCCGCTCCAGTTCCTTTTGCTTTTCAATTTCGGCCTTTTCCTTTGCCGTAAAAGGAGTATGGGAAAAAACCGCAACGCTGAATGCGGCAGATTTGATCCTGATGGATTCTTCCCTCTCGTCGCATTCATCCTCTTTGCTGGCGGTCATTTTAGAATTCACAAAACCCTTTCCGCCAAATTTTTTGGCATCAGAGTTAAAAATCTCCTTGTATTTTCCCGCATAAGGTACGCCGATCTTGTAATCCTTCCTGTCAACCCCGGAAAAATTACATACTACCAGTAAGGTTTCCTTTTCTTTTCCCGTCTTTCTCAGAAAAACAAGGACATTTTCATCTGCGGAGATATTGTTGATCCACTCGAATCCCTCCGCGCTCTCATCCAATTCATACAACGCCGGATGTTCCTGATAAAATCTGTTTAATTCCGCCACATAATTTTTCAGCTTTTTATGGTCGTCATACTGAAGCAGATTCCAATCAACGCTGCGTTCCTCGCTCCACTCATTGAATTCTCCGATATCCTGGCCCATAAATAACAGCTTCTTGCCGGGATGCATCATCATAAAACCGTATGCAGCCCTGAGATTTGCAAATTTTTCAGGAACTTCCCCAGGCATCTTGCCTATGAGGGAGGACTTTCCGTGCACGACCTCGTCGTGGGACAATACCAGCACAAATTTTTCACTATATGCATAAATCATGCTGAATGTCAGTTCGCCATGCCTTCCCGCCCTGAATAAGGGATCGCACCTCATATAATCCAGGAAATCGTTCATCCATCCCATATTCCACTTATAATCAAATCCCAGACCGTCCTTCTTAACGTCTCCGGTCACATTGGGCCATGCAGTGGATTCTTCTGCGATCATTAATACGGAAGGCTCCGCCTTCTTCATAATACTATTCAAATGTTTCAAAAATTCCATGGCTTCCAAATTTTCTTTTCCGCCATACATATTGGCAACCCATTCGCCGTCCTTTTTGCCGTAATCCAGATAAAGCATGGATGCCACCGCATCCATACGGATCCCGTCCGCATGAAATTCCTTTGCCCAGTACAAAACATTGGCGATCAAATAATTTTTAACTTCCGGCCTTCCGTAATTGTAAATTAAAGTCCCCCAATGAGGATGGAAGCCCTGTCTGGGATCCTCATGCTCATAAAGACAGGTTCCGTCAAAGTTGGAAAGACCGTGGGTATCTCTTGGAAAATGTGCGGGAACCCAGTCCAAAATCACACCGATCCCGTTTTCATGAAGGTAATTCATAAAAAATCTGAAATCGTCCGGCGTGCCGTAACGGGAAGTAGGCGAATAATAGCCGATAACCTGATATCCCCAGGATGCGTCAAAGGGATGTTCCATAACGGGCATCAGCTCGATATGTGTATAGCCCATTTCCTTTACATAGGAGGCGATCATAGGCGCAAGCTCCCTGTAATTGTAAAAATCCCTGCCGTCATCGGGCTTTGCAAAGGAACCCAGATGTACCTCTAAAATGCTTACAGGCGCTTTGTGGGAATTTAATTTCTTCCGCTGTTCCATCCACTTATCGTCGCTCCAGGTAAACCCTGCCAGATCATAAACAACAGAAGCCGTTTCCGGTCTCTTCTGACTGTAAAACGCATATGGATCGGATTTTAAGAAAGTCAGCCCGCCCTTTGCCTTGATTTCAAATTTATAATTATCGCCTATATTCGCTACAGGAATGAACAGTTCAAAAATGCCGGAATCCCAGAGCCTTCTCATCTGATGAACGCGTCCGTCCCAGTGGTTAAAATCCCCCACTACGCTGACACGCATGGCATTCGGCGCCCATACGGCAAAAAGAACGCCATGGATCCCGTCGATCACATAAGGATGCGCGCCTAAAAGATGGTAGATCTCATAGTGGATGCCCCGGTTAAACTTTTCCGCATCCTTTTTGTCTATGACGGGTTTAAAGCCATAAGGGTCATAAAAATCATGCTTGGTTCCGTCTTCCATGGTTACCGTGAAGCTATAGTTTTCCGTGGAAGTATTTTTGGGGATGAGCACAGCATAAAACCCTTCCTCATCCGCCTGTTCCATGGGATAATCTTTGTTCTTGGTATGGAGCACGGCTTCCACCGCCTCCGGATAAAATACCTGTGCCAGTTTCCCTCCGGTTACTGCATGGATTCCCAGGATCTTATGGGGATCATCCTCTTCTGAATATACAATTGCCTCAATTGCTGCCCAGTCCATTAATTTGTATAGCTTATTCGTCATATTGTTTCACTCCCCTTGTAATATCATGGATAAACAGCCCGCTTCTTAACTTCGGCTCAAACCATGTAGATTTTGGCGGCATCAATCTGCCTTCGTCAGCTACTGCAAAAAGTTCCTCAATGGAGGTGGGATACATGGAAAAAGCACACGCCCCGCCGTTTTCCACTCTTTTTTCCAGCTCCTTAAGCCCTCTGATGCCTCCTACAAACTCAATGCGATTATCCGTTTTAGGATCCTTGATGCCAAAGAGCTCATCCAGAACATAGGTCTGTAAGACGGACACATCCAGTCCCTCCACAGCATCCGTGCTCAAAATATCCGGAAGCGCCTTTACCACATACCATTTATGCTCCAGGTACATGCCAAATTCTCCTTTTTCCTTTGGCCGGTAAGGCGATTCTTCCGCTTCCTCCACAACAAAATGTTCTTTTAATCGTTCCAGCAGCTCAATGGCTGTCATGCCGTTTAGATCCTTTAACACTCTGTTATAGTCAAAAATGGCAAGCTCGTCATCGGGAAACAATACCGACAGAAAGTAATTATAAGACTCATTTTTCCCATCCTCAGGGAATCTGCTCCTCCTGTCCATGGCGACCTTTGCCGCCGAAGCGCAGCGGTGATGCCCGTCTGCAATATAAATACTGTCCATCTTCCCAAAAGCTTCATAAACAGTACGGATATCCTCTTTTTCTCCGATTATCCAGATACGGTGGGAAATCCCGTCCTCTGCCGTAAAATCATATACAGGCGTTTCCTTCTGGCACTTTTCGATTATATTATGAAGTTCGTCATTATGCCTGTATGCCAAAAAAATAGGTCCGGTCTGGGCATCCGTAGTATCCACGTGCCTGATTCTGTCCAGCTCCTTATCCGCCCTTGTATTTTCGTGACGCTTAATGATCCTGCTGTTATACTCATCGACACTGCAGCATGCTGCAAGTCCTGTCTGACATCTGCCGTCCATCTCTAACTGGTATATGTAATAACAGGGCTTTTCATCCCTGATCAGCCTGCCATCTTTTACCATGTTCCAAAGCAGTTCCCTTGCCTTGTCATAAACACAGTCCGCATAGGTGTCCACGTCATCGGAAAACTGTGTTTCCGCCCTGTCAATATTTAAAAAAGAATCCTTATGATCCTTCACAAATTCCTTTGCCTCCGCCCTGCTGTACACATCATAGGGCAGCGCCGCAATCCTCTCCGCCATGCCTTCTGCCGGTCTGATTGCCGGAAACGGTCTGATATCCGCCATAATTTCCTCCTCATATCTTCTGTCATAATAATTTATTTTACCAAATATACAGAACGAAAACAAGAAAAATGTCGTGCCCGTGCAAAAGTATTTATAATTGCGTAAATACAATTACTTTTGACACCCAAACACAGACATGCTAAAATTGGCGTGGAAGGATGTGACTGAAACATGACAGAACAGGATAAAGAATTTTTAGACAGGATTACCGGCTATGCTAACGAAGTATGTGCCGATATCGATCCCCAGAAAACGCAGATCAGCGTACAGCTTGAACGTCTGATGCCCATTTTAAAGGAAATTGCCGATGAATCGGGGAAATCCACCGAGGATATTTTTATCCGCTATATGGACCTGGCCTCTGAGGCAATGGTAAAAACTGAAGAAAAGCTGAAAGAAAGCATGGAAGAATTCAATGATGACTCGGACATACCCTTTGCAATTCATTAAGATATGTTTTGAACAGGACTTGAATTTGTGTAATGTACAGGATTCAAGTCCTTTCAAAAAACACTAAATGCTATATTCCTCATACAGTTTGCTGCAGTACATATTGTCTTCGATAGCCTTCTCCCAATCTTCCATGCGGTTATCCTTTAGCAGACATTTGTACAGTACCGTTATGCGGCGTTCGCCCTCCGCTTTACCTTCTTCTCTGCCTTCCTCTCTGCCAAGCTCTCTCTCGTCCGCCCTGATGATCGCCATTTCCCTCTCTTCGTCAAATTCATAAATGCTCATCCTTACCACCTCCGCCTTCTGCTCCATAAGGAAGTCCCTTAGGATATTGTCCCGGATGCATTCTTCTACTGACTTTATGACTGCATCCTTTAGCTTCATTTCCTTACTGTAATTCCGTACTCTATCTATATACTGCATATACTGCTTTAACTCCGGGCATCTTTCTTTCAGTTCCTCATTCATCCCGGAATTGATATTTAATACCTTTACCTTTAATTCTAACGAAGGCTCATCCGTCGCTATCAGATAACTGTCCGACAGCTTCATCTCCATCTGTTCCGGCAGCGCCTTCACTCCATTATAAAACACCACAAAGTTTGGATTTGGCATAACGGTCCTTTTCGTGCTGTAGATGCTCTTATTCATAAATTCCTTCTGCCAGACATCCGCAATATAAAACAGATCCCTAAGCGGCATATTCACGGGCACCGTAGATTGATGTTCATACAGATTCACACAACTTGCAAACACAAAAGACAGATCATTTTTTACATTCATAAATACAGCATTTTCCAGTGTATTGAACTGTAAAGACGAAGCATTCTTATAATCTGTTCCGTTAACACCGTTGTACAAAGATAACGCCCTTTCCTCTTTTCCGAACAACATACGAAACACCGTATCCTTGTACTTCTTCTGAGGACTTATGTCTTTTGCATATCCCTGATCTTTCGTGTATTCCTCCTGCACGCTTTCTGACTGCACACCTTTTAACTGCGCGCTCTTTTCCATTTCATAAACTTTTTCTTTCTTCATATGTAACCTCCTTACGCAGGAGTTACCCATCTATTTTCTTTTTCCTGAAACTCCCGCTTTTAAAATGTTATTTATTGGATTTTAAAAGCATTGATTTCAAGACGCCTTCCGGCAGAAAATAGAATGCACAAGATAAGTGCAAAAAGAATGTTAGAAATATATGCTTTTACAGAATATTACCATTTGATTCATCGAATGTCAATATACATTTTTTCGACATACTCATTATCTAATCTTGTAAGCATTTTTTCATTTTGCAAATGATCATATGATAGATTCCCTTATATACAATATAAAAAATGTGGCAGAGAACCATTTTTTGTATTCTCTGCCGCATTCTAAAAGCTGCTTTTACAACGCTTTATAAGCTTTACCGAAAACCTCCTGCTATCATAGCCTTTCCGGCAAGATATTTGTATCAAAGTACTTTACAGCTCCTCCGTAAAATCCTTCAAAAAAACCCGGAATGCTTCCCTTGCCTCTTCAATTTTCCCGTTATCCCTGGTATTTAAGGCGTCATCAAATTTCTGAAGCTCCCGTTCCACGATCCTGCGGTCATTGCCGAGGCTTTCCTCATATAAACGTTCGCCCCGCAGTAACAGCAGCTTGTTTTCTTCCTTCTCTCTGGGATGGATCTTTAAATAAGCGATCTCCTGCATACGTTTTTCGATTTCCTCGTCGCTCATCTGGGTCTGTCCGCCCTTTATGATCTGTTTTACCTTTTCTCCCGTGCTGACGACCTTGATCTCTACCTCCAGAATGGAATTGATATCATAGGTATAGGTTACATCCACAGGCTCTTCCCCTGCCTTGGCCGAAGGGATCTTAATGGTCAGCTCCCCTAAAAGCAGGTTGTTGGCCGCAAAACGGCTTTCTCCCTGTAAAATTTTTACCCTGAGCTTTGTCTGATTGTCCCTTACCGTATAAAGCCGTTCCGTACGGCTTGCTGGAATTGTGGTATTCCGCTCAATAATGGGGCAGAAATGCCCGCCTTCAAATACGTTTTCCTCCCGCTCCAGCACTACCTCAGTGCCCAGGGTAAAGGGACAGACGTCCGTCAGGATGATTTCCTTGATCAGGGCGTTACGCTCCTTCATGGCGGCCTGGACAGCCGCTCCTAAAGCGACGGCTTCATCGGGATTGATATTCGTATCGGGAATGGTACGGAAAATCTTTCCCACAAATCTTCTGACAAAGGACAGCTTGGTAGCGCCTCCCACCAGAACGACCTTATCGATATCCTTAACCTTGATATGGGCGTCTGCCAGACTCCTCTTGATGGGCTGTTTCATCTTATCCAAAAGCTCCTCACAGGCCGCTTCGTATACCTCTGCGGTAATGCCCATCTCATAGGATTCCCCGTCAATATTGCAGACCATTTTGGAAGTATTGCTTTCGGAGAAGCCTTTTTTGCAGATTTCCGCCTGCTTGGCAATGTGGCGCAGGGTATGGAAGGAAAGGTTTTCTCTGTCAATTTCCTTGTACTTATCAAAGAACAACTGCACCAATATTTCCGTAAAGTCCTCGCCGCCCAAAAAATTATCTCCTGCAACGGCCCGCACTTCAATAATGGAATCATACAATTCCAGAATGGAAACGTCAAAGGTGCCGCCGCCCAGATCGAATACAAGGAATTTGGCGTTTTCACGGCTCTGGTACAGGCCATAGGCAACAGCTGCCGCAGTAGGCTCGCTGATGATACGCTCCACCTTAAGCCCCGCCAGTTCTCCCGCCCGCTTGGTAGCCTTTCTCCTGTCATCATTGAAATAAGCGGGCACGCTGATTACCGCTTCCGTGACCGGCTCGTGAAGATAAGCCTCTGCATCCTCCTTCAACGCTTTTAATACAAGGGCGGATAATTCCTCGGCCCTGAACTGCTTGTGCAGAAGCTGGAACCTTCTGTCGCTCCCCATGTCCCTTTTAAAAACAGCCGCCGCACTGTCGGGATATAAAAGCATTCTCTCCCTTGCAGTCTCTCCTACATAAACCTGTTCGTCCTCATCTATGCTGACTATGGACGGTGTTAAATTTTTACCAAGTCTGTTAGGAATGATTTTCGGCCCTTCATCCGAAAAATACGCTACAAGACTGTTTGTTGTTCCCAAATCAATTCCTACGATCATTTTACTTTATCTATTCTCCTCGTCTATTAGTGTTTTCTTAACTTTTTTGCCACTCTCTGCAGCGCTCTGTTGCATTCGGGATAATCGCCTTTGATCTCAAGAGCCTCTTTCAACAATTCAAAAGCCCTCTGCAAATTACCCACAGCTTCCATGATCAGGCCTTCCCCATAATAGGCCTCGAAACATTTTCCGTGATGACAGTCATGGCATTGATAGCTATTCATAACGATCTGCTGGTACTTTTCCGCCTCGTCAAGATCTCCCGTCATCATCAGGCACATGGCAACGGAATAGGCTCTGGCCGGGCAGTATTTTCGGTTTCCCTCCACTCTTTCCTTAAGGCTGCCGTGTACTTCGACGGTCATATCCAGATATTTCTTTGCATATTCCGCCGCCTTCTCCTTATTGTCCATTTCATAATATACCTCGGCAATATCCATGATGCGGTTTCTGATAGTATAACTATCCTTCTTATCGGCCAGAGAAAGACACTTTTCATAAGCCTCCAAAGCCTCCTTGAACCGGCCTGTATCACGGCAGAAATCCCCGTACTCATCATAACATTCCAAAAGTCCGTTTCCTTCCTTCTCTGCAAGGGAAATGGCCTTTAAGTACTGCCTCTTTGCCGCCATATTGCTTCCCGCCAGATAATGACATCCCGCGACATTATAAGAAAGCTCATAATCCCTGATATATCCCAGCTTTCTCATCTTTTCATAGGTGCTTATTGCACTGGCATATCTTTTTGCCCGTTCATACTGACGTGCCAGATTTTCTAACAGATACCGGCTGTTCGGAAATACTTCTACCTGCTTTAACATATATTCCAGCGCCTTTTTATACTCTCCCATGGTCTCCAGCAATTCCGCCATATTGGAATATACCCAGACATTCTGGTTTTCATTGGGAAGCTTCATAGCCGTCTCAAACTCCTTAAGCGCCAGATCGAACTTACGCATCTTACGGCAGATATTCCCCGCATTGTTATGGGCATAAATATTATCCGGTTCCAGCTTTGCCGCCTCCAAAAAATCAGCCAGGGCTTTATCCAGCTCATGTCCCTCTTCATATACCAGGCCTCTCTCGATATAGTAATAGGCGTCCTCTGAAATCTCAAGCTGTGCGCTTGCATGAAAGAGCGCCTTGTCATATGACTCCCTGGCGCCGCCGTCATACATAAATTTACGTTTATAGATGCGCATGATCAGGAAATTCACTTCCGAATGGCGGGGATTGATCTCATAAGCCTTCTCATATTCCCGCAAAGCGTCCTCCGCCTTATCATTCATCCGTCCCTGTCCTATTTTGTCCAGACATTTTCCCACATTAATATGCAAGCTCGGATTATCATCCTCTTCGTCCAGGATCCTGCGGTAAAGCCCCAGGGCCTCCTGATACTTCTCCAGATCCATCAAAATATCGGCCTTCAGCCAGACCAGGCTGTTGTTATCCCCATAAAGAGAAATCCCTTCCTCTACAGCCTTCAGTGCCGCATCCGTATCGTCCACATTCCAGTAAAGCAAAGCGATCTCCAAAAACAGCTCTGCCGGTTCTTCCAGATCGCTTTCGGTTTTCTGCTCCTCTTCGCTTTCGGTCGTTCCTTCTTCTTTCTGCGTATTCTTTTTTGCAAAGTAGGCTTCCTTAAATTGTGTCAGTTCTTCAAGAGTCTGCAGCCAGTTTTCGCGCCCTGTCTTTGTCACTCTCTGTACCTTAAACTGATATAACTTCAGTTCGTCACTTTCAAGCCCTGCCTCCCTGACACGCTTTAAAATACCTGCCGCATCTTCATACTGCCTGTAAAAATAGAAAGTCTTATATGCCAGGACATACGGCTTTACGTATCCCTGATAGAGACGGATACACTCATAAAAGTCGTCAACGACCCCCTGTCCGTTCTTCTGTTCAAAATAGGCCTGCTGTCTCCTTACATAAGCCGGATAATAATTCCTGTCCATACCGATGATCTTCGTACACATATCAACGGCCTGGTCATAGCTTCCCCCGTCCAGATAGAACTGCGCCATCTGATCCATATAGGAAAGCTTTGCATTTAACTGCTTTTCAAGCTCAAAGCTTTTAAACAGGTTCTCCGTTGCCTCGGGAATCAGATTCTGGTTCCACTGGCAGAAACCGATGGCAAAATAGGAAAACCCCTTTCTGTTCAGCCGCTTCTGAGATTCTTTGGAGCCGTCATCCTCCGTTTCTTCTATCATTTCTCTCCATCTTGGAAGATATTTCATGGCATTGTCATAATCATCCATTGCCAGATAGTTCCGTCCGATCAAATTTATGTAATCATATTCCTCCCGGTATTTTTCCGGCACATGGTTTAAAAGATCCTCCACCTTTTTATAATCCTGCATCTGGAAATGACACCATGCCAGTTTATTGGTTGTGGGAAAATCATCCTCGTTTTCCTTTAGCTGCTCCGTATAGATCGCAATGAGCTTTTCATTTAATGAATCAAGGAATTCCCGAAGCTCCTGGCTCCTGTCATCCACATCCAAAAGGTCCAGGCAATATTCCTTCGCCTCCGCAAATTCTTCCCTGTCCGCCATTATTTTAGCGATCCCGTATTTTGCCATATAGTGGTCAGGTTCGGTTTCCAGGATCTTTTTCCAGATCTTTTCCGCCTCGTCCATGCGTTTACACTTTTCATAAGCTTCTCCACAGTAATAAGCAATGTACTGGTTTTCTCCGTAATCTTCATATAAAGAACCTGCAAGCTCCAAAATCTCAGATTCCCTGCTTTCCGGATCGGTCAAATAAAAATACCGCAGCTTTTCCGCATCCGCATAAGGATAGTAGACATTATAGTCCTCCAAAGCCGTTATGGCTCCCGGGATCTTATCCTTGTTTTCCACCGCTCCCTGGTCTACCAAAGCCTTCAGGTCAAAATATTTATTCAGATAATCATCCACATGGTCGCTTGTATCTCCCGAAAAAATGGTAAAGTCAATAAACTCCTCATGCCCGGTCTTATATTTCACATAATTTAAGAAATCTTCCGGAAATTTTTCTTTCAATACCTCCAGATCGTCCATATAATGGAATTTATCATCAATTGCCTTCCATACCTCCATGGGCATATAGTGATGGCTCATAATAAATACAAGAAGCTGCTCCGGCACATCGGAATCCAACCCGTCGCATATGTCGTCCGTAAACGCCTCCTGCCATTTTACAGGATTCTTCCTCGTCTCAATATCTTCATATATTTTGTAGATACGGTAAATAAAACGGTCCACTTCGCTGCCGTTTTTCAGTTCCTCCATATCGTCAGACTGCTCTTCTTGTCCCCTCGCATATTCTATTGCCTGCTCATAGGCCTCTCTGAGGCGCATGAAACCTGCCTGATCCTCCTCTGGATTCACTCCCGACAGCTTTTCGCGGTATGCCTGCCTGATCTCATTTTCATCGACTGTTTCTTCGATTCCCAAAACCTTCCAGATCAAATACTGTTCCATTCATGTTGCCCTCCTGCAGTTCTATCCGAAATTTCTACTTATAACATTTTCAATAAAATCATTATAAACAAATAGCCTTGTTCCTTCAACTCCTAAAACGAAAAAAGAGACCGCAAAAAAGAGCCGTTATGAATTTCTTACGAAACACAACAGCTCTTTTATCTGCCTCTCTTTTCTGTGGACAACGGCTATAGACCGGAAATCCCGAAAACAGGTCAATTATTTTTTTATTTTACTACACGCACACGGAACACGCCGTTAACGGCAGCGATCTTATTGATGACGGCTTCCGTAGCGGGCTCCTCGATATCAAACATGGATACCGCAAAATCCCCTCTGGATTTGCTTAACATATCCGAAATATTAATATCCACATCTCCAAAGCATCCTGTAAGCTTCGTGATCATGTTGGCAATATTTTTGTGGAATACCGCAACACGCCCTGCTTTTTCACAAACGCCCATATCAAGCGCAGGATAGTTCACGCTGTTCTTGATATTGCCGTTTTCTAAGTAATTTACCATTTCCTTAACGCCCATGACCGCACAATTATCTTCGGATTCTTCTGTAGACGCACCAATATGGGGTGTTACGATACAGCCTTCTTTTCCTGTCGTAATGGTGTTGGGGAAATCCGTTACATATTTGCGGATCTTACCGGAAGCAATTCCGGCAAGGACATCTTCTTCCTTACAAAGCACATCTCTTGCAAAATTCAAGATGACCACGCCATCCTTCATCATGTCGATGGTATCTTTGTTGATCATGCCCTTGGTAGAATCCAGCGCAGGTACATGAATGGTAATGAAATCGCACTCTTTGTATATATCCTCTACATTGAGCACATGCTTTACATCCCTGCTCAAGCTCCATGCGGCATCCACGGAAAGATAAGGGTCATAGCCGTATACTTCCATTCCCAGATGCTTAGCGGCATTTGCCACCTTGACACCGATGGCGCCCAGACCGATGATGCCCAGCTTTTTGCCCATGATCTCGGTCCCCGCAAATTTTTTCTTTTCCTTCTCCGCTGCCTTTGCCACATCGGGATTTTCACTCTGGGTCTTTACCCAGTCGATACCGCCCGTAATATCACGGCAAGCAAGGAGCATACCGCTGATTACCAGTTCCTTTACCGCATTGGCGTTGGCGCCGGGCGTATTGAATACCACGATCCCTTTCTTTGCGCACTCCTCCAAAGGAATATTGTTAACTCCCGCTCCTGCCCTTACAACAGCTAAAAGCTTATCTGAAAACTCCATGGAGTGCATATCCGCACTTCTAACAAGAATGCCTTCTGCGGCATTTACATCATCTGTTTTTTCATATCCTTCGCCAAATTTATCAAGACCGACCTGTGCGATCGGATTGAGACAATAATACTGAAACACTTTTTTATCCTTCTTTCCTGTATGATTCGATACAATTTACTTTATGCGTTTTCCGCTTCGAATTTCTTCATGAACTCAACCAGCTTTATAACGCCTTCCTTGGGCATCGCATTGTAAATGGATGCACGCATGCCGCCTACGCTTCTGTGTCCCTTTAAATTTACAAAGCCTGCTTCTGCCGCTTCCTTTACAAATTTTGCATCCAGTTCTTCATTTCCCGTTACAAAAGGAACATTCATCAGGGAACGGTCCTCTTTTACAACCGTTCCTTTGAACAGCCTGCTTTCATCCAGGAAATCATATAAAATCTTTGCCTTTTCCTCATTTCGTTCCTTCATAACGGAAAGACCGCCCATTTTCTTTAACCACTTAAATACCTTGCCGCACATATAAATGCCGTAGCAGGGGGGCGTATTGTATAAAGACTCTGCATCCGCATGGATCTTATAACGCAGCATGGTAGGCGTGCCGGGCAGTACATCCTCCGTGATCAGATCCTCACGGATAATGCAGATGACCACGCCTGCGGGTCCCACGTTCTTTTGTACTCCGCCGTAGATCACGCCGTATTTGGTCACATCCACAGGCTCTGACAAAAAGCATGAGGATACATCCGCAACAAGGGTATGTCCCTTGGTATTGGGCAGCGTATGGAATTTTGTCCCGTAAATGGTATTGTTTTCACAAATATAAACATAGTCCACATCATCGGGAATATCCAGATCGCTGCAGTCGGGTATGTAAGAAAATGTCTTATCCGCACTTGATGCAAGCTCAATGGCTTCGCCGTAAAGCTTTGCCTCCTGAAATGCTTTCTTTGCCCACTGTCCCGTTACCACATAGCCTGCCTTCTTATTCTTCATCAGATTCATGGGGATCATGGCAAACTGCTGGCTGGCGCCGCCCTGTAAAAACAGGACCTTGTAATTATCGGGAATATTCATAAGCTCCCTTAAATCCGCCTCGGCTTCTTTTATAATGCCGTCATATACCTTGGAGCGGTGGCTCATTTCCATAACGGACATACCGCTTCCTTTATAATCTAACATTTCATCTGCAGCTTCTTTTAATACTTCTTCAGGTAAAACTGCCGGACCTGCTGAAAAATTGTAAACTCTGGACACTTCTGGTCCCTCCTCTTATAAAATCTAAATTCCATTGTACCTTTCTATATTTTTTTCGTCAATGGTTATTTTAATAAAACATAACGACAGGCGTGCCTTCTTCCACCGATTCATAGAGCTGGCTTACCGCTTTCATAGGCGTATTGATGCATCCGTGGGAGCCGTTGGTCTTATAAATATTCCCTCCGAATTTTCCTCTCCATGTGGCGTCGTGAATGCCGATATTGCCGTAAACCGCCATCCAGTAGGATACGGGAGTCCTGTAATCCTCCCCGATCAGGGTCCGGTTTCTCTGCTTGTAATAAACATAGCAGACCCTCTGGGGCGTTCCGTTTCCCTTTCCGGTATTGCCCGTTACCACAGGAGTGGATAACTGCAGTTCTCCGTCCTTATAATAATACATGGTCTGTTCCGACATGTCCACTTCGATATAGGTATCTCCGATATCGTCTTTTCCGCTTCCCCAGCCCCTCTGGCTGTAGATTGCATCCTCTTCCACGCTTCGGTGTGCATAGACCTGTTCTATGAGGGCTTCCTTCTGCTTTTTCTGATTCAGCTTATAGCCGTAATTGCCCTTCTCAATGGTAATGGTCCCACCCCTCGTAGGGTTAAAGGTCCAGGGACCTTCCGCGCTGTCATGGGCTTTTGCAAGATCCGCCACATATTTTTCCACCGCTTCTTCGTCGAGCATCAGTTCCCCGTTATCATCCAAAAGGAACTCTCCGTCTTCATCCAAAAGGATCCAGCCACAGATCACGGAAGCGTCTATAACCTCGTCCCCGTCATAAAAACGGCAGACGATCCGGGCGTCCTGCATTTTTTCAACCTTTTCCCAAATATCCAGGGTATGCAGCATTTCCTTTGTGTATTCTACTTCGATATAGCAGCCTGCGTCCTCCAGGTTCAGATACCGTTCTCCCTTTAAAACAGCCTCTTCCACAGCTTCCACCGCCGCATCCTTATCCAAAAGGTTCTGGGTTTCATCCACCAGGGCATAGCCGTCCTTTTCCCTGACGATCTCCACCCTGATCCTGTCAGGATCCGCCTGGTTCTGCAAAAGCTCCATGGACATCAGGTAATCCGCAAGGGCCTTCGTATCGCATTTCCCTTCCGGCGTAATGGTATGATGCTCGTTTTCCCCGTTTACTAAGGTCAATCCCCATTGCAGGGGGTTCTGCCCTCTTTTAATCTTATTCAATTCATTCAGATATGTATAAGTAAAGTCCATATCCTCTATGGGGATCTCATAGGCTTTCCCGAATTTATCCGTAACGGTAAAGGATGCCTCATCTGTTTTTGCAAGGAGTATTTCATTCATTTCTTCCGGTGTTTTGCCCGTGGCATAGACCTCGTTAATGGTTATGCCGTTCATATAGGTGCCCTCATAATACCACACGAGCCCGAAATAAATCAGCAATATCATACACACCGGCGTAAAGGTTAAGATCGCCAGAACCGTCAGAAGTTTTTTCCTCATAAGTGCCCTCTGCAATAAATTACTTCATCACAACATTTTATCGTATTTATCAGAAAACTATGCCTCTTTCATATCATCCGCATCAAAAACTTCACTGATGGGCGCTCCCGGGGAAACCATAGGGAATACCTTGTCATCCTCATGGATCACAACCTCGATCAATGCAGGCCTTCCGCATGCTATGGCTTCTTTGATGGCGGGAAGGGCTTCTTCCTTCTTTGTGACCTTATATGCCACACATCCCAAAGCCTCCGCCACCTTACAATAATCCACCGCATCATTTAAGATGGTCTGGGAATATCTATGCCCGTAAAACAGGGTCTGCCATTGCCTTACCATACCTAACACCTGATTGTTGATGACAACCTCCACAATAGGTATATTGTAACGCCCTGCCGTAGCAAGCTCCTGCATATTCATACGGAAACATCCGTCTCCCGCAATATTGATGACCGTTTTATCCGGTCTGCCGAGCTTTGCGCCGATGCAGGCTCCCAAGCCATATCCCATGGTGCCCAGGCCTCCGGAAGAAAGGAAGGTCCTCGGCTCTGAATACCTATAAAACTGCGCCGCCCACATCTGATGCTGTCCCACATCCGTGGTAATGATGGCTTTCCCTTCTGTTGCCTTATCTATCTGCTCGATGAAATAAGGACAGCTTAAAGTCCCTTCCTCATATTTTAAGGGATATTTTTCTTTATAACCTTCCACATGCTTTGCCCATTCCTTGTTGGGCTCCACATCGATCATTTTGTTTAAAGCGCCTAAAACCTCTTTCAGATCGCCTACCACAGACGCGTCTGTCTTTATGTTTTTGTTGATTTCCGCCGCATCTATGTCAATATGTATGATCTTTGCATTTTCTGCAAATTTCTTCGGGTTTCCGATAACACGGTCCGAAAATCTTACGCCCAGGGCAATGAGCAGGTCGCATTCCGATACTCCCAGATTGGAAGCCTTTGTTCCGTGCATACCCAGCATTCCCGTATATAAGGGATCACGGCCGTCAAAAACACCTTTTCCCATAAGAGAATCGCACACAGGCGCTTCAAGCTTCTTTGCCAAAGCCCGCACTTCCCCGGATGCTCCGGATAAAACTGCGCCGCCCCCTACAAAAATAAAGGGTTTCTTTGCGTTATTGATCAGCTCAGCCGCATTTTTTAAGTCTTCTTCCGTATAATTGGATCTTTTCTCCAAAGGCTCGGGCGTTTTAGGAGTAAATTCCGCCGTATTGGCAGTTACGTCTTTGGTAATATCCACCAATACCGGCCCCGGCCTTCCGCTCCCTGCGATCTCAAAAGCCTTTCTTAAGGTATCCGCCAGCTGGTTGACATCCTTTACAATATATCCGTGCTTGGTAATGGGCATGGTCACGCCGGCAATATCCACCTCCTGGAAGGAATCCTTTCCCAATGAAGGGAGATTTACATTTGCCGTAATTGCCACTACCGGAATGGAATCCATATACGCCGTGGCAATTCCGGTAACCAGATTGGTTGCACCCGGTCCGCTTGTGGCCATACAGACCCCGGTCTTTCCCGTTGCCCTTGCATAACCGTCCGCCGCATGGGCCGCTCCCTGTTCGTGGGATGTGAGCACATGACGGATCTCATCGCTGTGCTTATACAGCGCATCGTATACATTTAGAATGGTCCCTCCGGGATAACCGAATACCGTATCCACTCCCTGTTCTTTTAAACACTCTATAACGATTTCCGCACCTGTTAACTGCATTTTATCATCCTTTCTGTCTTTACCCAATCGATGATTTGATCCGGTAAATTGTTTTCCATCCGCTTATTTGATCTCCAAGATGGCCCCTCTGTTACCGCTTGTTACAAGCTCTCTGTAGCGTGCAAGATAACCTGTGGTGATCTGGGGCTCCCTGGGCTGCCATTTTGCTCTTCTCTCTGCCATTTCCTCATCGGAGATCTTTACTTCCAGTTTGTTCTCCGGAATATTGATGCTGATAATGTCTCCTTCCTTTACAAGGGCGATGGGGCCTCCCACTGCCGCCTCGGGAGATACATGTCCGATGGACGCGCCCCTCGATGCGCCTGAAAAACGGCCGTCCGTGATCAGTGCAACACTGGAGCCCAGGCCCATGCCTGCAATTGCAGAAGTAGGATTTAACATCTCTCTCATGCCGGGGCCGCCTTTGGGTCCTTCATACCGGATGACGACAACGTCTCCCGCCACGATCTTGCCGCCTTTGATTGCAGCGATCGCATCCTCTTCACAGTCAAAAACCCTGGCAGGTCCTTCATGGACCATCATTTCCTCCACAACGGCAGAACGTTTGACCACGCCGCTGTCAGGAGCCAGATTACCCTTTAACACCGCGATACCGCCTGTTTCCGAATAAGGATTCTCCACCGGGCGGATAACCTCCGGATTTTTATTGATACAGCCTTCGATATTTTCTCCTATGGTCCTGCCTGTGACTGTGAGCAGATCCGTATGGAGAAGGTTTTTCTTATTCAATTCATTCATGACCGCATATACGCCGCCTGCTTCATTCAGATCCTCCATATAAGTAGGACCTGCCGGAGCCAGATGACAGAGGTTAGGGGTTTTTGCGGATAATTCATTGGCAATATCCAGATTCAGCTCCACGCCTGCTTCATGGGCGATTGCCGGAAGATGCAGCATGGAATTTGTGGAGCACCCCAATGCCATATCCACCGTTAATGCGTTCATAAATGCTTTTTCCGTCATAATGTCCCTAGGCTTGATATTTTTCTCTACCAGCTCCATGATCTTCATGCCCGCATGCTTTGCAAGCCGGATCCTCTCGCTGTAGACCGCCGGAATAGTGCCGTTTCCTTTTAAGCCCATGCCTAAAGCCTCCGTTAAACAGTTCATGGAGTTAGCCGTATACATACCGGAGCAGGAACCGCAGGTAGGGCAGACCTTTTCCTCAAATTCACAAAGATCTTCCATTGTCATATTACCTGCCGCAACGCTTCCTACCGCCTCAAACATACTGGAAAGGCTTCTCTTTTCTCCTTTGACCCTTCCCGCAAGCATGGGGCCGCCGGAAACAAAAATAGTCGGGATATTGACCCTTGCCGCCGCCATCAAAAGTCCGGGTACGTTTTTATCGCAGTTGGGTATCATGACAAGTCCGTCAAAGCCGTGTGCCATTGCCATACATTCCGTGCTGTCTGCAATCAGATCCCTGGTAACAAGGGAATATTTCATGCCGATATGTCCCATGGCGATTCCGTCGCAGACTGCGATGGCCGGAAACATGACCGGTGTGCCGCCTGCCATGGCAACGCCCATTTTGACTGCGTCACAGATCTTATCCAGATTCATGTGGCCGGGAACAATTTCATTATAAGAACAGACAATACCGATCAAAGGTCTCTGTCTTTCCTCTTCCGTATAGCCTAAAGCATTAAACAAGCTTCTGTGAGGCGCCTGTGCAACCCCTGTTTTTACGCTGTCACTTCTCATTTTCTTCATCCTTTCTCATTTTATCAATCATTTATTTCATCACAAACGTGCTTTTCATGTCTGTAATACATTTTGTACTTAACAAATATACTGTATGAATTTTCTCATTCGATCTTTGCCCTGACTTTAAATCCTTTCAGCCAGCAGATCTCCCATCCTGCTGCATCCGACTTGGGTAAATTTACCCTTTTCGCTTTCTTCCTTGGGCATAATGTCAACCGTGCGGTATCCGTCCTTTAACACCTGCTCTACCGCTTTGTCTATGGCATCCGCCTCTTTATCCAGATCAAAGGAATATCTTAACATCATGGATGCGGAGAGGACCGTGGCAATAGGGTTAGCAATATCCATTCCCGCAATGTCCGGAGCGCTTCCGTGGCTCGGTTCGTAAAGCCCGAACTTCGTATCATTTAAGGAAGCTGATGCTAACATACCGATGGAACCCGTAACCATACTGGCCTCATCCGATAAAATGTCCCCAAACATATTTTCCGTTAAGATCACGTCAAACTGCGCCGGATCTTTTACAAGCTGCATGGCGCAATTGTCCACTAACATATGTTCTAAGGAAACCTCCGGATAATCCTTTGCCACCTCTTCCACGACCTTTCTCCAAAGCCTGGAGGAGTCCAGCACATTTGCCTTATCCACGCTGGTAACCTTTTTCTTTCTCTTCATGGCGATATCAAAGCCCTTAACGGCGATCCTGCGGATCTCGTCCTCGGAATAGGTCAGCGTATCCACGGCCACCAGTTTTCCGTCCACTTCCTCCGTCTTTCTCTCCCCGAAATAAAGTCCGCCGGTCAATTCCCTCATGATCATCATATCAAATCCCGCTTTGGAGATCTCTTCCTTTAAGGGACAGGCTCCCGCCAGCTCGTCATATAAAACCGCAGGTCTTAAATTAGCGAAAAGATTTAAGGCTTTCCGCAAGGCAAGCAGCCCCGCTTCCGGTCTCAAATTGGGTGGAAGCTGATACCAGGGGCTGGTGGTCGTATTGCCGCCGATGGAACCCATTAAAACCGCATCGGCTCCCTTAGCCGTTTCCACCGCTTCGTCTGTCAACGGCACGCCATGTGCATCAATGGATGCGCCTCCCATTAAAATATCCGTATATTTCATGCTGTGGCCAAACCTGGCGCCTGCCGCATCCAGTACTTTTTTGACCTCCCTTACGATTTCGGGACCGATTCCGTCTCCCGGAATACATACAATATTTAATTCCATTTTCCATCCTCCGTTTCTGAATCCGTCTTTTTTATCATATAGGAAAATCCGCTAATTATCAATACATTTCATAGCAAAAGCCTTTTTTATAACTTCCGGTAATATCCGTCATAAACAATGGATATATCTGACCGCTTTTGCAATAAAAAATAAAAAGAGCCTGCACAAAACCATCGGTATTTTGTGAAAGACCCTTTCTTTTTTGAATCCTTTTAAAGATCGGTTTTTCTGTCTTGAGCCGGAATCTATTCCGCGCCGGGCTTTTCCACCTGGGCAATAGCATTTTTGCTCATAGGGATACGGCAGTTTTTGTTGTTTCCGAATTCAACGATAACGCTGTCCTCAGAAATATCGATAACCATTCCGTAAAAACCGCTGGTCGTATAAACGCTGTCTCCGATCTCCATGGTAGAGAGCATTGCTTTCAGCCTTTTCTGCTCCTTCTTCTGGGGACCGGTCATCATAAGAAACATGACCACAATAAAAACGCCCCATACCAATAGCATTCCTAAACCGCCCATACCGCCTGCTGCGGCATCCGCTGTTCCACCTGCTTCACTTAATAAAATTCCCATAACGGACCTCCAAATCTGTAATCAACTAAAACACATCATACACAAAATATTACATTTCTTCAAGTATTTTTATAAAATGTTTATGGAATCAAGCATTTCCTTCTTAAATTCCGAAAAACGGCCTTCATCCAGCGCCTTTCTGATATCCTCCATCAAATGGTTGTAAAAATACAGGTTATGCAGCACGCAGAGCCGCATTCCGAGCATCTCTTTTGCCTTCAGAAGATGTCTGATATAAGCCCTTGAGTAGCGCCTGCAGGCGGGACATTTACAGTCCTCCTCTATAGGCCTGTCATCCGTTTCATATCTGGCGTTCAGCAGATTGATCTTTCCGAAGCGGGTATACAAATGGGCGTGCCTTCCGTTCCTGGTAGGGTATACGCAGTCAAAGAAATCCACACCACGGTCCACCGCCTCCAGAATGTTGGCGGGTGTTCCCACTCCCATAAGATAGG
Organism: Lachnospiraceae bacterium UBA3273; assembly: GCA_002362385.1. Taxonomy (GTDB): domain Bacteria; phylum Bacillota; class Clostridia; order Lachnospirales; family Lachnospiraceae; genus UBA2882. The sequence continues at coordinate 279,457 of DEUB01000029.1, forward strand.
TGGGTTTGTTTTCAGGCAGATAAGGAACGGTTTCATCCAGTATATGGTACATCTCCTCATGGCTTTCCCCTACCGCCAGACCGCCAATGGCATATCCCGGCAGATCAAGCTCCGAGATCCTTTTGGCATGTTCAATGCGGATATCGGGAAAAACCGCTCCCTGGTTGATTCCAAAGAGCAGCTGCTCTCTGTTGATCGTAGTATCCAGCCCGTTCAGCCTGTCCATTTCCGCTTTACAGCGCCAGAGCCATCTTGTGGTTCGCTCTACGGATCTTGTAACATAATCCCGGTCCGCAAGGGCCGGCGCACATTCGTCGAAAGCCATGGCAATGGTGGATGCCAGATTGGATTGGATCCTCATGCTCTCCTCCGGCCCCATAAATATCTTCCTGCCGTCAATATGGGAGCGGAAGGTTACCCCTTCTTCTTTTATGCTCCGAAGCCCGGCCAGGGAAAACACCTGAAATCCGCCGGAATCTGTTAAGATCGGCCTGTCCCAGCTCATGAACCGGTGCAGTCCGCCCATTTTCTTCACGACCTCGTCTCCCGGCCTTACATGAAGATGATAGGTATTGGATAACTCCACCTGCGTCCCGATCTGCTCTAAATCCTCCGTAGAAACAGCGCCTTTAATGGCCGCCGCCGTCCCCACGTTCATAAAAACAGGCGTTTCAACGCACCCGTGCACCGTATGAAAGCGTCCTCTTTTGGCCCTTCCCTCTTTTTTCAATAATTCGTACATATTATCTCCAGTCCTCTAAGGAAGCCACAAATTCTTCCAATGTAATTCCTTCCCCGGTAATAATGGTGGCCGCTTCAACCCCCACATACCGAAAATGCCATGGCTCATATTCAATTCCCGTCACATATTCCTTGCCTTCGGGATACCTGACAATAAAGCCGTATTCACAGCTGTGCTCCGCCAGCCATTTTCCCGCTTCCGTCTCGCCAAAGCTCTTGGTCAGATCGCTATGTGTGTCACAGGTAATGTCCAACGCCAGGCCGATCTGATGCTCCGACGCTCCCGGAACCGTAACGGTCTTTGAAGAGACCGCATAAGCGTCCATATAGGACAGTCCCTGCTTCATATACTCTTTTATCTTTCTGTTGAACAAATACACCTGCCTGTTCATATCCCTGTAAGGAGAGCGTATTTCCAGCGTGATGCCTTCCTCCTTTGCCGCTTTCATCATATTCAAAAGATCGGGAATGATCCTTTCGTCACACCTCATAGCGCCCTTAGGTGTATGTATACTTCCAAATGTAAAAGTATAATCATCGGGAATGGCATGCTGCTTATTGATCAGCACCAGCCGCCAGTCGTCCTTTGACAATTCTCCATCCTCTTCGGGATCTTCCAGAGCGTTTTCCGAAATGGAATTTCCCGATAAGATATCGTCTATGGTAATCCTGTCGGAACTGTAATCATCTTCTCCATGGGCATACCCTTCTTCCGATTCATTCCCCAAAAAGTCCATATTCCCGTAGATTTCCGCCACCTCAAGGCCCGTATATTTCCACTCATCTTCTTCCCGCATGTCTTCTTCATCCCCATACGGTCCCGCCTCGTCCAGTGCGCTGTAGGCAAAGACGTTTACGGATATGGCATCCCAGATAAAGCTACACCCGCCTGCATAAACGGCACACAAAACAATACAGCATAACAGTTTGTATTTAAAAGAAAACTTCTTTCTGTTTTTGACAGGCTCTTTATTCTTTTCTTTTTTTCCATCAGTATCTTTAAATCTGTTTCGTTTCATTATCTTCAATACCCGGTCAATCAAATACTTAAATCGTCATCAGCAGCCACACTGCTGTTATAATAGCATATTTGTAACAGTTTGTCAGTCTTTTTCCCTGTCTAATATATTCCAAGTTGCGGCAAATCCCAAAATCTTATATAATACCCATATCGGCCGCATAATACCGGCGATAAATTAAAATCCATATAATTGTGAGGGATAAAACATATGTCAGGTTCAATTTTCGGAAAACAGTTTACCATACAGACCTTCGGAGAATCCCACGGGGAGGGCATCGGCGTCGTTGTGGACGGCGTTCCGGCAGGTCTTTCCCTTTCCCCGGAAGATATACAGGTTTATTTGGACAGGCGTAAGCCGGGAAATTCCAAATATGCCACCAAACGGGCGGAAAGCGACGCTGTAGAGCTCCTTTCGGGCGTGTTTGAAGGAAAGACCACCGGCACTCCCATTGCCCTGTTAGTCCGTAACACTTCCCAGCGTTCCGGAGACTACAGCGAGATCGCTTCTTTCTACCGCCCCGGACATGCCGATTATACCTTTGACGCCAAATACGGATTCCGGGATTACCGCGGGGGCGGCCGTTCTTCCGGACGCGAAACCATAGGAAGAGTGGCCGGGGGTGCCATTGCCGCAAAAATATTAAAGGAGCTTGGCATAAACATTCTAGCCTATACCCGCTCCATCGGTCCCGTTGCCATCGATTATGAAAATTTTGACCCTTCTTTCATTACCCAAAACCCTACGGCTATGCCCGATAAAGCGGCTGCCCAAAAAGCCGGGGAATTTTTGGACCGGTGCATGAAGGACACCGATTCCGCCGGGGGCGTGATCGAATGTGTCGTCGACCATCTTCCTGCCGGTATCGGAGAACCCGTCTTTGACAAATTGGATGCCAGACTCGCCCATGCGATCATGTCCATTGGCGCTGTAAAGGCTTTTGAGATCGGGGACGGCACTGAAGTTTCCGCCCGATTAGGCAGTGAAAATAACGATTCATTTACCATAAAGGGGGGAAATGTTACAAAGAAGACCAATCACGCAGGAGGAATCCTGGGGGGCATCAGCGACGGAGACAGGATCGTCTTGAGAGCGCACATAAAGCCTACTCCTTCCATTTACAGGACCCAGGAGACCGTCAGCCGCTCAGGCGAAGAGATTTCCGTCAACATCAAAGGACGCCACGACCCCATTATCGTCCCCCGGGCCGTAGTGGTGGTGGAAACCATGACCGCCCTTACCCTTCTTGACCTGATGTTCGAAAACATGCATTCCCGCATGGATCATCTCAAAAAAATATACCCCCGTTAACAGCCCGCTTTATCCTGTCTCAAGATTTTAAGCAGACTGCCGCAAGGGGCGGGGCTGTTGGAACCATGGTTTTACAACAGCCTCTTTACTTTGCAAGCTTATGAAAAATAATGCAATTGGGCCTGTCTATTTTCATTTCCTTTCCGTTCATAACAAGAAGTCCCTTGTCCGTATCCACATGAAAGAATGTAAGCGTGTCCGATTCATGATTTAAGGAAACCAGATGTTTATTGTCCGGAAATAACGCCGCATCCTTGGGATATTCCCCGCTGATGGGCAGGCAGAACAGCTTCTTCAGTTCCCCCGTTTCATGATCGATCTTAAACAGGACCACGCTGTTATCCCCCGCAGTACTGCTGACCAGATATTCCTCGTCTTCGGAGAAATTCAGCGCGCTGGCTGCCGAGCCCTTCGCATGATAATCATTTAGTGTGGGATAGGTGGCTACCTTGGTAAATTCGGGATTGTCATTTATTTCCTCGTAGGAATAAACGTCAATATAATTTTTGATCTCATGTACGATATATACGAATCTGCCGTCCTTTGTCATCTTTATATGTCGGGGTGCGGATTCCTGTTCGCTCCTGATCACATCTACCATTTTCAGTTTCCCTGTCCCGTGATCCAAACGATATACATTGGTATGGTCCATTCCCAGATCCGCCGCCATAAGATATTTGTTATCCCTCGTCATCTTAACGCAGCTGACATGAGGCCTGAAATTGCGTTCTGCAATGCTTCCCAGACCTTTATGATAGATCTCATCTGTAATTTCTCCGATTCCGCCATCATCATTTAAGCGGAGTACCGTGATCTTTCCGTCATGATATCCTGCCACAAAAAGATATTTATCCTCGTAGTCCGTAGACAGATAACATCCTCTCATGCCATTGATAAAACCGTGATTGATAAGCGAAAGACTGCCATCCTTTAAAATACCGTATGATTCCACTCCGAAATCCGTTATGGAATACAGATATTTCTGATTGTGGGAGATCGTTACATAAGAGGAGTTGGTAATCTCCACCTGTGCCTTCTCTATAAATCTGCCCTTTGCCATATCCACATCATAAATGGTTATACCGTGGTTATCATTCATGGTATAGGTTGAAACATAAGCTACATATTTTTCTCTGTTCATATCCGCCCTACGCTCCATTTCTCTTTACTGAGTAAAATTATATCATTAAAGATTCTCCTTGTTAAGGAATTTTTTGATTCGTTACATAAATACACAATTTACGCCCCGTTCCCCGAACAGGGGAAACGAGGCGTAAATACCGCTTCAATATCCGGAAAGAATCAGCATTCTTCCTGTATATCACAGCCGCAGGTATCGCTGTCCTGATTTCTGCCGAAAGCGGGCATACTTGTCATGCCTCTTCTCCTTGGGCCGTCGTCACAGCCGCAGTCATCTTCCCTTTCTCTTCTGCCGCATCCGCAGTCAGAATCACGTCCTCTTCTGTCATCGCCTCTTCTGCCGCACCCGCAGGAATTGTTATTCCCGCCGTTTCTTTCACAGCTGCAGGAATTTCCGCCGCACAGTGCAAGTAAAATGATCAACCATAAACAATTCATATTTTTTCACTCCTTTATACTGTAAGCTATGCTTTTTTGTATAAAGTGTGACTTTACCCAGAAAAATCCCTTTGATTTTTATTTTAAACATTGCTTTTTTATGTCAGGATCTTTATTTTTTTAGTATGACATGCCTGATATAAGAAAAGGTAGCCCCTTCTCCCTCTTTTGCAAGCATCCTCAATAACACAAGCAGCTGCTTCCTGGTCTTCTCATGCATCAGGCAGTCCTTTCCCCCCAAGAAATACTCAAGAGGCTTTGCATCGTTATAGTTTTCCTTTTGGTACACCTTGGAGGCGGCGATCCTGTCCATAAACATCTCGATCACATACTTGACCGGCATAGGGGCCGGAGCCATGCCCCCTTCTATTTCCCGGGTGCTGTAATCGATCCAATACTCAAAATGATGCCTATTGCGCCCTTTATGGTGCAGCCATGCGGAAGAATAGCCTATAGCCTCTCTTTCCGCATTATTAGGGCTTCTGTTTCCCTGATAATATTTTGCGCCCACTAAAAACTCCGAAGGCATATATTTTGACAGATCGTGCATGATGCCCTGATAATACAGTCCCACCTTAAAGCATCCCTGCATGACAAGGAATTTATGATATGTGATTGTTTTAAAATGTTTAAATGCTTTCATATTCCACCGCTATTTTCCGATCAATACTACAACAGTCCTGGGCGCCGTTATGATATGGTACTGCTTTTTCTCGTCATTTTCTTTTACCGTATCATCGTTTTCCGGCTTTAAGACCGGCAATTTTCCCGATCCCATGACGACCCTCCATTTCAATCCCGCCGGAAGCCTTGGCAGGGCAAATTCATGTTCTACCCAGTGAGTATTATATGCCACATAAAAGAAAGCGTCTTCCTTCCTTTTATTGATCCTGGCATATTTGCCGCAATACATGACCCCCATATGCCTGTTATAATTCTCAAACCCCGGATACCATGCATGTTCTCCGTGATAGGAAAGATCCGGGCAGCCGCAGGATATATAGTCCATCATTTTGAACTGCTCTTCCATATGCAGGATCGGATGGGCTTTTCTTAAAGCGATCAGTTCCCTGACGAATTCCTGCAGTTCGCTCTGGGATGTATTGTGTTTCCAGTTCAGCCAGCTTACCGCATTATCCTGACAGTATGGATTATTATTTCCGCCGGCTGAATTTCCAAACTCGTCTCCCGCAAGCAGACAGGGCGTTCCCTGGGCAAGAAACAGCATCAGTAACGCATTTTTGCACTGCTGCTGCCTTAAGGACAAGATCTGTTTTTTGCGGGTCTTTCCCTCCACTCCGCAATTCCAGCTGTAATTATAATCGTTTCCGTCCCTGTTGCCTTCCCCGTTAGCCTCATTGTGCTTCCTGTCATAGGAAACCAAATCCGCAAGGGTAAAGCCCTGATAAGAAGTAATCTCGTTGACCACGCCATATTCCCTGGGATTCTTCCTGAAATGCTCCATAACGGCAGGCAGCATATCCTCATCGCCTTTTAAGTATTTTCTGATATCATACCGGAAAGCTTCCGGCGTAACTGCCAGATTTTTAAAAGAGGTATTTAAATCGCATCCTTCATATATATTTTCCTGATTCATGGATTCCACGATCAGTTTCGTTTTCTTTAAATAAGGGTCGGTGGCAAGGAGCCTTACCGGAAGCTTTCCTCCCATAAGCTTAAACCCGTCCACGTGATACTCCATGACCCAGAACCGGCATACATCCAGAATAAACCCCGGCCTGATCTTATCCGGAAAATAAATCTGCATAATAAACTCTATGCCGTTTTTGTGCAGGTCCTTTATCATGTCCTTACATTCCGTATCCGGCCTTTCCGAAGCGGCATAAGCTCTCTTGGGAGCCATGTAATGGCCCTCGCAGTATCCCCAGTAATTGACCTTATGTTCCCAGGTCCTTTTCTCCGTATCCAGAAAAGGCAGAAGCGCTTCATCCGCCTGAATATAAGAAGGATTGTAAATAACGTCCTCAAACTCGTAAATGGGCATGCTTTCCACGGCAGTAATCCCCAAATCCTTCAGATAAGGAATCTTTTCCCTAAGCCCTGCAAACGTCCCCCTATTCTTTACCTTCGAAGAAGGATGCATTGTAAATCCACGCATATGGATCTTGTACAGTATGGATTCATGGTAGGGAATCCCAAGAGGCGTATCCTCCTCCCAATCATAATCTTCTTCCCTGAAAATGCACTTAACAGGAGCATTCCTTCTTCCCGGATTTCCGAATTTCTTTGATGAATCCAATAATCTTCCGTAATGATCCGTAACATATTCATCATCTCTGTAAAAAAGATACGAAAAATTGTTATAAGGAAAACCGGGTAAAAACAGGCAGTATAAATCCCCTATCAGGTATTCTTCCAAAAAAGGGATCTTTACTTCTTTTTCGCCCTCCGGATAGATCAAAATACCGCTTTTTTTCTTTCCCTTTATATCGCTGACAATTGAAAGGCCATCTTGTACCCTGTGAACTCCAATTTGATACAAACGGCCTTTTTTCACTTCAAATCTGCATGCTTTTTCCCTGCTGCTCATCCTCTTCTCCCGTCAAAACAATCATCTTATGCTTAATAACAGTATAACACAATCTTTATGGTTAAGAAAGTACCAGCTTGGGAAGAATATCCCTTACTTCCTCATGAATCACAATATCAGCGCTCTTATCCCTGAAATGCTCGTGTTTGCTGACCAGGATCAGCTTATCTCCCCTGTAATGATTTATAGCGAAACGAACCATGGAATCATAAAAATTCGTTCCCAGAACGATCAGGGCATCCGCTTCCTGACAGGCATTGGCCGCCTCAGTCATTACATCATTCCGGATCATCTCGCCGTACAGGCGGATTCCCGGGCGGATAGGGCTCTGGCATTCATCGCAGACCGGAACGCCTTTTGCCTTCAGAATATATTCCATGGGAAACCGCTTTCTGCATTTGGTACACCAGTTTACATTCCTGCTTCCGTATAATTCAATTACCTTTTTGATCCCTATCTCCTTTTCCAGTCCGTGGGTATTTTTGGTAATACATGCCGCAAGCCTTCCCTGGTCATCCAAAAACTTCAGCGCCTGAAAGGTTTCATTGGGCCTGCATTTATCCGCCAGATACTCCTCCTTGTAATACTGGAAAAACTTCTCCGTCCTGGCGCTGTAAAAACCGGTTGACATAATTTCATCCGGACTCCTGTGATATGTATCTTCAACCCTGTAAATTACCTCATTGTTCAGATAGTTTAATGCCCCGCACTCCATAACAACTCCGACTCCCAGCAAAGCAACGATCCTGTCGGCTGATGATAAAATATCCTTTGCCCTTTCCATGCTCTCTTCAAATGTTAACTGCATATTTATCGCTCCCCTTCCCCTCAGGACAAGCCCTTTTCTTTATATTTTAGGAACAATTTCCTATATTGTCAACAATTTATCTGACACTTTCTGCTTATTTTTGCCGCTTTCCGGCATTAAAGCTTTCTTTATCCTCCCCGGGCCGCTCTTCCCATTTTTGCATATACTTTTTTTTGCGGACATGTTATAATTTCTTAAATTGCGGCTGTATCAGTTTTTATACCGTATGCCCTTACGAATGCCTGATATGCCCCTATTTTATGAAAGGAGAAAGGATTTATACCATAATATCCTGAAGAAATGAATGAAAAAAGAAAATGAATTTGAAGAAATTCAGGGAGAAGAAATGACTGTTACGTTGGAACTGGACGGCGGAAAAAGCGTTACCTGTGCCGTTGTTACCATTTTTACCGTAGAGTCCAAAGATTATATCGCCTTGATGCCTTTAGACGAAAACGGGGAAAACAACGATGGAAACGTATGGTTTTACGGCTATAAAGAGGATCTGTCGGATCCTGACAAAGAGCCGGTCCTTTCCTACATTGAAGATGACGCAGAGTTTGAAAAAGTGGAGGAGGCATTTGACGAATATCTGGACAGCTGTGAGTTTGATGAGCTGATCGATACAGATAATGCCGAAGAATGATCCTTTTTGTCCTGTTTGTTTATATTTCTGTCAGAAAGGGAGAGCGCGTCTGGTTTTTTACGTAAAGCAGCACAAGGCTCTCCTTTGCTCTTGTCATGGCCACATAGAACATCCGTCTCTCCTCCTCCAGTTCTTCCTTTGTCAGCATTCTTCCGTGAGGCACCTTTCCGTAATTTAAATCCGGCAGGTAGACCCGGTCAAATTCCAGTCCCTTCGCGCCATGGTAGGTCAGCATATGTACGCTCCCTTCCTGTTCACCCTTTCTTTCCTCCTGTTTTTTCCCTTCTTTTTCCTCCTGTTTTTTCCCTTCTTTTTCCTCCTGTTCTTCGACTTCCTTCCCGGATTTTCTTTCCTGCCCCCTTTTTTTCATGACTTCCTGCAGGTCGGAAAAATCCCTGCATCCTTCTGCAGCCCCCAGCAGGTCTGCAAACCATGCTGCATTTTCCTTTATCTTTTCCGGATAGCTGCCGCAGCATTCTTTTGCATATTGTCCGTAGCCCAATGCTTTCCAGATATAGTACAGCTGTCCCTTAAGATCCAGCCCTTCGGCAAAGTTTACCTGTTTTTCCAGTTCCCCCGCTCTTTTTTGTATCCATGGTTTTTGTTCCAGCCTGTTTATGATCCTTTTAAAATCTATTACCGGCTCTATGAGCACATTCCTGCTGATATAACGCACAGGCTTATTCATGATCTTCAAAAAATCCTCCCGTTTTCTGCCGCAGTTAATAAAAGCCAGATATGCCGCCACATCCTCCCACAAAGGATTTATCTTTTTTCCTGACAGCTTTCTATAGCTTTCCAGCATCCCGTTTGTCCTTGCAAGCACCGCCTGGGTTTTGCCAGGATGTCCCCTTTTATAGTTCTCCAAACTTTCTTTTAAAAATTCAAGCTCCGCCTGCTCATCAGGGAATTCCATGATACAGATTTCCTCCCCTGCCTCCTTGAAAGGGATGATCTCCTTTGGAAAACGGTTCCTGTTATGGCCGATAAACCGGCCTGCCGCCTCTGTAATTTTGCCGCTGCAGCGGTAATTGACGTTCAGCCTGACAACCTCTGCCCCAAATTCCTGTTCAAACCGCTTCATCATAAAGGGATCCGCTCCCCGGAATCCGTAAATTGCCTGGTCATCATCCCCTACCGCAAAAAGATTCCGGTTTCCCGACAATAGCTTGACCGTTTCATATTGCAGGGGATTAATGTCCTGAAATTCATCAATGAGAATATAAGAAAACCGTTTCTGCCACTTTTCCCTCTCCTTTAGATTATCCCGCAGATAAAAATAGCACAGCCTGAGCATATCGTCAAAGTCCAGCTTCTGCGTTTCCTTAAGCCATTCATCATAAATGCACAGGACTTTTTTCAAAGCTTTTATTTCCTCTGTCTTTGAATCATTGCCAATATCCCTGTTTTCTTTTCCCGGCAGTCTGTTTTTCATTTGACTGATTGCTTTGATGTACCGGTCCGCCTGCATCTCCGGATTTTCTCCTTTGCCCGCAACGCTTTCCAGCACTTCTTTTATAAACTTCGTTCTCTCCCTGTCGGAAACCAGTGTAAATTTACGGTGGGTTTGTGTTCTTTTCAGAATCTGGTAAAAAACTGAATGAAAGGTGCCAAACTGCACATAAGAACTCTGTCTGATCAGATGATTTGCCCTTGCCTGCATTTCCAGTGCGGCGGCTTTTGTAAAGGTTATGACTAAAATTTCATTGGGTGGGATCCGGCACTCTGAAATGAGATACCGTATACGATGTGTGATGACATGGGTTTTGCCGGAACCCGGCCCCGCTAAGACAAGCATGGGACCGGCTCCGTGACGAATCGCTCTGCCCTGCCCGGGATCCGGGCGGGAAATGCTGTCCTTCTTAGGCATTTTCCAGCAGTTCGATTCCTTTTTGTATTCTTTTTAAAGATTCCTCTTTTCCGAGGATCTCCATAATCTCCGTTGCTCCCGCAGGTGTCATCTGCCTGCCGGAAACCGCAGTACGGATCGGCCAGAGCACATATCCGTTTTTATACCCCTTTTCCGATACAAACTCACAAAGCATCTGATAAAGGGCGTCGTTAGAGTAATCCTCCTGCTTCGAAAGAAGAGGCAGTACCTCTTTTAAGACAGCAAGGGAGGTTTCGCTGTTGGTCTTCATTTTCTTGTGGGTATACATAGCCGTATCATATTCCGGCAGTTTTTCAAAGAAATCCACAAGACCCGGAATATCCGGGAACACTTCAATCCTTGTCTTAACCATTTCCCCAATCTTTTTCAAATCCAAATCCTTATGAATGGCTTCCTTCAGATAAGGCAGCGCCCTTTCATAAAAGGCGTCAAAATCCATCGCCTTAATATATTCCCCGTTCATCCATTTCAGCTTTCCGAAATCAAACACAGCCGGAGATTTGGACATATGATGGTAATCGAATACCTCTATGAGTTCTTTTAAAGAAAAGATTTCCCGGTTATCCGAAGGACTCCAGCCAAGCAGCGCCACAAAATTAACGACCGCCTCGGTAATAAAGCCCTGGTCTATCAAATCCTCATAAGAGGAGTGTCCGCTTCTTTTGGATAATTTGTGATGCTCTTCATCGGTAATCAGGGGGCAGTGCACATAGACGGGCACTTCCCAGCCGAAAGCCTCATATAAACGGTTATATTTGGGAGATGAGGATAAATATTCATTTCCTCTTACCACATGGGTAATTCCCATAAGGTGGTCATCCACCACATTTGCAAAATTGTAGGTAGGAAAACCGTCGGATTTAATGAGGATCATATCGTCCAGTTCGTCGTTCCCCACGGTAATATCCCCATAAATCTCATCATGGAAGGTGGTTGTCCCTTCACGGGGATTATTCTGACGGATCACGTAAGGCACTCCTGCCGCAAGCTTTGCCTCTACCTCTTCTTTGGATAAAGACAGACAATGCTTGTCATAAACATTGATTTCCTTCTTTTCGCCGTTCTCCAGCTCAATGACCTGCTGACACTCTTTTAAACGCTCCTCATCGCAGAAGCAGTAATAAGCCTCTCCACGCTCAATGAGCTTTTTAGCGTATTGAAGATACAGCCCCTGCGCCTGTCTTTCACTCTGCACGTAAGGACCTGCGCCTTTGTCCTTGTCGGGCCCTTCATCATGAATCAGGCCTGTGGCTTTGAGGGTACGGTTAATGATGTCCACCGCACCTTCCACTTCCCTGACCTGGTCCGTATCCTCTATTCTGAGAATAAAATCCCCGCCCTCATGCTTTGCGATCAGATAAGCGTAAAGGGCTGTCCTTAAATTCCCTACATGCATCCTGCCCGTAGGGCTGGGTGCAAAACGGGTTCTTACTTTACTCACTCTATTTCCTCCTGTTTCATGGAATCCATTGACGGTATTTTAACATCGGATTCCGCTTTAAAGGTATTGACTGCCTTTGCAGCCTGGGGTATGGCAATATTGGTGCCCGCTCCTGCAACACAGCCGCCGGGACATGCCATTCCTTCGATCAGACAGCCGTTTTTCTTACCGACCTTGGCAAGCATCAGCATCTTCTTGCATTCCGTCAAACTCTCCGCATGTTCGATATTGACGTCAACGTCGGGATAATATTCCCTGATGACCTCTTCAATGGCGCTGGCAACGCCGCCTGCCACGCCGTAGCCTCTTCCCGCTCCGGTAGCGCCTTCTAATTCTTCATCGGTTTCTATCTCTTCGGGCACAATGCCCTTTGCCTCAAACATACCTGTAAGCTCTTCAAAGGTAATGACGAAATCCACATCGGAACGGACGGTCCTGCGGGACGCCTCCAGCTTTTTGGACGCGCAGGGCCCGATAAAGACGATCTCCGCATCGGGATGCTCTTTCTTTATGACTCTTGCCGTAGCGACCATAGGCGTCAATTCATTGGAAATGCTGCCAATGGTCTCAGGGAAAAATTTCTTGGCCAGCATGGACCAGGAAGGACAGCAGCTTGTAAGCAGAAAAGGAAGTTCTCCCGTGGTAACCTTCTCCACATAATGATTTGCTTCCGCCATGGCTCCCATATCCGCACCGCTAGCCGTCTCATAGACATCGGCAAAGCCTAACTGTTTTAACGCCGCCTTAAATTTGGCTGGCGTTACCCCCGCACCAAATTGTCCTACAAAGGCCGGCGCGACCTGCGCAATGATCTTCCTGCCGGACTGGATCGCCCTGATCAGCTGGAAAATCTGGGATTTATCCGCAATGGCCCCAAAAGGACAGTTTACCATACACTGTCCGCAGGATACGCACAGATCGTTGTCGATACACGCCCTGCCGTACTTATCATTTTTGATGGCATTTACGCCGCAGGCCGCCGCACAGGGGCGCACCTGATGGGAAATGGCGTCATAAGGACAGATTGCCTTACATTTACCGCACCGGATACATTTTTCGGGGTCAATATGGGAATGTCCGTTTACCATACTGATAGCCCCTCTCGGACAGACCTCCTGACAGGGATGCGCCGTACAGCCCATGCAGCGGTCCGTTACCCGGTAATCATTTTCGGGACATTTATTACATGCGGAAGGAATGACCTGCATAAGAGGCGGTTCATAATACTTTTCTGCAATATTGCTCTCTTCCACGCCTGCCGATACATGTACAGGCGCATCCTCGGGACGAAGGGACATTCCCATGGCAAGCCTTACACGCTCCCTGACAATGGCTCTCTCCCTGTAAATATCATCTCTGCTGTCCGGATCCACGGAATCCACGATCTGATAAGGAAGGGCTTCCATATCGTCTGTCAGATTGGTGGAATTGTATGCCAGATTGGCAATTTCCTTAAAAATTCTTTTTCTGGATTTCCGGACTTCGGTATCGATACCTCTCATAGGATTCCTCCCTGATTCTTAATAAACTCTTAATATAAACTGATTTCATGTTATCCTGTTATGTTCGTTAATATTTTGACATATTTAACAGATAAAGTCAACAGCCCCGCCTTCAGCAAAAGACGCCGCAAAATCCGTGCCGCTTTGTCCATTCCTCAATCAGACGTCACAAAAAAAGGGAGCCGATCTGAAATACCAATACAGAAACCGCATAGGCCAAAAGCAGCTGAAATATTACCATTTTCATGGTAAATTTTAAGGAACCGCTCTCCTTTTTTATGGTTCCGATGGTAGCCGCACAGGGCACATATAACAAACAGAACAGCATCAGGCAAAAGGCATTCAACGGGCCAAAGCCGGGAATGCTGCTTCTGATATTGGAAAGGATCAAAGACATTCCCTCCGGCGAATTGGCATTGGTAATGCCAAATAATACCGCAAAGCTGGAAACCACCACTTCCTTTGCGGAAATCCCCGAGATCAGCGCCACGCCGATCTGCCACATACCCAGTCCCGCCGGCTTCAGAACGGGTACCATAAAGCGTCCTATCATGGCTCCGAAGCTGTCCGCTGGATTCTCCACCATGCCGCCCATGCCGAAATTCAATACGAACCAGATAATGATGGAGGCAATAAAGATAGTTGTTCCCGCCTTTGTCAGATAATCGGAAATCTTATTCCACACATAGATCCTGATGGTCTTGGCATTGGGCTTCTTGTACTCCGGCAGTTCTATCAAAAGGGATTCATTGTTTGTGCCTTTATCAAAAAGATTAATGATCCTGGCGATCAAAATTGCCACAGCCAGTCCGATCACATACATGGAAAAACATGCCACAGGCGCCGCCTTGCCAAAGAAAATATCTGCAAACAGCACGTATATGGGAAGCCTTGCCGAGCAGGACATAAAAGGCGTTACAAACATAGTCTTACGCCTGTCCTTTTCCGTTTCCAAAGCCCTTGTAGCCATAATCGCCGGAACGGTACAGCCAAAGCCGAGGATCATAGGTAAAAACGCCTTGCCGGACAATCCCGCCTTACCCATGATACCGTCCATGACATAGGCAACCCTGGCCATATAACCGCTGTCCTCCAGAATAGCAAGGGCCAGAAACAGGATAAAAATATTGGGAATGAAAGTCAAAATGCCGCCTACTCCCGCAATGATCCCGTCGCAGACTAAGGAAATCATCCAGTCCGCAGTATGGACTGCCGCAAGAGTATTATGTACCAGAGCGGAAAAGTCATCCAAAATCACTTCAAATACGGCCTTTAAGCTGTCTCCTACCGCAAAGGTCAGAATAAATACAAAGGCAATAATGCACAAAAAGATAGGGACTCCCCAGAAGGGATGAGTCAGTATCCGGTCCACCCTGTCCGTCATGGCGGCCTTTTCCTGTTTATGGAACAAAACCTCATCCACGATCTCATCTATATATTTGTACTTCTGCCTGATAATTTCTTTCTCATAATTCTTATCCGCCACATTCAGGATATTGACCGGGTGGTCCTCCCTCACGTCCTCATCCCATTCCAGCAGCTTAATGGCATGCCATCTTCTGCTGGAATGCTCGGGATATCTGGCCTCCATAATGACTTCAAGCTTTTCGATCTTTTCTTCAATTTCTTCGGAATAATTCATCACATTCCCTGTGGGGCCTTCCAAATGATGGTGGACCGCCGCATGAAGCAGTATGTCCAGTCCTTCATTTTTTGCCGCTGATACGGGCACTACGGGAATGTCCCCCAAAAGCTCCGGCAGCCTGTGCAGATCAATCTCCATTCCCCTGTCCTTTACAATATCCATCATATTCAACGCCAGGACAACCGGCTTTCCAAGCTCTAAAAGCTGCAGGGTCAGATACAGGTTCCGTTCCAGATTGGATGCATCCACCACATTGATGATCACATCGATATCATCATCCATAATGCACTTTCTGGTAACCTTTTCCTCTATGGTATAGCAGGTCAGCGCATAGATGCCGGGCGTATCCACAATGGTAAGATGATAATCCTTATATACAGCTTCCCCGCTGATTTTTTCCACCGTTACGCCGGGCCAGTTGGCAACCTTTAATTTGCTCCCGGTAATGGCATTAAATAAAGTCGTTTTTCCGCAGTTGGGATTTCCCACAAAAGCGGCACGGATCTCCTTTTCGCTCATGCCTTACACTCCTTTACTTCTATGGCCTTCGCAATATGCTTTCCCAAAGCAAGCCTGGTCCCCCGCACCTTTATGATCATAGCTCCGTGTTTCTTTTTGGTCATCATATGGATAACGGTTTTATCGTTCAGTCCCAGAGCCTCTAAGCGTCTTGTAATATTGTTTTCCACATAAATGCCGGAAATCTCATAATCCTTTCCGGCTGTTCCTTCATATAGTGTCATAAACCAATCCTTCTTTATATACGCACAGCAAAACTACCAGGCAACAATGCCTGGTAGCTCTTATCTCCACCATATTAGAAAATACTAACCAGTTTCTTCTTTTCTGCTATATATTCTTCTTCACTTAAAATACCGTTGTCGCGCAAAACTTTCAGTTTCTTGATCTTTGTCTCGAATTCTGACAGATCGTCTGCCATGCCCGACAATGCAACCGTATCGAAGTTTTCTTCCTCCTTGCGGGGCGCTGCCGCAGCAGATGCTGCCGTAACAGGTCTCGGAGCCATTGTTACGGATGCCGCCGCTCCTGCCGAAGCGGTTGAAGGCATACCTGTCTGAGCCGGTGCAAGTCCCTTCTGCTGACGGATCCTCTCGGTTAAAGATGCCGCCTTGGTCTTTGCATCATTGACAGCCGCAGTAAACCCGGCCATATCATCCAGATTGGGAAGATACAGATATCTTATAAATTTGGTCTCCGGATTTTCAATGGTAACCATTGCCGCTTTCTTGCCGGAAAACGTAGTCTCTTCCACACTCTTAACATTTAACAGATAATGGGATACATTATCGATCCTGGTATTTAATCCCTTAGGATTGTTGGACATGGGCATCCTGCCGCTGATACGCAGATTGGAAACTGCCACCCTCAGATCCTCACTTTTACCAATTAAACCAGCTTTAAATCCCCATTCCTTTTGAAATAAAACTTTCTCAAGTCTTATACACTGGTTACATACTTCACCAGCAGCTTCGCCGCCACAGATTAAACATTTCATCAGTAATCCACTCCCTATGCCTATATTATATATAACTATACTTAATTAAGATTCAACTTCTATTTACATTATAATAAGTCTCTCAAACTTTGTAAATAAGATTATGCAGACTTTACATAATATGTATCCAAAAAGTCAAATCTTTTAAATATTATATATTCACATAGAAGAAGTTTATCACATCCATATAAAATATGCAAGAAATCACTCGCAAATTTTGTGCAAATTGTTATTGATTTTTCAACTTTTTTCTTTTTTTACATATATTAACAAAAAAGAAGCTTTAGAAAGGACGAATATGAACGATTATCGTTTTTTGGAATGTAGTAAAGAATTTCCCATTGCCATGGCATATGTTCCCTGGCAGCACATGGAAAACGTTTACGAAAATCTGGAAGAAGCATTTATGATCGGAACGATCTTCCCTGAATTAAATAAACCATTTACCGGAAGGAGGCCCTGCCAATGATGTACCGTCAGCCTATGTCTGCACAATACAATGCAGACATGAATAGAAATAATTTATTGAAAGAAATTTCAATGGTCGATTTCGCCGTCGTGGATCTTAACGAATATCTGGACACCCATCCCGATGATTCCGACGCCGTAGCCTATATCAAACAGTATATAACCATATTATGCAGGCTGAGACAGGAATATGCATCGTTATACGGCCCCTTAAGCATTTATGACGCTTGTTATTCCGACTGCAACGACTGGAGATGGGCAAGAATGCCCCTCCCCTGGGAAGGAGGTTGTAATTAATGTGGAATTATGAAAAAAGACTGCAGTTTCCCATCGATATCAAAACGCCGAATGCAGAAATAGCCAAGATCATCATTACCCAGTACGGAGGTCCCGACGGAGAACTGAGCGCTTCCATGCGTTATCTGTCCCAGCGCTATACCATCCCCTACCGTGAAGTTGCCGGCCTGCTTACCGATATCGGTACGGAGGAACTGGCTCATTTTGAAATGATTGGCGCCATTGTTTACCAGCTGACAAAAAATTTGAGCGTGGAGGAAATTGAAAAACAGGGCTTTGCCCCTTACTATGTAGACCATACCCTTGCCCTCTGGCCCCAGGCTGCAGGCGGAATTCCTTTCAACAGCTGCCAGTTCCAGTCCAAGGGAGACGTGCTGACCGATCTGTTCGAGGATCTGGCTGCCGAACAGAAAGCCCGTACAACTTACGATAACATCCTTCGTCTGGTAAAGGATCCCGATGTGTGCGCTCCTATCCGTTTCCTGCGCGCAAGGGAGATCGTTCACTTCCAGCGTTTCGGCGAAGCGCTCCGGATGGTTCAGGAAAAACTTGATCCCGTTAACTTTTACCAGTACAATCCGGAATTTGACGGAAACAGAAACAATTGTGACTGCAATAAGTAATTTTTACCTTTTTTATAGCAAAAATAAAAGCAACGCTGTCTCATATATAAATGGGACAGCGTTTTTATCCGGTTTTATAATTCCTTCCAATACTTTTTCATGTACTCGTTAACATTCCGGCTTTTTAAATAAAACTTTCTCTGTAACATTCTGGCTGTATCGGTGCCGGACATTCCCAACTCCTTACAAAACGATATAAGAAGCTTTACCGCCTGCTCTTTTCTTTCTTCTTTACTTTTAGGGGAATCATCTTCTATGATCTTAGCCAGAACCTCGTTCATATACCTTGAAAAGCCTCTCTATACCATCTTAGTTGATCTGTATCTGACACATTTTCATTGCCTCTAAAGCCTGTACATGGCTTTCTTTTGTAACGCCTGCGCAACAGGAAGCATCTACGATAACGGGAACCTCCGGAAGGAAAGCCTTTAAAAGCAGTGCATTGGAGATCACACAGATATCCGTGCACAATCCTATGAGGGTAATGCTTTCAACCGTTTCTTTTCCATCGAGCGCAAGCAGTCTTTCCGCCAATACCCTGCTGCCGAATGCAGACTTGTCAATCGGCTCTTCCTTTATCAGCTCTGCAATTTCTTTTCTGATCTCCCAGCCGCCGGTACCCTTTATGCAATGCTCTACAGGAAGCTTTCTGCCTTCCTGGGTAGTCAGATAATCCTTATCATGGGTATCCCTGGTAGCGAGGACCAAGCCTTTAAATGCCTTTATCTTTTCTGCCACCCTGGGAACAATGGCTTTTGCTTCTTCAGTTCCTAATGACCCGTCGATAAAATCATTCTGCATATCCACAACTACCAAAACATCCATTTTTCTTATCCTCCAAAAAAAGGCATTTATATTTCTCCGGTATTGAGGACCGGACAGACTGCCCCTGCGAATGCTTTCCTTCATTTTCGCTACAAGCGGATTATCGACTAAGTATTAAAGCAAAAAGTAATAACGATTTTTCCTTTATAAGCATATATCTTATCGACAAATATGTCAAGCACATATCCCTCCTGCACTGACCGATAAATTTCTCCACCGTATGCATATTACCGGTGTCAATATCGTCAAAGGGCATCAGCCTCGGATTGCTTCTTCTTCATATATAAATACCTTTTTCATCTGTTCCTCAAGATATCCAAGTGCTTTCTCCTTGTCGCCTCCAAATGTACTGAACCCACTTTCCTTCAGCTTTGCCAGTAATCTTCTCCTTCTTCAGATATACTGCTAATTCCGAATAATATCTGTAAAAAATCCTGCTTTTCATTCAAAATACGGATAACCCTTACAGCATCCCCTTCGACCCTGTAAAAAACATAATTAGGCTTTACAACCAAATATTGGTAATTCGTAGGATATTCTATCAACTTCTCTAAGCGGGAACCTTCTCCCGGAAACAGCTCTAACTGTTTGGCCGTTGATGTAATCTCCTTGACACAAGCTTTTGCCCTGTCTTTACCAAACTGCTTGGCAGCATAAGCTTTTATCCCCTGTAGATCATCCAGCGCTTTTGGTGTATAAATCAGCTTCGGCATATCACAATCCCAACGCAGCCTCTACTTCATCCGCTGTTAGCCAGCCCTTTTCTCTAGCAGACCGCTCTCCTTCTTCCAGTTTTGTCAAAAGCTGAATCGTCGCTTTTAATCGATCCAACTCATCAACATCCACAATAGCGTATGCCCCCCGACCATTCCGAGTCAGATACACCGGTTGGTTTGTTCTTACTTCTTTTAATACTTCTGTATAATTTCTCAAATCTGATATTGGTTTAATATTTGGCATAGTCATCATCTCCTTTACATTTATTATATGTAATCCGCAGATAAATAGCAATGAAATTAACACGTGAATTTACAGCAAATGAATTCAAAAAAGGCCTCGGTACTATACAACGCCTAACGCCTTAAATGCCTCTAAAAACAAGCTTTTCCTTTGCTGTCCTTATCAATCAGGAGCATTCTTTCCGGCATCATACCCCGATGTATCGAGTACGATGCCAAACATACTCTTGAATACCGCAATACTGCGGATTTAAACGGTGTTCGACCGTTTTGATTTGAGTGGAGTAGACGGGAGTCGAACCCGTGTCCAAAAGCCCATTCCCTGTACTTCTACTATCATAGTCAGTTATTTGACATTCCCTCCCTCAGACGGGAACTAACACCCTTCTGATTTTGGTAGCTTCATCATACGCCCATAACCGCAAAGCTTAAGTTATGTCGTTTCCTACATAGTCGATGCCTGGTTCTTAAAGTGTAGGTGCCTTAAGTCAGACAGCTGCCATTAGGCAGCGTATGCTAAATTATCTTCAGCGTTTATTTTTAGTTTTGCAATTTGACGTTTTGCTACGGATAGCTTCTCCAGCTGCAAGACCCCTGTCGAAACCTTTACTACCCCATATTCAATTGTATATGATAAAGCGTAATGCACTGTCCGGCATCAGGCTTTTATCTTAGCTTATTCTACCCTAATTAAAGAGGAAAATCAAGGGATGCCTCCCGGTTTTTCAAAGCCGGAATAAATCGGAAGAGATTGAACCGTAGGTATAATATAGCTACAGCCATGCCATTCATAAGCTGCCGGAGTTTAGGCTACTCCTATTGCCCCAAAATACGGCCGGCAGCTTACTGCATCACAAGTTTTTGATCTTAAATTCCCTCTCATGTTCTCTGCGCATATCTTTTTTGGCAATATCTTCCCTTTTATCATAGAGCTTCTTGCCCCTTGCAAGGCCTATCTCCACTTTTGCCCTGCCCTCTTTAAAATAGACCTGCAAAGGCACGAGGGTAAAACCTTTTTCCGCCATTTTCCCCGCAAGCTTGTTGATCTCGGATTTGTGGAGCAGAAGCTTTTTAATACGGAGAGGGTCTTTATTAAATATATTACCCTTTTCATAGGGGCTGATATTCATGCCGTAGACAAATGCCTCCCCGTTTTCAATGCGCACAAAGGCTTCCTTAATGCTGCATTTTCCCATGCGCAGG